>NZ_JBEGHQ010000094.1:0-210 GCF_040676285.1 Sphingobium sp. LMC3-1-1.1 | reverse complement strand
GCGTCAGCACCAGATCGCCAGGCGTGATCCCGGCACCAAAGCTCAGCGTGTCGACGCCATCTTCCCAAAAGCCCTGGGTAATGCGGTCGTCGCCATCGCCAATGTTGTAGATGTAGGTGTTGCCGCCGTCGCCACCGTAAAGGTCGTCATCGCCAGTCCCGCCCGTGATCGTATCGGCGCCACTTCCCGCATAGACCACGTCATTGCCCG
>NZ_JBEGHQ010000093.1:0-236 GCF_040676285.1 Sphingobium sp. LMC3-1-1.1 | reverse complement strand
CAGGAGGAATAATCCCAAGATAGAACCGCTCATTTCTAGGAGCCATTCCTGCACAAATCTTACATGGTGTGTAAGGACATTGTGAGTAATGGCTTGCTTTAACCGAATTTCCGACGCCCAGAAGCCGCCAGAACCCGGAGCCGCCGCCCACATGTCCCTTCATCAATCTACAATGTCAAAGAACCTCACAACATAAACCGGACAGCTATCCCACCCCGTTCCTTGCGTTCCGGGGG
>NZ_JBEGHQ010000092.1:0-255 GCF_040676285.1 Sphingobium sp. LMC3-1-1.1 | reverse complement strand
CGGGGCGGGAGCTGTCGCCCGAAAGACGCGCCGTTCAAGACTGTCACGCCCAGGAGGTTGGGTACATTGGACACGGTTATGAGCTCGGACTGTTCGACGAGTTTGTCATCAAGCACGATCTTAGATGGTCTCAGCGCGGTATCCAGTCGTGGCAGGCGCTTTATTCCAGTATCGACCACTCCGTTCCAGCCAAACTGCAGCCTTACCTGCGACATCTCTTCGCGGCTACGTCACACCCTCTCCGAGAAGCTGAAC
>NZ_JBEGHQ010000091.1:0-255 GCF_040676285.1 Sphingobium sp. LMC3-1-1.1 | reverse complement strand
GACCGTGCAACTCATTGTCAGCAGCCTCTGCAAGCGAACGCCCGTGGCGTTCTGCCAGCCAAATCCGGGCAGCGACGATTTTCTCATAGCCGAAGATCGATCCGGCGCTGGCTATTCCAGCAGCAGCGCGGATGACATAATCTGCCCATTCGGCAGGTCCGGCCTTGTTTTTAGTATCAGTAATCATGATGAACTCCGCGTCAGCAAGCGGGAGCGCTCGAGTCTCTCAGTCACGGGATGCTTGCGACTAGAACC
>NZ_JBEGHQ010000090.1:0-255 GCF_040676285.1 Sphingobium sp. LMC3-1-1.1 | reverse complement strand
TTGGCGATGGCGACGACCGCATTACCCAGGGCTTTTGGGAAGATGGCGTCGACACGCTGAGCTTTGGTGCCGGGATCACGCCTGGCGATCTGGTGCTGACGCGGGAGGCCAGCAATGGCAGCAATGTACGGATCAGCTTCACCGATCACTCTGGCTCGATCCTGCTGCAGGGACAATCGGATGGCCGGGCCACGGGCATCGAGCAGATCCAGTTTGCTGACGGTACGATCTGGGATCGTGCGGCGCTCGACGCGC
>NZ_JBEGHQ010000089.1:0-185239 GCF_040676285.1 Sphingobium sp. LMC3-1-1.1 | reverse complement strand
CCAAGTTCATCCCGGCCTGCACCCTGCCGCTGACCGGCAGGAATGTGGTCGACATGATCGTCACCGACCTCTGCGTCTTCCAGCGGCCCGACCATGACAGCCCCTTCCGCCTCGTCCAGCTCGCTCCGGGCGTGACAGAAGACGACGTCGCCGAAAGGACAAGCGCGCATTACACGGTCGACATCGCCGAGGCGGCATGACTGGAACAGGCAGCCCGGCGGCAGCCGTCATATACCCGGATCAGGCGGTCTGCGCGCGCGCGGCGGAGATGCAGGCCTGCAGATGTTGATGCCGGAACGGCTTTGACAGGCGGGTGATGTCGGGCGCGATCAGGTCCACCCCCTCATAACCCGATATGATCAGCAGCGCGATCTTCGGATGATCGGCACGCAGGCGCAGCGCCAGTTCCACTCCCGTCATGCCCGGCATGATATGGTCGGTGATCAGGATGTCCGGCCGGTCGCCTGATTCGATCATCGTGAGGGCATGTTCGGCGCGGTCGGTGTCGATCACCTCATAGCCCATGTCGACCAGCATCGCCCGCGTGCTGTTCCGGACAAGGTCGTTATCATCCACCAGCAGCACCTTGCCCGATCGCGCTTTGGGCTCTTCCCCGACCGCAGGCGGTTCGGCTTTCGCGACAGGGGCCTGCTCGACCGGCAGCCAGAGCCTGACGCTCGTACCCTCGCCCACAGCGCTGTCGATCTCCACCGTGCCGCCAAGCTGGGTGGCAAGGCCATGGACCATGGACAGGCCCAGTCCCGTACCGTGGCCGGAAGGCTTGGTGGTGAAAAAGGGTTCCATCGCCGCAGCCCGGACCGACGGCGTCATGCCGGTGCCGGTATCGCTGACGGTCAGGCAGACATAGGGACCAGGCGGCGCCAGAGCGGCGGGCAGGCGGCTCTTCCGGGCCTCCGCCTTTATGCTGAAGGCGCCGCCATCGAGCATGGCATCGCGCGCGTTGACCGCCAGATTGAGCAGCGCGACCTCAAGCTGGTGGGCATCGGCGCGCACGGCGGGCAGCATCGGTTGCAGATCGAGCGACAGCGCGATCCGCGGGCCCAGCGTGCTGGCCAGCAGGGCCTGCATGCCATCGAGCAGGGTTGACAGGTCGACCGCCTTTGCGGTCAGGGGCTGGCGGCGGGCAAAGGTCAGGAGCCGCTGCACCAGCGTCTGGGCGCTTTCCGCCGCCTGCATCGCGATGGTCGCGTGCCGCTCGATCGACTCCGGGGTCCGCTTGCCCGACAGGATCAGGTCCAGCCCGCCGACGATCGGCATCAGCAGATTGTTGAAATCATGGGCGACATGGCCGGTCAACTGGCCCAGCATGTCCAGCTTCTGGACCTGGCGCAGGCTGTCCTGCGACCGCTCCAGTTCCGTGGTGCGTTCCCTGACGCGGCGTTCCAGCTGATCGTTCAGCGCTTCCAGCGATGCGAACAGCCGCCCATTTTCCAGCGCGGTGGACGCCGCGCGGGCCAGGGCCTCCAGCAGCGCGATCTCATTTTCTGTGGGCTGCGCGAATTCCGACCAATAGGCGCCCAGAGCGGCTATGGGCTCGACGCGGCCGATCGGCACCATCACCATGGACCGCACGAATGTGGTGCGATAGGCCTCCACCGGCACGCGGGGATCGTCGAATATGTCCGGGATCACCGCGGTCCGGTGATTCTCCATCGCCCAGCCCGATACGCAGCTCGCCGCGGGAAAGCGCTGGCCCGCCCAAAGCGGCTCCATCGAATCTTCCGCGATATAGTGACACTCGTCCTCATCGCGCAGGACGACCGCAATGCCGTCCGCCCCGACCGCGCGACGCGCGAAGGCTCGCAGGACATGGGTGATGGCCTCCAGGGACCGAGCACCTGCCAGCGCTTCCATGGCTTCGGCGGCTATGCTCCATCGGGCCGCCAGCGCCTTTTGCTCCGCACCCCGTTCGCTTGCCAGTTTCCTGTCCATCGACAACCTTCTGCATCGAAACCGCGCAGCTTTCTATCATTGGACGGGGTCGATCACAAAGCGATTATGATCAACGGCTTAGCGCTCGCCTGCCACCGATGGTCATCAACCATTTCTTAACCCTGCTGCGGCGGCGGGAAGGACATGCCTCTTCCCGCCCCATCGCTGCTCTATGCGGCGCGGCTTTCGACCAGCTCCTGCACGATGGCCGGATCGGCAAGTGTACTGATGTCGCCCAGCGCCTGCGGGGACACTTCACCCTCCGCGATCTTGCGCAGGATGCGGCGCATGATCTTGCCCGACCGGGTCTTGGGCAGGCCGGGGGCAAACTGGATCACGTCGGGCGTCGCGATCGGCCCGATCTCGCTGCGCACCCATTTGACCAGCGCCTGGCGCATCGCGTCGCTCGCTTCCTCGCCGCTGTTGAGCGTCACATAGGCGTAGATGCCCTGGCCCTTGATGTCGTGCGGAAAGCCCACGACCGCCGCCTCGGCCACCGCTTCGTGCAGCACCAGCGCGCTCTCGACCTCCGCCGTGCCCATGCGGTGCCCGGACACGTTGATGACGTCGTCTACCCGGCCCGTGATCCAATAGTCTCCGTCCGCGTCGCGCCGGCAACCGTCGCCGGTGAAGTACAGCCCCGGATAGGTGGTGAAATAGGTCTGGAAGAAGCGCTCATGGTCGCCCCAGACAGTGCGCGCCTGCCCCGGCCAGCTCCGCGCGATGCAGAGATTGCCCTCCCCTTCGCCGTCCACGGCGACGCCATTGCCGTCGACCAGCAGGGGTTCCACCCCGAAAAAGGGCCTGGCCGCCGCACCCGGCTTCAGGTCCGTCGCGCCCGGCAACGGCGTGATCATGTGCCCGCCCGTCTCGGTCTGCCACCAGGTGTCGACGATGGGGCAGCGCCCCTCGCCCACCACCTCATGATACCAGCGCCAGGCCTCGGGATTGATCGGCTCGCCCACCGTCCCCAGCAGGCGCAGCGACGTGCGGCTGGTGCGGGTCACGAAATCGTCGCCTTCCTTCATCAGCGAACGCAGCGCCGTCGGCGCGGTGTAGAGCGTCGCCACCTGATGCCGGTCGACCACTTCCCAGATGCGGCTGGGCGTCGGCCAGTTCGGCACCCCCTCGAACATCAGCGTGGTGCCGCCATTGGCGAGCGGCCCATAGACGATATAGCTGTGCCCCGTGACCCAGCCGACATCGGCGGATGACCAGAAGACTTCGCCCGGCCGATGGTCGAAGCTCAGGTCGAATGTCATCGCCGCCCAGAGCAGATAGCCCCCGGTCGAATGCAGCACGCCCTTGGGCTTGCCCGTCGATCCGGAGGTATAGAGCAGGAACAGCGGGTCTTCCGCCGCCATCGCCTCGGCCGGACAATCGACGGAAACGGTGGCGGCCAGTTCGTCATAATAGGCGTCGCGCCCAGCATCCATTGCAACATCGCCGCCGGTCGCCCGGACGACGATCACGCGCTCCAGCCCCGGCGCCAGAACCGCCGCCGCGTCGACATTGCGCTTGAGCGGCACGGTCCTGCCGCCGCGCCGCCCCTCATCGGCGGTGATGACGATCCGGCTGTCGCAATCGGTGATCCGCCCCGCCAGCGCCTCGGGCGAAAAGCCGCCGAACACGACGGAATGGATCGCCCCGATCCGCGCGCAGGCGAGCATGGCGAAGGCGGCCTCCGGAATCATCGGCAGGTAGAGCGTCACCCGGTCGCCGCGGCCCACGCCCGCCGCCTTCAGCACATTGGCGAAGCGACACACCTCCGTATGCAATTGCCGATAGGTGAAGCGCCGCGCCGGTTCCTCCGGATCGTCGGGTTCCCAGATGATCGCCACCTGGTCCCCGCGCGTCTCCAGATGGCGGTCCAGGCAATTGGCCGACACGTTGAGCATGCCGTCGCTGAACCAGCTTATGCCGAAATTCCGCTCCGCAAAGCTGCTCTCGTCGGCGCGGGTGGGTTCGCGCAGCCAGTCCAGCCGCCGCGCCTGCTCCAGCCAATAGGCGTCAGCGTCATCGATCGATCGGCGATAGCCCGCGGCATAGGCGGCGGCATCGACCTTCGCCTCCGCCGACCAGAGCGGCGGCACGGGATAGACAAGGGGGGCCGTGGTCAGCATCGGCGGATCTCACTTCACCTTGGCAAGCGCGGCGGTCATCCGCTTGGCGGCGAAGGGCGGCAACTTCACCGCCTTGGCGGCGGCGAGATCGGCCGGGGTTACCTTGCCCACCTGCACCAGGGCGACCATGCCCATCGAATAATGCGGCATGCACTTGATGCCGTAGAGGCCCGGCTTGGTGACGGTCAGCACCGCCTCCTTGTTCATCGCGCCCTTCATCGGGGTCGCGCCGGCCGGCAGCATGTTCGCCATGGTTTCGGCATTATGGCTGGGATTGCTTGGCTGGAAACGGATGGTGTCGCCCACAGCCGCCTTCACGAAGGACGGCTCGAACACCATGGCGCCATCCGCGCCCTGGTTCTTCATATGGACGATGATGTCCCTGGCCTGCGCCGAAAGCGGCGCCAGCGCCAGCAGCGCGACGGCGCCAACAGCGCCCAGGGTGATGCGAATGTCGGTCAAGGCTCTCTCTCCCATGCAAACATGCTTGGGCAAAAGATGGCGCAGCGCGGCGGATCCTCGCAATGGGCCATTGGTCCTAGAGCTTGAGCAGACCAAAGCATGCCACGACAAAATCGGGGCACGACCCGCGCCTGATCTAGGACGGAGCGCTCGCGCGCACGACGCCTCCCTCCGGCACCGCCCGCGCCAATGGCTGTCCCAGGTCGCGCCAGCCGTCCGTCCCCTCCGCCAGCCACCAGACATTGCGATAGCCCATGGCGCGCAGCCGCCGCGCGGCGTTCCAGCTCATCCAGCAATCGGCCCGGCAGAAGACCAGGAGCATGCGATCCCGCCGTCCACCCGTCAGCCGCCGCACGCCACCTGCGAACCAGGCCGCGATGCCGGGCTCCGGCACGCCCCTGCCCGCTTCGGGAAACCAGTGCGCGCCCGGAACGCTTTCATGCTGCTCCGCCAGCCGCCAGCGCCCGTCGCGCTCCCTATGCCCGCCCTCGGCCGGCAGGACATCGATGAACAGCGCGTCCCGCCCCGGCCGCAGGGCCGCGGCGGCGGCCGGGGCGATCCGGCCAACCCCGTCGGGCGGGCGGGCGACCGGCGCGCGATAGGCGGCGATGCGATATCCGTCGGGGCCGAACAATGGCTCCGCCCCCACCGGCGCCGCGCAAAGCAGCAATGCGGCGCCCCATACAGTCATCCTCATTCCCGGCCCTCCCCATCCGACCCAAGGGCCAATGGTAGCGCATTGCGCCAGCCTGTAGATCTGCACCAAGGGAGAAGGACGTGAAAGGGCGAAGATACGCAGCCATGACCCTGGCCCTGCTCGCGCTGGCGGCGCGCGCAGACGCATCCGTGCCTGCCGATCCGCTCGAATCGCCGATGTGGGAAGCGCATGCGAAGCTGCTGTTCGGCGACGATCCGGTCCGCTTCGACCCGCGGGTGAAGGTCGGCTTTCCCCAGATCGCGGAAAATCAGCGCAGCTTCCCGGTGGCCATCGACGCCCGCGCCATTGCCGGCGTCCGACGCATCGTGCTGATGGCAGACCTCAACCCGATCCCCATCGCCATCGACTATCACCCGACGGACAGCGACGCCTATCTCGCCACCCGGATCAAGCTGGACCAGCGCACGCCCGTGCGCGGCGCGGTGCAGTTGGCGAGCGGCGAATGGCTGGTGTCCGGCGGCTGGATCGACGCGGCGGGCGGCGGCTGCTCGACGCCGCCGGTCAGCCGCGTCAAGGGCGACTGGGCCGAACATCTGGGCGAAATCAGGGGCGAAGCCTGGCCCGTCGCCGGGCCAACCCCGGCCAGCCGCCTGCGCATCAGCTTCCGGCACCCGATGGATACCGGGCTGGTCGATGCCATTCCCACCTATCATCTGGAACAGCTGACCGTGCGCGACGGCGCCGGCCGCGAACTGGGCCGGATGGAGATCTGGGCTTCGGTCGCGGAAGACCCGGCCATCACCCTGGTCCCTCATGCGGCGGCGGGCGACATGCTGACGGTCGATGCCCGCGACACCAACGGACGCGATTATCACGCGGCACTGTCCGTCGCGCGCCAGTCGCCCCCGCCGCGATGATGCTCACCCGGCGCGGACTGATCACCGGCGGCATGGCGCTCGCCGCCTTGCCCGCGCAGGCGCGCGGCCGCTATGCGATCGATCCCGTCGCCGTCGCGGACGGAATATGGATGATCCACGGCGCGGACGCCCCGATCGATCCGGCCAATGGCGGCGCCATCGCCAATATCGCGATCATCGCCACGCCGGCGGGGACGGTACTGTGCGATTGCGGCCCGTCGCTCTCCTATGGGCAGGCGCTGCGCAAGGTGGCGGAGGAACTGACCGGCCAGAGGGTGGTCCGCGTCTATGTCACCCATCTGCACCCCGATCACGGCATGGGCATCGCCGCCTTCGATCCCGGGATCGTCGCGGCGCTGCCCGGCACGATCGAAGCGCTCGCCAGCGAGGGACGCGGCTATTCAGACGCGATGTACCGGTTGCTGAACGACTGGATGCGCGGCACCGAACTGGTCCTGCCCGGCCTGCCGATCACGACAGGGCGCGATGATTTCGGCGGGCGCGGCTTGCGGCTGCTGGCGCTTTCCGGCCACAGCGGCGCGGACCTGGCGCTGCTGGACGAACGAAGCGGCCTGCTGATCGGCGGCGACCTCGTCTTTCACGATCGCGCACCCAGCACGCCGACCGCCGACCTTCCCCGCTGGCGCGCGAGCCTCGACCGGCTGGCGAGCGAACCGCATGGCGGGCTGGTCCCCGGCCATGGCCCGTTCGATCCGGGCGGCAGGGCCGCCATTGCCCAGACCCGCGACTGGATCGACTGGCTGGAGGACGCGCTGACGCGGGCGGTGCAATCGGGCCTCGACATGGTGGAGGCGGGCGAACTGCCAATCCCCCCACGCTTCGCGACCATGGCGGCGGCACGATACGAACTGCAACGCAGCGTCTCCCACCTCTATCCGGGGCTGGAGGCGCGGCTGCTGCCCCGCATCGACCAGCCAGCCTGATCTGGCGCGATTAGCCGGCGATCCAAGCCGGTTGGCTCTAGAATCGAGCCTTCACCCCCGCATACCAGCGGCGCGGCGCGCCCGGCCCATAGGCGCGCGGATCGGACGCATGCGGCGCTTGCGCCATCGCCACCTCCCCGATGTCGCTGAACGTGCCGAAGGTTGCATATTTGCAGTCCAGCGCATTGTGCAACTCGCCGAACAGCGTCACCCCCGGCAGGATATCGACCCCGGCGCGCAGATTGACCAGCGCATAGCCCTTCAGCGGCGGCTGGTCATTGCCCTCGTCACCCACCAGATATTGTCCCGTCCGCGCGATCAGGTCGCCGCCGGCCGACCAGCCCCGCCCGGCATAGTCCAGCGACAGCGTCGCACTGTGGCGGGGAATGCCGGGCAGCCGGTCGCCCGGCCGGACAAGGATCACGCCGTTCTCGTCCGCCGCGGGATTGGCGGGACTGGAAAGCGCCAGCTCATGCCGGTAGGTCGCGTCGGTGAAGGCATAGCTGAGGGCCCCGGAAAAGCCACCGCGCACGGCCTTCAGGGTGAACTCCACGCCCTGCCGCCGGGTGGCGCCGATATTGCGGAACCAGGCGCGTCCGCGAATGTCGGACGCGACAAATTGAATGTCGTCGCGGTTGCGCGTGCGATAGGCGGACAACAGCCATTCCAGCCGGAACCCGCCCCACCGGCCCCGCCCGCCCGCGCCCGCTTCCCAGCTTTTGGCGACGACCTGCTTCAACGGCGGATCGGCGATGAAGAAATTGGCGAGGCTGCACGGCGCATGCTCATCGGCGCAGGACAGTTCGGCGGGCGTGGGCGCGCGGTTGCTCTCGGCATAGCCGACGCGCAGGTCCAGTTCCTGCGACAGCCGGTAATCGAACTCCAGACCGGGGTTCAGCCGCTCGAACCGATGATCGCCGTTGAGCGCCGTGCCGATCCGGTCGCGCATCGCGATCGCGACATGATTGTAGCGCAGCCCGATCTCCGCCGAGAGCCGGGGGGTCAGCGGCAGCCGGTCCTGCGCGAACAGCCCCCAATAGCTGGCATGCGCGACCAGGCCGACCGGCCCGATGGCGCCGTCCTCCTGCACGATGGACGGCCCCAGCCCCTGGACGCTGCGATCCTCCGTCAGCGCGCCCAGTTCGGTCGACGCGCCAAAGCGGCTGCGGCTCGTGTCATAGCTCAGCCCGATGGCAAGGTGATTGCGCCCGCCCGGCAACGCCCGCTCGTCGATCATCTGGACCAGCGCGCCCATCGCCCGGCTGTCGAGCCGGCCACGGTTGAGCACGCCATAGCCCTCGCCGCCCCGCACATCGGCAATCGGCCGCCCGTCGCCATCAGTCAGCAGCGCCTCTTCCGTCCCGCCCACGGTCTCCAGGCAGAGCAGCCCGGCGCGATCCTCGTCCTCGCACGCCTCCATGTCGGCGGCATCGCCATTCACGGTGCGCAGCTTCAACCGCTGGGCATAGAACGTGCCCTCGATCCGCGTCCCCTCCCCCAACGCGACCCAGGGGTGCAGGCTGACCCGGCCATAGCGCGCTCTGGCATTGTCGGGCCAGGTGAAGACCGCCCGCCGGTCCGCCGCCAGCAATTCGACCGGCGCGACGCCATTGCCCGCCAGGTCCGTGTCGGCGCCGATCCACTTCAGATGCAGCCCGCCCGTCGCGGTGTCGAAGCCCAGGTCGGCATAGCCATTATAGAGGGTGGAGGGCGAATGGTCGCGCCAGCCGTCCTCATGGCGGTACTGGAACGCGCCGAAGGCACTGAAATCGCCCCTCTTCAGGCCGCCCGCGACGCTCGCCTCCCGCGACCCGAAACGGCCGCCGGTCAGGCTCGCCTCCAGCCCCGGATCGCTGGCGCCCGTCCTGGTGTCGATCACCATCGCCCCGCCCAGCGCGTTCAGCCCGTAGACAGCGCTGCTGTCAAGCAGGGTGACGCCGCGAATCGCCGCCTCCGGCAACAGATCGAAGGCGACGGTATCGCCAAAGGGCTGGTTGAAGCGCGCCCCGTCCAGATAGACCGCCAGCCCCTGCGCCTGCCCCTGCAAGGGGGAGGCGGTAAAGCCGCGATAGACCAGATTGGGCTGCCACGGATTGCCCTGCGCATCCTGCAGGGTCACGCCCGCGATCGACCGGGTCAGTGCGCCCAGCAGGTCGGGCGCCCCGGCGCGGCCGATGTCCGCGCCGGTCAGGCGCAACGCATCATCGGCATCGATCGCGCCGCCGGGCGCCGTGACGACGATCGGCTGCCGCTCCGCATCGGCGTCGGCCGTCTCCGCCCGCGCGTCCAGGACCATGGCCTGCCCCGCCAGCATCGCCCATGCCGCGCCGACCAGCCGCATGCCCTTCCTCATCCCCTTGCCTCTTCTTCTTTGTTCCTCGACCGCCAGGCCATTGTCCAGCCATGAAAAAATGGGGCCGCATCCCTGTTAGGATGCGGCCCCGCCCCGTGACATTGTTCCTTCGGTCGGGATCAGAAGAACAGGATCGCCCCGGCCGCGACGGCGTCGGAACTGGCCCGGTTGCCGTTATGCGCTTCCGACTTGGTGTGGACATATTCGCTGAGCAGCGTCACCCAGCTCGTAAGGCCGTAGCGGAGCTGCCCGACCCAGCTCGAATTCTTGTCCACCAGCGTCGGATTGGCCAGCGCGTCGGCGGCGTTGGCATAGTCGAGACTGCTCTCGCCATAGCTGCCCCCGACCGAGACTTTCCCGAACGTCGCCAGCCCTTGCAGGTAGAAGCCATGGCTGTCGCGCTTGTTGCCCAGGCCATCGGTGTCGAACAGGTTGAGCGCCGTCGTGCCAAGGCCCGAGGCATCATAATAGGTGCCGACCAGCGTCAGCGGACCCACCGTCACCTTCGCGCCCGCGTCCCAGCCCCAGCTGGTATAGTCCGGACCCGCGATCACATTATGCTTCTGCCGGATGCCGGCCGCCCACAGGCGCGTGCCCACGCCGCCGAACTTGCCGTCATAGACCAGCTTGCCCTGGAAGCCCGGCTCCTTGTTGGCCTCGTCCGGCCCGGTCAGCGACGACAAGGGCTCGAAAATGCCGAGGCTGGCGGTAAAGCCGCTGAAGCTGGGCGTGGTATAGGTGATCTGCGGCTGGAAATCGGTGTAGATATAGCCGACGCCGATCCGCCCCAGCGTGGTGTTGGACGGCGCGACATTGCCCGCCGGCGTTCCCGAAGACAGCAGGGTGATGTCGTTCAGTATCTGCTCGGAGGCGAACAGGCCGATGTCGCGGCCGATCTTCACCTCGCCAAAGCCCGGCCGGCCGAAGGTCAGGTAGGTCTGGCGGAAATCGATGCCCGCCGTCTGCAGCCCACGCGGATTGCCGGGGCTGTTCGCGCCGCCGCCCGCCGCATAGTTCACCGAATTAATGCCCGGATACATGCCGAAATGCGCGCCCACATCCCAGCCGCCCTGCCGGGTCATGACCTCGACCTTCAGGAAGCCTGGCAGCAGGCCGTTGCGGATCGCCGAACTCTTGCCGCCTACCGTCGCCACGCCGCCGACCACGCTGTTGGTCGCGCTGGGCGCCTCGCCATTGTCATGGACGTAGAAGCCGTTGACCGAGCCGGAGAATTTGAGCGTGACGTCGCCCATTTCGAAGCCGACGCCGCTGTCGGTCATGCGCACGGTCCGGCCGCCGCCCGACGCGTCGGGCGTCACCGGCGGGGCGGCAGGCGCCGAAGCCGCCTCGGCGCTCTCATTCTTCAGCAGCTCCTGATATTCCTCGTCGGAGAGGATTCCCTTCTCATGCAGCCGCTTCAGCAGATCGGCGGTGGTCCCGGCCAATGCCGGCGTGGCAGTCGCGCAAAGCAGCCCCATGGCCGCGCTCGCGAGGAGCAGCGTCCTTTTCATAACATCCTCCCTCTTTGTGCCGGTCAATGCCCCCGGCTGAAGAGAGAGTGAGGCGGACGCCCCGGCAGGAAAATTGGACTTAGGGCTTCCTCCCTTGGGATGAGGGGGCAACCTATCTGCGGATGATCAGGGGACCGCCACGATTCCCCAGGGCGCGGCGCCCACGGGGATCGTTCCCGTGACCTCTCCCCTGGCCAGATCGATCACGCTCACATTGTCCGAAAGGCCATTGGCCGCATAGGCCCGCGCGCCGTCGCCGCTCACCGCGACATGCCATACCCGCTTGCCCACCGGCACATAGGCGCGCACCTTGCGGCTCGCCACGTCGACCAGCGCGACATGGTCCGCCCGGCCCAGCGCCACCACCGCCGTCCTGCCGTCCGGCGTGAAGCGGATCCCGCAGGGCAATATGCGATGCTCCGCCACGCCCGGAATGGCGAAATGCAGCGTCTCGACCACCTTGCGGGAGGCCGTATCGATGATCTGCACCGTCCCGCCCACCTCCGCCGCGACCCAGAGCTGGGCGCCGTCGCGGGTGAATTCGACATGGCGCGGGCGCAGGTCGACGGGCGTCGCCTCGACCATTTCCCGCTTCGCCACGTCGACCCAGTTGACGACATTCTCTTCCTCCGACGTCACCACGACCCACCGGCTGTCGGGACTTTGCGCCACGCCTTCGGGCTCCCCGCCGACATCCACCTGGAAAGCGACGGTCCTGGTCCCAAGGTCGATCGCGGTCAGCGCCGCATTGTCCTCATTGGCGACGAACAGCGTCCCGCCATCGCGCGACAGGAAGAATTGCTCCGGATCCTCCCCTGACGGCAACTCCGCCACGACCTTGCCCGTGGCCCGCTCGATCACCTGCACGGCATGGTCGGTCGATGCGCACAGATAGATATATTTCCCGTCCTTCGACACGGTGATCCCGCGCGGCCGGCCGCCGACCGCCCATGTCGCGACCACCTTCGCGCTGGCCGCGTCGATCACCGTGACGCTGTTGCCGCGCTCGTTGGAGACATAGAGCGTCTCCGCCCACGCGCTCACTGGCTGCGCGCTCGCCGGAGCCAGTACCAACCCCGCCAGAATGATGCGCTTCATCCGCCCTGATCCTCTCCGCCGCCCGATGGATATTCCGTGTTCCTGTATGGCACCCGCGAGTTTTAAGGCGCGCGCGCCTCCACCGGGATAGTACCAACGGCCAATAGGGCGGCAAAGCACGCTGCCCTACACTTGCCCCAATCAATTCGGGTGAGGATTTCGAGCATGAATCTGGGACGCATTTCGCTGCTGGGCGCCGTCGCCATATTGGGCGCGACCACGGCAACCGGCCTGATGGCGCACGGCAATGTGACGCCGCAGGCGGTCGACACCTCCGCCTTGCCGGACATTGGCGAGGAATGGCTTCAGAAAAACCCCTATAGCGGCAATGCCAAGGCCATAGAGATCGGCCAGTCCGCCTATGGCCAGAATTGCGCCCGCTGCCACGGGCTCGACGCCGAAAGCGGCGGCATCGCGCCGGACCTGCGCTATCTGGAACAGGGCGAATCGGGCGACCAGTGGTTCGTCGAACGCTTCCGCCACGGCTCCAGCCATGACGGAAAGGTCTATATGCCGCCCTTCGGGGACGTGCTGGGCCAGAAGGCCGGCTGGGCGATCCGCGCCTGGCTCGAAACCAAGTTCCAGGGCTGAGGCCATGTTCAGCCGGCGTGGCCTGATCGGCTCAGCGGGCGCGGCGATGGCGCTGGGGCTAGGGATGAGGCCCGGCATGGCGCATGCGGCACCGCTGGGCAAGGTCAAGGACCTGGGCGTGCTGCGGGTGGTCGTCTACAGGGACAATCGCCCCTGGTCCTGGGAGGAAGGCGGGAAGCTCGTCGGCCTCGACGTCGATCTGGCGCATGCGATCGCCGGGAAACTGGGCGTGCGCGCCGACCTCGCCCAGCTCGTCGCGGACGAAAGCGTGGACGACGATCTGCGCCATGGCGTGTGGAAGGGCGGACTGCTCGGCTTCGCGCCGGGCGACCTGATGCTGCACATCCCCTTCGACCGGACCTTCGCCGCCCGCAACGACCAGGTGGCGATCATCGCGCCCTATTATCGCGAGAGCTTCCGTCTTGCCGGCATGCCGGACGCCATTGATCTGGAAGCGCCGCCCACCGGATGGCGCGGGCACAGGCTGGCGGCCGAACTCGACTCCATTCCCGACTTCTACCTGATCGGTTCCTTCGGCGGCCTGTTGGCGAAGGATGTCGCGCATTATCCCAGCGGCGCCGAAGCGGTCGCGGCCGTCGCGGCGGGCAAGGCGGACGCCGTCCTCGCCAGCCGCGCACAGATCGAGGAAGGGCTGCACCGCGGCGCGAAGGGCCTTGCCTTGCGCAAGGGGCCCCTGCCCGCCTTCACCTCGCCCGGATGGGACATCGGCATGGCGGTCAGGGAAAACAGCCGCACCCTGGGCGACGCGGTGGAGGAGATCGTCGTCGCCATGGCCGCCAGCGGCGAGATGAAGGCACTGTTCGCCCCCTATGGCGTGGAATGGACACCCGCGCTGGCGGCGGGTTGAGATCGGGCACCTGCCCCTCCCCGTTCCAGAGAGTCGGGGGGAAGGGGCCGACCCAAGGTCCAATTGCTGCGCACAACAGGTGCAATAATCTGCAGCGGTCGGGGGCGCCGAGCACGCCCTTTCAACAGAGGGAGGAAAGAATGAAAGGACGTTTGACGCGAGCCCTGTCCGGCGCCGCGATCCTGAGCCTGGCGGTTGCCGCCGCGCCATTGCTGGCCGAAGGTCCAACCGATGCGGACCTCATGAACGACGCGGCGACGCCGGGCGACGTTCTGACCTATGGCATGGGTCCGCAGGCGCAGCGCTTCAGCCCGCTGAAGGCGATCAACGCCTCCAATGTCGCAAGGCTGGTACCCGCCTTCGCCTCCTCGCTCGGCGGGGAAAAGCAGCGCGGGCAGGAAGCGCAGCCGATCGTCTATGACGGCACCATCTACGTCACCGGCAGCTATTCGCGCGTGTTCGCCTTCGACGCGCGCACGGGCGAGGAAAAGTGGCAATATGACGCCCGCCTGCCCGAAGCGATCATGCCCTGCTGCGACGTGGTGAACCGCGGCGCGGCGATCTATGGCGACAAGATCATCTTCGCGACGCTGGACGCGCACATGGTCGCGCTCAACCGCCACACCGGAAAGGTCATCTGGAACAAGCAGATCGCGGACTATCAGGCCGGCTATTCGGCCACCGCCGCACCCATGGTGGTGAAGGGCAAGGTGATCTACGGCAATAGCGGCGGCGAATTCGGCATTGTCGGCGCGGTCGAGGCGCGCGACGTCAACACCGGCGAATTGGTCTGGCGCCGCCCGACCATAGAGGGGCATATGGGCACCCTCAATGGCAGGGACAACGGCATCACCGGCAAGACCAACGCCAGCTGGCAGGGCGACCTGTGGAAGACCGGCGGCGGCGCCACTTGGCTGGGCGGCACCTATGATCCGGAAACCAACCTGCTCTTCTTTGGCACCGGCAACCCCGCGCCGTGGAACAGCCATCTGCGCCCCGGCGACAATCTCTACACCAGCTCGACGCTGGCGATCGATCCCGACACCGGCGTCATCAAATGGCATTTCCAGACGACCCCGCATGACGGCTGGGATTTCGACGGCGTCAACGAATTCATCCCCTTCGACGCCACCGTCAACGGCAAGGCGATGAAGCTGGGCGCGAAGGCAGACCGCAACGGCTATTTCTTCGTGCTCGACCGCACCAACGGCAAGTTCGTCAGCGCCAACAAGTTCGTCATGCAGACGACCTGGGCCAATGGCTTCAACAAGAACGGCCGGCCCAACTACAACGACGCCAATCGCCCCGGCGCACCGGGCGAGGCGGCCAAGGGATCGTCGGTCTTCGCCAGCCCCAGCTTCCTGGGCGGAAAGAACTGGATGCCCATGGCCTACAGCCAGGACACCGGCCTCTTCTACATCCCGTCCAACGACTGGGGCATGGACATCTGGAACGAGCCGATCGCCTACAAGAAGGGCGCAGCCTATCTGGGCGCCGGCTTCACCATCAAGCCCATTGCGGAGGATCATATCGGCGCGCTGCGCGCCATGGACCCCAAGACGGGCAAGATCGTCTGGGAATATAAGAACAAGGCGCCCCTCTGGGGCGGCGTGCTCTCGACCGCGGGCAACCTCGTCTTCACCGGCACGCCGGAGGGGTATCTCAAGGCCTTCGACGCCAAGACGGGCCAGGAACTGTGGAAGTTCCAGACCGGATCGGGCGTGGTGGGCAGCCCCGTCACCTGGGAACAGGATGGCGAGCAATATGTGGCGGTGATGTCCGGCTGGGGTGGCGCGGTGCCGCTCTGGGGCGGCGAAGTCGCCAAGAGCTTCAAGGACATCAACCAGGGCGGTTCGCTCTGGGTGTTCAAGCTGCCTAAATAAGGGATAAGCACGATGATCGTCATGGGCCGCGGCAACCACATCCCCTCCATCCGGGCGGTCCCGCCTGGCGCGATGCGGCTTGCCACGGCCCATGACTTGTCCGATTATCCGGGGCAAGGGGTGGGCCAGTATATGGGTGGCGAGGCAATCATGGAGCGGGTACTGATCGTCGACGATCACCCCCTCGTGCGCGACGGGCTGCGCAGCGTGATCGCGATCAGCTTCGACAATTGCGAGATCTTCGAGGCGGCAAGCATGGAAGAGGCCGTCGCCTTGCTGGAAAAGCAGGACAATTTCGACCTCATCCTGCTCGACCTCAACATACCCGATGTCCGCCGCCTGGATGGCCTCAAACTGCTGCGCGATCGTTTTCCGATCCTGCCCGTGGTGATGGTGTCGGGCGCCTTCGACCGCCCGATCGTGCAGGAGGCGCTGGCCGCCGGCGCCGCGGGCTTCATTCCCAAGTCACTGAAGCGCAGCGCCATTGTCGACGCGCTCCATCGCGTGGTCTCGGGCGAGATCTACCTGCCGGAGGCCATGGGCGAGACGATCGCTCCCACCGCGGAGGAGGATGAGATCGCCCGCCGTATCGACAGCCTCACGCCGCAGCAGAAAACGGTGCTGGCGCATCTGGTGCGCGGCCGGCTGAACAAGCAGATCGCACATGATCTCGGCGTGTCGATGACCACCATCAAGGCGCATGTCTCCGCCATTCTCCAGAAGCTGGGCGTGCTCAGCCGCACCCAGGCGGTGATCAAGGCCAATCGGGTGCATTTCCGCGCCGATTGAGGGTTCCAGGGCGGGATCGCTTGTCGTCGGCAAATCTGCTATTCTTCACCTATAGACGGCATTGGCCAGACTCGCCGCCCGCCCTTGTGCCGGCCCCCATTTCCGGCACCGCGCACGACGCCCCGCTGACCATGCCCCCGGGCACAGGCCGATGGAGGATGTCATGGCGATTTCCCAGAGATTGCGCGGCTATATGGACCGCTGCGGCACCAGGTTCGACGAATGGCCGCATGAACCCTCGACAGAGATGGCGCGGGCGGCGCAGGCAGCGCATGTCCCCGGCCGGCAGGTGGCGAAGGCCGTGCTGGTGCAGGCGGGCGACGAATATCTGCTGGCCGTCCTCCCCTCTTCCAAACATGTGAGCTTCAACTTCCTGCAGCAATGGCTGGCCCGCGACGTGTCCCTGGCGGAGGAGCATACGACCGCGGCGCTGTTTCCTGATTGCGACCTCGGCGCGCTGCCCCCGGTCGGCGCGGCCTACGGGCTGAAGACCATCATCGACGACGACATGCTGATGGGTCAGGATGTCTGGTTCGAGGGCGGCGACCATCACACGCTGGTGCACATGAATGCGGAAAACTGGCGGCGGCTGCAAAAGGGCGCCAGCCATTTCGCGTTCAGCATCTAGGCGAGCGGCCATCGGGCGGAGTCGTTCACCCCGCTTGAAGGATCAGGGGCGGGCGCCTCCCCTTTCATGCAATAAATTCCATACAGTCATCGGAAAAATAACATGGCCGTCGCAGTTCCCCCTTTGCCGGCCATGGCCTAAAATCCCCCCCATCCGGAGAAGCTGAAAGGAACCCGTGCAATGGACGCAAAGACGAGCAATGATCCGTTGGCCTGCCCCATGAAGGAGCCGGCGGCGCTTCGATCCCTGCTGGGGCGCACCAATCGCGACTGGTGGCCCAACCAGCTTTCGCTCGACATTCTCCAGCAGAACGGCTTGTCCGGCAATCCGCTGGGCGACGATTTCGATTATGCCGCAGCCTTCAAGACGCTCGATTATGACGCGCTGAAAAGGGATCTGACGGCCCTCATGACCGACAGCCAGCCCTGGTGGCCGGCGGATTACGGCCATTACGGCCCCTTCTTCATCCGCATGGCCTGGCACTCGGCGGGCACTTATCGCACCGGCGACGGCCGCGGCGGCGCCTCCTCCGGCTCGCAGCGCTTCGCCCCGCTCAACAGCTGGCCGGACAATGCCAATCTCGACAAGGCCCGCCGCCTGCTGTGGCCGATCAAGCAGAAATATGGGCAGAAGCTGAGCTGGGCCGACCTCATGATCCTCGCCGGCAATGTCGCCATTGAATCGATGGGCGGCCCGGTCTTCGGCTTCGGCGGCGGCCGCGCCGACGTGTTCGAGCCGGAAAAGGACGTCTATTGGGGCACGGAGGAATTCTGGGTCGGGCAGGAGGGCAATGAGACCCGCATCCAGCCCGAAAAGAACATGGCCCTCGAAAGCCCGCTCGCCGCGATCCAGATGGGCCTCATCTACGTCAATCCCGAAGGACCGGGCGGCAATCCCGACCCGCTGCAATCGGCGCGCGACATCCGCGAAACCTTCCTGCGCATGGGCATGAACGATGAGGAAACCGTCGCGCTCACCGCGGGCGGCCACACCTTCGGCAAGGCGCATGGCGCGGGCGACGCGTCCAAGGTCGGCAAGGAACCCGAGGGCGCCGACATAGCGCAGCAGGGCCTGGGCTGGCAGAGCGGCTATGAAAGCGGCGTGGGCGACCACACCATCACCAGCGGCATCGAGGGCGCGTGGACGCCCACGCCCCGGACCTGGGACCACAGCTTCTTCCACATGCTGCTCGACTATGAATATGAACTGGTGAAGAGCCCGGCGGGCGCCAAGCAGTGGCAGCCGGTCAATCAGAAGCCGGAGGATATGGCGCCGGGCGCGCACAGCCCCGACCGGCGCGTGCCGACGATGATGACGACCGCCGACATGGCGTTCAAGATGGACCCGGAATATCGGAAGATCTCCGAACGCTTCCGCAATGACCCCGCCGCGTTCGAGGATGCCTTCGCCCGCGCCTGGTTCAAGCTGTGCCATCGCGACATGGGGCCCAAGGCGCGCTATCTCGGCCCCGAAGTACCGGCCGAGGACCTGATCTGGCAGGATCCGATCCCGGCGGTCGACCATCCGCTGGTCGACGCTTCGGACATCGCCTCGCTCAAGCAGAAGATATTGGCGTCGGGCCTCAGCGTGGCTGAACTGGTGACGACCGCCTGGGCCTCCGCCTCCACCTATCGCGGGTCGGACCATCGCGGCGGCGCCAATGGCGGGCGCATCCGCCTTGCCCCGCAAAAGGACTGGGATGTGAACCAGCCGGAGCAGCTTGGCCGCGTCCTCTCCGCGCTGGAGAAGATCAAGGCCGAGTTCGACGTCGCGGGGGCGAAGAAGGTCTCGCTCGCGGACCTCATCGTGCTGGCCGGATCGGCGGCGATCGAGAAGGCGGCGAGGGATGGCGGGCGCTCGATCGAGGTGCCCTTCACTCCGGGCCGCACCGACGCGTCGCAGGAACAGACCGACGTGCAGAATTTCGAGGTGATGGAACCGAAGGTCGACGGTTTCCGCAACTATCTGCCCGTGCCGTTCAATGTCCCGGTCGAGGAACTGCTGATCGACCGCGCCCAGTTGCTGACGCTCAGCGCCCCGGAAATGACGGTGCTGGTCGGCGGCCTGCGTGTGCTGGGCGCCAATCATGGCGGTTCGCCGCATGGCGTGTTCACCGACCGTCCCGGCACGCTCAGCAACGACTTCTTCGTCAACCTGCTCGACATGGGCACGGCCTGGAAGGAAGCCGAGGGGCAGAAGGACATCTTCACCGGCACCTGCCGCACGTCCAACGAACAGAAATGGACCGGCACGCGCGTCGACCTGGTGTTCGGATCGAACTCGCAACTGCGCGCCTTGTCGGAGGTCTATGCCTCCGCCGATGCGGGCGACAAGTTCGTGAACGACTTCGTTGCTGCCTGGACCAAGGTGATGAACGCCGACCGCTTCGACCTGGCGGCATGAAGATGGGCGGGCCGCTCCCCGGACGGGGCGGCCTCCCCCTGCTCTCCGATCGTACTAGAACTTTCCGGTAAATTGCCCCTGCCCGGCTTTCGTGCGACACTTCTCACCGCCGTGATCCGGAGATTCGCCGTGCACGATCATCTGAAAGACGCTGCCGACGCGGCCGATCTGACGGACCAGCAACTGCTCGCCATCCGCCGCAGGATCGGCGACACGAAACGGCCCAGCGGCTTCGAACAGGCGGTGCTGGACGAAATGAAGCGCCGAAACCTGCGTCCTTCCTGAATCCGATCGCCGGGCACGCCCTGTTTCAGCCCTATTTCAACATCGTCCGCAAAAGGGCGCGCAACTGCGCCGGCTTCACCGGCTTGCCCAGCAGCGGAATGCCCCAGCCGTCCATCCGCGCCTTCAGCGCCTCACCCCGGTCGGCCGAGATCATCACCGAAGGCACCGCCCGCCCGAAATGGCCGTGCAGCCGCTCGATCACGCCATCCCCGGTCTCGCCGTCGTTCAGATGATAGTCGACCAGGATGACGTCGGGCGCGTCCTCGTCCGCGAAGGCCGCCACCGCCTCCTCAAATCCCGCCGCCGTGGCCACGGCACAGCCCCAGCCGCCCAGCAGCGTGGCCATGCCGGTCTGGATCGCGCGTTCATTGTCGACCACCAGCACCTTCAGCCCGCGCATCGAACGGTCGCTGCGCTGCGCGGCACCGCCCTCCCCTTCCTCCACCACCGCCCCGCCGCGCGGCACGCGGATCGAAAAAGTCGAACCCTGCCCCGGCACGGATTCCAGCGTCACCTCATGGCGCAGCATGTCGCTCGCCCGCCGGACGATGGCCAGGCCCAGCCCCTTGCCACCCGCGCCTCTGCCCCCATGCGTTTCGAGGCGGCGAAACTCCTCGAAGATCAGTTGCTGCTTGTCCGGGGGGATGCCGGGGCCGCTGTCGGCGACGCTCAGCCTTATCCCCTCCCCCTCCGCCACGCAGGTGACGCGCACCGATCCGCGCTGGGTATAGCGCAAGGCGTTGGACAGGAAGTTCTGGAGGATACGGCGCAACAGTCGAATGTCGGACCGTACCCAGATCGGCCCTCCTTCGTCGGCCAGACCCTCGACCGTCAGCGTCAGCCCCGCCGAACGGGCCATCGGCGCGAATTCCGTCCGCAGCGTGTCCAGCAGCCGGTCGATGCGGAAATCGCTGATCTCCGGCTGGATCGCGCCAGCATCCAGGCGGCTGATCTCCAGCAGCGCCTCCAGCAGGTCTTCCACCGAATCGAGCGCGGTCGACGTCTGGTTGACCAGCGCCCGTGTGGGCAGCGCCAGCCGCCGGTCGCCCAGCGCCGCGACGAACAGCCGCGCCGCGTTCAACGGCTGCAACAGGTCGTGGCTGGCCGCGGCAAGGAAGCTGGTCTTGGACAGGTTCGCCTTTTCCGCCGCCGTCTTGGCATCCATCAGCTGCGCCTCGATCTGGCGCCGCTCCGCTACCTCCGCCTCCAGTTCCGACGTGCGTTCCGCCACGCGCCGTTCCAGCGTCTCCGCCGTCTCGCGCAGCGCCGCCTGCGCGCGCAGCATGTCGGTGACCTCGGTGAAGCCGATCACCTGCCCACCCCGTTCCATGGCGTTGCTGCGGATCTCGAAACTGCGTCCCCCGGCATGAACCAGCTCGCTGCGATGGCGCGCGCCGCCCCGGTCGAGGCAGCCCCTGTCATCCATGCCCAGCCGGCCCCGGCACCAATCCAGCAGCGCGGCATGGGTGCCGCCCTCCTGCGCCCACTCCTCCGGCAATTCCAGCAGCCGTTGCAACGCCTCGTTCCACGCCGCCAGTCGCCCCTCCGCGTCGAACAGGCAGACGCCCTCCGACAGATTGTCGAGCGTCGCCTGCAACACGATGTTGCGCTCGGCCAGTTCGCGCGCCCGGTCGCGGGCATCCTCCGTCTTCACCTCGGTGATGTCGGTATAGATGCCGACGATGCCGCCCTCGCTGGTGCGCAGTTCATTGATCTGCACCCAGCGTCCGTCGGACAGCGCCTGGACATGGCCGCCCTCCGCCACGCTGTGGCGCGCCAGCCGGTCGGACACCCAGCGGTCTTGCCCCACCGGGCGATGATGCGCCGCGGCCAGCCGGGCGATCTCGTCGAAACTCATGCCCTCGCGGATGTGCGCCGCAATCTCCGGCCAGAAACCCAGATAGGCTTCGTTATAGAGGACCAGCCGGTCCTCCGCATCGAACAGCACAAAGCCCTCGTTGACGGAATCGATCGCATCGCGCAGCCGCATCCGCGCCGCATCGGCATGACCATGGGCGGCAGCAAGGTCGGCATTGACCTCCGCCAGCTTCGCCAGCGCCTCCTCCAGCTGCGCCGTCCGCTCGCGCACCATGGCTTCCAGCGAGATGGCGGTCTCGAACATCGAAAAGGCATTGCCCGCCATGTCGCTCGACCGTTCGACCCGGTCGATCAGCGCCGCGTTGATCTTGCGCAGCTTGCGGTTCTCTTCCCGCAACGCCTCCAGCTCGGCGGAAGAGAGGGCGACCTCTCTCACCGTCCGATGGCCAGGCCGCTGAATGTCTGGTTGACGTGCAGCGCATGATATTGCTCGCCATAGGTGTTGAAGCCGATCACCCGATGCCGCCCGTAAAGTTCCGACACCGCGCGGCTGATCTGCCGCTGTTCGGCATCGATGCGGTTCAACACGCAATCGAAGGCGATGATCCGGTCCACCGGCCCCACCTGCGCCGCGATGTCCGCAAACAGGGCGTCCATCCGCGCAATCCGGTCCACCGGCTCGCCGACGGTCATCACGATCCCCTCGTCGATCGCGCAATAGAAGGTCAGGCTGCCGTCCGGATTGGCGCTCTGTATCGACCGCACATGATAATCGCCCCCGGCCCGCACCATCAGCGGATGGGCGGCATAAAAGGCGACGCCCAGCGCCTCGCCCCCATGGCCGGCGAGTTTCAGATATTCCTGCGCGGCCGGTTCCGCATTGATCTCGGTCACGATCCGGTCCTGCGGGATGGCGCCGGTGACGACCATCTTCGCCGCGCTCGGCTGGTAATGCTGCGCCTTGAAGACATGGATCGGGCGCGGCGTGGAAAGGATCGCCACCACCGCCGCATGGGCGTGGAAGCGCCCGCCATGGAACACCGCCGTTTCGCGAAAGACCAGCCCGTCGCCCGACGACCCGCCGATCAGCGCGATATCGCCCAGCGCGTCCTGGATCGTCATCGTCAGCAATTCCTCTCGGTGCGACAGGCCGTCGACCAGGAACAGCGCGACATGATTGACCTTCTCGCCCAGATGGCGGCTTTCCCGTTCCGCCCGCGCCGCCAGCCCCCGCACCGCCTGCCGCGCGGCGGCGGGATCGAAATTCTCTATGTCATCGAAGCAGATCGAGCTCATGTGAAAGGCCGAGGCCGGAAAGCCGATGACGCTCAGGCTGTCCTCGTCATACCCATTTTCGGTAAGCTCGCCCGAACTGGTGCAGCCGATCGCCACCACGCCCTCCGCGCTGCGATTGACCGCCCGCGCCAGCGCCTCACGGTCGAAACGGTGCGAACAAAACAGCAGCATCCCGGCCAGCGGCTCCTTTCCCAATTGCCCGGCGACTTCGGCCATGGCCCTGGCCGGATCGCCCGCATGGCTCGACGCAAAGGCGATCTCCGATGCCAGCACCGTCATGTTCCTCTCCCCGCCTGTTCTCCTGTTCTTACTGTCTATGCCTAATCATCCGCCGCGCAAGGGTTCTCCCGCCGCTTCCAGCGCTGCATTCTCCTCATCGCTGAAGACGCGCGACCGCACGATGAAGCGCACCCCCTCCGGACTTTCCAGCGACATGCCCGCGCCCCGGCCCGGCACCACGTCGATGGTCACCTGGGTATGCCGCCAATATTCGAACTGCGCCGCGCCGATCCACACCGGCACCCCCCCGTCCACCTCGCCCGCCACATGGCCCAGCAGCACGTCCTGCCCCCCGACCCTGAACTCGCCCCGCGGAAAGCACATCGGCGCCGACCCGTCGCAACAGCCGCCGGACTGATGGAACATCAACGGCCCGTGGCGCGCCGTCAGCCGCGCGATCAGCGCCTCGGCGCCGGGCGTGGCCAGGATGCGGGGCGGCAGGTTCATCATGTTCTCCCTTCTCCCTCCCACCATCGGCACGGAGACGAAAAGGCGGGCGCCCGGGAGAGGCGCCCGCCGGAACCGAAGGCGTGAAGGGGGAAACAATCCGCCTTCGGCATGCGACCCGCCACGCGCCTCAGAAGAACCCCAGCGCCTTGGTCGAATAGCTGACCAGCAGGTTCTTGGTCTGCTGATAGTGATCCAGCATCATCTTGTGCGTCTCGCGCCCGATGCCCGACTGCTTGTATCCGCCAAAGGCCGCATGCGCCGGATAGGCGTGGTAGCAATTGGTCCACACGCGCCCGGCCTGGATTGCGCGGCCCATGCGATAGGCGGTGTTGCCGTTGCGGCTCCACACCCCCGCGCCCAGGCCGTACAGCGTGTCATTGGCGATGGCGAGCGCCTCCGCCTCGTCCTTGAAGGTCGTGACCGACAGCACCGGACCGAAAATCTCCTCCTGGAAGATGCGCATCCGGTTGTGCCCCTCCAGCACGGTCGGCGTCACATAATAGCCCTGCTCCAGCTCGCCGCCCAGATGCGCCCGCGTACCCCCGGTCAGCACCTTGGCACCCTCATCCTTGCCGATGTCGATATAGGAAAGGATCTTCTCCAGCTGGTCGTTCGACGCCTGCGCCCCGATCATCGTCGCGGGGTCGAGCGGACTGCCCTGCACTATCTTCTGCACGCGGGCGACGGCGCGCTCGATGAACTTCTCGTAGATGCTTTCCTGCACCAGCGCCCGGCTCGGACATGTGCAGACCTCACCCTGGTTGAGCGCGAACATCGCAAAGCCTTCCAGGCATTTGTCGAAATAGTCGTCGTCCGCCTCCATCACGTCGGCAAAGAAGATATTGGGCGACTTGCCGCCCAGCTCCAGCGTCACCGGGATCAGGTTTTCCGAGGCATATTGCATGATCAGCCGCCCGGTGGTGGTTTCCCCGGTGAAGGCGATCTTCGAAATCCGCTTGCTTGTGGCCAGCGGCTTGCCGGCCTCCACGCCAAATCCGTTGACGACGTTCAGCACGCCTTCGGGGATCAGGTCGCCGACCAGGTCCATCAGCACCATGATCGACATCGGCGTCTGCTCGGCAGGCTTCAGCACCACGCAATTACCCGCCGCCAGCGCCGGGGCCAGCTTCCACGCCGCCATCAGGATCGGGAAGTTCCAGGGGATGATCTGCCCCACCACGCCCAGCGGCTCATGGAAATGATAGGCGACCGTGTCATGGTCGATCTCGGCGATCGAACCTTCCTGCGACCGCACGCAGGCCGCGAAATAGCGGAAATGGTCGATGGCGAGCGGAATGTCGGCCGCGGTCGTCT
Organism: Sphingobium sp. LMC3-1-1.1; assembly: GCF_040676285.1. Lineage (NCBI taxonomy): Bacteria > Pseudomonadati > Pseudomonadota > Alphaproteobacteria > Sphingomonadales > Sphingobiaceae > Sphingobium > Sphingobium sp. LMC3-1-1.1. The sequence goes on along the minus strand of NZ_JBEGHQ010000089.1, from coordinate 160,616 downwards.
CGCGGATCGGCTTGCCGTTGTCGATCGTCTCGGCCATGGCGAGCAGGTCGAGATTCTCCTCCATCCGCTGCGCGATGCGATTGAGGATGTTAGCCCGCTCGGTCGCCGATCGCTGGCCCCAACCCTCCTTCGCCTTGTGCGCCGCGTCGAGCGCCAGCTCGATATCCTCGGCGGTCGAGCGAGCGATCTTGCACACGCTCTGGCCCGTCACCGGCGAAAGATTGTCGAAATATTCCCCGCGAACCGGCTTCACCCATTGGCCGCCGATGAAATTGTCATAGGTGTCGCGAACCAGCGTCTTCCCCGCGAACCGCGCCATTGCCTGCTGTAACATCCATCCTCTCCCGGACTCGTCTGAAAGTTGGGAACAGGATGAACCTTTTGCGGAAAGGGACAATTAGACCTTGGGTCGGGACTGGTGAATTTAACAAGAATTGGCGGTCCTTGGCATATTCTGGACAAGGAGTCCGCCCATGGCCACCATGAACATTTCCCTTCCCGATCCGATGAAGCAATGGGTCGAGGCGCAGGCCGAAACCGGCCGCTACAGCAATGCGAGCGATTATGTGCGCGACCTGATCCGCCGCGACCAGGTACGCAAGGACAAGATCGCCCGGATGCAGAGCCTCGTGGACGAAGCCCGGTCGTACAAGCCGGCCGGTCGGTTATCCCCGTGACATTTCCATGCGACGCCATATTTCGGCTGTTGCGAAGCTCTCTCAGAGTGAGGCATCACGTTAATTGCCCTACTGCTTGCAGAACCGCAGTGGCCCCGCAAGAATGGGAGTGAGATCCGGCAATTCTGACCTTCAAGGCGGCGGCCCTCAGGGTTCACATTGAACAGAAGGCCGAATGGAAGAACGGGAAGCATCACGACGAGTGGATCCCAGCACAACATCGCTCTGAACCTGCGCGGTGAACTCGGCGGTGCCTTCCTTGCCAGCAACTCGCCGATCTCACTGGCAACAGGTATCGAATATCGCAGCGACAAGGCCAACCAGACATCGGATGCCCTGTCGCAGACGGTCAACAGCTTCACCGGCATCCTTGGCACGCCATCGGCCCAGAACGGCGCCAAGGCGCATTCCGCTTCTTCAATCCGCAGCCGTTCAGCGGCGCGATCAAGGTGGTTGAGGGCTATCTGGAGGTGGGGGTTCCGCTGGTCGAAGGCAAGCCGTTCTTCCATCAGCTCGATCTCAACGGAGCCGTCCGCCGCGCGAGGTACAGCGCAGATGGCCGGGTCTACACCTTCGCCAGAGGTGTCTCCACGTCGGCGCCTTCGTCCAGCTCATTCGATGCGACGACCTGGAAGCTTGGCGCCAACTGGGCGCCGGTCGACGACATCCGTTTCCGCCTGACCCGCTCGCGCGACATTCGGGCGCCTTCGATGATCGACCTCTATAACGGCAGCCAGTTCTCGAGTGCCACCATCACCTTCGGCGGAAACACGATTCCACTGTTCCAGCTGACCCGCGGCAACCCGAACCTGACTCCCGAAAAGGCGGACTCTTACTGCCGGGGTGGTACTGAAGCCCGGCTTCCTTCCCGGCTTCCAGGCATCGGTCGACTACTACAAGATCGACGTGAACAACGCGATTGCCGGGTTGCTGGCCCAGCAGCAGGTCAATCTCTGCGCGGCCGGTGATCAGACCTTCTGCGCCTTGCAGAGCCTGTCAAACGGTGCGCTCACGGTCATCACGCCGCCGTTCAACCTCAATCCGCAGCGGGTCAAAGGCTGGGACATCGAAGCGCAATATCGCACAAATCTGGGATCGGGCCAGTTAGCCCTGCGCGGCTTTGTCAACATCAACAGCGCCGATTACATCCGTCCCGCCGTGGGGTCCGTGATCAACCAGCGCGGCGCTGCGACCAATCCGCGCTGGCGCGGGATCTTCCAGATCAACTACAATTCGGACAGCTTCGGCGTGTTCCTGCAGGAACGGATCATCGGCAAATCGCTGATCGATACCAACCTGGTCGAAGGGATCGGCATTCCCGAGAACGATATCCCGGCTGTGGCCTATACCGACGTGACCCTCACGACGAAGGTCATGGAGCGCTTCGAGGCCTTCCTCACCATCAGTAACCTGTTCGACAAGGATCCGCCGCCCTCGCCGAAGCCAACGACGACCTTCTCAATCCCCTATTCGGGCGCCTATGACACGATTGGCCAGGCGTTCACGTCGGGGTTCGCGTCAAGATGTAGAAACCCTGCCGGGGAGCACCTATGCCCGCAGTCGGGGAACTTCCCTGGCTGCGGGTTTCTTATTCCGGGGATCGAGTGCCGATCATATTGTGGGAGGGCGTGCTTGTGGTTCATCCAGTCGTGAGGGTCGCTCTGGTCGGCTATGGCTATGCCGGCAGGACGTTTCACGCGCCCTTGATTGCGGCCACGCCGGGGATCGAACTCGCCGCGGTGGTCTCCACAAGCCCCGCCAAGGTCCACACGGATCTTCCCGCGGCAAGAGTGTTCGAGGGGCTTGATCAAGCTCTGGCCGATCCTGACATCGATCTGGTCGTGATCGCCACTCCCGACCCGCTCCACGTGCCGCAAGCCCATGCCGCTCTCGATGCCAACAAACATGTCGTGATCGACAAACCTTTTGCTCTCACACTCGAAGACGCGCGGAGCGTTGCCGAACATTCACGGCAGGCCAATCGGCTCCTGTCGGTGTTCCACAATCGTCGCTGGGACAGCGATTTTCTCACTCTGAGATCGCTGATTGCGTCAGGCAGGCTGGGTGAAATCATGCAGTTCGAAAGCCATTTCGACCGTTTTCGTCCCGAACTCCGCGACCGGTGGCGCGAACGACCCGGCGCAGGCATCTTCAACGATCTTGGCCCACATCTGATCGATCAGGCCTTGTTACTATTTGGTATGCCAGCAGCAGTCTACGCCGATCTGGGGATCCAGAAATACGGAGGTCTGGCCGATGACTATTTCCACATCCTGCTGCGTTATCCGCGCCTTCGTGTTGTCTTGCATGCCAGCCAGCTGACACTCGACAACAGCTTGCGCATGGCCGTCCATGGCACATCGGGAAGTTTCATCAAGCGCGGCATGGATCCCCAAGAGCAGCAATTAAAGGCAGGGGGCAACCCATCATGCCCCGAATTTGGCGTGGACCGGGAACCAGGCACGCTTTTTGAAGTGGCGGAATGTGAACAGGGCGGGATGCCCGTCGCATCAATTCCGGGAGACTATCGACAGTTCTATGCAGCAATCAGAGACGCAATCGCGATGGGAGGACCTGGTCCTGTCCCAGTTGAGGAGGCCCTCAATGTCATGCAGGTCATGGCGGCGGCGAAGCAGAGCCATCGTGGCAGACACGAAGTTTCTATCTGAGCAAGATGATGAAGGTGCCAGCGATTGAGCGAAAGCTTAGGCTCGTTATCCAAACTCAAGTGGTATCGTGAATTATGAGGCAGGTTGGGGCATGCTGGCCCGCAACGCAAGAAGATGTCTGAAGTCATGTAATTTCAGAAAATGGTTTGCGCCTTCCCGTTCCTCAAACGACACCGATGTGGCCAAACGGTAGATGTCGGCTCTCGGTACAACGCGACGCTTAGCGACGTGGGCGGGAACGAGGGCTTTGTTCCAAAGCAAACCGGTAGGGCGCTCGGCGCGGACGCGGACCCAACATGCGCCGTTCCGGTCCGGGTGCGAATATGTCAGTTCACAGCAATCGTGCCGCTCCGGCTGGTGCAAGACCGCCCGGCCTAATCGCTGCGCCGATGATCGGCACGATATACGCCGTATCCCTCTGAAGCCTGACGGTGTGTCCGTTTCGATAATCCCTGGCTCCTGCACCGACTGCCGATGTGATTTTTGCGGAGTCAGCAGAGTCAAGAGTCAGGCGCCTGGGCGCTAGAGCGGGTTTCGATCTGATTGAATCGGATCGCCGCCCTGGATTCCTTGTTTTCCGCGATTTCTTAACCAGCAATCGGTTCCGATCGCTTGGAAATCGTTCTAGCGACAGAAAGTTTTCAATCCAAAATTTGAGCGAAACCAGCGACACCGCCCGACAGCGGCTGGCCGCGGGCCGGCTTCGCAGCGCCGCGAACATCGTCTATTTTGCCTATGCCTCCGAAAATCGCTTCCATTGTGCGGACACATAGGGCGACATCCTCGTCAGCAAGCGCATACCACACCAATTTAGCTTCCTTGCGCGTTTGAACGAGGTTGGCGCGGCGCAACTCGCCCAGCTGCTGGCTGAGCGCGGGTTGCGCGATGTCGGTCGCTTCGCCAATCTCCGAGACGTTGCGTTCCCCGCGCAACAGGCACGACAGAATCATAAGGCGCTGCGGTTGAGCAAAGACCTTCAGCTTTTCAGCAGCGATGGTCGCAGTGTCGCGGTCTTCGTAAAATGCCGCTTTCATGGCGCGTCCACAAAACGGCAAAACCAATCCTGACGATCTCCGGAGACGTCGGAGGGTGCTGAGAGCAGCGGCTGTCCATCCCGCCATCCTTCAGGCGCCAGCGTGTCGGCTCCTTCCACCGCCTTCAATGCCTTGAGCAGCCGCAGCATCTCGTCCACCGAACGCCCCACATTGTGGGGATAGCAAGTGATCGCTCTAATGACTCCTTCCGGGTCGATGAAGAATGTCGATCGCATCGCCATGCTGTCGGCCGATTGTTCATCGATCATGCCATAGGCACGCCCGATCGCCATGCTCGGATCCTCTATGATGGGAAATCGGACATCGGCTCCCAGCGTCTCGCGGATCGCCCTGACCCACGCCATGTGCGCGTAAAGGCTGTCGACAGACAGCCCCAATAGCGAGGTTTCGAGCGCATCGAACTCCAACTGGCGCCGGGCGAGCTCGGCAAATTCCGTGCTGCAGACAGGCGTGAAATCCGCGGGATGAGAGAAGAAGATCACCCATCGTCCGCGCAGCTTGGAGAGCTGGATTTCGCCGGTTGTCGAGCGCGCGCGGAAATCGGGCGCGGGTTCTCCGATACGCGGGGGCCTGCCCTCGATCCTTTGACTGGTTTCCATAATGCTTCCTTCGACACTCTAGTTTCTTGACGCAATAGAATTATTCGATTACACAATATATGTAAATGTGAATTTATGAGGTTTTCCGTGATCGACTCCTCACTTGAAGCTGCATCGTTGCAAATCTCGGCCGCGCAGACTGGCGTCCCGCAGATCAAGGCATTCTTCGACGAACCGACGTTCACGGTGACTTACGTCGTTCACGATGCCGAAAGCCGACGCGCCGCGATCATCGACAGCGTGCTGGACTATGATCCGGCTTCGGGTCGGACATCCTTCTGCGCGGCAGACGCAGTTCTCGATTATGTTGGGGAGAAGGGACTGCTGGTCGACTGGCACCTGGAGACCCACGCCCATGCCGATCACTTGTCGGCAGCGCCCTATCTGCAGGAGAAGCTGGGCGGGAAGATCGCCATCGGCGAGCATATCGTCACCGTGCAGGAAGCCTTTGGCAAGCTGTTCAATGCCGGCACGGACTTCGAGCGCGACGGCTCCGATTTCGATCATCTGTGGAAGGATGGCGACCACTTCCGCATTGGCAATCTCGACGTCACCGTGCTCCATGTGCCGGGCCACACGCCGGCTTGCATTGCCTATGTGATCGGTGACGCCGTCTTTGTCGGCGATACCATGTTCATGCCGGACTATGGCACGGCCCGCGCCGATTTTCCCGGCGGGGATGCCCGTACCCTTTACCAGTCCGCCAAACGGCTCCTGTCGTTGCCACCGGAAACCCGGCTGTTCATGTGCCACGACTATCTGCCCGAAGGGCGCACGGACTATGTGTCGGAAACCACGGTCGAGGCGGAGCGCAGTTCCAACGTCCATATTCACGACGGCGTGAGCGAAGACGAATTCGTCGCGATGCGCGAGGCCCGCGACAAGACGCTCGCGATGCCGCGCCTGATCCTGCCCTCGGTCCAGGTCAACATGCGCGCCGGGCACCTGCCGCCGCCTGAGGACAACGGCATCACCTACCTCAAGATCCCGGTCAACGCGCTATGACCTTGCCCGGCTTTCCCGATGCAATGCCCGTTGCCGGATTTCTGGGCGGCCTGATGATCGGCCTTGCCGCCGCCATCATGTTGCTGGGCTTTGGCCGGATCGCGGGGGTCAGCGGCATGCTGGCCCGCGCGACCGCCATCGCCACCGCTGGGGCGCCGCGTGCGCTTGCCATCGCCTTCGTGGTCGGACTGCCACTGGGCGCGATGCTGGTAACACTGGTTTGCGGTGGTGTTGAAACCCGCTTCGGCGCGGGCATCCTGCAACTCATCGGGGCGGGGTTGCTTGTCGGCCTGGGCACCCGGCTCGGGTCGGGCTGCACCAGCGGCCACGGGGTATGCGGCCTTTCGCGGCTGTCGCCGCGGTCGATAGTGGCAACCTTCACTTTCATGGCCAGCGGCTTTGCAACGGTTGGCGTGATGCGCCTGGGAGGCTGGCTATGAGGCAGGTTGCGCTCGCGCTCGCGTCTGGCCTGCTGTTCGGCGCTGGACTTGCCGTTTCCGGCATGGCCGACCCTGCACGTGTGCGTGCCTTTCTTGACCTCTTCGGCGCATGGGATCCCACGCTCGCTTTTGTGATGGCGGGGGCGATGGTTCCGATGGCGATAGCCTGGCTGATCCAGCAACGCATGACGAAGCCCGTCGCGTGCAACGCCTTTGACCTGCCCGGCACCCGCCTGATCGACGGGAAGCTGCTGGCGGGCGCAGCTCTGTTCGGCATCGGCTGGGGCATCGGGGGCCTGTGCCCCGGACCGGCGCTGGCTGACTTGCTGATCGCCCCGTTCGAGGCCGGGATATTCGTGGTCGCCATGCTGGCCGGCATGACCATCCACCGCATCACCACATAATGAGATAACAGCCCCGCGCGGCAGCGGGTGGAGGAGCAATCATGGACATCAAACCGCTGAACACAGACTTCGCCGTATCGCCCCAGCTTACGATCGCCGATATCCCCTCGATTGCAGCCCAGGGGTTCAAGGCCATCATCTGCAACCGGCCCGACGGCGAGGAACCGGGGCAAATTACGGCAGACCAGATCCGCGAGGCTGCCCAGCAAGCGGGCCTGCGCTTCGCCCATGTGCCCGCAGCTTCAGGCGCGATCGCCAACGCCAATGTCGACGCCATGGCGGAGGCGATTGCGGTCCTTCCCAAGCCGATCCTGGCTTTCTGTCGCTCCGGCGCTCGATCGACGAAGCTCTACGAGCTTGCCCAATCGCAGGAGAACTCGGCTTCCTCTCCCAGGATTCACGATGTCGTGATCGTCGGTGGCGGTGCTGCCGGAATTGCAACGGCGTCCAGCCTCCTGAAGCGCAATCCCAAACTTGATATCGCCGTCATCGAGCCGTCGGAGGTGCATTATTACCAGCCGGGCTGGACGATGGTGGGCGCAGGGGTGTTCGACAAGGAATTCACGCGCCGCGCCGAAGCGCGGGTCATGCCCAGGCAGGTCACCTGGATCCGCACCGCCGCCTCCGGCTTCGTCCCCGACGAGAACAAGGTGATCCTCTGTGACGGTCGCGACGTCGGCTATCGGGTCCTGGTCGCCTGTCCCGGCATCACGCTCGACTGGAATGCCATACCAGGTCTGGCCGAAACGATCGGGAAGAACGGCGTCACCTCCAATTACGGCTACGATCTCGCGCCCTATACCAACCGGCTTGTCAAGGAATTCAAGGGCGGGCGGGCGCTGTTCACCCAGCCTGCGATGCCGATCAAATGTGCCGGCGCGCCGCAAAAGGCCATGTATCTCTCCTGTCATCGCTGGGAAAAGGCCGGGGTCCTGAAGGACATCGACGTGCAGTTCCACACTGCCGGTGCGGTGTTGTTCGGCGTCGCAGCCTATGTCCCTGCGCTCATGGAATATGTCGAGCGTTATGGCGCGCACCTGAATTTCGAATCGAAGCTGGTTGCCATCGATGGCGCGGCGAAGGTCGCCACCTTCGAGCGCAAGGATGGCGATGGCACGCGACGGGTCGATGAACGCTTCGACATGATCCATGTCGTACCGCCCCAGGTCGCTCCGGATTTTGTCCGGTCGAGTCCGCTCGCGGCCGCGTCCGGCTTCATCGAGGTTGACGAGGCGACGCTTCAGCACCTGCGCTATCCCAACGTGTTCGCACTGGGCGACGCCTGCTCCGCCTCCAACGCCAAGACCGCAGCCGCCGCACGCAAGCAGGCACCGGTCGTCGCGGTAAACGTTCTCGCTGCTCTTGAAGGCAAGGAACCGGTCGCGGACTATGACGGCTATGGTTCCTGCCCGCTGACGGTCGAGGCAGGCAAGATCGTCCTCGCCGAATTCGGCTATGGCGGCAAACTCTTACCCAGCTTCCCCAACTGGCTGATCGACGGGACGCGTCCCTCCCGCCTGTCGTGGTTGCTGAAAGACACGATCCTTCCGCCGGTCTACTGGCACGGCATGCTCAAGGGGCGCGAATGGATGGTCGCGCCGCATGCAATCGGGGCGGCGCACTGAGCCATGCTGGAGCCGATGCAATATGCCCTTGGCGGTCTCTCGGGCGCGCTCGTCGGGTTCGTGCTCGGGCTCGTCGGCGGCGGCGGATCGATCCTCGCCGTGCCCTTGCTGCTCTATCTCGTGGGGATCCGCAATCCGCACGAGGCTATCGGCACCAGCGCTCTGGCGGTCGCGGTCAACGCGCTCGCCGGTCTCTGGAACCATGCCCATGCCCGGACGGTGAACTGGCGGTGCGGCGGGATCTATGCGGCGGCAGGCGTCATCGGCGCGCTCGGCGGCTCGACCCTCGGCAAGAGCATCGACGGACACAGGCTGCTCTTTCTATTCGCTATCCTGATGGTCGTGGTGGCGTTCCTGATGTTCCGCGGACGCGGCGATCAGGGCATAGAAGGCGCGCAATGTAACCGGGAGAACGTTGGCAAGGTGGTTGGCTATGGTCTCGGCACCGGGGCATTTTCCGGCTTTTTCGGAATTGGCGGGGGTTTCCTCATCGTACCGGGCCTGATTGCGTCGACACATATGCCGATCCTGCGCGCTATCGGCACTTCGCTGGTGGCGGTCGCCGCCTTCGGCCTGACCACCGCGCTCAACTATGCTGTTTCTGGCTATGTCCTGTGGGGCCTCGCCAGCGTTTTCATCGCGGGCGGCATCGTCGGAAGCATCATCGGCACACGCACATCCCAGGTGATGGCTGCCGAAAAGGGCCGATTGAACAGCCTGTTCGCGATCTTCGTGCTCATTGTCGCCATCTACATGCTATTCAAGAGCTGGTCCGCACTCGCCAGCTGAACGGGGACATCCATGGACGCCATCATTCTTGCGCGGGCGCAATTCGCCTTTACGGTCAGCTTCCACTTCTTGTTCCCCGCCTTTTCCATCGGGCTGGCAAGCTATCTGGCGGTACTGGAAGCCCTGTGGCTGAAGACCGGCAAGGGCGTTTATGCCAATCTGTTCCGCTATTGGCTCAAGATTTTCGCTGTCGTGTTCGGGATGGGCGTCGTCTCGGGTATCGTCATGTCTTACCAGTTCGGTACGAACTGGTCGGTGTTTTCCGATAAGGCAGGTCCAGTTATCGGGCCGCTGATGGCCTATGAAGTACTGACCGCTTTCTTCCTGGAGGCCGGCTTCCTCGGCGTCATGCTGTTCGGAATCAACAAGGTCGGGCGCAAGCTGCACTTTGTCGCTACGCTAGCCGTGGCGCTGGGGACCTTTATTTCCGCCTTCTGGATCCTGGCGGTCAACAGCTGGATGCAAACGCCGACTGGCTATGAGATCGGCGCCAACGGTCAGTTCCTGCCCGGGACAAGCTGGCTTGCGATCATCTTCAATCCCAGCTTCCCCTATCGCCTGTTCCACACGGTCCTCGCGGCCTATCTGACGACCGCCTTCATCGTCGGCGCGGTGGGTGCCTGGCATCTTCTCAAGGACCGCGCCAATCCGGGCGCGCGCAAGATGTTCTCGATGGCGATGTGGATGGCAGCGATCGTTGCGCCGATCCAGATCTTCGCCGGCGACATGCACGGACTGAATACGCTCGAGCATCAGCCGGTGAAGGTCATGGCAATGGAGGGCCATTACCAGAGTCACCCGCACGGCGCTCCGCTGATCCTGTTCGGCATCCCGAACAGCAAGGAACAGCGGGTCGACTACGCCATCGAGATACCAAAGGCCTCGTCGCTGATCCTCAGGCACGAACTCGACGCGCCCCTGAAGGGTCTCGACACTGTACCGAAAGCCGACCAACCGCCCGCCGGCATCGTCTTCTGGGCCTTTCGCGTCATGGTCGGCATTGGGTTTGCCATGCTCGCAATCGGGCTGTGGAGCCTCATCGCGCGCTGGCGCAAGGCGCTTTACGACTGGCCGATGCTGCATCGGTTCGCGGTCCTGATGGGACCGTCCGGACTTGTCGCCGTGCTGGCCGGCTGGGTGGTAACCGAAGTCGGGCGCCAGCCGTTCACGATCTACGGCTTGCTAAGGACGACACAGAGCGCTTCGCCTCTGGATGCTCCCGCCGTCGCCTCGTCGCTGCTCGCATTTGCGATCGTCTATTTCACCGTCTTCGGCATGGGCATCTGGTATCTCCTGCATCTGATGAAGAAGCCGCCCCAAGCGCATGAAACCCCGCCCGATGACGCACCGATCCGCAGCGCAGGCATCACCCCCGCCCCAGCTATCATCGAGGGAGCTTCGGCATGATCGATCTCACTGTCATCTGGGCTTGCATCATCGGCTTTGCGATCATTGCCTATGTCGTGATGGATGGCTTCGATCTCGGCATTGGCATCCTCTTTCCTCTCTTCAAGGTCGGCCAGGACCGTGACACCGCGATGAATAGCATCGCGCCGGTGTGGGACGGAAACGAGACCTGGCTGGTGATGGGCGTTGGCGGTCTGCTCGCTGCATTCCCGCTAGCCTATGCGATCATCCTGCCAGCGCTTTACGCGCCAATGATCGCGATGCTGCTGGGACTCGTCTTTCGAGGTGTCGCCTTCGAGTTTCGATGGCGCGATCCGGCGCACCGCGCCTTCTGGGACAAGGCGTTCACCACCGGCTCGGTCATTACCACCTTCGCGCAAGGAATTGCGCTTGGCGCGCTTCTTCAGGGTATCACGGTCAAGGGTCGCAGCTATGCCGGCGGCTGGTGGGAATGGTTGTCACCGTTCAGCCTGCTGACCGGCATTAGTCTGCTGGTGGGCTATGCCCTGCTCGGTGCCTGCTGGCTAAATTGGAAAACCGAGGGCGGATTGCAACGGCAGGCGGTGACCTATGCCGGTCGACTGGGCATCGGCCTTCTGATCATGATCGGCGCAATCAGTCTCGCGACCTTGGGGCTGGAGACAAAATATTATCAGCGTTGGCTGAGCTTCCCCGGCATAGTGGCGACGGCGCAGGTGCCGCTTGCCACAGTGATCATGACATTGCTCTTCTATCGCAGCCTGCGTCGGAAGCGTGATGCGCAGCCATTCTTTTGGGCGCTTGCCTTGTTCGGACTTTGCCTCGTCGGCCTTGGCATTTCGATCTGGCCCGACGTAATTCCAGCGCGGGTGACGATCTGGGAAGCGGCCGCGCCTCACCGCAGCCAGATGTTCATGCTGGTGGGGGCCTCGATCATGGTGCCCGTCATCCTGGCCTATACTGCGTGGTCCTATTGGGTGTTTCGCGGCAAGGTAGGGGCGGAGGGCTATCATTGATGCCGCTTTGGCTGTGCCGGCTTGGATGGTTCGTCGGAATTTGGGCGACGAGCGTTCTTGCGTTGGCGCTGGTCGGAGGAGTGCTCCGCTTGTGGTTACGCTGAATGGCCCCTCGCCAAGAATGCCGAGATAGCGAACCATGTTCTCGATCTTGCTATGACCGAGAGGGATCTGGACGGCACGAAGGTTCCCGGTCGCCCTATAGATGATCGACGCCTTCGTCCGGCGAAGTGAATGGCGTCCGGCGAAGTGAATGGGCGCCATACTCACTTCGCAGCTTGCCGATGTAAGACGGAGGAGTTTCCTTGAAGCCTGTGCCGACCAGAGCCGGGCGTTCCGGGATAGATGTCCGAATGCCTGCTCCTGACAGACGCCCCCGTTCCCTCATCGTGAATTAGGCGATCGACCAAGCATTCCGAAAGCTGAGGCGGCGATCACGGCTCTCATGCGCCATCCTTCTCGCTGCGTGGCAGTTTGATCATTGTCTGCTGCGCCATCGTGCCATTGGCTATGATGATCTCGCGGCCATCATCCGTGCGCAGGATGGTGAAACCCAGCGTGATATCCTCGACAACACCGACGTCGAATTGATCCTTATTGGGCGCGACGACCTGCAATCGGTCCCCACGGCGGAATGGCTTGTACAATACAAGGCTAACGCCAGAGACCAGATTGCCCAGCGTCGTCTGGGCGGCGAAGCCGACGATCACCGACATCAGCCCGACCCCGGCGAGCAAGGCGGTGCTGAGACGGTTAAGCGCCGGAACAAGATGGGCGTACAGCGCGCCGATCAGCAGCCATATGATCAGGATTGCCAGGTGGCTGAGAAACGAGATCGTGATCTGGTCGATGCGTTCGGACCGGTCATGTGCGATGAGCGTCGTGAAGGCGCGTCGCACCAGCCAGGAAATGAGGATCGCGGCTCCGATCAGCAGCGCCGCAAGAATCACCGCGCCAAGCCAGGTCCTGGTGTCGAAATAGTGAAACGTCGTCGCGGCTCCCCCCATCAGCCCGGCCCGCCGGCCTTGGCACGAACGATCCTGAGCCAGGGATTGAGATCGGCATCGCCCACCTTCTTAAGGCTGCCCGTGTCGCGGTGGGTGAACGGCTCGTTGCGGCCTTTGACCATCAGCATGGTCTCGCTCGTATATGTCCAGGAGCCATCTGCGGCAAAATCGATTTCGAGCATGTAGCTGTCGGTCCGGAACGCCTGCTCCAGAAAGTCCGTGGAGCAGATGCCATAATCGGTCTGGCCGCGAACGGCTTTCACTTTCAGCGTCATGTCGTCCTTCCCGGCTTGTCCACATGCGAGCGCGACCTGGCCACGAGGGATAGCCAGTGTCTGCATGATGAGGCCGGTTGCAGGCTCCCACAGCCAATAGCCGATCTGGTCGTGGAAGGTGATGTCCTCTTCGCGCGTGCCGATATGGGTGTGGTAGCGCAGGCCGTAGAGAAGTTGGGGGCCATTCGTCTGGGGATCGATCGGCTGCATCTCGACCCGCTCAAAATATTGGCGCTGCTCCGGGCCGTCCGCCTTCGGATTGAGGTCATTGCCCTTGTCGCCTTCCCATATTCCGGCCAAACGCCTCAGCGGGCCGAGATTGGCGAGGGTATCCGGATCGACATTCTCCGGTTCGGTAAAGATGTCCTTCGGGATCGGCGTGCCAACCATGTGCGTCATACTCCGTGCTTCGACGAACCATACTATCGGGATCCAAATTCCGGGAGAAGCGCTAGCTGACCGGACGTCAAATCAACGGACCGAGCGATGCAAGCGCATTGCGCCAGATGCGGGTGTGCAGAGGGAGGGCTTCTGTCTGACCTCGCGTCACCGGCCGCGCCGAACGACCATATTCCTGCTGGCGCGCCCGCATCGCGGCGGTGAATTCCTTGTCCCGCACCATGATGTCATTTTCGAAATTGAGGTCGAAGCTGCGAAAATCGAGATTGGTCGACCCGAAGAAAGTCAGCTCGCCATCGACGGTCAGGATCTTTGCATGGAGGAGGCCGCCATCGAACTCCTGGATCCTGACACCCGCATCGAGCAGTCGCGGATAATAGGCTCGGCTCGCCGCGCCGACGAACCAGGAATCATTGCGATGCGGCACGGTCAGCGTGATATCCACGCCCGCCATGGCCGCTCCGATGATGGCTTCCGATACGACATCGCCCGGCACGAAATAGGGGGTCGTCATCATGATTTCACGGCGGGCCTCGCCCACGATGCGGGCAAGGAGCTGGGCGGTCACACCCTTGTCCGTCGTCGGACCCGTGCCAACGACCTGAGCCGTGACGCCGGTTTCGACAGGATCGGTGCGGTAGTCCCAGGGGGTCAGGTCGATCGGTCCCTGTTCGAACCAGGATTGCGCGAAGAGGAGGTCCATCTGCCGCGCCACCGGCCCCTCGAACCGGGTCATGACATCGACCCATGGCGCATATCTCGGCTTGGGTGAGAAGGCCGGATCGGCGCAGTTCTGGCTGCCGCAATGGCAGATAGCGCCGTCGATGATCGTGATCTTGCGATGATTGCGAAGATCAGGCCGGCGAACGAGCACCGTCGATAACGGATTGCCGATGGGCAAGGCCGCCATGGTCTCGATGCCCGCCGCGCGCATCGCCTGCCAGACGGTGGATTTAAGGAGCGCGCCCGATCCGATCGCGTCCACTCCGGCGCACACGCGTACGCCGCGCCGTGCCGCCCGGATCAGCGCTTCGGCGACCGCCCGGCCGGTGCCGTCATCCAGCCAGATATAGTAGAAGACATGGACGAAGCGCCGTGCCGCATCGATATCGGCGATCAGGCGGGCGCGCTGCCCGTCCGGGCTGTCGAGCAACTCCGCGCGGTTGCCATGCGTGACGCCGAACCCGTTGATGGCGCTGGCAAAGCCGCTGGCCGGTCCCTGGGTGACAAGGTCATGCGGCTCGCCGCTGTCCAGCACCATTGGCCGGGTCGCAAGTTCGGCCTCGCGATGAGCGGCGCCTTGCGGGCCATCGAACCGGATGCGGCCGAACAGGAAATAGGCCAGCGCGCCGAGGACAGGCAGTACGAAGAGAGCCAGCGCCCAGGCGATCCGTGTGGTTGCGTTGATGTCCGGTCGCGCCAGTATGTGCAGCAGCGTCGCCGCGACGATCGCGGTGTGGAGCAGCGCGGCAAGGCTTATCAGCGTCATCGGGCCGCCCGAGCCATTCTCACGCCAGCCGGATCTTTACCGGGATCGACTTGATGCTACTGTCGGGCAGCGTGGCACGGGCCATGCGGCAGACGATCTCCACTTCGGACAGACAGTCCGGGCTGGCCGGATCGAGCACGCCGCGCGAGGCGGTGACCTTGGACATGGCGTCCTCGATCGTGACGAACTGCTCGCCCGCCTCTGTCTCGATGCGCTCGGACCGGGAAATGACCGGCAGGATCAGCGCCTCCTTGCCATGGACCACATGCCCGCGATTGAGCTTGGTCGAAATGCCGACGGTCAGGTCGAGATTGCGCATGGCTTCATAGGTGCGCTCGGTGTCCGGAACGGCGCGCACGAAATTGCCGCCCATGCCGACGAACAGTTTGGCCGTCCCCGCCCTCATCGCCTTGACGGCATCGACGGTGTGATGGCCATGCTCGCGCGGCGGATCGAACCCGGACACATCCCGGACGCGATCGAGATATGCGGCGGCAGGCTGCTCGTCGATGCCGACGGTGCGATCGCCCTGGACGTTCGAATGACCCCGGATCGGCGCGATCCCGGCGCCGGGCCTGCCGAAGTTGCCACGCAGGAACAGCAGGTTGCAGACCTGCTGGAGCAACCGCGCGCCTTGCTGGTGCTGGGTCAGCCCCATGCCGTAGCAGATGATCGTCGCGCTGGACCGGATGTAGATCTCGGCACAGTGCCGAATCTGTGCCTCCTCGATGCCGGACACGCGCACGAGATCGTCCCAGTTTTGCGCCATGGCATCGGCGCGCACCGCATCGATGCCGGTGGTGTGCATATTGACGAACATCCAGTCGATGACCTGCTCGCCGGCTGCATCCCGCTCGAACAGGATCTTCATCATGCCTTTCAGCAACGCGATATCGCCGCCGATCCTGACCGGCACATAATCGCTCGCGATCCTGGTCGAGCCGAAGGTCGCCATCTCGATCACGTCCTGCGGCGGCGTGAAGCGGATCAGCGCGCGTTCGGGCATCGGGTTGATCGCGATGATCGGCACGCCGCGCCGCTCAGCCTCGACCAGATCGGTCATCATGCGGGGAGAATTGGTCCCCATATTCTGGCCGATCACGAAGATCGCTTCGGCCTTGGCCCAATCGGCCATGGTGACCGTGCCTTTGCCGACGCCGATCGAATGCGGGAGGCCCCGACTGGTCGGTTCGTGGCACATGTTCGAACAGTCGGGGAAGTTGTTGGTCCCGAATGCGCGCACGACGCTTTCGCGCCATTCTCACAAAATTCAAGCGTCTGGGTGCAGTCGGGGTCGGGATAGGCGCAGCTCGGGCATTTGAACCCGCCGGGCTGATTCATGGAGAGCAGCGCTTTCGATCCTTTAGTGACCACGCTTTCCTGCATCAGGACTTTTGTCGTAGCAGCGGCCGCACCCCAACCGCCTGCCGGCTTGTCGTAGGGTTCGTAACGAGGCTGGTCATCGGCCATGAGCGCGCTCCAGATGGTGTGCGACTGACAGACTAGGGGATCATGTTCATTCGTCGCAATGAAATCCCGCTCACATGTTATTGGAGCGATAGGATTTTGGTCGCACCAGGGATCGACATGGACGATGCTTTGATACTGTCTGAGCGGACCGAAACTTGAAGAATGGGGGTCTCCCAGGCTCGTCAGACGTTTGCGTACGCTAGGCTTGGCTAGCGGTTATCGAGCTAGGGCCCGATCCCGCATTCCGCAGATCTTTGGGAGGAGTTCCCAGCCAATCTCACCCATTACCAGGATGACTGGCGTCAAGGATCGAATTTCGGGTGTCGCCAAGACCCGCCATTCCTGCTCATATCCGCGAACGGCAGGATTGTCCCACGATCCGGCGTTCACCTTCGGCGAAACCGACCCCTTGTAGCCGTTCAACCGCCGATTTTCGTTCCTGCGTCCAGACGGTCCGCTAATTGGGTTCGATTGCGCGCCGGTACTCCCGGTTTATTCACTCACAGCGCTTGGCGAGTTGATGATCCGGCTGCGGCGATCCCGTTCCGGGTCCTTCCCCTATATCGGCGGCGTTGCCAGCACGGTGGGCTTCCTGTTGATGCTCTGTGTCGGACAGTTTGCTTCATGATCAGGTGCGTTTCCGAACAAACTCCGCTCGCAGCACCAGTCCCTTAATGCCATCATATTTGCAGTCGATTTCCTGTGCGTCGCCGGTAAGTCGGATCGACTTGATAAGTGTGCCACGCCGCAGCGTCTGCCCAGCACCTTTGACTTCCAGATCCTTGATCAATGTGACCTGATCGCCATCGATGAGTATGTTTCCCACGGCATCACGCACCTCGACCCTCTCGGCTTCGGCATGGCGCACTGCCAGTTCCGCTGCTGGCATCCATTCCCCGGTTTCTTCGTCATAGACATAATCTTGGTCGTTCATCTGCTTCTCCTGATAATGGACCGTCGTCACGTTGGGCCTGCGCATTTCGATCGACAGCGCACAAGCCTGCCCCCCGCGTTATGCGCATGAGTTGAAAGTTCCCGGCATGTCAGGCTTCCTCGACGATCTTTGCGGCGGCGATGAGCGCCTCTGCATAGTTCGACGTGTAGATGAGCTTGCCCGATGACCGGCCAAGGCGTGCGCGTTTGAGCATGGCGAACGGCTGTGGCCTTATACCGGAGAGGATTACACGCGCGCCGGAAATGCGGGCTTGTTCGACAAATTCCTCCAGCGCCTGCACTCCGCTGGCATCGAGCAGCGGGACCAGGCGCATGCGCAGGATAAGGACTTTGGGCGACGAACCGACCCGCCTCAACGTGTCCAGCAGTTCGCCGGCGACCCCGAAGAAGAACGGCCCGTTGATCCGGAACACCTCGACGCCGCGGGGAAGCGCATCGCGTTGGTGCATGTCCTCTGCATCCAGTTCGGACTCTTGCGCGATCCCCGCGTCAACTTCGACCGCTTCGGCCATGCGCGCCATGAACAACAATGACGCGAGCGCTACGCCGACACCGATTGCGACTGTCAGATCAACCAGCACCGTCAGTCCGAAAGTCAGCAAAAGTACCGCACGATCGCTGTTCGGCATACGCAGAAGGGCCACGAAACGTTTGTACTCACTCATGCCCCAGGCGACCATGAAGAGGATTGCAGCGAGCGCCGCCATCGGCACATAGGCCATCAGGTCGCTGGCGAAGAGGATGAACAGGAGCAGAAAAGCCGCATGCATCATTCCCGCAACAGGCGTCTTTGCTCCAGAACGGATGTTGGTCGCCGTGCGTGCGATGGCACCGGTCGCCGGCAGGCCGCCGAAGAGTGCCGACCCCAAATTCGCCACGCCCTGGCCGATCAACTCCTGATCGGAGCGATGGCGTGTTCCGGCCATTCCATCGGCGACGACTGCGGAGAGCAGGGCTTCTATCCCAGCGAGGAAGGCGATCGTGAACGCGGAAGGGAGAACTGCGGCGACCTTGGCCAGGGAGAATTCCGGCAACGACGGCATCGGCAAACCGGCCGACATATCCGGGAAGCGCGACCCGATCGTGTCGACCGGCAGTTTGAGCAGGGCAACTGCGAGCGAACTCGCCACCACAGCGATCAAGAAGCCGGGCCATTTCGGCGCAAGCTTGCGCAGCATGACGATAACGCTAAGCGTGCCCACGCCGATGCCAAGCGTGACCCAATTGACGGTGGCGATCGCGCCAAAATAGGCCTGCCACCTCGGAATGAATTCAGCAGGGACATGCTCGATCGAGAGGCCGAGAAAATCCTTCACCTGGCTCGACCCGATGATCACCGCGATGCCAGCGGTAAAGCCGGTCACAACCGGGTGCGGGATATATTTGATCATCCGCCCCAGGCGAAGGGCGCCGGCGGCGATGAGGATCAGCCCGGCCAACAGCGTGGCCACCAGAAGTCCATCATAGCCGTGCTGGGCGATGACGTTGAAGATCACGACCACGAAGGCGCCGGTCGGTCCGCCGATCTGGACGCGCGATCCGCCAAGCGCCGAGATCAGGAAGCCCGCGATCACAGCGGTCACCAATCCCTTGTCGGGCGTCGCTCCACTGGCAATGCCGAGCGCCATCGCGAGCGGGAGCGCAACAATGGCCACAGTCAATCCTGCTATGGCATCTGCCCGGAAGCTCGCGACCGAATAGCCTTCGCGCAGCGTTGTGAGGAGTTTGGGCGTATAGGAGGCTGCCATCACCTGTCGGCTTCCTCAGCCGGTATCTTGTCGTACAGCATGGAGGACGACGACCGCCTGACGCCGCCACTGGCAGGTTCACGAAGGCGGACCCCGCGCCCGACGCCTGTGCTCGGCGCGTTCTCGCCCAACAGCTCAATACCGGCGCTCTCCAGCGCCATGATCACTTTAACCAGAGTCTCGACCACGCCCCGCACCTGGCCTTCGGACGCCTCCATCCGTTGGATCGTAGGGAGAGACAATCCCGCCAATTCGGCCAACTGACGCTGGTCCAAGCCGAGAAGAGCGCGTGCGGCCCGCATTTGCTGCGACGTGATCATATTTGCCTCATGATGTTTAATACATCAAATATCATTGTTAACAATTAATAGTAATATTGTATATATGGCTTGTGCAATCCAAGCGATCAAACTTTCCTGAACGATTCCCGGAAACCGCGGCCGTGATGATCAATGCCTGATTTCATGGTGTCGCCCTTCGACAATATGGGAGTCGATCCCGATCGGGTGAGTACGTCCGAGCCCGTGCTGACTGAGGCACTGGCGCTGCCCGTCACGGGTTGGGAAGCAACGATGCGCGGACTGCGTGGCCGATGTCCTCGATGTGGGGATGAGAGGCTATTCTCTCGATTCCTCAAGCCCGTTCCGCATTGCGCCCGTTGCGGACAGGACTGGTCGCATCAACAGACGGACGACTTCCCGGCCTATGTCTCGATCTTCCTGACTGGGCATCTGTTGGCGCCAGTGATCATCGCACTGGTGCACGATGCGCAGCTATCCGTGCCCATGCTCCTTGCGATCATCATGCCGCTATCGCTGACCCTGATGATCGGGCTGCTCCAGCCCGCCAAAGGCGGCATCATGGCCCTCCAGTGGTGGCTTGGCATACACGGGTTTCAAAGGGAGCGGCCGGAGACGACCGAAGCCGACGTCGAAATCCCTCAATGATGGTATGTCTGTTGATGACCTCGACAGGCAGTGCCTTGAACTGGATTATCGACGCAACGCGTGTCCCGAAATCGTCATAGGCGACCGGGAAACCGCCAAGCGACAGGAGGTGGACTTCCCGTCGGACCATGTCGGCATTGGCACGGTGAAACATGGATTCTGCGACCTCGGTCACAATCGCCCCGGGGTTGATTGCACGGCTCCTGAGGACCGCGATCACGTTCGGCAAAGCCGGGCTCAGCGAAATCCGCAGCGCGTGTGTCGATCGCAAGTTGACCGCAAGGCACCTTCTCTGCCTTCCATCGCGCAAATCCATTAACTCGACCCTTCACGGTCGTTCAGCGGCCAATTTTTTGGGACCTATATACCTAATTAGCCCCAGAAAACGCACCATCATTGCCCAAACGACTCGCGGAGACCATAAGGGGAATGGAGAACAATTATGCCATTCGCCCCACTTGCCATAGCCAATAGGTTCCTGGCGGAACATGGCGCAGAAAGCGGCGGCATTAGCCATATGAAGCTGCAAAAGCTGGTTTTCCATCCCAATCGTTGGTGGCTTGCTTCGCATGATGAACCTCTAACCACAGAGGCTCCGCAAGTGTGGAAGTTCTGTCCCGTGTTCAACTCCCGCTATAGCGCGCTTGCACCCTTTGGAATGCAGCCAATTGACTCGCCGCGCCGTACTGTTCCGATTGGGACAGCGCCGATTGTACCGATGATAAGAACGAAGTGAGGGAACTGCTGAAGTGGGCTTGGCAACGCTACGGTGGACGTTCAGCCGGCCAGCTTTCTGCTATGACGCACGTATCCCAAGTTCAATCACTCTTCTGCCAAAATAGTGCTCGGTAATTTCTGTTACTATAAGATAACATTTTTGCGGTTGTATGATGACAATCACCCTGCGGGAATTATCAAGGCTTGCATTTCGCGCGACGGGCAATAGCAAATCCGACTTCGCGCCATGGCGCACCCATCTTCAGGACAGAATATGGCCGACTGCATGCCTCCCTCTGCGCCCGACGCAGACCCGCTATGGATCGCCGGACATGCGCGTGTACAGCGCGTCCCCAGTCGCGACCTCACCCTGTTCATCCAGCGCGGCTTCCTCTCGCAGCAGGAATGCGCCGATCTGATTGACCGGATCGAAGCCTGCCGTCGTCCCTCCACCATAGCGGACGCCAATGGCGACAGCGCCTTCCGCACCAGTGAGACATGCGACCTTGACGACGGCGATTCCTTCATCGCCACCATCGACGCCAAGCTGGCCGACTTCGCCGGCATCAATCCTATTTATGGAGAGCCCATCCAGGGCCAGCGCTATGCCGTGGGTCAGGAATTCAAGGCGCATACCGATTATTTCGAACCGGACGGTCCTGACTTCGACAAATATTGCTCAGTCGCTGGCAACCGCACCTGGACGCTGATGGTCTACCTCAATGAACCCGGCGCGGGTGGCGCGACCCGCTTCCCCAAGATTGGCAAGACGGTGCAACCCGAAACCGGCAAGCTGCTCGCCTGGAACAACCGGCTAAGGGAAGGCGCATATAATCCGGCCAGCCTGCACCACGGCATGAAGGTGCGCAGCGGCGTCAAGCACATCATCACCAAATGGTATCGGGAGAAGCCTTGGCGCTGATTACATCTGAAGGAGGAGGACGACATCGTCCCCGCGCGCCGAAATACAGCGATGCAGCTTACGCAGCTGCTCGGCCGCGTAGGTCGCCCTCCGCCCCTCATTAGGGCAGGGACGACGACTTCCTTTCCCAGCCGCGTTGCTTGCCTCACGACGGAGGCCGCTTTGCAGGCAAGATTGACAGGCTATGGCCGATCGCTCACCGATCGGCCACGCCATGAGGAACCGAATAATATCAGAAAGTGGTCGACAGTGAAAAATTGAAGGTTCGGCCGATACGGTATTTATTGTAGATCACGGTGTTAGTCCCGTTGGACTGAGTTTCCTTATAGTTATTGCCGAGAATATTTCGGGCTTCAAACTTCACATCGAACTGCCGACCCGCCACGCGCAAGCCCTGTCGCGCGACAAAGTCCAGATTAAGGCCGGGATATTCATAAACATCAGGCTGGTTCTGATTGGCAAGGCCGCGGCTTGTCACGCGCTTGCTGGCATAGGAGAATATCAGTGTCTGCTGCGAGAGGCTTTCCTGATCCTCGACGCCAAGCTGGAAATTCACCAAATGGTCCGACTGCCCGGTTAGCGATGCGCCGTTTCGGAAATAGTCGGTCGCCAGAGTCGAGGACGCGCCGAAAACCGCCACGGCGTCATTCGGGCCGACCTTCAATTTGGACTTGGTATAGGTATAGTTGGCGATGGCAACCAATCGGCGGGAGGCGAAAAAGGGATCGCTTCCTACGCCCGACAAGTCGATATATTTCTGCAACTCGACTTCGCCCCCATAGAGATTTGCCTTTGGCGCATTGGCGAAGCTGGTGACGAAATTGTCTCCGTTGAGTGTGATGAAGGTCTCGATCGGCTTGTCGATCTTCTTGAAGAAGCCTGCAATCGAGAAACGCTGATCGCGCGCGAAATACCATTCGTAGCGCGCTTCCGCGTTGAAAAGTTCGCTATCCTGCAAATGGGGGTTGCCCTGGTACCGGCGGTTGCTGTCCGGATCGAAATAGAATTGATAGATCAACTCGCGGAATTGCGGACGAGCAATAGTCTTGGAAGCGTTCAGGCGAACCTGCATGTCTGCCTGAACCTGCCAGGTCAGCGTCGCGCTGGGCAGCCAATAATTATTGTTGAGCTGCGTGGAGGCGGTGCTGGCGCCAGGCGTGCTGAACACCTGTAACGGTGCGACAGCTAGCTTTGCTGTTTCATAGCGGACGCCGGCATCAATCGACAGTTCCGGCGTTATCTGCCAGTTCAGTTTGCCATAGCCCGCATGGTTTTTCAGTGTCGCACGGAAAGCCGGATTGCCTTCGTTCGTCTCAATCAAACCGATATTGAAATAGTCGACGATCCCGGGCGCCAACAGCAGATCGGGCCGCAACACCCCCACGCCCTCGGGCATATCGCTCGACGCGCGGAACTGGAAGTCGCGACGCGAGCTGGTGCGGTTGGTGCTGACATAGGCGTAGCCCACCGTCGCGCCCAGCGCCGGTGACGGTCGCCAGGTGAAATCCCAACCACCCGACCATAGATCTTCATTGAGGTCTGAATAGCTGACGGTGGCCGTCTGACCTGTATTGCCGTTCAGGCGGTTGATAAACAGGTTGCCGAAGGGGTCGGCATCCGAATTGGTGCGAATATATTCAAAGGACAGTTCGTCTGGTGCCTCGCGTTGCGAATTGGCGAAGCCGCCGCGCACGTCCAGACTGAATTCGGGGCTGAACTTGAATTCGCCCACCAGCTGAGTATCGATCAGCTGCCGCTCATACCAGGCCGTGTCCTGCTCCATGATGTCGGAGGTCGGCTGGGTCTGTGTATTGCCGATGCCGAGACGAGTATGCTTCAACGTGTCGCGAATATAGAGGTTCGTCCAGCGAATCTTGTTGTCGCCAAACTCCAGTCCCAAGCCCATGAGGGCGTTGACGATGATGCGGTTGTCGGTCGTGACTCGCTGAAAATCCGAGTTGAGCGCGGAAAGGTCCGGAGTAATCGAATTCTGCTGACGCTGGTCGCGTACGACCCACTTGTTGCTATAGCCAGCGGTTGCGATCACACCGAGCGTGGAACCGCCCAGATCGAACGAGGTGCCGCCCGCGATCGTTGCCGAATAATTGGGATCGAGATCGGAAATTCGCTGCACCGTCGCATTGCTGAAGCGAACGAGTTGGCCGGCAATTTCAGGCGTATCGACATTGCCCGAACTGATGCGCTCACCGCTGCGGAAAAAAGCTGCAAGTGCCGGTGGCAGATCGCGGCTGCCGTTGTCGAAACCGGTCCAGTCGCTTTTGCTGCCAAAGTAGCTGTAGCCCGGCTGGAAGCTGCTTTCGTCATTGGCGCCAATGCCGCCGCTGATCGTCACGAAGCTTTCTGCCGGGATGACGGTCGTGGTCAGGTTGATGACACCGCCGCCGAACTCGCCGGGATAGTTGGCCGAATAGCTCTTCTGAACCAGCGAGGAGGAGACGATATTGGTCGGGAACAGGTCCAGCGGGACGACGCGCTTCAGCGGCTCGGGGCTCGGCAAGGGCGAACCGTTGAGCAGCGCAAGCGAATAGCGATCGCCAAGGCCGCGGACATAGACAAAGCCGTTGCCGACCACGGACATGCCGGTCACGCGGCCAAGCGCACCCGCGATATTGCCGTCGCCCGTGCGCGCGATGTCCGCCGAGGACAGGATGGACACCACGGCTGGGACGCTCTTCTGGATGTTGGAGCCGCGCCGCCCAGTCACAATGATGTCCGAACCGGGGATCGAAACGTCGGGCGTCGCCTCGGCGGCGGAACGGCCGGGCTGTTCCGCCGGATCGGCCGATTCCGGTTGGCTGATGGTGGCATCGGCGGGCGCGGTCGCTTCCTGCGCTAGAGCAGCCGGCGCAACCAGCGCGGAAGAAAGAAGCAGCAGGCCCGCGAAGTTGAGCGGCGTCGCCATCGGAAGTCCCCTAATTTTATCAAGTGCAAGCATCGGGGCGGGATGCGGCCAGTGAAGACCTCATCCCGCCCCGCATTAGCTCAGGCCGGTTTTACAGCGGCACCGAGGTGCAGGCGCGGCGAGCGGTGCTCGTGTTGTCGAACGGCGCGAAGGCCGAGTTGCAGGTCCAGCCCGCGAACCAGGTGTCGTTCGCATCCTTGACCGCGCCGACATAGGTCGTCGTGTCGAAGAAGGCGTCCAGTGTCTTCGCGTCGGTCGCGGTTACGCCCGTCGTTTCGTTCGTTCCGTTGATGAACACGGCGCTTAGCGACGAGGTATAGGACACATTGTTGTTGTTGCCGGTGAAGAGCGACGCGACGTCGGCTGCGGTGTAGGCGGTCGAACCGCTGCCCGAACCGATGAACTTCGTCGCATTGCACTGCAGTAGAACCGAACGGGCCGTCAGCGTAGCGCGGGTGGAAGCCGTCCCGGTGCCGTGCAAGCGGACGCACTCATTATTCGGGGTGGCGACAATGCCGTTGACCAGCGTCAGGTCACTATTGCCGCGGTTCAGAATGGACGCCTGGTCATTCGCTTCATTATTGCTGCTGACATTGGGCTGAAGCGCTGTGAAGTTCGCCACAATCGTGTTCTGCCGCGGCGTGTCGCTTTCCAGGCCATTGCTGTCGATTTCCATCAGAGCGTCGCCCTGGCCTGGGCGTTGTACCAACAGAACGTACTGGAAACGCCCTTGGATGCCCGTGTCGGCGTCGAGGCTGTCATCGTCCGCCCCGGCCGCGATATAGTGCTTCATTCGCACGGTGCCACCGAAGAATTCCGCGCCATCGTCCGAGCTATTGAAGCTTTGGATATAGTCCAGCGTGGTGCCGCTGCCGATGCCTTCCCCGGTCAGCGCCTGGAGTTCGGTATTGGCGCCAAGCACATAGCCCGAATAGCGGATCTGCACATATTTCATGGTGCCCGCATTATAGGCGTCGTCACGACCGCCGAAAGTTGCCGGATCGGCCGAGCCTTCCGTCTGACGTTCGCAAGTGTCGGCAGCGACCGAGCCGCTGTTGCAGTCAGTGGTACGCGCACGGCCGAGCAGAACAACGCCGCCCCACTGACCGATCGAGTTTTCGGTGGCGTTACCGTTGAGATTGTCGCGACTGGTGAAGACAATCGGCAAGCTCGCAGTGCCGACTGCATTGATCTTGTTGCCGCGGTTGACGGCCAGCCAGCTAGTGCCGGTGCCACCATAAAGAACGACGCCAGGATCAATGGTCAACGTTACATTGGTATCGGCGGTCAGCTGACCACCGGTCAACGAGAAGCCATTGGCCGCAGTGCAACCGACGGTCGAACTAGTGAGCGGCGCTGATGCGGTTGGCGCCGCGAAACCGCTATCGCAGCCGACATCGACGCGGCCCTTGATCTGATAGACGAGCCCGGCGATCTTCGGCAAGGTGATGCTTTTAGCGATGATCGAAGGCAGCGTGCAGACGCGCCAGGTATCGCCATTGGAACCGGAAATGGTGCCTTCGTCAGCCAGCCCTTTGGGATCGGCGATTGTCGGACAGCCAGCGGCGGCTGTGATCGCAGTCGGGGTGGGAGTCGGCGTCGGCGTGGGCGTGGGCGTGGGCGTCGGGTTGATGATCACATTACCGCCGGTACCGGGCGAAGCGATATCATCGGCGCCACAGGCGCTCAGTGCGGCGCACGCACAGCTCGCCATTAAAAGGGTGTGAAAACGGTTATGCTTGGCCATGAGGTCTCCGCTCCGGCTTGAGCCGGTTTAAAATTGGTTGCGGAGCGCAAGGGGAAAACGAATCGGACAACGCCCCCTGTCGCCCTGGCTGGAGCACCTAGGCGTCATAAAAGACAAGGAGGTTTCACCGAAATGACAGATCAGAGAAATTAAGATGACAACTTTATGACGCTCGATCAACTCAGCGCCAAGTGGCTTCTATGAAACATGCGCGCCACTGCGAAATAGGCGCGCCTTGCCAGTTGACTCAACGCATGGCGAAATTCGTCTTCAGACGCCGTATAGCATTGCGCGCAATTTCGCGCGAATAGCTTTGTCGCCCATCCGCCGTAATCAGAACGGTGTCCGGTGCGAAGCTAGCCGCTTGATAAGCATTTCGCGCGGACTTGAGTCTGCCCATGCCAGCATAAGCATTCCCAAGATTGATGAGACGCGCCGGATCATCAGCAAAATCAGAACGCAGCGACTCCAAGCGACGGGCCGCATCACGGTAATCGCCTGAAAGCAGCGCTGCCGATGCAAGACCACGATCAGAAACACCCACGACAATCGTCTCATCAGCAGCAAATGCCTCAGTCGAGCCTTGTGCCGCCAAGGCCAGAACAAGAATCGCCGCCACCTTCCTCATCGATATTCTCCAAAAAAATCTTTCTATTATCGCTATGAATATTGCAGAATCATGACACCATAACAAGACCGCTTCAGTCTCCGGTTCTATATTTTTTTGGCATTAAAACAGTGACATACTGCATTGTCTCACCAATGTCATAATACTGTAACATAATGATGAATGGCGATAACTCATGATTCGGGCGATCGCCGGACATCTTGGTTAGAAGTGCCGCGGCCGGAGGCGGAGAGGGAAACGCCAGGTACTGCTTTTCGCTGGGCAAACGTGCAGTAACGAAGGAACAAGCCCGGCCAAGGCCGACAGCCGCCGCCGCTATCGCCGGCACTAGATTATCGTGGGTCGGTCGGTTCAGGTCGACCGCAAACAGCATGGAACCTGCCGGAACCGTGATCCGCGTTCCCGGTGGGATGAGGCTTTCGACGAGTTGCGCATATTCGTTGGCCCTGCCGAGGCAATTGGGATGCGGTGTTCGCGGGGGCAAAGATCTGCACTTGGCTACTCACCGGCGACATTCGCGGCGGCCGCGGCGGGGGGAATGACGCCAATAGTAGAAATTTCACCATAACGAATGGATGACAGGTGAGGACTTGGTATTAGAGGTTCGGATGAAGAATCTTGTGTATGATTGCAGTCACTGACGCCATGTCATTCTCGGTTCCGATCTCGGAATCCGGGTATAGCCAGTCGTGCAGAAGGACGGAACCGGCCACCATTGCAAAGGCATAACGAACTGCCCGTCCCGGCTCGACTATCGGGACCGTTTGAGAATTGACGTGCTGCTCCCGAATTCTGTCGGCCGATCCGGATAATAAATCCGACAGGCTATATCCTATCTCACGACCAATTTCGCTCGATTTTATCAAGGCCTTCAAAAGGTCGCTATTCTTGCTGAGGAAAAGATAGGTTTCCTGCGCGCCGTGCAAGTTCCTTTCCCTGATATCCGGCGCCATCGAATCCAGTTCGGCATGCAGGTCATTTATCTTGTCACGAAAAGGCTCCACTATCGATATTCTAAATAATTGAGCCTTGTTGACGAAGTATTTGAACAGAAGCCGCTCGGATATACCTGCCAGCTCCGCAATTTTCCGCGTCTTCGCCCCGGCCATTCCTTTTTCAGCGAATTCCGAACGTGCGGCGGCCAGGATAAGGGCGCGGACCTCTTCCGTTGGCCTTCGACGCCGCCGTGCTGTGGCTGGCGGTTCGCCGGCTGTTGAAGGTCGAAGATTCATGCATTCACGTCCTTCCAATAGCTTTTTTTCCTGCTTCGGCCTTCGTGTCGAGGGCCCGGAAGCCTTGGAAAAATGCCTGAATATGCGGGCCATCCCCTGGTCCAGTTATTCCGGCACGGGCGTATAGTCCAGTCTGCGTCTTGACATGAAAGGAAGTGAATGCTTCACAAAGGGGCCGTCTTCAGTCGGCCCAAGAGGAGAAGAGGATGACCCAAGAGGTGGACGAATGGGCGGACGTGGCAACCCTTCCCGGGGAGAGCCCGCCAGTCGATGAGCAGCTCCGGGCTATCCAGCCTGACGATCGCGTCACAGCTGCGATCGTCCAGCCAGGATTTCCGCTGACCCAGGCCTATTCGCTGCTGTTCGATGCCTATGCCAATCATCCCGCGCTGGGCGAGCGCGCCTGGCGCATGGTGGAGACGGAAGAAGCCACGCGGGTGCGCGACTATCTCGATGCGTTCTCCACGATCAGCTATGCCGAACTTGGGCAAAGGGTGACCGGACTTGCCACAGCCTGGCGACGGCATGACGAGCACATCGTCCGGCCGGGTGAATTCGTTGCGCTGTTCGGCCAGCCGGGAATTGACATCACCACCGGCATACTCGCGGCGATCTTCGCCCAGGCGGTGCACGTGCCCCTGCTGGCGTCCCAGGCGGCGGAGGACACCCGCACGATCCTGGACGAGATTGCGCCGGCAGCGATGCTGGTCGACATCCGCGATGTGGAGCGGATGGTCCCCTTCGCCCTCGCCACGCCCTCCCTGCGCAGCTTCGTCGTGCTGTCGGCCGATCTCCGCATCGACGAGGATGCGGGAATCATCGCGCGCGCGCGCGCGGCCCTGGCCCAAGCCGGCCACGCAATCGCCCTCGCCACCATCGACGAACTGATCGCCTTTGGGCGGGAGCGGACATTCGAACCGCTCCCGGCGGATCCCGCTGGCCAGGATGCCATGCTGGCGATCCTCTACACATCGGGCAGCACGGGCAAGCCCAAGGGGGCGATCTACAGCGAGGCGATCGTGCGCCTGCCGATCCTTCAGGTGGACAAGCCGCAGGCCAATATCGCGCTCATCTTCGCGGGGATGAACCACTCGCTCGGCTACTCGCATGTGTTCCGTACCCTCGCCCAGGGTGGGACGGTGTTTTTCACCCTGAAGAGCGACATGTCCTCGCTGTTCGACGACCTGCGGATCAGCCGGCCGACCCACCTCAACCTGTTTCCTCGCGTGATCGAGCAGATCTACCAATATTTCCTTGGCGAGGTCCTGCACCGGGTGAGCAGGGGCCAGGACCGGACCGAGGCGGAGACCGCGGTTCGCCAGGCCATGGCAAAGACGTTCCTGGGCGACCGGCTGGTCTTTGCAGTGGTCGGCGGCGCCCCGATATCGCGAGAGCTGCGCCAATTCTTCATGGATACGTTCGGCGTTCCGCTATGCGTAGGCTATGGCTCGACCGAAACCTCGGGCGTGACCTTCGACGGCCGGCTCGACCGCCGCTTCGTCACGGATTTCGAGCTGCGCGACGTGCCTGAGCTCGGCTATTCAAATACCGACCGCCCCTGGCCGCGCGGCGAACTGGCAGTCAAGACGCGCAGCGCCATTCCCGGCTATTACAAGGATGCCAAGGCCACGGCCGGGATCCGCGACGAGAATGGCTGGATCCTGACCGGCGATGTGTTCGAACTGCGCGAGGGCGAGGAACTGGTCTGGATCGACCGGCGGAATAATGTGCTGAAACTTTCCCAGGGCGAATATGTCGCGCTGAGCCAGTTGGAGATCGAATATGCCGGGTCGGTTCCCTGGATCAGGCAGATCTATCTCTATGGCACCTCGTTCCGGCCCAATCTGGTCGCGGTGATCGTGCCCGACCGCGACCTTGCGGCCGGGCGGCTGGGCCATGCCCCTGACGAGACGGAACTGCGCAGCCTGCTTCACGCCGGCCTGGCCGAGGCCGCGCACAAGGCCGGTCTGCGCAAGTTCGAAATCCCGCGCGATTTCATCATCGAGGATGAACCCTTCACGATCGAAAGCGGTCTGCTGTCCACCATTCGCAAGCCGCTCAGGGCCGCGTTCAACCGCAAATATCAGGAGCGCCTGGAATCGCTCTATGATGGCATTGCGGCGCGCCAGCGCGAAGAGGTGCTGATGCTGCGCAATCCGGACTCGGGTCTGACGATCGAGGAGCGCATCGCGCTTGCCCTGCGTGCTACGCTGGGGCGTGACGATATCGATTTGTCGGGCAACCCCAGCTTTCTTGACCTTGGCGGCGATTCCTTCGACGCGATCACCCTGTCCATGCTGCTGGAAGATGTCTTCGGAACCGCCATCTCGGCCAGCGCCATCCTCAGCCCCAGCGGCGGTCCGCGGCGCTGGGCCGAAATGCTTCGCGGCGGCCAGGAGGAGGACAGCCTGACCTTCGCCGCTGTCCATGGCGAAAATGCGCAGGTGCTTGAGGCTGCGGACCTCGACCCCGCGCGCCTGCTGCCGGACGGGGTGGGCAGGGGCGCGAGTCCCGCCAAGGATGCGGCCTTGACGCGCGTGGTGCTGGTGACCGGCGCGAACGGATTTCTGGGCCGTTTCGTCACGCTCGAATGGCTGGAGCGCCTCGCCCCGCTGGGCGGCAGGGTGATCGCCCTGGTCCGGGGCGTGGACGAGGCGGATGCGCGGCGCCGGCTCGAAGACGCCTACGGCGCAGATGACGCCGAACTTGCGAAGCGGTTCAGCGAGCTTGCGGCCGACCATCTCGAGGTCATTGCCGCCGATCTGGGCGAGCGGGGCCTTGGCATCGATGCAGCCGTTCGGGACGATCTCGCCCAACGGGTGGACCGGATCGTCCATGTCGGCGCACTGGTCAACCACCGCATGTCCTACAAGGACCTGTTCCAACCCAATGTGGCAGGGACTCTCGCCCTTATCGAACTGGCGCTTGCCGGGCGGATCAAACCGATCGACTTCGTCTCCTCCCGGGCGGTCTCGGGATTGCCCGGCGTCGGCGGGGCCGATCTGGAAACGGCCGACATACGCGCCGCCCTGCCCCGGATTGCGCTCGGCGATGACTATGCTGTCGGCTATGCCGCCAGCAAATGGGCCGGCGAGGTGCTGCTGCGCCATGCGCATGAGCAGTTCGGCCTGCCGGTCAATGTGTTCCGGTGCGGGATGCTGATGGCGCATCGAAAATTCGTCGGGCAGATCAACGTCCCGGACCTGTTCATCCGCCTTCTGGCCAGTCTCGTGCTGGCGGGGGTACGCCCGCCTTCCTTCTATGCCGATGCCGCCGACCCGGCAGGGTTTGAAGGCTTGCCGGTCGACCATGTCGCCCGCGCCATGGTCGATCTCGCACTGGCCGGCGAGCCAGGCTATCGCAGCTTCGACGTTGCTCCCTCCATCGAAACGGGTTCGGCCTCGCTCGACCGCATCGCCGACTGGATCGAATCGGCCGGCTACCCCCTCGATCGGGCAAGCAGCCATTCGGAATGGCTGGCGCAGCTTGAGGCACGGCTGGAGCGCCTGCCCGCCCAGGCTCGTCAGTCCAGCGCCCTGCCGATTCTTTCCGCCTTCGCCGCGCCCATGACGCGGAGCCAGGTCCGTGCGGGAGGGGCCTTCGCCCACGCGCTGCGGAACGACGGCAGCGAAGCGCCACCGGCCCTGACGGAGGCGTATCTGCACAAGCACCTCGCCGACATGCAGCAGCATGGTCTTATCTCACCGGCTTCCAAAGGATGTGTCCAATGACGAATGAAGTAGACGCGATCGTGGTCGGCGCCGGCTTTGCCGGGCTGTACATGCTGCACAACCTGCGGGAGAAGGGCTTGTCGGCCAAGCTGATCGAGGCGGGCAAGGACGTGGGCGGGGCGTGGTACTGGAACCGCTATCCGGGCCTGCGCTGTGACGTGGAATCGACCGATTACCAGTATCAGTTCTCGGACGAGATCGAGCGCGGGTGGGACTGGCCGGAGCGCTATTCCAAGGGGCCCGTGATCCAGAACTATCTGTCCTATGTCGCCGACACGCTGGACCTGCGCCGCGACATCCTGTTCGAGACGACGGCCACGGCAGCTACCTTCGAAGAGGACAGGCAAAGCTGGCTGGTCGAGACCGATCGCGGCGGCACCTTCCGTGCCAGCTACTTCATTCTCGCGGTGGGACCGCTGACTTCGGTGAACACGCCCCCCTTTGCCGGCATGGAGGAATTCAAGGGCCGCCTGTTCCATACCGCCCGCTGGCCGGAGGATCCTGTCGACTTCACCGGCCGCCGGGTCGGAATCATCGGCACCGGCTCGTCTGGCGTGCAGAGCATCCCGGTCATCGGCCAGGAAGCGGCCAGCCTGACGGTTTTCCAGCGCACCCCGGCCTTCAGCCTGCCGGCCGAAAATCGCGCGCTCTCGGCGGACGAGATTCGGCAGAAGCACGGGCAATTCGCCAGGGACCGCGAGGTGCGTCGCGCCTCTTCGGGAGGGCTGAGCTGGATGCTGAGCACGCGCAGTGCGCTTGAGGTCAGTGACGAGGAGCGCGAGGCCGAGTTCGAGCGCTGCTGGACGTTGGGCGGCTTCGCTTTCATCCAGTCCTTCCGTGACATCCTGCTCAGCCAGGAAGCGAACGACCTTGCCGCCGATTTCATCAAGCGCAAGATCCGGGCCAAGGTGAACGACCCGGAGACAGCTGCTGTCCTGACCTCGCAGGCATATCCGTTCGGTGCCAAGCGGCCGTGCCTTGACACCAACTACTATGAAACCTTCAATCTCCCGCACGTCCAGCTGGTGGACCTGAGGAAAGCGCCGCTCGAACGGTTCTGTGCCGAAGGGATCGTCGCGGGTGGTGCAGTCCATGCATTCGACGATATCGTCCTGGCGACTGGATTCGATGCTGTGACCGGGGCCGTGCTCAAGCTGAAGATCACCGGTAAAGGTGGCCTTTCGCTCGGGGACGTGTGGTCGTCCGGACCGCAGACCTACCTCGGCATCGCCATCGCAGGCTTTCCCAACCTGTTCATGATCGACGGCGCGCAGAGCCCTTCGATCATAGTCAACGCTCCCTTGGCGATCGAGCAGCAGGTCGAATGGGTCGGCGATTGCATCGAGCAGATGCGTCGGAACGGCTACACGACAATTGAGGCCAGCGAACCAGCCCAACAAGAATGGGTTGCGCACGTGGGCGAGGTGGCCAACTACACGCTGATGGTAAATGCGGACTCCTGGGCCATGGGTGCCAATATTCCCGGCAAACCGCGCGTCTTTTCCTTCTATCTCGCCGGTCTCGATGCCTACCGCAACAGGTGCGCAGCGGTGGCGGAGGGCGGCTATGAAGGTTTCCGCCTGGAAAAGGCGATGGGCGCGGTCGCCGCCTGACAGATTCGCAGGACGGACGGGAGGACGACATGGAGTTCGACTATATCATAGTCGGCGCGGGGTCGGCGGGCTGCGTCCTGGCCAACCGTCTCAGTGCGCGGACGGGCAACCGCGTCCTGCTGATCGAGGCCGGGGGCGATGATCGTCCGTTCCGCAATCCCCGGCAGTTTGTCCTGAACAGCCTGATCCACATTCCCGCCGGATACCGCTATACGATGGAGGCTCCGCCGCTTAGCTGGAACTACACGTCGGAACTGGGCGGGATCAACGCGGGCCGGTCCGCGCCGTACCCGCGCGGACGCGTCCTCGGCGGCAGCTCTTCCATCAATGGCATGATCTATGTGCGCGGACAGGCGGCGGATTACGACCTGTGGTCGCAGCTTGGTTGCACCGGCTGGGGATGGAGCGATGTCCTGCCTCTGTTCAAGCGCAGCGAGGACCAATGCCGGGGGGCGGACGACGCCCATGGCGCCGGTGGCCCGCTGACGGTTTCCGACGTCCCCCGCGATCCCGTTTCGGACGCCGTTCTCGCAGCCGCCTCGCAGGCGGGACACAGGCTGGTCGATGACTATAATCGGGGCGATCCGGAGGGCTTTGCCTATATCCAGGCCACCCAGCGGCGCGGGCGGCGCCGGTCGAGCGCGGTCGCCTATCTCCACCCGATCATGCACCGCAAGAACCTCAAGGTCGAAACCGACACTCTGGTGACCGGCATCCTCATCGAGGAGGGCCGGGCGAAGGGGGTGCGTGTCCGCAAGGGCGGCGAGACGCGCGAGATCGCCTGCCGGGGGGAAGTCATCCTGTGCGGAGGCGTGGTCAATTCCCCGCAGTTGCTCGAACTTTCGGGCATCGGCGATCCGGCGATCCTGCGTGCGGCAGGCATCGAGGTGCGCCACCCGCTGGCGGGCGTGGGCAAGAACCTTCAGGACCATTGGTGCACCATGCTGCGCTTCCGCCTGCGGCCGGGCACCCCGTCGATCAACACGGCGGTGAGCGGCGTCGGCCTGATGGGCGAGGTGGCGAAATATCTGTTCGCCCGGAAGGGGGCGCTATCCGCGCCGCCTGCCACTGTCATGGGGTTTGTCCGCAGCGAGGCGGTGCTCGACATCCCGGACATACAGGTCAATATGGTGAGCGCCTCGGCCGATCCCGCCACGGGCGAGATCGACAGCTTTCCCGGCGTCACCATCGCTGCTTGCCAATTGCGTCCGGCAAGCCGCGGATCGATCCATGTCGCCAGCGGCGACGCGACCCGTCAGCCGCGCATCCTGCTCAACTTCCTCGACGCTGCCGAGGATCGCCGGAAGATCGCCGCGGGTCTTCGCATCAGCTGTGAGATATCCCGCCAGCCTGCGCTCGCATCAATAATCGAAGGGCCTGCCGGCGACCATCCGGACGAGAATGAAGAGGCGTCACTGCTCGAACATGCCCGCACTTTCGGTTACGGCATCTTCCACGGCGTGGGCACATGCGCGATGGGCGCCGACGAGCATGCTGTCGTCGATCCGCGCCTGCGCGTACGGGGCATCGCGGGTCTGCGGGTGGCGGACGCCTCGATCATGCCGCGCATCGTCTCGGGGAACACCAACGCCGCCGCGATCATGATCGGCGAAAAGGCGTCGGACCTGATCCTGGCCGACGCCTGATCGGGGACATCAACGAGTGGACCCTCGCGTCCGAGCAGATTGGGAGTGGTTGAAATGGGCCGGATGCAAGGAAAAGTAGCCATCATCACGGGTGGCGCCCGAGGGATGGGGGGCCACCGCCCGGGCCATGTCGGCTGAGGGAGCAAGCGTGATCGCGGCTCGTGCGATGCCGACCAGCGTCGCGCTGGACCGGCTGGTTGCCATTGCGCGCAGAGCCGATCCTGCGCTCGATATTCGGGAAATCCGCATCACACCCGACAATGGCGTCATCTTTCTGGGCCAATCATCCGCCTGGCTGGTACGCGACCGCGCCAATGCGGTGGTGGTCGATCCGGCGACGTCGCGGGTTGTCGCGCGGCTGGATGGACGCGCACTGAGCGCGCATCAGCGCCTTTCCGAAATGGCCGATCCGCTGCATTTCGGCACGTTCGGCGGCCTGTGGACGAAAGCCGTCTGGTTCCTCTTCGGCGCATTGCTGACGGCGATGGCCGTCACCGGCACGATGATCTGCGCGATGCGGCTGGCCAGATCGTCACGCTCCAACGCTGGCAGCATGAAGATCGCCTGGCAAGGCATGGGCGCCTGGGGATATATTGGCATCGCCCTCATTCTCCTCACCCTGATCCTGACGCCGGAGGCGATTAGGGGAGCAAGCTGAAGGACATCGACCGATGCTCTGTAAAAACGCCTGCTTGTGATTGGGTTTCCTGGCGTTTCGGGAGACTTGGTCATGAGGCATTTCGTCGACGGGCAAGATCGGCGGCAGGATAGCTTTCTGCCTGTATCGCTTGATGATTATGTCGCCGAGGATAACCCGGTGCGAGTGGTTGAGGCCTTCATCGATGAGCTGGATTTAGCAGCGCTCAACTTTGGCGGGATTCAACCGCGCTTCAACAGCGATTCTTCATCAACGCCACGCCATCTGCCTTGCCTGCTCCCGCATCGCCTCGATGAAGGCGCGAACCGCAGGCATGGCGGCCCTTCCGGGGTCGTAGAGCAGGCTCACCGGTATGGGCGGCGGCGCATGATCCGCCAGCACCTCGGCCAGCCGCCCGCTCGCGATGTTCGCTGCGGACTGGTAACTCAGCACATTGGCAAGCCCCACGCCCGCCTCCGCCGCGGCGATGGTCGCGTCGATACTATTGACGGTCAGCCGGGGAACCGCCTCCGCGATTGTCTCGCCTCGCGGTCCAAAAGGCCAGGCGCTGCCGACGCGCACCCCGCTGCCCGCAACGCAGCGATGCCTCGAGAGATCGGCAGGGTTCTTGGGCACACCATGCTCGGCAAGATAGGCCGGACTTGCCACGATGGTCTGCCGCACCGATCCTATCGTCACCACCCGCAGCGCGCTGTCGGTCAACGCGCCGATCCGCACCGCCACGTCGATCCCCTCTTCGATGATGCGGACATTGCGGTCGAGCAGCATCATGCGTGCTGTCAGTCCGGCATGGGTCGCCAGCAGCGCGTTGATGACAGGCAGCACATGCAGACGCCCGAACATCACCGGAGCGGTCACATAGAGCTGCCCACGCGGCACGGACCGCCCTCCCATCGCGATCTGCTCCGCCTCGCGCAATTCGGACAATATGCGCCGTGCCCGGTCGAGAAAGGCGGCCCCCTCGTCCGTCAGCGACACCGCCCGCGTCGAGCGATGGAACAGAGTGACACCAAGATGACGTTCGAGCGCCGCGATCGCACGGGTGACGGCCGGCGGCGACATTTCCAGCGCCCGCGCTGCCGCTGCAAAGCCGCGCTGGTCTGCCACCGCGACAAAGGCGGAAAGGCTCTCGAAACGATCCATTATTCCTCAAATTGAAATAGTGAAGACCAATCATCGCGGATTATCGCCATTGTAGCAACGCGCTATTTCCAGCCCATGGCACAGACTTTCCTCCATACCCTCTTCGGTCTCGGCGCCCGAGCCTTGCAGGCGGCTGCCGGATCACGTGCTTCCTATGCCCGTATGGAAGCCGGTGCCGGTCCGGTCGACAGGCTGACCGACCGCGAACTGGACTTCATCTCGGCCCGCGACAGCTTCTACATGGCGAGCGTCTCCGAGGATGGATGGCCTTATGTCCAGCATCGCGGCGGTCCGGCGGGTTTCCTGCGGCATGTGACGGGCAATCGTATCGGTTTCGCGGACTATCGCGGTAATCGGCAATATCTCTCCACCGCCCATGTCGCCGCCGACGACCGCGTCGCGCTGTTCCTGATGGATTATCCAAACCGCCGTCGGCTCAAGATGATTGGACATGCCCGTGCCAGCGAAGACCCGGCGGACATCGCCGCGCTGATGCCGCCTGATTATGCGGCAGAGCCCGAGCGCGCCTTCCTGATCGATGTCATCGGCTTCGACTGGAACTGTCCGCAGCACATCACCCCGCGCTTCACCGGGGTAGAGGTCCGGCGGGCTTCCCAACCCCTCATCGACGAAATCGCGGCGCTGCGTGCCCGCATTACCCAACTGGAAGGACAGGAATCATGACCGGCAAGCTCACCCAGGGTGTCCATCACATCGGCCTCACCGTACCCGATCTCGATCAGGCGCGCGCCTTCTTCTGCGGCACGCTGGGCTTCGCGGAGACGGGCGGCGTTCCGGACTATCCGTCCATCTTCGTGTCCGACGGCGCGATCCTGCTGACGCTGTGGCGCGCGGCTGACCCGCTCACCGCCCGGGCCTTCGACCGGCGCGCCAATATCGGCCTCCATCATCTCTCGCTGTCAGTCGCCGACGATGCCGCGCTGGATGCGGCGTGGGACGCAGTAACGGCGCATCCCGAAGTGGTGGTCGATGCCGCGCCCGGCCCCATCAGCCCGACTTCCTCGACGCGCCATTTCCTCATCTTCATTCCCGGTGGCATTCGTCTTGAGTTCGCCACGCCTTTTGCCTGAAAGGACCCGACGATGTCGCGACCACCAGTCGCCCATGATCGTCGTACACTGCATGATGCGCACTTCGTCAGGCGACGACCCGTCATTGCTCTGCCTGCCGACGGATCTGTTCTGATGGCCGTATCCTCGGATTAGGCATAAGCGAGTAGCGGATTTTCCTCATCGCTTCGTTTCAAATTGCAACTATGCAATAGACCCGTCCGGCAGGCCGAGCGTTCGCCAGCAGGGAAGCGACTGGAGTGGAAAGGCGCATCCTTGGGAACGCGCTCCTGAGAGGCTCGTGACGCCCCCAGACGGGCCAACAGGGAGCCAATATGCCTTCGATTCCTGCTTTCCGCCGCGCATCTCATGCGGCACTCCTACTCTCCTGTTGCGTGGCAGGCCTGCCCTCCGCCGCCTGGTCACAGGATCCCGCTTCGGCCGACGAGAGCAACGCGATCACCGTCACGGGGCGCCGCGTCTCGCAATCGTCCGAAGCGATTGGCGAGGACAAGATCAGCAATGTCGTGGCGGTGACGCGGGAGGCGCTGCTATCGGCGCCTTCGGGCATTTCGGGCCTCAAGATGCTGGAGCAGCTACCCGGCTTCAACGTGCAGACCGACGGCGCGCTAGGCCTTTACGAATTCGGCAACAGCGTCCAGACCCGCGCTTTCAACCTCGACCAGATCGGCTTCGTGGTCGACGGCATCCCCACCGGGCGCAGCGATGCCTTTGGCGGCAGCCCGGTGTTCCGTTATGTCGACAATGAAAATCTGGGCGCGGTCGTCGCCTCGGTCGGGGCGGGCGATGTCGGCCTGCCCAGCTATTCCTCCCTTGGTCCCGTGGTGCAGTATAACAGCATCGCCCCGCAGGACGAGATGGGCCTGTTCGTGTCGCAGAGCTTCGGCGATTTCGACATGAAGCGCACCTTCATCCGCGCCAGCACCGGGCAGATCGGGCCGTTCAAGGCCTATGTCAGCCGCACCAAGCTCAACAGCGACCTGTGGCGCGGCCCCGGCACCGTCGACCGCGAACATTGGGAAGGACAGATCCACGCCGATCTGGGTGGCGACAGCTGGGCGCGGTTGAAATTCGTGTCGAACGATTTCCTCGACTATGACTCGCCCACCATCACCCGCGCCCAATATAACTGCACCGTGAAAAATGCACTGGGCCAGTGTGGGCGCGACTATGCCTATATCGAAAATGTGCCGAACACGACCCCCGGATTCAATCCCACAGTACCGGGCGTCTACTATTCCAACAGCGCTTACACGTCCGTTTATAACCTTGCCATCAACGTTCGCAAGGATCGGCTCTATGGCGCGACCGTCCATGCCGGGATTGCGGACGGAGTATGGGCGGAATCCACCCTATATTGGGAGGATAAGGACGGCTATGGCGTGTCGCCCGACAGCTACGCCAATTCGCTCGGCCGCTACAGGCCGCAGTTGCAGGCCGGGCTGGCCGTCACCGCCCCCAGGGGCGTGCAATATGGCAAGTCCGGCGTTGGCGGCGACCGCTATGGCATCACCAGCAAGCTGCACTGGGAGATTGGCAGCAACGCGCTGGAAGCAGGCATCTGGGCAGAGGTCGACAAATATCACCGCACCCAGGCGCGCTACAACACCACCGACGGCGCGCCCGACGGCGCGCCCAATCTGGACGAACTGGTCTATCTGCGCCGCGACTATCGGTCGCAGCGCGACACCTTGCAGCTCTTCCTGAAAGACACGATCAAGCTGGCCGATGACAGGCTGGTGCTCGATCTGGGCTTCAAGGGGCTGATGCTGGATTACCGGCTGAGCGGGTATCGCGACTTCGACGATTATTATCGCGTTCTGAATGGCGTCGGCGTGCCGGGTTGGGGGCCGTCGATCAACAGCGCGCATTATAACGACATGTTCCTGCCCATGGCGGGCCTGCTCTACAAGCTGGACGGCCGATCGCAGATCTTCGCCTCCTATGCCGAGAATATGGCGCTGCCCAAGGGGATGGACGACATCTATGCCGTCACCCGCCCCGGAACTTCGGCTCTGGTGCCGCAGCCCAAGCCTGAACGGTCGAAGAATATGGAATTGGGCTTCCGCACCAATCAGGGGCAGCTTTATGCCTCCATCGCGGCCTTCTATACCAAATTCGCCAACCGCATTCAGTCGATCACCACCTTTGTCCCGGGCGGCGGCGCGTCGACCGAGACATTCTACCAGAATGTCGGACGCGTTCGCGCCTATGGCGTGGAATTTGCGGGCACCTACAAGCCCTCTTTCCTGAACGGCCTTGCCTATGGCAACCTGAACGTCACCTATAACAACGCCAAGTTCAAGGACGACATCATCGCATCGACCGTGATCCCGATCGCGGGCAAGTTCCTGCCCGACAGCGCGAAATGGATCGTCGGCGGCGGCGTGACGGTGGAACCGGCCAGCTGGCTGGTGGCCAATGTCTCGGGCAAATATACGTCGCGGCGCTGGTCGACCTTCACCAACAGCGCGGGGTCGAGCGTGCCGGGCTATACGGTATTCAGCGCCTATGTCGACATTGGCGATGGTTTCAGCGTCGGCCCGTTGAAGAGCCTGAAGGCGCGTTTCAATGTCGACAATATCTTCGACAAGGACAGGCTGTCCTTCATATCCTCCGCGGTATCGGGTGACGGCGCGTTCCGGCCGCTGTCGCCGCGCACCTTCCAGTTCACCATTTCCGGGGAGATTTGATGCGAGTTTGCCTTCTTGCCGGAGCGGCGCTGATCGCGCTGCTCCCCACCGCAGCATCAGCGCAGGCTGTGCCGAAAAAAGTCTATCAATTGCACCAGAAGATGCTGACACTGGACAGCCACCTCGACACGCCCGCTTCGCTCGACCTGCCCGGCTGGTCGATCGAGGAGGAGCATGATGTGCATGGTGACTATACCCAGGTCGACCTGCCCCGGATGAAGAAGGGCGGCCTGGATGGCGGATTCTGGGCGATCTACACGCCGCAGGGACCGCTGACGGTCGAGGGGTTCCGCAAGGCGCGTGACTTCGCGCTGCTGCGCGGCATGTCGATCCGGTCGATGGTGGCCGCCGATCCCGCCAACTTCCAGCTTGCGCTGACAGCGAAGGACGCCGCGCCGATCGCGGCGACGGGCAAGCGGATCGTCTATATCTCGATCGAGAACGCCTATCCGCTGGGCGAGGATGTGTCGCTGCTCAAAACCTTCTACGACATCGGCGTGCGGGTGTCGGGCTTTGCCCATTTCGCGCATAACCAGTTTGCCGACAGTTCCACCGATCCTTCAAAAAGGCCGCGCTATGGCGGCCTCAGCCCACTGGGCAAGCAATTGCTGGCGGAGATGAACCGGCTCGGCATCGTGCCCGACGCGTCGCACAGTTCGGATCAGGTACTGGACGATCTGTTGGCCCTGTCCAAGACGCCGGTGCTGCTGACTCACTCGGGCTGCAAGGCGATCTACGATCATCCGCGCAACATCGATGACGCGCATCTGAAAGCGCTGGCGGCGCAGGGCGGGGTCATCCAGATGAACGCCTATGGCGCCTATCTGCGCGCATCCAAGCCCAATCCCGAACGACAGAAGGCGATGGCCGCGCTGATGGGTCAGATGCGCGAAGACGCGAAACTCTCGCCCGAAAAGCGCGCCGAATTGCTGTCCAAGCGGCAGGAGATCGACCGGCTCTATCCTGAAAAGGATAAGGCGACCTTCGATGATTTCATGGCGCATATGCTCCATGCGCTCAAGGTGGTGGGACCGGACCATGTCGGCATCGGCCTCGATTGGGACGGCGGCGGCGGGGTGGTCGGCCTTGAGGATGTGGTAGACCTGCCGAAGATCACCAACGCCTTACTGAAGGCGGGCTATTCGGAGGCGGATATCCAGAAAATCTGGTCCGGCAATGTGCTGCGCGTGCTGAAGGCGGCGGAGGACGGCAAGGTAAAATGACCGAAGGCTCCGCCTGTCCCATGGGCTACCCATGTGGGCCGAATGATCAGTGCGGCTCGGGAAGGCATAATCCTCCAGTGATCCGCCCCGCAACTCCAACCACCGGAGCAGGCTGGCGCGAGCATCGTCCATCAATTCGAACTGAACAGGACGCCCGGCTTTTTGCTGAACGACAATCGCCCGCGTCCGAACTTTTCGGTCACAAAGGATGTCGCCGATCTTGATCTTCACCAGGTCACAGCCGCGAAGTTCGCTGTCGATGGCAAGGTCAAAAAGCACCGGTCCAGGGTTTACCCATGCTGATCAAGAAAGAAGCGGATTGCCCATATCTGACGGGGCTCTAGCGCGCGTTTCGCACCGACTTTGCATCCCGCGTTCCATGATACTCGCTCGCGTGCAGCGGGATCAAATTCCGATAATCCCATGACACTTCTCCTCGGGCCACGATAGCCCGGAGGAAGCACGCTCGAAAGCGGACCAGAGCCGGCCATTCACGCATCACTGGTTGAACGGCCGGTCGCGACACGGGCAGCCGGTCGGGTCCCCTGATCGAAAATCTGCCCCCTGCTCTTCTCAGCCATTCCCGGCTTTTGCGATGTCCAAGATGAAGACCATGAGGCTCCTGGTGCCTCGGGATCATAGAGCTATCAGCGAGAAACCATCTGCGCAGCGAGTTTGACGCTCATGACCTCATCCAGATCAAGTGCAGATTGCCCTGTCGCGATGTCGTATTGGCCCCCAGCGATGGCCCAGCCCTTGTCGGTCCAGTCGGCAAGGAGACGGCGATCGACCTTCATCGTTACGGTGCGGCTTTGCCCCGGCGCCAGTTCGACGCGCGAGAAACCGATCAGTCGTCGCACGGGCTTGCCGTTAATCGACACCAAATAGGCCTGGGGCACGTCAAAGCCGCTACGCTCGCCGATATTCTTGACCGTGAGCGTCACACTGGGATCGGAGCCGCCCGATATCTTCAGGCCGGAATGCGCAAATCTGGTGTAGCTCAAACCTTCACCGAAAGCGAAGAGCGGCTTCACGCCCTTGGCCGCATACCATTTATAACCGACGTTCGCGCCTTCATCATAGTCGATCGGGAGGGCCGTCTTCTCAGGCAATCCGAGACCGGGAATCGTCCGCCGTGGAAGATCGCTTTCGTCTGCTGGGAAACTGATGGGCAGCCTGCCTCCAGGATTGACGGCGCCCGTCAGAACGTCGGCGATCGCCTCGCCTCCCCCCTGCCCCGGATACCAGGCCTCGAGGACGCCCTTCACCTTTCCCAGCCACGGCATTTTGACGGGATTCCCGGTCTCGAGCACGACGATCGTATTCGGATTGGCGGTCGCCACCGCATCGATCAGCGCATCCTGCCCTTCGGGCAGCGTCAGGCTCCCATCCACGCCTTCGGACTGCCATTGGGTCGCAAAAACGATCGCCAGATCCGAGTGTGCGGCAAATGCCGCTGCTTCCTCGGGCACGTAGCCGCTGTCGAACTCGATGTTCGTCCGGGGCAGTGCGGCCTGGAGCGCCTTGAGCGGCGACGACGGCATGTAGAGGATCTTCGACCAGTTGCTCATTATCCCGCGTCCGCCGAGCGGCAGCAGCAAGACCTGCCCGGCCGGCGTGACCTGGCTCGATCCGCCTCCGGAGATCACGCCCACGTCGGCATGGCCTCCAATGACCGCGATCGACTTTGCGTTGGCAGCAAGAGGCAGTATGCCGCCTTCGTTCTTGAGCAGGACGATACCGGCATCGGCAATTTTCCGCACGGCGTTCGCGTGGGCGGCAAAGTCGATCGGCCTTTCCCGAAGCGGCGCATCGGCACCGACCGCATAGAGCGATCGCAGGATGCGACGCACCGCGTCGGACACCCGTGCCTTTGGCACGCGCCCGGCTGCCACTTCATCCTGCAGCGGCTTGTCGAAATATGTTTCCTTGTCCAGTTGCGCACCCGACTGCTGATCGAGCCCCTTTGCGAAATAGCTGACGTCGTGAACCGCTCCCCAATCCGACATGACCCATCCCGGATATTTCCAGTCCGCCTTCAGGACCTTGTTCAAGAGGAAATCGCTTCCGCACGCATAGGCGCCGTTGACCTGATTGTACGCGCACATCACAGCGCCCGGATGACCCCGATCGATAGCGATCTCGAAGGCGAGCAGATCGCTTTCCCGAAACGATTTCTCCTCGATCCTCGCGTCGATAGATTGACGTAACGTCTCCTGGTCGTTCAACGCGAAATGCTTGACGGTCGAGACGACATGCTCGCTCTGTA
Organism: Sphingobium sp. LMC3-1-1.1; assembly: GCF_040676285.1. Lineage (NCBI taxonomy): Bacteria > Pseudomonadati > Pseudomonadota > Alphaproteobacteria > Sphingomonadales > Sphingobiaceae > Sphingobium > Sphingobium sp. LMC3-1-1.1. The sequence continues at coordinate 116,426 of NZ_JBEGHQ010000089.1, read as the reverse complement.
CGCCGCTGATCGAAGCGCCGGCGATGGTGCCGGCGAGCAACGGATCTTCACCCGCATATTCGAAGTTGCGGCCGTTGCGTGGATCGCGCGCCAGATTAACCCCGCCGGCAAGGAGCACGTTGAAACCCTTGGACCGCGCTTCATTGCCGGCCAGCGCGCCACTCGCAAAAGCGAGATCGGGGGAGAATGTCGCTGCCAGCAAGAGACTGGACGGCAGGGCAGTCGATATATCGCCCTTGCGAGACTGGAACGGGTTCACGACACCCAGGCTGGCATCGCTTTCATAGATATCGGGAATGCCCAGGCGGGGTATGCCGCGAACAAACCCTGCGGTGGATTTGAGACCCGGGGGGATCGGCGGCAAACCGGGAATTGCGATCGGCATGATGCCATGGAGAAGCTGGAAGCGCTCGACGTCGGTCATCTTGGCCTCGGTCGCCGCGGCCTTGGCGTCTGCCGGATCCTGCGCAGTTGCCGGAAAGCAGGGCGCTATTCCGGAAAGCAGCGCTGCAACGAGCCCGAATCTGACGCTTTTCATTTGCACACCTATAATATTCCATGATGCAGAAGGGGCTCTGAGGAGCGATAGCCAATCACCTCAGTCCGCCGGGTCCATGGCTGTAAGGCGGACAGGACCGATGAGCCCCGATGGAAGAAGTTTGCTGTCGGCCCGGTACGTTGACGCGGGCGCATAAGCAAAGGGCTTGGCACCCGGTTGCTTGTCGCCGATCAGGCGGTTGACCCAGAGGTTGGCAACCCTGACGACGATCCGGTTGGACCCCGCCTTCAGGAAGCCCGTCACGTCCACGCGATAAGGGGCATGCCAACTGATACTTACGGCGCGGCCGTTGATTTCAACCTGAGCAAGATCCCGGACGTTGCCGAGATCGAGAACCATATGGCGCCCTGTACCGATCATCTTGCCCGGCACGTCGATCATCGTGTCATAGGCCGCCACGCCCGAGAAATAGCGTATCGACGGTTCGGTGGATTTGGACCAGTCACCCAATTTGAAGGATTGACGTCCCGGCGGCCCACCCCAGCCATTCTCGAACCGGATGCTCCAGCCGCGGTCGAGCGTCATCGTTGCCGCGACGCGCGGGCCGGCGACGGTCCGGGACAGCTTGTCCGTCCGACCTTTGAAGACGACAAATCCCGCCTGTTGGGGGTCGAGCTTCAGATCGACGACCGTTTTGCCTCCGGACCGCCTGAACGACAGATCCCGGGCCTTGCCATCCTCGGGAGACCACCATTGCGGGATCCGGCCATCTACACGAAACGCGACCTGCGGATTGATGTCTGCCGAGGACTGGTTCGACAGGAAATAGATGTCGCTGTCTGACGCACGCCTGTGCAGGAACAACAGCTGCGCGCCGTTATCGTCCACATCAGGTGCTATCCGCCTGGTTCGCAGGACATCGGCCAGAGAGCTTTGGGCATAGACCATACCCTGACCGAGCTGGCGAACCTCCCCATCATGTCCCCAAAGCAGATCTACTCCCTTCCAATAAGCGGCACCTTCGTCGTTCAGGCCGATGCCGCCCTTCGGACGCATCGCAACCAAAGTCGCCCCGGCACGCACCAGCGCGCCAAGCTTCTCGACGACCGGCAAGGACAGCCGATGAACGGTTTGAGGGATGTAAAGCACCTGATATTGCATGCCCGTCTGGGTGACGATCTTACCGTCGCGCACCGACAGTTTGTCGAGAAGAGCCTCGGGGTTGATATAATCGAAGGCATAACCGGGAGGCACGTCCTTGTTCGGAGCAAGCTCGAACTGGCGCGTCGGCCCATCCTCCTCCCCGTAGAAATAAGCGACGTCCGCCACGAAGCGACCCTGCTGTAGCAGGTGCGACGTTCGCGCCAGATAATCGACGAACGGGCGGGCCATTCCCGCCCATGTTTCGTTCCGATTGAAATATTGTCCGAAAAAGCCAAGCGCGAGGCCCGGCTTGCGATCCGGGAACGGTTGGAGGTGTGACTCGTGAAGGAGAATGCGATTGACGCCTCGCGCGAAGATTTGGTCGGCGACGGGCTTCATCATCGCCGGAGAGAAAGCCCATGGATCGTTGCCTGCCGCAACCGTCAGCGCTTCCGCGGCCACCAGGGGCTTTCCGTAGACGTGCGCAGCCGACGCCGCCTCCTGGAGATCGGCTACGAGCGAAGGCTGCCCGGCAACCGTCGCGAACGGCCGATACCAAAACTCACCCGTCGGTATGTCGGATCGGGATTTCGCCGTCATGGCATCGACGATGGCGCGGGGCGTGTCGCCCTGGACCTCCGTATAGTAGGTCATGCCGCGTTTGTGAGCAGCATCGGCCAGGACATCATAGTGACTGGAGATCAGAAGATCTTTCAGCGTCTGGCGGAAGTCAGCAAGAAATGCGTCGCTACGTTCGGAACTGCCCACTACGTAACCCGCCAGAGCAGGAAGCCACGGCAAGGGATCATAGCCTCGCCGTTTGCGGAACTCCTGCAACAAGGCGGGTGTCCAGTTCTGGACTCCCGCCTCCCAGCTATCGGTAAGCAGGCCATTGACCGCCGCAGGACCGAGATTGACGCCGATACGATCGCTGTACAGGCTGAAGAGCCCATCGACATAGCGGTCGACAGCTTTTGCATCGAGCTTGTCGACTTCCAGCCCGGTCGCGACCGGTTCGGCGGGTCCGTTGGTCTGTCCCGTCAACGACCAGCCGAAGCGGAGGATCATCCAACGCCCTGGAGGCGGCGTCCAGTCCAGAGCCCCTTCGCCGGTGACATAGCGTTCAAGATCGATGACCGATGTCGGTGACAATCCCGCCGATTTTGCGGCGGGTTCCAGGGTCGCCTGGTCGACTATGGATTGAAATCCGGCCTTGGCTTCGAAGCCATCGATCCGCGGCGCGGCACTATACGTCACGCGCTGAAGGTGGAAGATGACCGGTCCAGGAGGAGGGACCAGACCTCTTGGCAGACCCGAAAGCACGCGCCAGGGCTTGGGCGCGCCGAAGCGGATCCTGAACACCAGGCCTGTCGCAGGTTTGAAGGCAAATGTCTGCTGTCGCGACGGATGCTCGGCCTCGTCTTGGGGAACGTGCCGCACCAGATCGAAGGTCTTGCCATCGCGGCTGACCAGGATGTCGATCGCAGGCCGCGTGCTCATGGCCAGCGTGAGCGCCCGCATTTCCACGGGTTTGGCGTAACGCACATCGACGTAGGCGCTGCCGTCCGTCGACATAGGTAACGCAAAGTCTGACGATAAGTCGGCCGCTGCAGTCGCCAGGGCCTCGGCGGAGCCGGCGCTCGACGTATAGGAAGGAGCCGCAGCCTCCTCCGCCGGCAGAGGAAAGGCGATGACGGGACCGGGCCCCGATGCAATCGGATCCGGTGTTTTCGGATCGCCGGGTAAGGAAAAGCCTGGGTCTCGAGGCACGGAAGCAAATGGTCCGGTCGCGGTCGGGAGGGACGGCAAGTCGGTTTTTATGCGATGGCCACCCTCGACGATCTTCGTCGCCCAAACATATTTCTTCATGCCGTCAGCGGGTTGCACCCAGGGCCCGCCCGTCTCACTCCAACCAGGCGAACCGGCTATCGTCACGTCCATCCCATCCGCATGCGCCCTATCCACGGCGGCGCGAAAAGCTGTCCTCCACGTAACGCTCATGAAGGGAGCAGGATGATCGACGACAGTGGGCTCCAGCCGGCCACCGGCAAAAGCGTGGACTCCGCCGATGCCCACGTCGTGCAGCCACTGTAGATCGAGGAGCGCGCCCTCTTGCGTGACGTTCCCGCTCATCCAGTGCCACCAGACCTGCGGGCGCGCCTCATGTGGCGGGTCTTCGAAGCCCGCCCTAAGCTTGTCCGATGGCGCCGGCTGGCTTTGGCCGTTTGCCGATGCCATTGCAAAGAGGCCGCAGGCCGCTGCAAAAGCGCCTTGAGTGACCCGCCGCCCCATCCTCTCCTCCCTATTCGACCGTCAGAACCGTCCGCGAAGGGACAGGCTGACAATCCGACCGAGCGTACCTCCGTTTGTATAACCGGAAAGGGCACCCGCCGAGACGGACGCACCATAATAAGGCGGATCGGCGTCAAACAGGTTCTGCACCGTGACCCCGATATCCGCTCCTTTCATGAAGCCGATCGCATTGAGATTATAACCGACGAACACGTCCGTCACAGTATAGCCGCGAACATGGCTTTGGCCGGGCGAGATGCCGTCGAGCACATGATACCCACCGTTGCGCCGAATAGTCAGGTTTGTGGTCACCGGGCCGCTGGTGGCGCCGAGCGAACCGACAATGTTATATTTGGGAGTCTGGCCATTCACGACCGTGCTTGCGAGATAATCCTGATACGCCCCGCCGGCGGTGGCCGAGATCTTCTTGTTCAGGATATAAGTTCCGGCGATTTGTCCATAAATCGTGCCGAAGGAAACATCGGTATTGTAGGAAACATTGAAATCAAATCCGTCCAGCTTTTCGCTGCCGAAATTAGCCCGTCGTGCGTCCACCACGCCGATGATGTTGCTTCCCGGCTTGAACAGGTCAGCGACAGACTGGATGTTCGGAGCACCGCCATTGTCGAGTCTCAGCCAGAGCGGCTGAATGCTGCTTATATAGGCCTCGCTGCACTGCTGGACGGGCGAAGCGGCGCCGCATAGATTATAGGCGGTGCTGAGGGCCCCCGGGAATCCATATGCCCCGAGCGAAAGTGAAACGAGATTGTCGATCTTCGTGTTCCAATATGTCAGGCCCAGCTTCAGCCCACGGATCGCATGCGGGCTATAATCGCCACCGATCGAGTAATTTCGACCGGTCTGCGGCTTCAAACCCTGGCCCGCGCCGGCGATAAAGGCCAGATAGGTTTGGGGCGCCAAAGTCAGGACCTGCAGGCGCGTATCGATCTTGTTTCCTGAGTCGGCAAGGCTGGGTGCAACGAACGTCGTCTGGTAGACGCCACGAAGCGTCAGATCCTCGAACGGCTTATAGTCGATACCGAAGCGGGGGTTCGTCGTTCCGCCAAAGTCGCTATAGTGGTCATATCGGACGGCGGCGTCGAGCGACAGCGCGTTGATAAACGGCACCGCATTCTCGCGTCCGACAACAGGCACAAACAGCTCCGCAAAGCCAGCCTTGACAGTCCGCGTGGCGTCGTAGCTCGCCAGGCCGGACCGATCGCCGATCGAACCGGTCACGGTAGAGTTGAACAGCGATTGCCGGCGAACTTCGCCGCCAACAGCCAGCTTCACATCACCGCCCGGGAGGGAGAACAACGTTCCGTTGGCAACGATCTGGCCACTGACAATCTTGTTCACGCCGCGCGTGTAAATCTCGTGATCCGCCAGATTTGCCAGCACATCAGACGGGGTCTGCGACGTGTCGTAAGGATTGAAATTCGTTGCCGTGATGGCCGATCCGTTCAAGCCGGTCCGGTCGTGGATGGTAGCCGTGCTATGGCCGTACAGGAAATCACCGCGCAGTTGCCAACGATCATTGATCGTCCAGGTCAGACTTGGATCGACCTGATACTGTTCAAATCGCTGGGGCGAAACGCGGGCATTTCCCAGCCCTCTAGAGTAGTTGTAGCTAACCGTCTGCGACGTCTCGCCGTTCACTGGCCTGAAGTAGGAATTGCTTGCGTCGATGGTGATTGACGAAGGAATAGACGCGATATCGGTATAGACCTTGTCAGTTCTGAGACCGTAGATGCCGTCGACAGAAAACTTGAGCGAAGGGGTGATTTCCTGTTCGAGGTAGGCGAAGACATTGACACGACGCTCGACCGGAGTGAGGCTCGTATAGTCGGTCTGATCGCAACGCGGAACGGACGGGACACTTTGGAAATTCGGAGCAGTGTACACCGTGCCGTTGACGGTGAAATTGCCGTAGCCGCACGACGTGGTGCGCAGATCCGAACCTCCGTGGCTCGTGAAGTCAGACGTGATGTAGTCGCGGTCCTTGCCGAAGATCGCGTCGTGAGCCGCATAGGCGGCACTGATCAGAACAGAGCCTGTCGACCAGTGGGTGCCAGCAGTCAGCGTTACGTCGTTCTCGTGATAATCCTGACCGAACTGATGCTGGTAGTGCATCTGAAGGCCGTCGAAGCGCTTCTTCGCGACGAAGTTGACCACACCGCCAATCGCATCAGAACCGTATGTCGCCGACCCGCCGTCCGGCAGGACCTGGACGGTTTCGAGTGCGTCGGCCGGAATCAGATTGGGATCGGGGTCGGTGGAAAGAACGCCGACAGGCACGATCCGATGGCCGTTGAAAAGAACCAGGGTCGCTGTCTGGCCGGAAGAATTGCCATTTGTGTTTCCGAAGCCGCGCAGCGCAATCTTGGCCACGGGTGTGGCGAAGCTCGCCGAACCGGAAGAGACGCTGTTCAGCGTCGGAAGCTGTGGCACCGTCTGGTTGAGGACGTCGATTGCCGCACTGCTGCCGGTCGACCGAATTGCGGCACTGCTCACGGTGAGAAGGTTGGAGCCGGTGGGTTTCGCCACGCCGCGTATCAAGGTGCCGGTGACGACAATATCCTGCGAAGACGCTTGTGTCTGGCCATCGTCCGCCGCAGGCGCGAGCGTCGATCCGGCCGCATCCGCGCCGGCAGTGTCCGCGACGGGCGCGGGCGTATCTGGCGCGGTCTGTGCAAAAACAGCCTGGGTCGAGCACAAGGCGGATCCCGCCAGCAGCAGGGCGAGTCCCTGGATCGTCTTCATATCATTCCCCTCTTGCGGGCACGCCACGCCGGCCGGCGACGGCGGTGGCCGCATCCCGGCGAGACGAACCTCGTTATCTGTTGAAAATCGGGCGGCGCATTTCGAGGCGCCAGCAATCAGGTCAGCGGATCATAGCCTTCAATCCTCCCCGGCCTCACCTGAGACTCGATGACAGTCGCATTGCTGCCTGAGCCTCGGGATGCGGGGATTGACGGCAGATGTCAACATAATTCTCAAAAATTATTCTATCATTCCATTATGTGAGAATTGATTTGCCAGGCGTGACCGATCGATGGAGGAGATGTCCGTGCACCCCGTCAGCGCCATCGCCACCCGCATCTCGGCCTCGACCTGGCGCAGGACGTGGGCAACGCCCGCCTGCCCGGCGGCGGAAAGCGCGTAGACCCAGGCTCGCCCCAACAGCACCGCATCGGCGCCGAGCGCGAGCATCCGCACGACATCGAGGCCGGATCGGATACCGCCGTCCGCCAGCACGGCCAGCCGGTCGCGCACCGCATCGGCGATCGGCGGAAGCGCGCGGGCACTCGACAGCACGCCATCAAGCTGGCGGCCGCCATGGTTGGAGACCACGATCCCGTCGGCGCCGATCGCGGCGGCGGCCTTCGCATCCTCGACGTCGAGGATGCCCTTGATGATCAGCGGTCCGTCCCAGGTCTGGCGGATGAAGTCGAGATCGCGCCACGATACCGAGGGATCGAAATTGTTGCGCATCCAGGCGAAGAAATCCTCCAGCCCGGTGTTGGGGCCGAGCACCGGCGCGACGTTGCCAAGCTGGTGCGGGCGGCCGTTGAGGCCGACGTCCCACGCCCAGCGCGGATGCGTCGCGCCCTGCCACGCGCGCCGCAGTGCGCCGCCGAGGCCCGGCGCGCCAGCCAGACCCGAGTGATAGTCACGATAGCGCGATCCCGGCACCGGCATGTCGACCGTGAAGACCAGCGCCGAGCAACCGAGCGCTCGCGCCTTCTCCAGCAATTCGCGCATGAAGCCGCGATCGCGGATCATGTAGAGCTGGAACCAGAAGGGCTTCGTGGTTCCTGCCGCAACCTCGTCCAGCGGGCAGGCCGAGACGGTCGAAAGGCAGAAGGGCACGCCCGCCGCCTCCGCCGCGCGCGCTGCCTGCACCTCGCCGCGTCGCGCGTTCATCCCCGCAAGGCCGATCGGGGCGAGGCCCACCGGCAGCGCCAGCCTCTGCCCGAAGAGAGTGGTCGCCAGATCGATCGTCGATACATCGTTAAGCACCCGCTGGCGAAGCGCGATCGCCTCCAGGTCCGCGACGTTGCGCTTCAGCGTCACCTCGGCATAGGAACCGCCGTCGATATATTCGAACAGGAAGGGCGGCAGACGGCGCCGGGCCAGCTCGCGATAGTCGATCGCGGAGGCTGCCGTGCGGATCTTGCGGCTCATTGCAGGTTCACGAACGCGCCGCCATCGACCAGCAGCGCCGCGCCGGTGACATAGCGCGCCATGTCGGAAGCAAGGAAGACGATCGGACCGGCGAGATCCTCGGGCGCCCCAAGCCGCCCGAGCGGGATGCGCGCCTCCATGCGCGTCCGCTTTTCCGCGTCGGCAAGGTCGTCCTTGTTGATGTCGGTTAGGATCGTGCCGGGCAGCACCGAATTGCAGCGGATGCCATATCTGCCGAGCGCGATCGCGGTCGATTGCATCAGCGAGTGGATGCCCGCCTTGGTGGGGGTATAGTGGGTCTGCATCTCCCCGCCGACCAGCGCCGAGATCGACGAGACCGCGACGATCGCCCCGCCGTCTCCCTGTCGCACCATCTGGTTGGCGGCCGCCTGCACCATGTAGAAGGCGCCGTGGAGGTTGACGCCCATCGTCCGCTCGAAGGTCTTGGCAGGCATGTCGAGAAAGGCGTGGAACGGGCAGATGCCGGCGTTCGACACGAATATGTCGACCCGCCCGAGCGCGTCCACCGCTCGGCTGACGAAATCGGTTGCGGTGCGCGCATCGGCGACGTCGCCTTCGATGGCAATCGCGCGGCGTCCCAGCGCCTCGATCTGCGCCACCGCGCTCGCGGCGCCTTCGTCATGCCCCAGATAGTTGATCGCGACATCGGCGCCGTGGCGCGCCGCCTCGATCGCCGTCGCCCGCCCGATGCCGGCGGAGCCACCGGTGACGAGCAGCACCTTGTTCTGCAAAAGCATCATCATCCTCTGGTCTTGGGGGGCGACCAGCCGAGTTCGGTGCTGATCGCCTTCGCGGTGTCGACCACCTCGGTGGCGAGGTCCACCATCCGCTGGTCGTCCATATATTGCGCGGCGCTGGATACGCTGATCGCGCCGACGATCTTGCCGGCGACGTCCCGGATTGGCGCCGCCACGCAGCGTATCTGGTCCTCATTCTCCTCGAGGTCGAAGGCGCGGCCTGCCTCGACATAGCCCGCCATCCGCTCGCGCCACAGCGCGGGATCGACCGGGTGGGAGCCGCTTTTCTGGTCGGCATCGAAGCGCTCGGCCCAGTAAGCGGGCGGGTGATCGAGCATGAGCGCCTTGCCGAGGCCCGTGGAGCTGAGCGGTTGGCGATCACCGACCCGGCTGGAAATGGTGATCCGCCGGCGCCCCGGAACCTTGTCGAGGTAGAGCGCCTGATCGTCGACCAATACGCCCATATGCACGGTGTCGCCGGTCGAGGACGAGAGGCGCTCGAGATGATCGCGCGCAACCTGGATGAGGTCGATCTGCGCCTGCGCCATTGCGCCCAGTTGCAGCAGCTTGGCGCCCAGGCGGTAGCCGGCGCGCGGCGTGTAGGCGAGGTAGCCGCGATCGGCCAAAGCCGTAGCCAGCCGGTACGTCGTGCTCTTGGCGAGGCCGATCCGCTCGGACAGTTCGGCCAGCGCCAAACCCTCCTCGCTCACCGCCTCCAGAATATCGAGCCCGCGCATAAGCGTCTGGCTGCCCGCGCCCACGCTGCTGCCGCTCTCCTCGTTTTTGTTTTCGGTCATGTTGACGCCCTCATATCCATTCTATAAAACACGTTTCCATATATTGGCAACATGGTCGTGCAGCGGCCTGACTATATAGGGGTGAGGATCTCCGTGGCGCTACCGTTGATCAAGTATGTCCGCGCCTTTGTGGTGCGCGGCGGCGGGGCCGACTATCACGACCAGGGCAAGGGGCACTGGATCGACGATCACATCGCGACGCCGATGGCGCGCTATCCCGAATATCGGCAGAGCCGGCAGAGCTTCGGGATCAATGTGCTGGGCACGCTTGTGGTTGAAATCGAGGCGGCTGACGGCACGGTCGGCTTCGCGGTGACGACCGGCGGAGAACCGGCCTGCTACATCGTCGAAAAGCATCTTGCCCGCTTCCTCGAAGGTCGCGACCCGGCCGACTATGAGAAGATCTGGGACCAGATGTACTTCTCGACCCAATATTACGGGCGCAAGGGACTGGTGATCAACGCAATCTCCGGCGTCGATCTCGCTTTGTGGGATCTGCTCGGCAAACTGCGCGGCGAGCCGGTCTACAAGCTGCTCGGCGGCAACGTCCGCGAAGAACTGCAATTCTACGCCACCGGAGCGCGGCCCGATCTCGCCAAGGAGATGGGCTTCATCGGCGGCAAGCTCCCACTCCACCACGGTCCCGCCGAAGGCATTGAGGGCCTGCACAAGAACATCGCCGAACTGGCCGAGATGCGCGCGCGGGTTGGCGACGATTTCTGGCTGATGCTCGATTGCTGGATGAGCCTCGATCTCGATTACGCCACCCGGCTCTCCCACCGCGCCTACGAGGAATGTGGGCTCAAATGGATCGAGGAGGCGCTCTCACCCGACGATTACTGGGGCTATGCCGCGCTGAAGCAGAACGCGCCCAGGGGCCTGCTCGTCACCACCGGAGAGCATGAGGCGACCCGCTGGGGCTGCCGCATGCTGATGGACATGGATTGCTGCGACATCATCCAGCCCGACGTCGGCTGGTGCGGCGGCGTTACCGAACTGATCAAGATCGCCAATTATGCCGAGAGCAAGGGTGTGCTGATGATCCCGCACGGATCGTCGGTCTACAGCTATCATTTCGTCATCACCCGCCACAACTCGCCCTTCGCCGAGTTCCTGATGATGCACCCCGGACCGACCGAAGTGGTGCCGATGTTCGCGCCGCAGCTGCTCGGCGAACCGGTCCCGGTCAATGGCCGCATCAAGGTTGGCGCGCTCGACAAGCCGGGCTTCGGCGTCGAGCTCAACCGCGACATCCCCCTTCATCGCCCCTATACCCACTGAGGATTTCCCATGAAGCTCTGCCGCTACGGCCCGCGCGGGTCCGAAAAACCCGGCATCGTCGATGCCGAAGGCCACATCCGCGATCTGTCCGACGTCGTCGAGGACATCACGCCGGCGACGCTCGCCATCGCCAGGGCGGTCCATCCGGACCAGCTGCCCGTGGTCCAGGGCACGCCCCGCTACGGCGTGCCGCTGAAGGGCATCGGCAAGATCGTCGCGATCGGCCTCAATTACGAGGATCACGCGATCGAATCGAACCTGCCGATCCCGACCGAGCCGGTCGTCTTCATGAAGGCGCTGTCGGCGCTCACCGGCCCCAATGACGAGGTGATGCTGCCGAAGGATTCGACCCACGGGGACTGGGAGGTCGAACTGGGCGTGATCATCGGCAAGACCTGCCGCTACGTGGAGGAGGGGGACGCGCTTGATCATGTCGCGGGCTACGTGCTGGCCAACGACGTGTCGGAACGGTTCAACCAGAAGCAGCGCGGTACCCAGTGGAGCAAGGGCAAGGGCCACGACACCTTCTGCCCGGTCGGCCCCTGGCTGGTGACGCCCGACGAGGTCGGCGATCCGCAGGATCTCGACATGAGCCTCGACGTCAACGGCCAGCGCATGCAGACCGGCAACACGAAGACAATGATCTTCACCGTGAAGCAGATCATCGCATATCTCAGCCAATATGTGACGCTGTTCCCCGGCGACCTGATCATCACCGGCACGCCGCCGGGCGTGGGCGAGGGCAAGAAACCGGACGCGATCTTCCTCAAGCCCGGCGACGAAATGACGCTTTCGATCGCGAAGCTCGGCACCCAGACCCAGACGGTCGCAGCGTGGCGCCATCTCGGTGACGAGGTGCTGACATGACCCTGTTCTCGGGGCGCTATGCCGGCCGGACCGCCATCGTGACCGGTGGCGCTTCCGGGCTGGGCAGGGAAGTGGCGAAGCGGATCGTGGCGGAAGGCGGCACCGTCGCCCTCTGGGATCTCAATGCCGAAACGCTGGCCGCCGCGAAGGACGAGGTCGGCGCCGCGCACACCGTCGCGCTCGACGTCGCCGATCCGCAGGCGGTTTCGGCCGCCGCGCGTGAAACCGCAGACCTGTTCGGCAATATCGACATTCTGGTCTGCTCGGCGGGCATCACCGGGGCAACACAGCCCGTCTGGGAGTTCCCCATCGACAGCTTCCAACGCGTGGTCGATATCAACCTCAACGGCCTGTTCTACTGCTGCCGCGAGGTGGTGCCGCACATGCTGGCGAACGGCTATGGCCGCATCGTCAACGTCGCCTCGGTGGCGGGCAAGGAAGGCAATCCCAATGCCTCGGCCTATTCGGCATCGAAGGCGGGCGTGATCGGCTTCACCAAGTCGCTGGGCAAGGAACTGGCCGGCAAGGGCGTGATCGCCAACGCGCTGACGCCTGCAACCTTCGAAAGCCCGATCCTCGATCAGCTGCCGCAGAGCCAGGTCGATTACATGCGCTCCAGGATTCCCATGGGCCGGCTGGGCAAAGTCGAAGAATCGGCCGCCATGGTCTGCTTCATGGCATCGGAGGAGTGCAGCTTCACCACCGCCGCCACCTTCGACACATCGGGTGGACGCACGACCTTCTGACTTTTGCGGGATCCGACCGCCCGCCCGAGAGGCGGCGCATCCCCCACTGACCGGAGAAGCCGCTTGGACGCCATTCCCTTCGTCGATGCCCACGTCCATCTCTGGGATCTGGCGCACATTCGCTATCCGTGGCTGTTGCCGCCGTTCGACGATGCCGGCCCCAACGGCAGCACCGAGGCGATCGCGAAGAATTATCTGATCGACGACTATCTGGCCGACGCCGGCCGCTGGAACGTCGTCGGTTGCGTCCATATCGACGCCGGCGCGGTGCCCGATCAGGCGCTCGACGAGACGCGCTGGCTCGAAGGCCTCGCTGCGGCGCAGGGTATGCCGAACGGCATCGTCGCCTTCGCGGCCTTGCAGGACGACGGGATCGATGCCGTGCTGGAGGCGCATGCCGCACATCCCCACGTCCGCGGCATCCGCCAGATCGTCAACTGGCACGTCAACCCGATGCGCACCTATAACCCGAGCGACGTCACGCTCGACGACGACTGGTGGCGCGGTTTTGGCCGGCTCGGCCGCCACGGCCTGTCGTTCGACCTGCAATGCTATGCCCCGCAGATGGCGGGCCTCACGCCGCTGATCCAGCGTCACCCCGACGTGCCGGTGATCATCAACCATCTCGGCATGCCGATCCCGTCCGAGCGGGAGGGGCTGGCGCGCTGGCGCCACGGCATCCGCGCGCTCGCCGCATGCCCCAATGTCTCCATCAAGATTTCGGGGCTGGGCTTCATCGATCGGAACTGGACGCTGGATGCCGTGGCGCCGCTGCTGCGCGAGGCAATAGACGTGTTCGGCACCGCGCGTGCCATGTTCGCCAGCGACAGCCCCACGGACAAGCTCTTCGCCCCGCTCGACCGCTACCTGGAAGCATATCACGCCTTCGCCGCAGGTTTTTCCGAAGAGGAGCGGCGGGATCTCTTCGGCCGCAATGCCAACCGCATCTATCGCTTGGGGCTTGACCTCTGATGCCAGCCAACCCCCTTCTCGGCGTTCTTTTCCACTGGCTGGGCGGCCTTGCCTCGGCGAGCTTCTACGTGCCCTATCGCGGCATCAGGCGATGGAACTGGGAGATATTCTGGCTCACCGGCGGGATCTTTTCCTGGGCGGTCGCCCCGTGGTTTTTCGCCTCCGTCCAGACGCATGATCTGATTGGCGTGATGGCGCAGGTTCCCGGCCGGATCGTCGGCTGGTGCGTGTTCTTCGGCATGTTGTGGGGCTTTGGCGGCCTCACCTACGGGCTGACCATGCGCTATCTCGGCCTGTCGCTCGGCATGGCGGTGGTCCTGGGGCTATGCACGGTGTTCGGCACGCTGATCCCGCCAATCTTTCAAGGCGATTTCGCGGCGAAGCTGCTCGGCAGCACATCGGGCCACATGATCCTGCTCGGGCTGCTCGTCACGTTGGCCGGCATCGTCGTGGTGGCGATGGCGGGCGCCGTCAAGGACCGTGCGCTCTCCGATGCGCAGAAGACAAAGGCTGTGGCCGAGTTCAATTTCCGCAAGGGTATCGCGGTCGCGATCTTCTCCGGCGTCATGTCCTCCTGCTTCGCTTTCGGGCTGAGCGCGGGCGAGCCGATCAAGGCACTCTCCGCCGCTGCCGGCACTGGCCCGCTCTGGACTGGTCTGCCGACGCTCTGCCTCGTCATGGCGGGCGGCCTCGCCACCAACGCGATCTGGTGCGCGATCCTGATCGTCCGCAACGGCTCGGCAAGCCAGTGGCTGGGCGGCACTGCCATGCACATGGACGCGGACGCCGGTCGCGGCGAGGGGCGCCCTCCTCTCGGCCGCAACTTCCTGCTCGCCGGGTTGGGCGGTACCGCCTGGTACTTCCAGTTCTTCTTCTACACCATGGGCGAAAGCCAGATGGGGCGCTTCGGCTTCTCGTCGTGGACGCTGCACATGGCCTCGATCATCATCTTCGGCACGCTCTGGGGCTTTGCCTTCCGCGAGTGGAAGGACGCCGCGCCGCGCGTGCGCGCGATGGTGTGGAGCGGTGTCGGCCTTCTCGTCATCGCAACCATCATCATCGGCTATGGCAACATGCTGGCGACCTGACAAAGCTCCCAAAAGATCGTTTTTAGCCGTTTCGTTCTTCAGACTGAAATTTCGGACAGTGCCTCTACCCACAATCTGACGATCTTGAGACCAGGGGTATTTTTTGCTAGTGGCTCCCCCTTCACCGCTAAACCGGTCTTGCGTCTGCAACGCGAGGTCCGCCGTCGATATAAACGTTCAAGGATAAACTTTGCCCTCTTATAAAGCTCCCTCGTTTCAAGACCGTATTGCCGCAGCAGGATTGGCCAAACAGAAAGCCCTGGATGCGCTGAGAGCCAAGCCGCCCGTTGACGAGGCAATTATGGCGGAGCGGCGCCGCGCGCGCGAAGCCAAGGATCAAGCACTTGCAGTCGAGCGGGCTGCCAAGGCTGAGGCTGCTGCTTTGGCCAAAGCTCAGAAGGCAGAACGCAAAGCGGCCGAACTGGCGGCCGAAGCCGAAAAACAAGCCGCCGCAGAGGCCGCGGCAGCACTCAAGGCCGCCAGGCTGAAGCCCGCCAGCGCCGCTGAAATGAAGGCTGCGCGCGATGCGCGTTACGCTGCGCGCAAAGCTCGAAAATAAATAGCTGAGGCTGGTTCATACAGGATGGCCGATGGCGTGGGGCAAGCCCCACGCCCATCACCTGAAACGACTCGCTCGGGGTAGCGTATCGACGCTGAGCATCCAACCGAATTGCGGAGCAGAATATGGCCGACTTGTATCAGAAAGCATTGGAGTCCGAACGCCGAAGCCTGTGGGCCGAATGCAGGCTGAAAGGTCTTGCAAAGGATACTCCGGAGCGCATCCGTATAGCGGAACTGGACGGATTGCTTGCAAAGCATAAAGCGAAGAAAGGCGGCGGATCTACTCCATCCAGTCCTGAGGCGAAAAATCCTTGAACGGGTACGTCAAATTCGAGACGCCCGACGGTGACATCCTGGCAATCAATGCAGACAGTGTCAGCTTCGTTCGGCGTTACAGAGGAACTGATCAAGCTGGCGCCGTTTTCACTATGAACGAAAACGCTCTGATCTTTTGATGCCGCATTTTCCGAGCCGTTGACCGTAAACGGTCAACTTGAAAATGCTCGAGCGCCGTTAATTTTGAAAAGGGCCACTACGTCGTCGTTAAGCGCGACCTTGAGGCAGTAATGGACGCGCTCGCCAAAGCATAGTTCGCCAAGGTCGACCTTCCCGGCCGTTCAGGCGTTCAGTTCCAGTCTCCCGCTGCAGAGGGGGCCGTTTTCTGAAAGCCCCTCGCACTGAGGGTCAAATCACGACGAACTACCGGCAGTCATCCTGCTTCGACGCCAGCCAGATTGTATGAATCACGTCCTCACCATCAACGAGGGCTGCCACACTGACCTCTTCTACATCGAAATGCGCGTTTTCAAGGCGTGCAACGAAGCCTTCATCCCCATAGGCTGACCAGACAGCCAATATTCCATTGGGCCTTAAGGCCGCGTGAGCAGCGCGCAGTCCCCAATTGCAGTATAGGCGTTCATTTGCCAGGTGGATCAGCCCATCGGGTCCGTTGTCGACATCCAGCAGGATGGCATCGAACGCCGACTTCTCTCTGGCGATCACGTCATGCACGTCGGCTATCTCAACCTTGACGCGGGGATCTGAGAGATAATCATGGAAGAGGTGTGACAAAGGCCCATTTGCCCACGTCACAATCTCCGGAATGAGTTCTGCTACGCTTATGATGGCTGTGGATGGCAAGGATTGCAGGGCAGCGCCGAGGGTGAAGCCCATGCCCAAACCGCCGATAAGGATGCGGCTGTCCCGATGCTGCAGGCGGCTACAGGCCAGGGTGGCAAGAGCTTCTTCGGAATGACGGACCTGATTACCCATCAGTTCATTGTCCCCGAACCTGATGGAATAATCATCGCCGCGTCGCCATAAGTGCAGCCGTCCTCCATCAGGAAGCTCTGCCTTGCCGATCAGTTCGACGGCATCATCGGGCATGGATAACATTGAGCTATTTTCCCTTTGCTGATGTCGCTCGCATGGACGCCATGAAGCGCCACTTGTAGCCACGATACCGAGATGAGAATTTTCCGAGGCCAGGCTCAACCAATCGTGTGAGCCGGCAACAATTTACTTGGTTGCAAACTGTCCGGGTCCGGCCTTGAACATATCTCGCGCAAAGTTCCGCACAGCAGTTGCCGTCTTGAACGTCTCCTCCTGCATCTGGGAGGTCACAAGCGGATAACCCTGTGAATTATAGCGTGTTTCACGCACAGTGAGCCGGAAATGACCATCCTCATCCTTTGTAATCAAAAAGGGGCGGATTGCTTCTCGGCTCATTACTGTTCCTAATTCTGGAGAAAGGCCGACAGCGTGGGATACTGCCGGCGCATGATGTTCAACCAATCATCGCTGCAACGATCCGCTTCAATTCATTGGTAGAGAGCGTCGTCGATCGAGTGGGAGAAAAGGGTCTTTTGCCCTGCTTGCCAAAAGGCAGGTGGATAATCGCACGTTTTCTGATCTGTGTAACAATATTCATCGTAAGTCCTTGCGGCTCTTGCCGCATTCCATTTTCAAATTCATTGGTGGGTTGTCCCTGCGTCCGTCTTCCGGCGGATTGATGCCCGCTATCCGTTTGACCAGGGGATGCTTCGCGGTTTGGCTTCGGTGGAAATCCGTATGTTCCGGACGCCTGACCTGTTCACGGGCGGTTTCGTCCCCCGTGAGGCCTCGCAATGCGAACCAATGTCCACAGGCATGTGCCGGGAGCGGCCTCCTGGCCTGCCCCCGCACCGTTTACGCTGATTGGAGATTGACCGCGGACATCTTGCCGCGCTTGTCCTTCTCCAGTTCATATGTCACGCGCTGCTCCTTTTCGAGGGTGTGCATACCTGCGCGTTCCACGGTGGAAATATGCACGAACGCGTCATCGCCTCCGCCTTCGGGAGCGATGAAGCCATAGCCCTTGTCGGCGTTGAAGAATTTGACTGTTCCGGTGATCATGCTCGGTCTCCTTGTTGCATGTCCTGCGAACGCGCGACCATTCGCGCATTCCGGCTTAAAAGAGGCAATGTGGGGACAAAGGTGAACCGAAGCGGCCCGATATCCGTCAAAACGCGACGTTCAGCGAAGCGTCGATAGCACAGGTGGAACGAAATGCAAAATCCAGGTGATCGGATCGGTCGCGGCGACGTCGCTTGCAGCAATCACTCAACCCTGCACAACCTGATCCGCCTCAGCGCGCACAGACGACGCAACTGTGGTGGATCCGGGCCATACCGGTGTTCACATATGGCGTCATCACGACTTCCAAAGGAGCAGCACGCCGCAATTCGCTTTTATCGAAGCAACTGCACTTGAAGGGCGGTCAAGCGCGCCTGCCACGCCGTTCCTTGACGATCTCGCACAGAAACAGAACGATCGTGGGCGGTGTGATCAAAAAAGGGAAATCCGCTGGCCTGAGGGGGGAGAAATCGAGAATCCGTCGTAACGGCGCCAGCAGGACGATCGACGCGGATGCTAGCAGCACAGCAGCCGCGGTGTACCGCAATGACGCATTGTTTCGCCATAGGGCGCGGATGAGCGAGGTGCTGAAGGATCGGCTCACCAGTATGAGCGCCATGATGGATCCGACCAGCGCGAAGAAAAGGATCGTCCTAACGCGATCCGGAGCAAATCCCCAATACGTCACTCCCAGCTGAAGCCCGAGCAGCAGCGCGAAAGCAATCCCGCCATATACGATGCTGCGCAGGATCAAGCCCTTCGAAAAAAGACGCTCGGCCGGGTCGCGAGGCGGCCGCTGCATGATGCGGCTTTCGTCCCGCTCCGCCTCAAAAACGAGAGCGCAGACGGGATCGATGATCATTTCCAGGAGCGCGATCT
Source organism: Sphingobium sp. LMC3-1-1.1 (assembly GCF_040676285.1). Taxonomy (NCBI): domain Bacteria; kingdom Pseudomonadati; phylum Pseudomonadota; class Alphaproteobacteria; order Sphingomonadales; family Sphingobiaceae; genus Sphingobium; species Sphingobium sp. LMC3-1-1.1. The sequence goes on along the minus strand of NZ_JBEGHQ010000089.1, from coordinate 97,961 downwards.
GAATCGGCCCCAACACCAATGGCAGGCCCAGCAACAGCGGAGAAACGGCAAGCCCCGCAATCGGCACATGCACCGCGAAGATGAAGCCGATGGCCTTGCGGATATTGTCGTAGATGCGGCGGCCAAGGCGAATGGCGATGACGATCGCGCCGAAATCATCCTCCACCAGCACGATGGCCGACGCCTCCCGCGCAACATCTGTGCCGCGCTTGCCCATCGCGATGCCGATATCGGCGGCCTTCAGCGCCGGCGCATCATTGACCCCGTCGCCCGTCATCGCCACCACTTCGCCTGCGGCCTTCAGCGCCGACACGATCCGCAGCTTCTGTTCCGGCATGGTGCGGGCGAATATCGTGACATCCTTCACCCGCACGCAAAGGTCAGCGTCGGAAAGCGCCCTCACCTCGTCGCCCGTCATCACCACGCCCGCCCCGATCCCCGCCTGCGCGGCGATCGCCTGCGCGGTTATTGGAAAATCGCCGGTTATCATCACGACCCGGATACCCGCCGCCAGGCATTGCGCGACGGCCTCGGTCACGCCAGCCCGCAGCGGATCGGACAAGCCAATCAACCCCAGCAGCGTGAAGTCGTGCACTTCATGCCCCTTCGACAGATCATCGCCCGACGCCTGCGCCGATGCGACGCCGAGAACGCGTATCCCCCGCGCCGCCATCGCCTGCGCCGCCTGTTCCAGCGCCCGGCGCGCGTCCCCATCCAGACGGCACAAGCGCGCAATCGCTTCCGGCGCGCCCTTGGCCGCCACGGTCAGCGGCTCGCCTTCGCCCGCCGGCCGCCAGACATTGGACATCGCCAGCAGGTCCGGTCGCAGGCCATAAGTATGTACTAACTCCCAATCGCCGCGGGCAGGAAGCCGGGCATCCCTGGCAATGCCATGAAACGCGACCTCCATGGGATCGACCGGCACCGGCGCGCTGGCCAGCGCTGCCGCCCCGATCAAGTTGTGGAAGTCGGGATGCGGCAAACCTTCGCCGAGACCCGTCGCAGCGCCGGACGGCAACCAAAGTTCGGTCACGGTCATCCGGTTCTGTGTCAGGGTGCCGGTCTTGTCAGTGCAGAGGACCGTCGCAGCGCCCAAAGCCTCTATAGCCGACGCGCGCCGGGTCAGTACCCCCACCTGCGCGATGCGCCAAGCGCCCATCGCCAGAAAGATGGTCAGCACCACCGGAAATTCTTCCGGCAACAACGACATGGCGGTGGCGATCCCTGCCAGCAGCGCCGCCATCCAATCGCCACGCAAAGCGCCATAAAGCAGCACGACCAGGAGCGCTACGCTGACACCGCCGACGGCGCACAGGCTCACCGTCCGCGCCGTTTCCTTCTGAAGGTGCGGAACCTGCGTCTCCAAAGTCTCCAGGAACCGCCCGATCTGACCGACGCGGCTGCGAAGGCCTGTCGCCGTCACGCGCGCAACGCCGCTGCCGCGCGTCACGATGGCGCCTGAAAAAAGATGGGGCGTATCATCCCCGCCCGGCTCGGCCTGTTCCTGATCGCTTGGCCCCGCCGCCCGTTTCCGGACAGGTACCGCTTCGCCGGTCAGCAGCGATTCGTCCGCCTCCAGTGCCTGCGTCTCCAGCAGCAGAGCGTCGGCCGCAATCCGGTCCCCGGCATCCAACACCAATATATCACCGGTCACTACCTCGCGCCCCGCTATGCGCAGCGCTTCCCCATCACGTATCACCAGTGCGCGCGGCGCGGACAGGTCGCGCAGCGCTTCCAGCGTGCGTTCCGTGCGCGCCTCCTGAACGATGGTGATGAGGATGGAGAGGCCCGCAAAACCCAGCAGGATCAACGCCTCGGCCTTGTCGCCCAGCAGCAGATAGAGGCCACCCGCTGCCAACAGCATAGCGAACATGGGTTCGCGCAGCACCTCCATCGCGATCCTGAACGGCGTGCGCCGCGCTGGCCGTGGCAGTTCGTTCGGCCCTTCCGCCGCCAGCCTCTCCCGCGCTTGCGAAGCGGAAAGGCCCGTCAGTTCAGCGCCAGCACCGGCCATCTCAGGCCGCAGGAACAACTCGCCCGGCTTCCGCCGCGGCCACGCATTTCAGGGTCGCGACGAAGCTGTCGGGGTTCAGGGATATGCTGTCGATCCCTTCGCGCACCAGGAATTCGGCGAACTCCGGATAATTGCTCGGCGCCTGCCCGCATATCCCGACCTTCACCCCCGCCTTGCGCGCACGGGCGATCAGGTCCGCGATCATCTTCATCACCGCAGGATCGCGCTCATCGAACAGCGGTGCGAGCAAGTCTGAATCGCGATCTACGCCAAGCACCAGTTGCGTCAGATCATTGGAGCCAATCGAAAAACCATCGAACCGCGCCGCGAACTGCTCCGCCAGCACCACATTCGCGGGAATCTCCGCCATCATGTAGAGTTGCAACCCTCGCTCTCCCCGCATCAGCCCATGGCGCGACATTTCGGTGATCACCCTGTCCGCTTCGCCAAGCGTCCGGCAGAAGGGGACCATCACGATCACATTTTCAAAGCCAATCACCTCCCGCACAAACCGGATCGCCCGGCACTCCAGCGCGAAGCCGTCGCGATAGCGCTCATGATAATAGCGCGATGCCCCCCGGAAGCCGAGCATCGGATTTTCCTCATGCGGCTCGAACGCCGCGCCGCCCAGCAAGTGCGCATATTCATTGGTCTTGAAGTCAGACAAGCGCATGATCACCGGATGAGGATGGTGCGCGGCGGCGATCTTCGCGATGCCCCGGCCCAGCGTCTCGATGAAATAGTCGCGCGGATGATCATAGCCACGCGTCAGCAGCTCGATTTCCCGCCGCTCAGCCGCATCGCTCACCTGATCGGGATGGGCTAGTGCCATCGGATGGACCCGGATGAGGTTGCTGATGATGAACTCCATTCGCGCCAGACCCACGCCGCGCGAGGGCAGCCGCCACCAGCGGAAGGCGCTCGCCGGGCTCGCGACGTTCAGCATCAAGTCCGTGTGCGTGAGCGGCAGGCTGGCCGTATCGACCTCTTCCGAGACAAAGGGCAGGCGGCCAGGATAGACATGTCCCCGGTCCCCTTCCGCGCAGGACAAGGTAAGGTCCTGCCCTGCGGTCAAGCGACTGGTCGCGTCTCCCGCCCCCACGATGGCGGGTACGCCAAGCTCCCGACTGACGATCGCCGCATGACTGGTCGGCCCGCCATGATCGGTGACGATCCCCGCCGCGCGCCGCATCACCGGCACCCAGTCGGGATCGGTATTGTCGGTCACCAGGATCGCGCCATCGACGAATTGCGCAATGTCATCGGTGCTGCGGATGATGCAGGCCGCGCCGGACGCGATGGCATCGCCCACCGCCGCGCCCGTGACGACCGGCGCAGGCGCCTTGCCCGTCAGCCGCCAGGTCTTGAGCGCCGTCGCAGATCGCGTTCCATGCACCGTTTCAGGCCGCGCCTGCACGAGGAACAGCTTGTCGCTCTCGCCATCCTTGGCCCATTCCAGGTCCATCGCGCAGCCATAATGCCGCTCGATCAGCACGGCCCAGCGGGCCAGCTCCAATATCTCCTCGTCCTCCAGCACAGGATGGTCGCGCTCATGGCGGCTGCATTCGACCAGTTCCGTCCGCGCGCTGCCGCCGGTGGCATAGATCAGCTTCTGCGCCTTCGCGCCGACCCGCTTCTCGACGATCGGCTTGAGCCGTCCGTCCGACAGGAAGGGCTTGAACACCATATAGCTGTCCGGATCGACCCGCCCCTGCACCACCGTCTCGCCCAGCCCCCAGGCCGCGCTGATGACGGCGACGCGCGGGAAGCCCGTCTCCGTGTCGATCGAGAATATGACCCCAGATCCCGCAAGGTCCGACCGCACCATGACTTGTATCCCGATCGACAGCGCGATCTGCAAGTGGTCGAAACCCTTCGCCTCGCGATAGGAAATCGCCCGATCGGTAAACAGCGAGGCGAAGCAGCGGCGGCACGCGTCCAGCAGCGCCCGCTCGCCCACGACATTCAGGAAGCTTTCCTGCTGCCCCGCGAAACTCGCGTCCGGCAAATCTTCCGCCGTAGCGCTCGACCGCACCGCGACCGCGACCTCGCGCTTGCCAGCCTTCCGCGACAGATCCCGATAAGCCGACACTATCGGATCAGCGACCGACGGCGGCAATTCCGCGTCCAGAAACAGCCGCCGCGCGCCCTCGCCTGCCTCATGCAGCGGCATCGCACCGCTGCGATACTGCGCCACGATGCCCGCCAGCCGATCCCCAATCCGGTTATGCTCCACCAGCGCGCGATAGGCCGCCGCCGTGGTCGCAAAGCCCGGCGGCACCGCGATGCCCGCCCCGCCCAGCATGGAGACCATCTCGCCAAGGGAGGCATTCTTGCCGCCTACCCGGCCGACATCGCCGCGCCCGATCGCATCGAACCAGAGGATCACCTCGTCCTTGACGGGCAATGGCGGCTTCGTTGGCACTTGGCTGCTCATCGCGTCACTGTGCGGACGCGCCCCGTCCCGCGACATTAGGAAAGATACGGATGCGCCCCCGCCCATCAGTATAACTACGGACTGCCTCCCCCGCCCGTTGGCCCCATGATGATGGCCGGAAAACAAGGATCGGGAGAAACGGCTTGAGCCCTGCCTTAACCCTCACATTCCATGGCGCGGCAGGCACCGTCACCGGCTCCTGCATGGAATTGCGGCTGGGCGATCGGGCCATCCTCGTGGACTGCGGCCTCTTCCAGGGATCGCGCACGCTCGAAACGCTGAACCATGGCGCATTCAGCTTCGAGCCAGGCAAGATCGACGCGGTCGTCCTCACCCACGCCCATATCGACCATTGCGGCCTGCTCCCCAAGCTCGCGGCGCAGGGTTTCGACAAGCCCATCTGGTGCACGCCCGCCACCTCCGACCTGCTCGAATATATGCTCGCCGACGCGGGGCGCATTCAGGAAAGCGAAGCGGATCGCCGCAACCGCCGCCGCGACCGCGCGGGCGAAAGCCTGTTCGAGCCGCTCTACACCGAGCAGGATGCGCTCAATGCCTGGCGCCTCACCCGCCCGACGCCGCTGTGCGACTGGTTCGACCCAGCCCCCGGCTTCCGCGCGCGCTTCTGGAACGCGGGCCATATATTGGGCGCAGCCTCGGTCGAGATAGAAACCGCAGGCATGCACCTCCTCTTTTCGGGCGACCTTGGCCCCATCAACAAGGCCTTCCACCCTGACCCACAGGCCCCCGCCGGTCTCGACCATGTGGTCTGCGAAGCTACCTATGGCGACCGCGCGCGGGAAAAGTTCACCATCGAACAACGCCGCACCCAGCTGGAGACAGAGATCAAGGACGCCCTGTCACGCGGCGGCAACCTCATCATTCCCAGCTTCGCGCTCGAACGCACGCAGGAACTGCTGCTCGACCTCGCCAAGCTGGCCGACGCCAACCGCATCCCCAACGTCCCGATCTTCGTCGACTCCCCCCTCGCCAGCCGCGCCACCAAGGTGTTCGCCGCCCATGCGTCGGAACTGGAGGACACCGGCGGGGAAGACGTCTTTCGTCACCCGTCCATTCATTATGTCGAGGATGTCGCGGAATCGATCCGCCTCAACACCATGACCGGCGCTATCATCATGGCCGCATCGGGCATGTGCGAAGCGGGCCGCATCCGCCATCACCTGAAGCATAATCTGTTCCGGCGGGACTCCACCGTCCTGTTCGTCGGCTTTCAGGCGAAGGGATCGCTCGGCCGCGTCATCCTTGACGGAGCCCAGCGCGTCCGCATTTCTGGCGAGGACATCAATGTCCGCGCCCGCATCCGCCGCATCGACAGCTATTCCGCCCATGCCGACCGCGATGAACTGCACGGCTGGATCAGCGCGCGCAGGCCGATCAGCGGCAGCCTGTTCCTCGACCATGGCGAACCCGAAGCCGTCGCCGCCCTGCGCATCCTGACGCAGGCGGACAATCCCGCAGCCAGCATCATTGCCCCGCAGATCGGCGAAGTCTATGCGCTGGAACCCGGCAAGCCGGCCCGCCGCATCCAGACCGGCCGGGTCGACATGGAGGAGCTGAGCGGCCCCGACTGGCAGAATGATTATGCCGACTTCATCACCCACCTGAAACAGCATCTCGGCCGCATCCGCAGCGAACGCGCCCGCCGCGATGCGCTGGCGCGGATGCGGCGCGTGCTCGACGCCTATCAAGAGGCGAAGCAGCGCCAGCACGCCAAATGAGGAACTCGGCCATGCCCAGCGCGTCCCCATCTCCCATCCGCCACGCGGTGGTGCTCGCCCACCCCGATCCCCGCAGCTTCAACGCCGGCATCGCGCAAACCTATTGCGAGGCGGTGGAGGCGGCGGGTCAGCAGGCGATCCTGCGCGACCTCTACGCCATGAACTTCGATCCGGTGCTGAAGGCACATGAACGCCCGGGCCGCAGCGACTTCCGCCTCTCCCCGGACGTGCAGGCCGAACTCGCCCTGCTATGCGGCGCCAATGTCATCACCTTCATCTTTCCCGTCTGGTTCGGCATGCCGCCTGCCATCCTCGTCGGCTATATCGACCGGGTGCTGGGTGCGGGAACAACCATAGGCCAGGTCCAGCATGGCGCGGGCGCGGGCCTGCTCGGCAACGGCCATCTGTGCGCCATCACCACCTCCGGCGCGCCGGAGGACTGGCTGCAATCGCAAGGCCAGGCCCAAGCGCTCCGCAATCTCGCCGGCACCTATCTGTTCCGCGCCTTCGCCATGCAATCGAGCGAGGCGCTGTATATCGGCAATGTCGTGGACAGCGCACCCGCCGACTTCTTCAAGGACAATCTTGCCCGCGTGCGCCAGCGGGCGGCCAGTATCTGCGCCCGTGTCGCGCAGGAACTGCATGGCACACCCGTCCCGCCGCAACTTGGCGACGGCAGCTGATCCTCATGCTGACGATCAAGCGCCTCGCCATCGACACCTACCCTGAAAACACCGCCTTTCTGTTGCGTGAAAGCAATGGCTATTCCGCCGAGCAATTCCAGGCGCTGCGCAAGATCCGCATCAGTGACGGAAGCGCCGAAATCCTCGCCACCCTCGCGCTGGTCGATGAACCCGCGATGCTGAAGCCGGGCGAAATCGGCCTTGGCGAGCAGGCATTCCGGCGCCTCGCCCTGCCCGAAGGCGCGGCCGTTGCAATCGAACAGGCGATGCCGCCCCGCAGCCTGGAATTTGTCGGGCGCAAGATCGACGGCGATACGCTTCAGGATGACGAGATATCCGCGATCATCCGCGACATCGCCGCCCACCGCTATTCACCGATGGAAATCGGCGCATTCCTGGTCGCCTGCGCCGGGTTCATGAGCACGCAGGAAACCCTTGCCGTCACCCGCGCCATGGCCGATGTCGGCAACCGCTTCGACTGGAAGGCCCCGCTGGTCGTCGACAAACATTGCATCGGCGGCATCCCCGGCAACCGCACGTCGATGATCGTAGTGCCGATCGTGGCGGCGCACGGCCTCATCATGCCCAAGACATCGTCGCGCGCGATCACCTCCCCGTCCGGCACCGCCGACACGATGGAAGTGCTGGCGAGCGTCGACCTCAGCGAAGACGCGATGCGCGCCATCGTCGCCAGGGAAAAGGCCGTGCTCGCCTGGGGCGGCAAGGTGAACCTGTCGCCCGCCGACGATGTGCTGATCTCCGTCGAACGCCCGCTGCGCATCGACACGTTCGAGCAGATGGTGGCTTCCATCCTGTCGAAAAAGCTCGCCGCCGGGTCCACCCATCTGGTGCTCGACATACCGTTCGGACCCACCGCAAAGGTCCGCACGCAGGATGACGCCGTTCGCCTGCGCAAGCTGTTCGAACATATCGCAGACGAGATCGGCCTCGTCATCGACATCGTGATCACGGACGGTTCGCAGCCCGTTGGCCGGGGCGTCGGCCCGGTGCTGGAGGCGCGCGATGTCATGGCGGTGCTGCGCAACGATGCCGACGCGCCGCAGGACTTGCGCGAGCATGCACTGTTCCTCGCGGGCCGCGTCCTCGACTTCGATCCCGCCCTGCGCGGCGGCCGGGGCTATGCGCGGGCGATGGACCTGCTCGCCTCTGGCAAGGCGCTCGCCGCCATGGAAAGGCTGATCGACGCGCAGGGACGGCAGCCGGTGAAGTTCGCCCTCGGCGACCATGTCCATGAAGTGGTCGCGCCGCATGAAGGGCGGGTGAGCGCGATTGATTGCCATCGCATCGCGCGCATCGCCCGCCTCGCCGGTGCGCCGATGGACAAGGGCGCGGGCATCGACTTACTGCACAAGGTCGGCGCGCAGGTGCGAAAGGGGCAGGCGCTCTATCGCATCCACGCCCAGTCGCCCACTGGCCTTGGCTTCGCGCGCGACCTCGCGGCGGAAGATTCGGGCTATATGGTGGCACGGTGAGCGCGGTGATCCTCGCCTTCGCGGACAGCATGGCGGCGGCGGATAGGCTGGGCGCATCGCTCGACCTGCCGGTTCGTGACGTCGCCGTCCACCGCTTCCCTGACAAGGAAGCGCTCGTCCGCATTCCCGCATCAGCGCAGAGCGTCATCCTGTATCGTTCGCTCGACGATCCCGACCGCAAGCTCATCGAACTCCTGCTCGCCGCCTCCGCCGCGCGGGACAGCGGGGCGGAGCGCGTCATCCTCGTCGCGCCCTATCTTGCCTATATGCGGCAGGACAAAGCCTTTCACCCCGGCGAAGCGGTCAGCCAGAAGGTCATTGGCGGCCTGCTCGCCAGCCATTTCGATGCGCTCCTGACGGTCGATCCCCACCTCCACCGCGTCGCCACGCTATCCGAAGCCATCCCCGGCATCTCCGCCATCAGCCTGTCCGCAGCCCCCCTGCTCACGGCGCTGATCGACGCCGGGGATAATCCGATCATCATCGGCCCGGACAGTGAATCCCGCCAATGGACCGAAGCGATCGCCAGACCACTCGGCCTCGAAACCCTGGTCGCAACCAAACAGCGCCTCAGCGACCGTCAGGTGAGCCTGACCATCCCGGACGTGGAGCACGCAAGGGGCCGCCGCGCCATCATCGTGGACGACATGATCTCCAGCGGCCGCACGCTGGTGGAAGCGGCGAAATTGCTGCGTCAGGCAGGCGCAACCTCCATCGAAGCCATCGCCACTCACTGCCTCGCTCACCCTGACGACCTCGCCTTCATGGCTGCCCACGGGATCGCGCGCATCGCCAGCAGCGACAGCATCGACGGACCAACAAGCAAGGCCGCGCTCGCCCCCCTCATCGCCCACGCGATGAGGGACAACGGGCTGGCTTAGATCATAGAAGCACCAATCCCGCTCGGGCGGTGCTTGCCGAAGCCCTCCACTCCGTCATGATCTCGGCCACGCGCCGCCGGCCAGCTCGCGCGCCGCGCTGCCCACGCCAGCATAAGTATATGTCCCCATTGGTCCCGCGTGGCGGGCGTGGGAAAAGGGGGATGCTGATGACCAGTAAAGGACAAGGTGCGATGCGGACGATGGCCGTACTGGCGACGGCTCTGCTGGCGGTCGCATGCAAGCCCGCCCAGAAGGCAGAGGCTCCCGCCCCCGACCCCAATGCGTCGGCGACGAACTACGCTACGGAGGTCGCCGTGCTGCCCAAGCAGGCCCGCGACGCCGTCTTCTTCCGCGCCATCCGCGATGCGGGCCTGCCGTGCCAAACTATCGTGAGCAGCAACCCCATGCCGGGCGCGCCCTCGCCCGCCGTCGTCTGGCGCGCCCAGTGCGAGGACAAGGCCTATCACCTGATCCAGATCCAGCCCAACGGATCGGCGGTCGTCACCAGCCGCACCACGCCCTGACGGGTTGCGTACCATGCGCTACCGGCTCATCCTCGCCACCCTTGCCGTAGCGCTGATCCTTGCCGTCCTCGTCCTCCAACTGATCGGCATGGAGTGGCTCTGGGTCATCCTGAACGGCATCATGCAGCACGAACTGCGCTGACAGCCCTCAGGCCGACTACCCGCTCCGCAAAGCCCGCGCCTCGCTGAGCAGGCTCACCACTTCCTCGTCAGTCGTCTGATCAAAGACGACGTAATGCGCTCCCACCGCATAAAAGGGATAGGGTTCATAGAGGCATATCACATCGTCGCACTCCTCCCGCAGCCCCGCGACAACATGGGCGGGCGCAACCGGCACCGCCAATATCAGCCGCGCGGGATGCGCCTTGCTCAGTCCCTTGAGCGCCGCCTTCACCGTGCCGCCGGTGGCGATCCCGTCATCGACGATGATCACCGTGCGGCCGGCCACCGCAATCGGCTCCCGGTCGCCCAGATAGGCCCGCCGCCGCCGGTCGATCTCGGCCAGTTGCTTGCGCATTTCGGCCCGGACATATTCGGGCGTCGGCCCCAATTGCCGCACCACATCCTCGTTAAGCACAAGCTGCGGGTTCGCGCCGTCGACCACCGCGCCGATGCCCAGTTCTTCATATCCCTGCGCGCCCAGCTTGCGCACGAACAGCAGGTCAAGGTCCGCCCTCAGCGCCTTCGCCACCTCGAAAGCGACCGGCACGCCGCCGCGCGGCAACGCCAGCACCAGGGGATTGTCCTCGGCCAGATGGGACAGCACCTTTGCCAGACGTACACCCGCATCGCGGCGATCGTGGAACAGCATCGATGGCAGCTTCATCGCGCCGCTCCTTTCAGGTGAGAGGTGAACCAGCGCGCCGCAAGCTTGATCACCTGGTCGAGCGTCCCCGGCTCGTCGAACAAGTGGCTGGCACCCGGAACCACCACCAGTTCCGCGGGCGCCTTCATCAACGTCTTGGCATCATGGTTGAGCGCCAGCACATCCTGGTCCAGGCTACCGACGATCAGCAGCGTGGGCGCCTTCACGCCCCCCAATGCAGCCGCGCCCGCCAGGTCCGGCCGCCCGCCGCGCGACACGATGGCCGCGGCCCGATCCCCCGGCATGGACGCCGCGATGATCGCCGCCGCCGCGCCCGTGCTCGCGCCGAAATAGCCGAGCGGCAACGGCCCAAGCTGCGGCACCTTCTCCGCCCATTCCGCCGCCTCGCGCAGTCGCCGTGCGAGCAACCCCACGTCGAACACATTGCGTCGGTCCCGTTCCTCCTCCGGCGTCAGCAGGTCGACCAGCAACGTCGCCATGCCCACACGGTTCAGGCCCGCCGCCACATGCTGGTTGCGTGGCGAGTGCCGCCCGCTGCCGCTGCCATGGGCAAATATCACCAGCCCGGTTGCGTTTTCCGGAACGTCCAGGAAGCCCGACAGGCGATGCGCGCCAATGACCACATCATGTCTGTTCGCGATAAGCTCTGTCATGATCATAATCCAAAAGGCCAGGTTTCTGGCGCGCCATGCGGCCGTTCGGCGCCCAGCGGCACCACCGCTGTCGTCTGAGCGAACCACACCCACGCGTCGAACTGCTCCGCCATCACGGCCTCGAAATAATGGCTGAGCCGCTCGGTCTCGGGCCGGTAAACGACACCTATGGCGCGCTCCAGCAGCGGCTGGCTCAGCGCATCGCGCAATGCCGCCTTGTCCCGCCCGCGCCAGTCGGTCAGGCAGCGCGCCACGCCCGTTCGACGAAAGGCATGCTCATAGCTGTCGGGCCGCGCCGGCCGCACCGTCTTGATTTCCATCGCGCTGCCCCAATCGCTCGCCGCCGCGACCAGGCCCGTATCGGTGCCGAACCCGATCGACACCGCATCGTCGCCATAAGCAAGGCGGCAAAGCTGGCCGATGTTGAATTCCCCCTGCCATCCCATGGCCGTGGCGGCGGCGTTGCCGATATGGCTGTTATGCGCCCAGATGACCGCCTTCGTGCCACTGCCGCGATGCGCGATCAGGTTTTGCAGCGTTTCGAACATATGCCGGTCGCGCAGATTCCAGCTCTCGGTAGAGCTGCGATACATGGCCCGGTAATAGCGTTCGGCCGCCCGCACGATGCGCGCATTCTGATAGGCGTCGAACCACGCATCGCCATCGTGTTTCAACAGGTCCAGCCGCTGGTCGAGCAACTCGCGAAGCTGCGCCACGACGCCGTCCTCGCACCCATTGCCGCCCGACATCATGACGGTGCGGCCATATTGGGCCGGTTCGTCCTGCCATGGCGTCAGACATCCATATCGGCGGCGAGCCTGCTCCGCTTCCCGCGGATCGACCTTGTCCAGATAGGCCAGCACGGCATGGATGGATTCGCTGAGGGAATAGACGTCCAGCCCGTGAAAGGACGCCTGCCGCTGTGCCTCCAGTCCCTGATTATGGCCACGCAGCCAGTCGGCAAAGGCCAGCACTTCCTGGTTGCGCCACATCCATGTCGGAAAGCGGACGAACACATCGCCTTTTCTGGGGCGCGGTGCCTGATGCCGGACATAATCGTCGATGCGCGCCGCGTCGGGCCAATCCGCCTCCACCGCCACCAGCGTAAAGCCATGCCGCTCGATCAGCCGCCGCGTGATCGCCGCCCGCGCGCGGTAGAATTCCGACGTGCCATGGCTCGCCTCGCCCAGCAGGACGACGCGCGCATCCCCGAAACGGTCGAAGAAACTTCCGAACGCCTCCACCTCGTCGGGCGAAGGCAGCAGCTCGGCATGGCGGCGCAGCATCTGCACCAGCTCGTCGGACGCTTCCATGGTCGAATGGCGGGCGGTTCTTGCCTCGGTCATCATCTTCCTCGCATGCAATCGCTGAAGATAGAGGGGCCACTATTCCGGGGTCCCACCGCCATGATCCCACAATCCATGCCCGGCGACATTGGGGATTATACGAGGTGCTCCAGCGCCGGGACCGGTTGCGCCCGGCGAGACGGGCAGGCGATCGGCCTCAATGCGACGGCCTGCCTTGGCCGGCGTGCGACTGGCCGTGAAGCACATACAGGGCAACGAGCTGGGCCACCGACTGCACGCCCAGCTTTCGCATCAACCGGGCGCGATGGACCTCGACCGTCCTGTGGCTGATGCCCAACAGCTTGCCGGTCTCCCGGTTGGTATGGCCGCTTGCCACCGCGGCCAGCACTTCGCGTTCGCGGGGCGACAGCAGGTCCATGACGGCGAAAGGCCGCGCGGCTGCCTGCTTTTTCCCAGCGTTCGTCATGACGGCACCTGTCAATTCCCTACTTGACCCATCGTCGCGTCCCTGATGGCGTTTATCAGCGCCGAATCCTTGCACGGCTTGTCGATCACGGCGCCAAAGCCATGCGCCATCGCCTTTTGCAGCAATTCGGCCGAACCATAGGCTGTGACCAGTATCGCGGGCCCGCTCCATCCCGCCGCGCGCAACCTGTCCAGCACCTCCAGGCCATTGCATCCCGCCATCCGGTAATCCGTCACCAGACAGGCCGGGTTGTTCGCCTTCACATCGGCGACCAGCGCCTCGGGGTCGGCAAAGGAACGCACCTGAAAACCCCGCCCCTGCAACAGCAGCTGCATCGAACGCCTCGCTCCGGCATCGTCATCCAACAGGGCGACGAAAATCGGGGGGCTGGATAATTTCGGCGCGCCTTGCGCCGCTGGTGTGAGCAACATGAGAAAATGGTGCCATGGCGCGCGCGCCCAAGTCTTTACGTATTGATCGCAGTCAGGTCCTTGCGGCCCATGCCTGCGGCAAAGGCGATGCGCAGGGCGTCCGACAGGCTATGGACATGCAGCTTCGCCATCAGATTGGCGCGATGCACCTCGACCGTCCGGGATGAAATGCCAAGGTCATAGGCGATAGTCTTGTTGGGAAGCCCTTGCGCCAGCCCCTCCAGCACCTCCCGCTCCCGCACCGTCAACGCCCCGATGATCAGCTCCGCGCGCGCAGCATCGGCCGTCGCCCCCTTGGCAGAGCGCACCCGGTCCAACGCGCGCTCGATCGCATCGATCAGGACCACTTTTTCAAACGGCTTCTCCAGAAAGTCGATTGCGCCTGCCTTCATCGCCTGCACCGCTATCGATATGTCGCCATGTCCGGTCATGATGATGACCGGCATCGCGATCCCCCGCTCCACCAGGACGCGTTGCACCTCCAACCCATCCATGTCGGGCATGCGAACGTCGAGCAGGATGCAGCCTTCCTCGGCCGATCTGGCTTCCTTCAGGAAGGAGACCCCCGACACCCATGTCTCCACGCTATAGCCCGACGTCTTGAGCATATAGCCCGCCGACCGCCGGACGGCATCCTCGTCATCGATGATGTGAACGAACTTCTTCACGGTCATATGCCTCCTCGGCTTGCGCTCGAATGAGAGTGAAGTGGAAATCAGTGCCTTTTCCCTTGCGGCTTTCCATCCAGATCTTGCCGCCATTCACCTCGACGATGGTGCGGCATATGGAAAGGCCAAGGCCCATACCGTTGGGCTTGGTGCTGACGAATGCGGTGAAAAGCTGTCGCGCCACCCCCGGTGCAATGCCGCAGCCAGTGTCCGACACGATGACTTCGACCAGATCGTCCTTGGCCGCGCGCGTGGCGATGGTCAGCTGCTTGACCGCGCTGTCCGCCATCGCCTCGCACGCATTGCGAACGAGGTTGATCAGCACTTGCTGGATCTGGACCCTGTCGACCAGCACGGGCGACGCCAGCGGATCGATGTCGAACTGTACGTCGATCCCCATTTCGCGCGCGCCGGCGAGGCCCAGTGCAGATGCTTCCTGCACCAGTTCGGGCAGGCTTTCGATCGTCTTTTCCACCTCGCCGCGCGACACGAACTCCCGCAGTCTGCGAACGATCTGGCCTGCCCGCAGCGCCTCGCTCGCCGCCTCTTGCAATGCCTCTCGCATCATCGGCCACTCGCTTTGCTGTGGCTGCGCCATCTGGTCGCGCACGGCCTCGACATAATTGGCGACGGCGGCGATCGGCTGGTTGAGTTCATGGGCCAGCGTCGACGCCATCGTTCCCATCGCGCTCACCCGCGTCACATGGATCAATTCGGCCTGCAATGTCGCCATATGATCTTCGACCGCCCGCCTTTCGGTAAGGTCGCGGATGAAGCCGGTGAAGATGCGCTCATTCCCGCGCACCGCCTCGCCGATATATAGTTCCATGGGGAATATGGACCCGTCGGCCCGCCGGCCCGAAACGACCCGGCCCTTGCCGATGATGCGCTTTTCACCGGTTTCCAGATAGCGCTGGATATAACTGTCATGCCGTTCACGATCAGGGGACGGCATCAACATGCGCACATTCTTGCCCAGCACCTCTAGCTCGGCATAGCCGAACAGCGCCTCTGCCGCCGCGCTGAACGACAGCATCGTGCCAGCCTCGTCGATCACCACCATTGCGTCCGGCACGGTGGACAGGATCGCGCGCAGCTGGCTTTCATGGGCGCGCAGCTGGCCTTCGGCCGACCGTTTTTCGGTGATGTCGGACACGATCTTCGCAAAGCCGCGCAGCGCGCCATCTTTGTCATGAAGCGCGGTCCAGCTAACCGCCGCCAGGAATTCCGACCCGTCCTTGCGGACGCGCCAATCCTCTTCTTCGAATCGCCCTTCTGCGCAGGCACGCTCGATATCGGCCTCGGGCTTGCCCGCCGCAACGGCTTCGCGGGGATAGAATAGGGAAGATGGCTTGCCCAGCACCTCCTGCTCGGTCCAGCCCTTCAACCGCTCGGCGCCCCGGTTCCAGATCATCACCCGGCCAGCCGGATCCAACATGTAGATCGCCAACCCGTGCGCGCCATCGATCAACAGGTTGAGCTCGACCGCCAGCTGCTCGTTCGCCGCGCCGCCATGTTCGACGGCGACTTCAGCCACCTCCAGCCGCTGGTTCGACTGGCGGACAAGGCGGCTCATCAGGATGATGCCGGCAGCGGTCACGACGAACAGCGCGATCTCGATCAGGTCGCGGTTCTGTAGCGTCGACCGATAGGTAATCGCCACCCCTGCCGCAACGCTCAGCAGGGTAGCGAGGATCGCCGGTCCCTTGCCCAGCCAGAGCGCGATGCCCAGGATTGCGATGACATAGGGCAGATAGGCCGACCGGTCGCTCAGCCATGGATCAAGAAGCAGCCGGACCGCCGCTACTAAAGCAACCCCTAGAATGGCGAGGGCGTAATATTGCGGACGCGCTGTTTTCCATGACGGCATGGCCTCACCCTATGCGGGATTTTGACGTCAGCCTGGCAAGGCCCTGCGCACCCTAACATCATTGGCCGTATTCCAACACACGACTTATCCATTCCCTCGTAAGTCTTTGATATGGCACAGATGATATTTCGGCCATGTCCGTGTAATCCCGGATGGTCATTACACTACCTAAACGACTCCATGATCTACGCCTTTAGGTTGGACAGCCTCCCCGCCTTCCACCCAAAGCCATTTCAATTGATGCTTTCATTATGGGATTTCAGTGAGCCAGGAATAACGGAACATTCGCTTCCCCCAGCATTGTCCGGGTGATTCCGCCGAACAGACTCTCGCGCAACCGCGAATGTCCATATGCTCCCATGATGCAGAAAGCCGGCCGCCGCCTGTTCATCTCGGCCAGCAGTCCCGCCGCGACGCCGCCTTCCGGCTCGTCCACGTGCTCAACCCGCGGCCTGACGCCATGTCGGGAAAGATAGGCCGCCGCATCTTCCGCAAGCTCGCCACTGACTTCGCCCATCTCGATGATCGTCACGCCCTCGGCGCTCGCCAGCAGTGGCACCGCCGCCCGCAACGCTTCGGCAGCCGGGCACGATCCATCCCACGCGGCCAGCACATGGCCGCCAAAGTCGATGCCCCGGCTATCGTCAGGAACCGCCAATACGGGCTTTCCTGATTTCAGCACCGCATCTGACACGATTGGGATCATGTCGGGCATCATGCGATCCGCGAGCGACGTATTGAGGACGATGATGTCCGCCAGCATCGCGCTGTCCTGTATCGGCGGCGTGATGAAGCCCGTTTGATCAACCCAGTTCCAGGCCACGTCTTCCGCCTGTAGCCGCGCCCGGATACGTCCGGCATTGACCTCTTCCCGTTGTCGCGCATCCTGAAGCAGCATCAGTTCGGCGTCCGGATAATATTCGCTGCCCGCCAGCACCGGGACCTGCACGACGTCGAGGCAGGTCAGATGGCCGGAAAGGCATCTGGTCAGGTCCAGCGCCGCCTGAAGGCGCGCCTCCTGACCGGCATCATCATGGACGAGCAAGAGCACGTTCTTCAT
Source organism: Sphingobium sp. LMC3-1-1.1 (assembly GCF_040676285.1). Lineage (NCBI taxonomy): Bacteria > Pseudomonadati > Pseudomonadota > Alphaproteobacteria > Sphingomonadales > Sphingobiaceae > Sphingobium > Sphingobium sp. LMC3-1-1.1. The sequence continues at coordinate 80,909 of NZ_JBEGHQ010000089.1, read as the reverse complement.
GTCGATTTCCTCATGATAAGATGTTCGCTATCCAACGGATGTCATCCCGGCATTCGGGCCAGGATCATCGCCGCGATGGCGATCATCAGTCCGATGGTCATGGCTGCCTGAAACATGGCGTCTGCGGATTGGCGCACGCGATCTATGACGGACATATGCTCCTCCAATGAAATAGCGTCAGGGACCGACCCGCAATGGAGCACCCCGGCAGGCAATGGCGCCCGCCGGGGGACCGGGTCAGAATGTTGATACGACGATATTGTCCTCGACCTTGGTCACGCCGGGCGCTGCCCAGGCCGCCCGCTCCGCGACGCCGCGTTCGTGCCAGGCCTTCACCCGTCCGCCGAGGCGTACCGTGTTCCCAACCGTCGCGATCGTAACGCCGGCAGCGTCGAGATCCGCCTGACGCTTGAAGGCGGCGGCGATCCGTTCCCGAATGTCAGCGCTGACGGGCAGCTTCTTCACCTCGACAAGGTTGCTGACGCCGGTCACGCCGGAAACCCCGGCGGCTGCCCGTCTCGCCTCATCGCTCTGATAATAGGCATCGACAACGCCCGACAGCGTGACCCAGCCCTTCTCCACCTTCACATTGATCTTCTCGTGCGGGATGGAGACGTTCCACGAAAACATGTCGAGGATGCGCTTGGCAATTTCATGGTCCGCCGTCTTGGGTTCGGACTTGAAGCGCACCTGGATCTCCTCGGCGATCGCCTTGACCCCGCTGACACGTCGAGTCGCCTTTTCCGCTGCCATCTTCTCCAGATAGTTGGAAACATAGCCGGACAGGGTCACCACCCCGTCATTCACCGCCACGCCGATATCCGCATGATCGACGCTGGGATCCCACTCAAGTTCGTCCATCACGTCATGCTGCAACTGTCCATCGGTCTTCATCGCAACTCTCCTTGTTGATGGGTGCGCTCCAATGCCGGGCGCGTGATTTGCTGGCGACGGAAGGCGCCACCGGCAAAAGCATGACGACCACTGTGCCCGAGCCTGCTCGGGCACCGCCGCGAATGAATAATTTGCCTCTCATGTCCCGGATTGCTCTACGGACCCGCTGCAAGCCGTTCCCACGGCATCCGTCCACTGTGGTTAGTCGCGGTCGCGCAGCGCCGTTCGCCTGCAAGCCCGGACCATCGTCCGCAATCACCAGCCAGATCCAGTCGTTGATCCTGCGGCAACGGAGCCAGATATGCCGCGCACCCGCCCTGACCGCATTGGCGACCAGTTCCAGCATCACCGCTTCCAGTTCGGCCGGGTCGGCGCTTACCCGAGCATCGGGCAAGGCCATCTGCGTGTCGATCTCCAATGACGCCGGGTGGTTCACCATGGCGTGGAGCAAGGGCGCGGCGTGTGCGACCTGCGCGCCCACATCCACCGGGCAGCACTGTCCCGCCTTCTGCCTGGCAAGCAGCCGGGACGTGAGCTCGTTGCCCCGCACAGCCGCCTCCTCCAGCCCGCGCAGCATGGTTTGCCGCTCGGGGCCGTCTTGATGCTTGTCCAGCAGATGCCTGATTGAAGCAATGACAGCGAACAGGTTGCGCAGATCGTGAACCGTTTCCCGGACAGGATCGTGCCGTGGAGCACCGCCTTCCATGTCGCCTGAACGCTGCATGTTCGCCTCCTCGCTGATGAGGCCATTTTACGAACTGCGCATCGCCGCCCTATTCGCAACTTCCCGTAAGTAGCTTTTCATTAACCGTGCCGGACGCCCTGTGGCATTTACGGATATCTCCATGGACATCGCCCTTCCTAGGATCGCTGCGTACCCGCGCGATCCCAGCCAAGGACGAAATCAGCCATGACCATCCGCAATCTGTCGCCGCTTCTTCACGCCAGGACCATCGCCCTGATCGGAGGATCGCAGGAGGAAGGCGCCATCGGCACGCTCGTCCTCGACAATCTGCTCGCGGGCGGGTTCGAAGGTAGCATCCATGTGGTCAATCCTCACCCGGTGACGCGACAAGGCGCGACATGGGTCGCCAGCCTCGCCGACCTGCCCGCCGCACCCGAACTTGCCGTCATCATGACGCCCGAACCGACCGTGGCGGGCATCATCGACGAGCTTGGAACCCTCGGCTCCCGCTGCGCCGTCATCCTCTCGGCGGGTCTTCACGATGCCAGCGCATTTCACCACGCGATCAGGGCCGCGGCCCAGCGGCACGACATGCGGATCGTCGGACCCAATTGCCTGGGCATCATGGCGCCCCATGCGCGGATCAACGCTACCTTCGCCTGCACCCCGGCGCTGCCGGGCAATCTTGGCCTCATCTCGCAGAGCGGCGCGCTCATCACCGCAGTACTTGATTGGGCGCAAACCCGCCGGGTGGGCTTTTCCGGCATCATTTCCGCAGGCGACATGACCGATGCAAATCTTGGCGACCTGATCGACCTGCTCGCGGCCGATGCGCACACCCACGCCATTCTGCTCTATGTGGAGGGCGTCACCGAGGCGGCCGAGTTCATGGCAGCTGCTCGCGCGGCTGCGCTCCATAAGCCGATCATTGCGATCAAGGCCGGCAAAAGCCAGCTCGCCGCGCAAGCGACCCTTTCGCACACAGGGGCCATGATCGGCTCCTATGATGTGTATAAAGCCGCCTTCGAACGCGCCGGGATCCTGCTGGTGGACAGCCTGACGGAACTGTTCGACGCCGCCGAGATCCTCTGCGCCTGTGAGCCAATTCCCGGCAATCGCCTGGCGATCCTGACCAATGGCGGCGGCGCCGGCATATTGGCGGTTGATGCCTTGGCGCAGGCGGATGGGCAGCTCGCGTCATTGGCGCCGGAAACGATCGCCTCCCTTGCGGAGGTCACGCCCGCAGGTTCGCCGCGCGCCAATCCCGTCGATATATTGGGCGACGCGGACCCAGGCCGCTATGCCGCTGCTGTACGAGCCATCCTGCGCGACAGCGGGAGCGACGCGGTGCTGCTCATGAACTGCCCGACCGCACGCAGCGAAGCGAGGGAAACGGCGCTGGCTATCTGCCGCGAAGTCGCGGCGGCGGCGCAGGATCGCATCCGCAAGCCTGTCCTGGCTTGCTGGCTCGGTGACGCCAACAGCGACAGGGTAAGGCCCGTCTTCGCGGCGGCGGGCATCCCGGTCTTTTCGACACCCGATGACGCCGTCCGCGCCTTTGGCTATCTGGCCCAGGCTCGCCGCCTGCGCGAGAGCCTGACGGAAGCGCCCGCCCGGTCGCGCGATGTGCAGGCCGACCGTGCCGCCGCCCGCGCCATCATCTCCGGTGCGCAGGCGGACGGATGCACGACGCTCTCCGAAATCAAGGTGAAGAAGCTGCTGGAAGCCTATGGCATCCCTGTCGCCCCCACGCGCTTTGCCGCTTCGGCGGACGCCGTGGAAGAGGCCTGCTGCTGGCTGAGCGCGCCCTATGCGGTGAAGATCGTCTCGCGCGACCTGCCGCACAAATCGGATGTGGGCGGGGTCGCGCTCGACCTGCCAGACGCCGGGGCTGCCGTGGCCGCCGCGCGAGAGATGGAACGGCGCATCCGCCACGACTTGCCCGAGGCCCGCATCCAGGGGTTCGCCGTCGAGGACATGATAAATGTGGAAGACGGGAGGGAGATGATCGTGGGCCTCAGCACCGATCCGGCTTTCGGCCCCATCATCATGGCTGGCGCGGGCGGGGTCGCGACTGAACTTCTCGACGACAAGGCCATCGACCTCCTCCCGATCGACCATGCGCAGGCTGACGCCCTCATTGCGCGGACGCATGTCTCCCGGATGCTCGCCGGATATCGCAACGTCCCGGCAGCCGATGTGGAAAGCGTCGCCGATGTGCTGGACGCCGTGTCGGCCATGGCGGTCGACCTTCCCGACCTGATGGAACTGGACATCAACCCCCTGATCGTGAGCGCGGCCGGCGTCATCGCCCTTGATGCACGGGCGCGTATCACCGCCGGGGCGGCAACGGCATCCCGCCTTGTCCTGCGCGCGCCGCCGGAAGGATGGACGTCCGACCTCGTCACGGAGCAGGGCCTTCGCTTCCATGTGCGGCCGGTGCGCCCTGACGACGGGCCCGCCGTGGCGGCCCTTTTCGACCATGTCTCGCCCGAAGACCTGCGCTTCCGCTTCATGTCGGGCGTAGCCAAGGTCAGCCGCGAGCAGATCGCGATGATGACCCGCGTGGATTATGTCCGCACCATCAGCTTCGTCGCCTTCGGAGAGGAGGGCGACCTCCTCGCCATCGCCATGCTCGCGACCGATCCTGATCGCACCCGCGCGGAGATCGCACTCAGCACGCGCACCGACATGAAGGGCAAGGGCCTCAGCTGGACCTTGTTCGAACATGTCCTGCGCTATGCGAAGGCGGAGGGAATCGAGACGATCGAGTCTATCGAGTCCGCAGATCACGAGGCGGCCCTGCGCATGGAACGGGAACTTGGCTTCGTCACCATCGCGGATCCCGACGATCCCACCGTCCGGATCGCCAGGAAAAGCCTGGCGGCTCATGCCAGCTGACAGCATGTGCGGCGACGAACGGCCCTTTGATTTCGAAAGACGGCGCGTATCGGTGTTGGCTGAGCAGGAAGGAGACAGGATCGAGATCGTCAAAGGGGCGCCAGAAACGATCCTGGACCTGTGCGATCAGGCGCAAGTGCCAGACGGAACGATCATGCCGCTCGACGCTACGCTCAAGGCAAGCCTCATCAAGCTGCACGATGACAATGCCGCATGTTGACGATGGCGCTCGCGTCGCTGTTCCTGCCCTTCCTGCCGCTGACGCCGGTCCAGATCCTGCTCAACAACATGCTCTATGATTTGTCGCAGACAGGCATAGCGTTTGACCGGGCAGAAGGCGGCGATCTTGCCACGTCGCGTGGATGGGACATGCGCGGCCTCGTTCACTTCACCCTCATCATGGGGCCCTTGTCGTCACTGTTCGACATCGCGACCTTTGCGGCACTCATCGCCCTTGTGGCGGCAACGGCCGCACCGCCTGCTCGTAATGAGCGCCAGCCTCTGCCTCGGCACGGCGATCGCCCTGCCTTTCCTCCCGTTCGCGCCTACGTTGGGTTTCTCCGCGCCTCCGCCGGGCATCCTCATGGTGACGGCAGCACTGGTCGCCGCCTACCTCCTCTGTGCCGAAGCGCTCAAGCGGGTGGCGATGCGATAAGGTCTCTGCGGCGAATCAGGGCGTGATCGTGTATTATGCCACCAGAGCCGTGCTGGTGGCGGTTTCGTGGCCGTGGAGCTGCCTCTGGCTGCTGGGCATGGTGCTCGCCATAGACCTCATATCGCAAGGCGTGATGCTTATGCTGTTCGGTTTTTCCCTGCGTTCGGCGGACAACGTGCAATGAAGCAGATGGTGGCGATGCAGATCCCCGCGCCGGGCGCTGCCCTCCGGCGGATCGAACGCCCCATCCCCGATCCCGGACCCGGCGAACTTCTGATCGAAGTCGCTGCCTGTGGTGTCTGCCGGACCGATCTGCATGTCCTCGACGGCGAAATCTCCGCCCACTATCCCATCATACCAGGCCATGAGATTGTCGGCCGCGTCGCGGCACGGGGAACCGACGTTGAGGGCTTCACCATAGGCCAGCGCGTGGGCGTCCCCTGGCTCGGGCACACATGCGACATCTGCCCCTATTGCCGGGCAGGGCGAGAAAATCTCTGCGACGCTCCGCTCTTCACCGGAGCCACCCGCGACGGGGGCTATGCGAGCCATGCGATCGCCGACGCGCGATATTGCTTCGACCTGCCCGATTGCTTTTCCGACGTGGAGGCCGCCCCCCTCCTCTGTGCTGGCCTGATCGGGTGGAGAGCATTGCGGTTGGCCGGCCCGGCAAACGTCATCGGCCTCTACGGCTTCGGCGCCGCCGCGCACATATTGGCGCAGGTCGCCCGGCATCAGCAGCGTACCGTCTACGCGTTCACCCGAGACGGCGACACAGCGGGGCAGGACTTTGCCCGTTCGCTTGGCTGTGCCTGGGCGGGCGGCTCCTCCGAAAAACCGCCTGCGCTTCTCGACGCCGCGCTGATCTTCGCCCCGGCCGGCGAACTCGTTCCCCGTGCCCTGCGATCGGTCAAGAAAGGTGGCCGCGTAATATGCGCAGGCATCCACATGAGCGACATCCCCTCCTTCCCTTATGCCGACCTGTGGGAGGAAAGACAGATCCTGTCGGTGGCCAACCTGACGCGGGAAGACGGCACCTCCTTTTTCGAACTGATCGGCGGCATGGAACTGCACATCGTCACCCAAAGCTTTCCCCTCGATCAAGCCAATCAGGCATTGCAAAGCCTGCGCGAAGGCAGGGTCAAGGGCGCGGCCGTCCTTGTCCCGCCGATGCCGACTGCGTGACTCTACTTATGGCGCGGCATCCTGCTCCGGACGACAATTCAGCATGGACTCTATAATGGAGAATGACCCATGCGCCGCCATGTCGCCAGTGCCGCGCTGCTCAACCTTTCGCTCATAGTCGGAGCGTCGGCGCAGACCGCTCCGCCCCGCGCGCCGTCACCCCCGGCCGCGCCTAAGATGGACTGCCCAATGCATGACCGGGCAGGCGGGCACATGATGCAATCGGGCGCCATGCCGATGCAGCAGGGGCGTCCCATGCCCGGAGCGATGGAGCATTGCCGCGCGATGCATGATCCAGCCGAACGCCGGCAACAGCATCAGATGATGCACCATCCCGGCGAACCGCCAGTTTCACAAAAGCAGGAGAAGGACAAATGACTGATTTTCGTTCACTCATCCCCTTTGGGCGCAGCAATCTCTTCCGCACCGGCTTTGATCCCTTTGCCGAGATGCGCAAGGAAATGGATCGCCTGAGCGACGATCTCGGCCGTGGCTGGCTCACCAACGGCGATGGCGGGAACAGGGGCTTCAACCTCCCCCGCGTCGACATTGCGGAAACGGACAAGGGCTTGGAACTGACCGCCGAACTGCCAGGCTTTGACGAAAAGGACGTGTCTCTCGACGTGCAGGACGATATCCTGACCATAAAGGCCGAGCATAAGGAAGACCGCGAGGAAAAGGATGAAAAGAAGAATTATCATCTGATCGAGCGCAGTCGGGGCAGCTATCTGCGCCGCGTTGCACTTCCGTTCGAAGCCGATGCGGACAAGGCCAGCGCCCATTTGGAAAAGGGCCTGCTGAAAGTCATCGTCCCCCGTCTCGCCACGGAAGCAAGCAAGCCGCGTCAGATTCCGGTCGGATCGAAATAGCAGGACAAAAATCGATACGGGCAGGCAATGGTCTTGGCGTGATGCTATATACCCTCTTATGAAACGCATCGCGCTCTGGCTGTTGCCGCTCGCGCTGGTCGCGGTGGCTGCGGCATGGTGGTTGCTCGCGAGCCAAGCGCACAAGGTCGAACTCGCGCCCGTCCGTATCGGCCAGGCCGTCGAACTGGTCTATGCCACCGGCTTCGTGGAGGCGCAGCAGCCCGTTTCGGTCTCGGCCCGTCTCACCGCTCCGGTTCGCCAGGTATTGGCTGAGGAAGCGCAAACTGTCGTGCGCGGTCAGCCGCTGATCCTTCTCGATGACGAGGAGCAGCGCCACGCGCTGCAACAGGCGGCTGCGCAACGCCGCCTTGCGCAGCAGGATGAGCGGCGCGTGCTCACGCTTTTCGCCAAGGGCTGGGTCACCCGCGCTGCACGGGACTCGGCCGTAGCCGCCGCCCAAAGCGGGAGAGCGGCGGAAGACAGCGCCCGCGCGCGGCTCGACCAGATGATCGTGCGGTCGGGCATCGACGGCGTCGTGCTGCGCCGGGATGTGGAGCCCGGCGATCTCGCCAGCCCCGGCCGCATCCTCATGACGCTGGGCGATCCTTCCCGCATATGGATCACGGCCACCGTAGATGAACGCGACGTTTCCCGCGTTCGTGCCGGTCAGGAAGCATTGATGTCGAGCGACGCCTGGCCCGGCCGGGTGCTGCATGGTCATGTGCGCGAGGTGACGCCGGGCGGCGATCCCGAACAACGCGCCTTTCGCGCCCGCATCGTGACCGACGGCGCGGTGGCGCTGCCGCTGGGCCTGACGTTGGAGGTGAACATCGTCACGCGCAGGGCGCAACAAGCGCTGCTGGTGCCCGCAACCGCGATTGAAGACGGCAAAGTGTGGATCGTTCGCGACAATCGCGTTCATGCGAAACCTGTCCGCACCGGCATTGCCGGGACCAACGACGTGCAGATCCTCTCCGGCCTGTCGCGTGGCGACATGGTGGTGAAGACGCCGGAAGGGAAGCTCAAGGACGATATGCGCGTTCGGGTGCGACGATGACCGGCCAGTTGCGGCTGCTGGCCAGCGTCGCCGCCCGTCATCTTGTCGGCCGTCGCCGCCAGACCGTCGTCGCGGTAAGCGGGGTGGCCGTCGGCGTCGGATTCTTCCTCGCCGTGTCGGCCATGATGATCGGCAGCCAGAATGACTTCATCAAGACACTGATCGACGCCGCCCCGCACATCATCATTTCCGACGAGCTGCGCAGCCCGCCGCCTCAACCCGGCATCAGCCACTACAAGGGCGCGGCTGTGGACCTTCGCCACTACAAGGTCCGCAACGAAGTGCGTGGGCTTAAAGGCTGGCCGGAGATATTGCGTGCCGTCGACGCGGTGCCCGGCGCCATCGGTTCGCCCAGCCTCAGCGGCGCGATCACCCTGCGCAGCGGCGGACGCGAGGAAGCATTGACCGTCGTGGGCGTCGATCCGGCGATCGAGGAAAAGGTCAGCACGATCCAGGACCAGTTGCGCATCGGACGCCTGCGCGACCTCGAAAGCACGCAGGGCGGCATTATCATAGGCGAGGAAATGGCCCGACGGCTTGGCCTTGGCGTGGGCGATGTGGTTGGCGCGACCTCCGCTTCGGGAAAGAGCCGGTCGCTCCGCATCGTCGGCCTGTTCAAGCGCGGCCAGACGCAGATTTCGTCCGGCCTGGGCTATGTCCTGCTGCGGGAAGCACAATCACTGCTCGGCCGTCCCTTCATCATCAACCGCATCGGCGTCCGCCTTGCCGATCCCTATGAGGCCGAGCCGATCAGCCGCCGCCTGGAGGCGCGCTATGCCTATAAGGCGGAAAGCTGGCAGGAGCGTTCCGCCGACTTCCTCTCCCTGCTCGTGACCCGCAACGTCATCATGTACAGCGTCGTGTCGGCTATCCTGCTGGTCGCCAGCTTCGGCATCTACACGGTCGTATCCAACAGCGTGTCCGACAAAAGGCGCGACATCGCTATCATGCGCTCGATGGGCTTTTCAGAGCGCGATCTACAACTGATCTTCGTATTCGAAGGTCTCGCCCTGGCATTGATCGGCATCGTCGCCGGATGGCTGCTGGGCTACGGGCTGATGGCAATCCTCGGCTCGCTCAAATTCCCCATCGCGGGCGAAGACCAACGCCTGCCGCTGGACCGCTCCGCGCGTCAATATGCGATCGCAGCGGCAGCGTCCCTGATCTCGGGGGTGGTTGCCGCATGGCTCCCCGCGCGAAAGGCGGCGCGCGTCGATCCGGTCGACATATTGCGGGGCGCGGTATGAGCGCGATCATAGAGGTTCAGGACCTGTCCCGCAGCCTGCCCGGCACGCCGCCGGTGACGCTGGTCTCCGACGTGTCCCTGTCGATCCAGCCAGCCACCTTCGTCGCCATCGTCGGGCCGTCGGGCTGCGGCAAATCCTCGCTGCTCTATCTGCTCGGCCTGCTCGATCGGCCGACATCCGGACGGGTGCTGTTCAATGGGCAGGACATGAACTCGCTGCGCGGCGACGCGCGCGCCCGGATCCGGTTGGCGAGCTTCGGCTTTGTCTTCCAGTTCCACTTCCTTCTGCCGGAGTTCACGGCGCTGGAAAATGTCATGCTGCCCATGCGCAGACTCGGCAAGCTCCCGCTGGCGGAAATACAGGCAAAGGCGCAGGCGTTGCTTGAAGGCATGGGTCTTGGAGAGAAAAGCGCGAAGACGCCTGATCGCCTCTCCGGCGGCGAGCGCCAGCGCGTCGCCATCGCCCGCGCCATCGCCAATGATCCCGCACTGGTGCTGGGCGACGAACCCACAGGCAATCTCGACAGCCAAAACAGCGCCCGCGTGGTCGAGATGTTTCGCAATCTTGCTCATGATCAGGGTCGCGCGGTGGTGTGCGTCACCCATGATCCCGATGTCGCGGCGGCAGCCGACGTGCAGATCTCCATGCTGGACGGCCGTATCAAGGAAACAAGCGTCAGACCGCGATGACTGCTGGCATCAGTTCCTCCATCATACAGCCTTATCTGCCGCTGTTGGCCGCCGCGTCGCCAGATTTCGCACCTTCGGTTTGATCGGCGGTATCGGTGGTCCGGCGCCGGACATGGTTGCCGCCGCCCTCGCCCACATCATACTCCGCACGCGCCCGCACGGTCGCCTTCGGACGGATATCAATCCACCAGAATGATTGGTCTATTGACCGGGCGAGCGCTGATTGATCCAAACACCACGGCATTGCGTTATGTTAAATTTACCGGAGCAGGGCGGCTAGCGACCATTTCTCGCCGTTTAGGCGGGGGATCAGCCACCCATTTCCGGACGTAGATTTTGAGACAGGGTTACAGAGGCGGAAGCGGGAAGAGCGGCTTTCGGGGACTGCGAGCCGCTTAGTCTGGAAAATTAGCGTTTTGCAGATGGCACCGCGCGCGTATTGACGGAATGATTGCGCGTGCGCGAAATTGGCGCGAGGTCTGAAAGAGGGGGCCATGAACGACATTGTTTGGGTTAGTGACATGCTGGCGGATTCAGAGGTCAGCCTGTTTGTGACAAATGACCTTCGGCATTCGGACATCTTTCTTGAAGGCATCAATCTTTTAAAAAAGGGCGCCCCTGTGCAGGAAGGCGCTTGCCCAAAACGGATATGGGGCAGTCAGGAAGAAGATGCGCCTGCGCTTTCTTCTGTTCCTGATCTCTTTTGCGCCAATGGCCAATACATCGTTTCTGAAAAGGCTGCCAAAATATTGCGTCAGTTCGATCTAGGGGGAGGCGCGCTGTATTCGGTAAGCGAGGGTGTTTATCAGAATGACAATCTTACGCGCATTCCGGGGGATTGTTTCACTTGGATATTTGGGAATGTGAAGACGGCCTTTTTGCCAGATGAAACGCTTGCAAAAAGACCGTTTGGTGTCGCTGGAACGCGCTGGAATATGCCCTTTGTTGTTCAAGATGGCGACATTGCGGTTTCAAAATTTTCACTTGATGGTCCGGATGTTTGGATGGATCCGACATTAATGCGAGCCGTCTTTCTAAGTGGCCAACTTGGACAAGCCTTGTCCGATGCGGGCATTGCCCATGCATTTCGTCTTAAAACATGCCGAGTGATTTGATTTTGATCGGTAAGATTGTCTGCCTTACGTGGGCGGTTATGGCCGAGCAATAAACGGCCGTTTTTGAACTTTTGTGCCGGAAAGCTGACATTCCGCCTTCCACCCATCCTGACCTCTCAACCTCGCCACCCTAACACAGCTTCCAACCCGCCCCTTTCCCGCTACCACATCTCAATCCCCATTCATTTGCCAATTTGAACTATTTATGCCACATATACCCTGAACAAGCTTCAACTTCGCGCAAGAGGGCAGGAATGAACGCAGTGGTGACCCAGATCGGGGATCTGGCGGAGGCCGGCGAAAAGATGGTCGAACGCCTGCGCCGCAAGGCGTTTCTGCCGGATAGCCGGAAGGAACTCAACATCCGCTTCGGCATTGCGGAGGCGGCGCAACTGCTCGGCTGCTCCACGAATCGTATTCGCATGGCGGAGGAGGACGGACGCCTCCCCCCTGCCCCGCCGACCGAAAATGGACGCCGCCCCGGCTACAAGGTGGAGGAGCTGCTGAACATGCGGCAGGTGCTGGGCGCCTCGCCCGAACGCGCCCCGCTGGACATTCCCGCCATCATCGCGGTGCAGAATTTCAAGGGCGGCGTCGGCAAGTCGACCGTCACCACCCATCTCGCCCATTATTTCGCGGTGCAGGGCTATCGCGTGCTGGTGGTCGACTGCGACAGCCAGGCCACTACCACCACCTTGTTCGGCTTCAACCCGCATTTCAACATCCAGCGGGAAGAGACGCTCTACCCCTATCTGTCGATCGACCCGACGCAGGTCGACCTGCTCTATGCGGTCAAGCACACGGCCTGGCCCAATGTCGACCTGATCCCGTCCAATCTGGAACTGTTCGACGTCGAATATGAGCTGGCGGCCGCAGGCAGCGATGGCGGCTCCGTCCTCGCGGCGCGGTTCCGCAAGCTGAAACAGGGCCTGATGGATCTCGCCCGCCATTATGACGTGGTGCTGCTCGATCCGCCGCCAGCGCTCGGCACGATCAGCCTCGCCGTGATGCAGGCGGCCAATGCCCTGCTGGTGCCGCTGGCCGCGACCACGCCCGACTTCTGCTCCACGGTCCAGTTCCTTTCGATGATGGACCAGGTGATCGGCCAGCTCCAGCAGGCCGGGATAGAGGTCGACTATCAGTTCGTCCGCCTGCTCTGCTCGAAATTCGACAGCAATGATCCCAGCCATTCGATGGTCCGCGCGATCATGGAACAGAGCTTCGGCCCGGCCCTCCTGCCCATTCCCATTCTCGACAGCGCGGAGATCAGCCATGCGGCGCTGCGCATGATGACCGTCTATGAGCTGGAGAAGCCGATCGGCACGCCGCGCACCCACAAGCGGTGCCGCGCCAATCTGGACGAGGCCATGGGCCAGATCGAGGCGCTGGTGCGCCAGGGCTGGGGCCGCGTGGCCCCGGCGCGGGAAGAGGACATCGTCAATGCGGCGTGAAGGCCTCATCCATATGTTCACGATATGTTCCCATATGGTCGAAGGGGAATGTCATGGCGCGTAAGCAATCCGACTATCTGGCCGCCCTTCTCGCCGACGAGCCGGAGGCGACAGCGGCGCCATCGGTCGAGCCGGAGGAAGTGAGCCCGACCCCCTCGCCTCCCGACCCCTCGCCGGTCGCGCCACGCCAGGATCGCGCGCGGGGCACCACCCTGCTCGGCCGCGAATCCGCCCTCGCCCGCCTTGCTTCCGGAGAGGTGCGGCAGGTCACGCAATTGCTGCTGGACCCGGCAAAGGTCCGGATCTGGAGCGGCAATGCCCGCCTCTACGCGCATCTCGATGCGGAAAATTGCCGTGAACTGATCGACTCGATCATCGCGGAAGGCGGGCAGAAGGTGCCTGCGGTGGTCCGCCGGATCGAAGGCGATCCCGACCATGATTATGAAGTGATCGCGGGCACCCGCCGCCACTGGTCGATCAGTTGGCTGCGCGCCAACAGCTATTCCGACATGATGTTCGTGGCGCAGGTCGCCCAGCTCGACGATGAGGCCGCCTTCCGCCTCGCCGACCTCGAAAACCGCGCGCGCAAGGACGTGTCGGACCTCGAACGCGCGCGCAACTATGCGGAAGCGCTCAAGGCCCATTATGGCAGCCACCTCACCCGAATGGCCGAACGGCTGAAGCTTTCCAAGGGGTGGCTCAGCAAGATGATCAAGGTCGCGGGAATCGAGGACGCGGTGATCCACGCCTTCGCCTCTCCGGCCGACGTCCAGCTGAAGCCTGCCTATGCGCTGGCCCAGGCGCTGGACAATCCGAAGGCGGCACCGGCCATCCGGGCGGAGGCTGGCCGCCTCTCCTCCGAACAGCGTGCCCTGCGCGCGGCGGGCGCTGCCCCCATCCCCGCGGCGGAAGCGCTCAAGCGCCTGCTTGACGCCCCGCGCATTGCGCAGTCCGCGCCCAGGGAGGAACCCTTCACCTGGACCACCCGCTACGGCCGCCCCGCGCTGACCGTGCAATCGGTCAATCGGCAGGGCATCACCATCCGCCTCCACGCCGGGTCGGGCGCCGACATGGAAACGCTCGCCACCGCGCTGCGCGACACGCTCGAACATCTCGAACGCCAGGGCATGGGACTTCAACGCTGATGGAGGCTGGGGGGGCACAATCTGATCCAGGAAGCAGGAAGGCAGGCGCCGCCAGCCTCCTCGCGCCTGCCAGCTGTTTCCCCGGGGAAACAGTCTCTCTCTCCCCCTCCCCTTCCGGCTCCTCGTTTCCCCGGGGAAACAACCACACCCACCCACACCCCAACTCCACCATCCGGCCCACCGCACGCTCCCACCATCATTTCAAAACCCGCGCCCAGTCGCCGTCTCGTTCATGGAATTGCCGCGGTCCAGCCCTGCCGAGGCTCCGCCTCACCCGCCATGCGCCGCCGTTCATCTTCAGGATCCGCCCATGACCCGCACCGCCAGGACAGAGATCACCGACCAGTTCGAGCTCTTCCTCCCCTATATTGCGGACATGCCCTTGCGCGATCAGCGCGAGATGATGGAGCGCCCCTTTTTCAGTCTCGCCAAGACAAAACGGGTCAAGCCGATCGACTACACCTCCCCCGATGGCAAGGCCTGGGTCCATGTCTCCGCCAATCCCGACTATGGCATGGCCACCATCTGGGACGCCGACATATTGATCTACTGCGCCTCGGTGCTGGCCGACATGGCGCGCCGCGGGCTCAACGACATTCCGCGCAAGCTGCATCTCATGCCCTATGACCTGCTGCGCGCCATCCACCGCCCTACCACCGGCCGCGCCTATGAACTGCTCGGCCAGTCGCTCGACCGGCTCGTCTCCACCACCATCAAGACCAACATTCGCGCCGAAAACCGCCGGGAAGCCACTTTCAGCTGGCTCGACGGCTGGACCCAGCTCGTCGATGAACGCACCGAACGATCCCGCGGCATGACCATCGAACTCAGCAACTGGTTCTATGAGGGCGTGCTGATGCAGGGTGGAGTGCTCAGCATCGACCGCGCCTATTTCGACCTGACCGGCGGGCGCGAACGCTGGCTCTACAAGGTTGCACGCAAACATGCCGGTGGGGCAGGGGAGGGGGGCTTCTCCATCTCCCTGCCGACACTTTTCGAAAAGTCGGGCGCCGAAGGGCCCTATCGCCGCTTCAAATTCGAGATCGCCAAGATTGCAGAGCGCGATCCTCTGCCGGGCTATGCGGTGGAACTGGAACAGCCCGACGGCAAGCGCGAACCCTCGCTTCGCATGCGCCGTCGTCGCTCCAACGATCTGCCTCGCTCGGTAGCACCCACCCCGACAGTAGGGGCGGCACCCCAGTCCGGCCGTATCACCAGCCCCACGCCTGCGTCCGCCGACGAAGACATGCTGATCGATGCCGGCAGCATGATCCGCAAGACCTTGGCCGGAATGTCCGCCAAGGCGACCGCCGGCGAAATCACGGACGCAACCATGGCGACCCTTCGCGCGGAATATCCGGGCTGGGATTATCAGACGCTCCATCGGGAATTTCGCGACTGGCTCGAAGCCGATCCCGCACGCACGCCGGTCAATTATCAAAAGGCATTTATCGGCTTCGTCCGCCGCTTCCACGAGAAGAACCGGCACCGTCTCTAGGACACGCCGAACCCGACCGCACCGGGTCGCTGCTCTGGATTTCCCCGATATCGCGATTTCCTGATCATGGATCAGACCGCTCCAGCACCGCTCATCCGAAGATCAGCATCACAGGTGGAACGGACGAAGTCCGCCGATGCTCTCCGCCTTCCGTTCAGCCGACATCACCGATTTCCATGCGGAAGCAGCGATTTTCAGCGGATGCCTCGACATATCCCTCTTTCAACGCAAGGTGCGTTCCCGAAGTGTCGGGTTACTCGAACGGCACCCAACAACCAAGCTGCAGGCGGCTCCATTCCTTCCACCTACTCAAAGAATTTGAACGTCCTCTCCAACACCCCGCACGAATATGATTCAATCTCCTCCCACCAATCCCCACCGCCAGGCGAGCTTCGACATTACAGGAACGGTCTTCGCCCCTTCGGGAACGCTTACCCGACATTTCAGGAACGACAGTATCGACATTACGGGAACGAACTATCGATCTTATGGGAACAGGACAGAACAACCGACTCGTGCTTTTCCTGCGATTCGTACCGCAAGCCGAACCGATTAACTCTTTAACTTCCTTAGAAACCTTATAACCAGGCCATGATATTATTGGTTGAAGAAATTTGGATAAGGACTGGCTCGCCCAGGTTCAAAGGCGCCCCGTCAGCCTCTCCACCTGTGCGATCAATTTCGTTGCGCCTTGATGGGAAATGCCCAGCAAGTGGGCGACCGCAACCTTGCTGAGGCCCGGATAAGCAAGCTCAAGCCGCATCAACAGTGGAGCCTTGCTGCGCCGTGTCACGCGCGCATCCGTTGGGAGTTGCGCGAGCTTTGCCTCCAGCCGTCCCAGTTCGGCCAGTCCCCGTTTCGCTTCGCGCGCAACCATGGCCGCAATCTGCTCCGCCAGCAAACTGGCATCATCTGGCAGAAAGCGTGGCAGTTCGACGAAGGCCGGTAACGCACGTAAGCTCAGCCCTGCCGCGAACATGGCGCCGGGAAGATGGCAGGCGAGTATCCAGCCCACATCGAAACGCCGGGGATCTATGCGCCATTGGCGCCCATCGGCTGTCGTGACCAGATGACCTTCGCCAACCGGTGTGTCGAGGCTCCCCCTCGCGTCGATCAGACGCTGCGCGATCCCGAGGAAGGACGGTGCGGAATAGGGGGCCTCAAGCAGCATCTGAGCCGTCCGCCATGCGGGACCGAAGCGAACAAGATCTTCAGGCGCCCACAACGCTGCCTCCTTTCGGTCGTCCAACAGCGTGCGGGAGACTTTGAGTGTCGCTCGGGCGACCGGATCATGGCTGTCGCTCGCTGAGAGTGCGAAATGAAAAAGGGCCGCGACGGAGAGCGGATCGTTGAGGCCTTCATTATGGCGTGGGGGAGGCGTGCGCCCGCAAATCCAGTCCTGCAGATCCGTGACCGATACAGGCACACCAGCAAAGCGCGACAAGACAGAGGCGCCCTTCAACCTTGCCCTGGCGAGCCAGATGTCGGCCGCAGGACTATTGCAGAGGCGCCCATCAAGCCGACCGAGGAGAAGAAGGGCATGGTCCGACGAGGCTGGAAAGTCGCGCATTACCTAAGCATAGCGCAGCATGGTGTACAACCAAAGATGCCTGTTGGTTGTATCAGCTATGATGGAGGAAAGGCTGGAGCAAGCCGCCGTAACAATCTGCTACCGATCATTCTCATGCCATAATGAAGCACTCGCCGCCAGCGACATTTCACCTTGAGCCGTGCTGCCCGATGGCCGTGTACAAGCCGAGGAAATCCTCTCAAATGGGGCAAATGTGGAACAAAACAGGAAACGGCCATAATTTGCCTTCAGGGCCCTCTGGAGAGCTTTTGGTCGGCCTGCATGATCGGGCATAGGGGAGGCGATTTTTCGCGCTCAGTGAGCGCCCCAGGCTGCACGAATTTTAGGCATTCTCGCTCAAACGGCGCTGGGGTGCCGGACCTGAGAAGCCGTCCTATCGATCCGCAGGGGAAAATATCGATCACTGATAGTTCATCACGCAGCACCCAGAATGTGAAGTGATGGGCGGAAGCTTCCCGATGCCTTGCTGAATGACGGTGAAAGTTTATGACTGCCAGCATTGCGCTTCTGATAGCTGCAATGAATGTCTTGCTTGATTGAGGCAGTCGACCGGGCGCCGGTAACTTCTACAAGTTGAAGATGGACGCAAATTCAATCGGCAGATGCCATGGCGCGTCGCAGCCATGGGCAATTTTTGCGCGCCAATTTTCGGATCGCGATCTGATGCACGGCGTGGTTTGTCTTGCCGCGATTTCCTGGCCGTCCGATGATACCGCCCAATTGGAAAATGCTCCAAATCTTCTTTCGACACTCTGTTTCAAATTTCCCAAGCGATATTTTGGGTCTTGTAACGGCTTGCACTGATCCAAATCTCGCAGCAGCGTGATTGGATTGCGATATTATGATGAGTTAAACTGGCGGGATTGATTTGGGTGATCTGCTGAACATGCCCTTGAAGCGAACAGCACTTCCGCCACTCTACCCAAAAACTGTCACATTAGTCAGGGTGATATCGTGATCAGCAGTTCATATTTCGCGGAGCCGGGCATTTTCAGCCGCCCATCTTCGAACGAGCTTCCGCAAAGCTCGCGGAGGTAAAGCGCCGGCATGTCGTTGCTCATGGCAAAGACATGCCGGCGTGCCAATCAGGCCTTTTCGGCTGTAGGTGCCTTGGCTGCGGGCTTCTTCTTGGCCGCAGCCTTGGCGGGCGCCTTCGTCGATGCTGTTCCTGCGCCGGGCTTTTCAGACGGTTTGTCGCTGGCCGAAGCCGCCTTCTTCTTCGGGGCCGGCGTTGCTATGGATAGACGCTTGCGCGAAGCGGCGGGCTTTTCAGCAGGCTTCTTGGCTGCGACCGGCTTTGCTTCCACAGGCTTCACTGCGAGTACCTTGGCGTCTGTCGACTTGGCAGGGGCAGTCTTTGCTTCCGCAGTTTTGGAAGCCGAAGGCTTGGCCGGGGACTTCGCCGCTGCCGGCTTGGCAGGGCTGGCCTTTGCGGGCGCACTCTTCGGAGCTGCTGCTGCGCTGGCTGCTGGAGCAGGCGCCGCTTCCGCCGGCTTCTTCGCGGTTACGGGCTTGCGGCCAAGGCCAAGCTTCGTGGCGACCGCCCGCCGTGCTTCCGAATAATTGGGCGCAACCAGCGGATAGGATTTCGGCAAGCCATAGCGTTCGCGATATTCATTGGGCGACAGACCATGGCTGGCCAGGTGCCGCTTCAACGTCTTGTATGGCTTGCCGTCAATCATGCTGAGAATATGTTCGGGCGAAGACAGGCTTTTGCGTACCGATACGGCTGGAGTATAAGTCGGCACTGCCGCCTCTTCAGGCTTTGCGGCCGGATCATCAGTCAAGGCAAGGCGGGTGGTCCGGATGAGGTCGGCAAGACCTTCGCTCGCGACATTATTGTTCGAGACAAAGGCACTCACCAGCTGAACAGTGAGCGTCGTGATGTCAGGCTGGTTGTTTTCAGACATTGGCCCCGCTTCCCATCTTTGAGTAATAGAAGCGGCCTTTTGCGCGGTTTTGCGTGAAATGTAAATCCGAATCGACTTGACAGCACAGACACGGGCTATCGAGCGCGGCTAAACAACTCCAATTTGTCTCGACATGGCACACTTGATGAAGGGGTTTCCATCAATGAACCGCTGTCTTCATCGGTCCTTTGGCGGCCACGTCTCGCAAATAAGATGTTGGTACAAGGATGACGGACAAGATTCTATATTCGCGTGCCGGCTATCAATGCTCGATCAATGCAAGATAAGATCCCATAGTATGAAAGCTGTTTCCTGTATAAAATGCAAGCTTTCGACCCGCCCGCGGACTTTGAGAGAGGATGCCCGAACGACGCCCAAAGGCGCTACGTCTGCAACGGCAAATACGAAGCCGCGGGCAGCAACCCGTCGCGACACGGTGGGACGGAGTGCTGAGAGGGGCCTCGGGAATTGCAGAAACAGCGTCGTGACGGCCGGCATGTCCGGGTCTCATATCATGTGCTGGACAGCTCGTCAGTTCACGAGGAAAGGCAGGCTCCTGTGAAAATGGCGCGCCCGCCAATAAGGCAGTGCGCGCCATTTCATAAAAGGAAGATGCGGTCCGCCATCTGGGACCAAAAACTTCCGATCATGTTTCGACGGAGACTTGATCGGCGACCGGATGCGGCCGCCAGGATCGTCTTCAGCCGTTCAACTGGTCCTTCACGGCCTTGGCCGGGGTGAAGGTCAGCTTCTTGGAAGCGGCAATCTGGATAGCGGCGCCGGTCGACGGATTGCGACCTTCGCGAGCTGGCTGGTCCTTGACCTTGAACTTGCCAAATCCGTTCAGCGAAACTTCCTCGCCCTTAGCAGCAGCACCGGCGATGGTGGAAAATATGCCATCGACATATTTGCGCGCGTCGGCCTTGGTCAGTCCATGGTCGGCGGCCAGTGCTTCGGCGAGTTCAGTATTGTTCATGATGATCTCCCTTTCGTGGACGGCTGGTCTTAACCTGTCTCTGCGCGCTCAACTAGCCCCTTTGCGATCGGTAACCGGCGAAAATCGGCAGTAAAATCGCGTTATTGACGCTTTCAGACGTCAAAATCATGCCGGCGCGAGCGGTTGGGCCGCATTTATCCGTCCGTGGCGACTCCTCCGGCTTGTTACAATGTGGATGCCGGAACGGGCATTTCGCTTGGGAAAGAGGGCTACAGACGGCCGTTCCGCCAAAATGGTCGCAATTGCCGCGCGCCCGTTCAGCGCCGCGTCGGGTGGGGATCGCCCAAGGCGCGGCCTTCGTTCCCAGAGGGTCTTTTACAAAGACTTGCCGATACAACCGATCCGGTCCCTGTTGCGGATGAACGGCAGGTCGTTTTCGCCCATCCTGCTGTGCGGCCGCCCCTTGGTGGCGGAAATGGTGCGGAACGATGTGGCGGCGGATGATGGCGGGGATAGGGTGGCGCAGACGCACGGCACGCGCGGTCGCGTGGGGCCTGGGGCTGATGCTGGCGGTTCCCGCGGTCGCGCAGGATACCGCGCCGGGTCAGCAGAGCGCAGCCCCGATTATTGATCGCGACCGCACAGACCGGCTCGAACCCCAGGTCGTCCCCACGCCTGTCGCCACGCCGCAACCTGCGCCCTCGGTCCAGGTGGCGCCCGGAGCTTCCTCCGCTTCCCAGATCCTGTTGACGCGCCTGCGCTACAGCGGAACGACGCTGCCCACGGCCCGTCTCGATGCCGCCACCTCATCCTATATCGGACGGCCGCTGACCGGCGAGACCCTGCAGGGCATCGCCAATGCGATCAGTGCGACTTATGCGAAGAGCGACATTGCTTTCTATTCCGTCTCCATACCACCCCAGGTGCCGGGCGGCGGCATATTGACCGTTCGTCTGGTCGAGGGACGGGTGAAGGATTATCGTCTCGCGGGCATGTCGCCCAGCGCGCCCGCCCGGCTTATCGCCGCACATATGCGTCGGCTGATGCGCGACGCGCCGCTGCGCAAGAGCCTTCTGGAGCGAACATTGGCTTTGCTGCGCGACATTCCGGGGCAGACGGTCGATGCGCGGCTGCGGCAGTCGGGCGCGCCCGGCGACCTTCTGATCGACCTTATCGTCAAGCGCAAGCAGGTGCAGATCGGGCTGACGATCGACAATAGTGGGGTCAGCAACGTCGTGCAGGGCGTGCAGGCGCAGATGTCTGTCACGATCAACGGCCTTGTCCGCGAAGGCGACAGCACGCGCATTGCCGGCTATCTGCCATTCTACCCCGACCGCTACCAATATTATTCGCTTAGTCACAGCACGCCGATCGGCAGCGACGGCCTGACCCTGGCTGCGCAGGCCGCTCATGTCGAGAGCCGGTCACGCGGAAGCATGATTAGCGGCAAGGCGACACTGGCGGGCCTTACGCTCAACTATCCCGTTGTTCGATCGACGAAGACCCAACTTTCCCTCACCGCATCCATCGACGGCATCGATAGCGACAATTATTTCCTCGATATCCGCTTCGGGGATTATCGATCGCGGGCGCTGCGCCTGGGTGCTTCCTGGTCCCGCGCCGACGCGACGAACGGCTATGCGATTTCCTCAGTCATCAGCCAGGGTATCGACGCATTGGGCGCCAGACCCTTTGCCGGCTTTTCCGAAACCGGCTTCACCAAGGTCAATGTTCAGGCCGTCGCGGTGAAGGGGATCAGCGGCAAACTCAGTCTCAGAACTTCGATCAAGGGCCAATATTCGAAAGATCGTCTTCCGGTAACGGAGCGCTTTCCGCTGGGCGGCCGTGGCGCCGGCATGGCTTTCCGCACTGGAACGCTGACGGCGGAACAGGCCCTTGCCGGCAGCGCGGAACTCTCATGGTCGCTGCCCGCCCGGTCGCCCTTGCTGAAGGCCAGCGCGTTGTTCATCGCGGTCGACGGTGCGCTGGCACATGGGACGGCGCGGCCGGCCTACCGCCTTGCGGCACGCGACTACAGCCTTGCATCTGCCGGCGGCGGGGTGCGGCTGGGCCTGGGACCGAAATGGCGGGTCAGCGCGGAAATGGCCGTGCCGGTCAAGCGGCCCGATCCGGCCTATAGCGACAAGGCGCGTTTTTTCTTCGGGATAGGGCGGGCTTTTTGATCCGTTCTTTTTGCGAATACGCAAAAACAAAAAGCGGGAAGCAGGACAATGAACAATGTGTGGGAGCTATGGCCCTCGGCCCTGACCGGGGCGGAATGCGATGCGATCATCAAGCGCGCGGCACTTTACCAGCCGGAAAGTGCGACTGTTGGCTTTGCGCAGGCGGTGCGCAGCGACCATGGCTATCGGTCGTCGACCATAAGCTGGCTGGATATTCATCGCGACAAGGACATTGTCGATCGGCTGATGCAGTTCGTTCAATCTTCCAACCGCACCAATTTCGGGGTCGACATCATGGGGCCCTATGAGCTGCAGTATACGGAATATCATGGGCGGGCTCAGGGCAAATATGACTGGCATCAGGATGTATGGCTGGAATCCTCCCGTCCCTTTGACCGTAAGCTTTCGGTCGTGGTGCAGTTGTCCGACCCGGAGCAGTATGAGGGTGGCGCCTTCGAATTTTTCGGCCTTCAGCAGCCCGGCGTCAATTTTGCGCCACGCGGCAGCATGCTGATCTTTCCATCCTTCCTCCAGCATCGCGTCCTGCCCGTAACCAAGGGCGTGCGTCGCAGCCTGGTGAGTTGGATCGAAGGGCGCAGATGGCGATGAGTCGTCGCTGACGGTTCGATCAGCATTTTGTCCCCAAGCGAAGAACCGTAGGCGATGATCTGGCGCGGGCGGGATGCGTGCGACCGACGCATTTACGACCCCTAGAGCGATTTCCAAACGATCGGAACCGATCGCTGGTCAAGAAATCGCGGCAAACAAGGAAACCAGAGCGGCGAACTGATTCAATCAGATCGAAACCCGCTCTATGATCGATCCTCGCCCTGCAGGAAGAATGAACCATATCGGAAGAAAAGCCAGGGAAGGAGATTTGCTTGCCTCAACCCCACCCTTGCGGGCGAAGGGCTTTTTTGGAAGCCCATAAAAGCGCTAAAATTCAGCGATTGACTCATGTTTACGAAGGCTTTGCGCATGCGGCAGCATGCTTTTGCGCGGTGGATCGGGGCGCATTCGGGCAGTGTGAACTGTTATAACCAGACTGGTTTCTTCTTGACGCGGCGATAAGGACTGCCCCGCTTAACTTGCTCCCGTTGCGATCTGCTCGCAGGAAAACAGGGAGTCTTGCAATGCCACGTTATGGATCGGTCCGTTCGGGACGGCATTATTTGCTGTGCGCCACGGCGATACCTCTTCTTTTGCTCAGCGCCTGCGCCGACGGCGTGGGCTTCGACGTGGGGGCGGGCGGCGGTCCGTCTCCCACTGGTCCCAGCGGCCCGACAGGTCCGACCAATCCATCTGGCCCAAGCGGACCAACCGGTCCCGGCGGACCCTCTGGCCCTGGCGGTCCCACAGGTCCCACCAGTCCCACAGGTCCAGAAGGCCCCACCGGCCCGTCCGGTCCGACCGGACCGAGCGGCCCTGGTGGGCCCACTGGACCTGGTGGTCCAACGGGATCTTCTGGTCCCACCAGCCCGACCGGCAGTGGATCAATCATCGGGGCATCCATCGGCAATCTGCCGGTGGTTGGCCCAACCGGCCCGGGGTCGCTGATCGGCGTCAATGTCCTTCCCGGCGAGACTCCGGCGACTGGCAACCTGGCCACGGTCGATCTGCTGACGGGCGACGGCACCGTTGCGCAAGTCACCCTGCCGACCACGTCCCAGGGCGTTCAGCAGGGGCTTGCGCCGGTGGGCACGCTCGCCGGAAGCCTGCTTGGCGCGCCAGCCGGGGAGGCCGTGACTCAGCTTACCGATGGCCTTTCCCCGACGGTTGCGGCTGTCACCTCGACCGTCAGCCAGCTCACCACGCCCGTGCTGGACACGGTCAACGGGGCGCTCTCGCCCATTGCCGGCCCGCTGGTGGGCGGTAATGGCGTCCTCTCCCCGGTGACGGGGCTGGTGGAAACCGCGGTGGGCGGCCTGACCGGCGCTCTGGGCGGTGTCGGCGGCGACCCCGCTACTGGGCTGAACGCACCGCTGGTCGGCGCGAATGTCGGTGGCAATGTGCTGACGGGTGCTTCCACTGCAGGCACGTTGGTTGGTGTCAATCTCCTGCCGTCGGATGGCGGCGCGGTTGCCGGGCAGCTGGCGACGGTCGATGTCCTCACCCAAGGCAATCTGGTCGACGTCGCTGTCCCCACTACTGCAGCCGGGGTGCAGGCGGGATTGCAACCGGTCGGCAATCTGGCGGGGGGGCTTCTGGGGCCGCAGGCGCAAAGCACGGTCGATCAAGTTGTCGGTGGCGTTGCCCCAGTGGTCGCAACCGTCACCAGCACAGCCGATAGCGTCGCCGCGCCGTTGCTCGACACTGTCAACAGCCTGGCTCCCGCGCTGCCCGGAACAGGAAGCGCTACCCCGCTCGCTCCCGTGACCGGCGTGGTCAACGGCTTGCTGGGGGCAGGGGAGGGAACTGCCGGCAATGCCCTGGCACCCGTCACCGGCCTGTTGAACGGCGTCGTCGCGCCGGTGACAGGATCGGGTTCTGCCACGGCGCCGGTGACCGGCCTGCTCGGTGGGTTGCTCGGGGGCAGTAACTGATGCGGCGTCGCGGTCCGCCATGGTCCTCATGCATGACGGACCGCGCGCCGACGATGCTCTCCCCCAAATAGCCCCCGGGGTAGGGCGGGGGCGAGGAGGCAGTGGGCGCACTGCCTCCTCAAACCCATTCGAACGCAGCTCGGTGGACTTTGCGTTCACGCAAAAAATGACTTCGTCAAAAAGGGAAATCTCATCTTGCTCACCCGCCTCTTCTCCGTTCGGCGCCTTATCGAAGGCGCTGCGGCATTACTGATGCTTTATGGCCAACCCGCCATGGCCGGTCCCTATACGCCCTATGCCGTAACGCCAGGCGAAGCCGCAGTCGGGATGACGCTGGACGCCGCGACGGTCGCGCCCGGCAGCGACCGCTCAGCCATGCTTGCGTCGATCGATGCCCTGCCCACGGCTGCGGCGCGGGCCGATGCGCTGGGTCAGCTTTCGCCGCGCAGCTATTCCCTGCTGCCCCGCCTGTCGATCCAGTCCATGGACGCCGCCGACCGGGATATCCGCTCCTGGCTGGCCGAGCGGCGCAGCGTCGCCATCGACGCGCCGGCCGATATTCCGGTGCGCGGCGACCGAACCATTACCATGATGTTGAGCGGCGGGATAAAGCAGGCGAGCTATAAGGCGCGTATCGATCGCCCCGTAGCGGAGTCCGACAGTCGGTCGCTGCGCTTCGCCGTCGATGTGAAGCCCGTCGCCGGCCTGATCGTCGGCGCAACCCTGGGCATCGACGGCATCGACGCACGACTTGGTCCGGCGCAGCGCCCGCGCATCAGCCAGTTCAACAGCCAGATCGGCTCTTATGCCAGCTATAGTGACGGCCACTTCTATGCCGATGCGACGGCTGTTTATACGCTCTCGGAATACAAGCTCAGGCGCCAAGTCGGCTGGGCGGGTTTCACCGGACAAATGGTGGCGCCGGTCGATGGCGACGGCTGGGGCGCTTCGGGCGAGGCCGGGGTGATGCTGCGATCCGGCGCTGTCCGGATACAGCCCTTTGCCGGTTTGCACTATCGTTATGCGGATGTCAGTGGCTTCGTCGAAAATGGCGGACCCGCCGCTCTGGAGGTTGCTGCCTTCCGCACGAAATCGCTTCGTAGCGGGTTGGGCGGGCGCATCTCCGCCACGGTGATGCAAGGCGGCTGGACGCTCAGGCCCTCGGTCGAGGCACAATGGCAGCGCGAGCTGCGCAGCCATCCCGACAGTCGGATCGAGGCGCGTTTCGCCACTCGTGACCTGCCGATTTTTACGCTGCTTCCCACGCGGCTGGCGCGAGATGCAGGATTGGTGAATGCCGGGGTCAGCGCAACATGGAATAATCGCACCACGATCCGTCTCGGCTATGCGGGCGAGTTCAGTTCCGACCGCCATGTCCACGCGGCGACGCTGACCGTGGGGCGGCGCTTCTAGAGCGGAACAAGTGGGAACGGGCTTTCCACTGGTCATGATGTGGCAGGAAAAGCTTGGAGCGCGTGATCTGCATCCGTTTCAACGCAATGCGTGATTGATCCGAAACGAACCCGATTCCGGCCCACAACCGTGCCTATATCGCTATTGCGTAGGCCAGCTCACGCAAAGGAAGTGAATCATGGCACGCTTCATACGCGACATTCTGGCGACCCTGGCCCAAGAACCAGCCGACAAGGGCGCGGCCGATGAGGAGGAGCTCAGCCGCCTCGACCAGCGGCTTGCTCCGTTCGCGGACAGGGCGCCGGGATCGCGGGGCACGATTTTGATCCAGCCGGACGAATGTTCAGTCTGGGACGGCAATCCGCGCGACCAGCCGGGACTGACGGCGGACGGCTGCCGGTCGCTCATCGATTCCATCGCCAGCGAGGGGGGTAATCGCATCCCCGTCCTCGTGCGTCTCAATCCACCGGGTTCGGACCGGACCTATCAGCTTCTGGTCGGCAGCCGCCGCCGTTTCGCGGTGGACTGGCTCAACCATAATGGGCGGCCGGAAATTCGGCTGTCGGCTCTGGTGGTCGACCTGTCGGACGAGGAAGCCTTCCGCCTGGCCGACATCGAAAATCGCGAGCGGTCGGATATCAGCGAACTGGACCGGGCGCGCAGCTATCAGCATGCGGTCGAGCGCTTCTACGGCGGGGTGCAGTCCCGTATGGCCGAAGCGCTCAGCCTGTCCAACAGCCAGCTGAGCCGGCTGCTTGCCCTGGCGCAATTGCCCGTGGAAGTGGTTGACGCATTCGCCACCAAGGATGAACTTCGGGTGCGTTATTCGGAAATACTGACGCCGCTGTTGCGCCGTCCTGACCAGCGGGCACGCATGATTGCCGAAGCCCAGTATATTGGAGGGCAGCAAGGGGCGCTGGCGCGTGAAGGCGGCCGCATGATTTCGCCCGCGACGGTTCTTGCCCGCTTGCGCAAGGCGGCCATGCCGCAACCCGTGGAGGAAGCGCGCGACATGACGATTGTCGCGGGTGGATCGCGCATCGGCTGCGCCAGGCCCGGTCGAAGTGGGTGCCTGACAATCGACCTCAGCATCGCTCATGATGCGGATCTGGACGAACTATTGGCACGGCTGCGCGAGACAATCGTCGCGGCCCGCGGCGGTTCCGCCATAGTATAGCGATCCGCTTTCGGCACGATGACCGGCGTTGCGTATACGCAATATCTGTCCCCCAGGTGCGCTTTCCTGCCTCCTGGTGGGATGATCACTTGGACTTGGGCAGACGGCCTTTGTCAGCTTCTGCGCCGTCATCCGGCGCCAGGCCAACGGGGCATGTCGCGGCCGACGCAGCCCGCTATTCCCGCCTTCTTCTTTTGGCAGCGCCAAGAAAGCTGAAGGCGTGCCGCGCTCTTGAACAGTGCTTTTCCTTCTTTAATTTGTCGTTTGGCGGCTACCGCCGAAAGGTAGAGAGGATTGGAAGAAAGGAGGCAAGCCCATGTCCCTCTCCCATTTTCATGGACCCTTTGAAAAGGTCGATCACCCCCAGATGGAGCCTGAGGTGAAACGCGCGATCCTTGCATCCTGGGCTTCGGACGCGAACGCCGTCGAGGGAAATCCCAATGTCCCTGGCCCGCCCGTGCACTTCAAGAGCGCGGCGCCGCCCCGGCCGCCGGCGGACTGAACGCCCGGTAATCTTTGTGACGGATGTTGTGGGGCAGGCCGGTTCTGCCGGACCTGCCCCAAGCCGGTCCGACCTGCGCCTAAAGGCTGCTGTCGTAGCGAGCCAGTCTCCCGCCGTCGCGGCCGCCCGCGCTTTCTCTCTTCCACGGGCGCGGTCCTCTTCCGATTCCGGCGGAGTGACGGCGGCGACGATCCTGTCGATGACGGGCATGGGAGACTCCTTTGTTCGTGAGCGTGACCCCATGCAATCGTCGCGCGGCAGCGCTGGTTCCTGATCGGCGGGCCAAAGAGCAAGGCCGCTAACACAGGTTAGAGCCCGCCCTTCAATAGCTTCCGTTCGTGACGATGACGCTGGCGCTGACAGTGGGAGAGGGCATGGGCACAAAGGCTGCATAGCGCATCATCGGACTGCCGCTCATATTGTAGCTCACACGCACCCGGAAGGTGCCGGTCGCATCCGGCACGGCCGTGACGACCGGCCCGCCCCCTGCCGCGAGCAAGGTGCCGTATCCGCTGATCATCGCCTGTGCCCGATCCTGCGCCAGCGCCGTACGCTCCGCTGTGGAAAGGCCGGCAACAGCGGCGCGGGCGCCCTCGATCGCTGCATGGCGCACGCCCATCAGGGCGGCGAAATAAAAGGAATAAAGCACGACCGCGAAGACTAGCATGAGCAAGGCAGGAGCCAGCAGTGCAAATTCCAGCGCCGCCAGCCCCTGCTCGCATGTCCGCAGCTGTCGTTTTCGCATGGCGATCAGCTTGATGGGATGCTGTTGAACATCGTCGTGAAGGCGGCGCCGAGCTGCGTGCGGAAATTGGTGCCCACCGCAACGATGGCCGCGACCACCACGGCGCCCAGAACGGCATATTCGACCGCCGTCAGGCCCTTTTCATCCCGCGCCAGTTTCGCGATCAGCGAACCCAGAAACTTGTTCATCCTAGTCCTCCTATCCCCTCGGCAAATGACCGGCTGCGCGCGACGGGGGGAACCGCGCGCCGCCGTAAGACTCACACCAGCACCGGCACTCCGCAGCGCGCGCCGGTCGCCCAGAGCGTGGCATGGCCAAGCTGGATGCCCAGCGCTGCAAGCAGGTTGGTGACCAGAGGATCGATGGTGGTGCCGACCAGCCCGGCGACCGGATTAACTACCGCGCTCAACAATTGTGATCGTGCCAGCGCCCTGGTCGTGTCGCAGACAAGCGGCAGACATGCGCCCAACAGATTGATCTGCAATCCGTCCTGTCCGCCAAGGCTGCCCACCAGTGAGGTCAGCAGCGGCCCGACCTGCGCCTCATTGCCGATGCTGGCAGGCGTACCGGGCGATCCGGGGCGGCCTATGCTGCCCTGTCCGCCGGGACCGAAGATGATCGCGCCGCTCGCGCCCATGACCGGCTGCGCCACGGCGCGGCTGTCCACCGTGATGAGACCCAGGACATTGACGATCCGGACCGGGCGCAGATCGGCGACCGAAAGGGGCGGCATCGGCCGCGTCATGGCACCGGCCGGCAACGCGCCGATATAGGCGTTGACGAGGCCGCTGTTGGCCTGGACCGTCACCCGCGTGTCGCGCGCCTGTTCGGCCGTATCGGGGCAATCGATGGCGCTGACCTGCCCTTGGGCCGCCGCGATGTCGATGGTGACCGGCAGGTTGACGGAGATCAACGAAGCGCCGAGCAGGCTGACATTCCTGATCCCGACATCCAGTTGCAGCCGTAATGCGGAGGTGGAAACATGGGTTTCGCCCACTGGGCCAAAGGAAAAGCGTGGCCGGTCCATCGGCCCTGTCGCCATTGCCGCCAGCAGGACGCTGCTGCCCGGCGCGACGGTGCCGACCGCGTCCGACAGGTCCACCGCGCCGTTGCCCGCCTGAACGGCGTAGGAAAAGAGTTGATAGGCATTGATGCCGGCGCGCAGAGCGGGTTTTTCGTCTGCGCCGCCGACCGGCATGTTCTTCCACACGCCAAGGCCGAACAAGCCGTTAAGCGGTACCGCATAGCCATTGCCGACCTGCCCGGCGAGCAGGGTGAGGGCGGCGGCGGTGGCGCTGTCGTCTGCGGCACTGGCCGCGGCGGCCAGCAGGTCGCCAAGCCCCACGGTGCGGGCCGTGAGCGCGCCATAGGTGCCGCTTTCCCCGACCCGCCGCGCCAGCGCGTCGAAGAAAAGGCCGGCATCGATATCGCTCGCCATCAGCGCCTCCACATCGGCTGTGGAGAGGCGCAGCTTGAGGCCCAGCAGCGCGCCCAGCAGGTCATTGACGCTGTTCACCAGCGCATTGGTGACGGTCAGTACGCCGGAGCTGATGCCGATGCCGGCCTCGTCGATGCGCGCTGCCGTGGCAGTGGCGGACAGGTCGGGCAGGGGATTGGCCGGACCCAGCACGCGCATCAGGAACTGTCGCGCCGGCTTGCCGGTGCGGATGCGCACGGCGTTGACCCGCCCATTGCCGGGGCAAAGCGCCATGCTGGCGTCGAAGCGTTGCGCGGCACCAAGCGCGGCATCGGCGCAATAGCGGCCCAATTCGACCGAGCGGAGAATGGCGGGGTCATATCCGTTGCGGCTGAGGCTATCCCGCGCGCGTGCCGCTGCCTGAGCCGGGTTCTGCGCCGCAGCCAACGCGGCCGCATCGGTCGCGGCGCGCAGATCGCGCTCGCTCACATAATAAAGCCCTGCATCCAGCGCGAATCCGACCGCGCCGATCAACACCGCCCCCAGCGCAGCGACCATTGGCGCGACGGCGGCGGATTGGTCGCCAAGCAGCGAGCGAACCTGCGCCCAACAGGATAGCTGCTCCCACAAAGGCGTCGGAAAGAGACCAGAAAATCGCGATAACTCGGATCGGATGGTGGCTCTGATCGACCAACTCCACGGGATCATCGCGCCGCATCCGCCGCCCGATCGAGTTGCCGCCCAATCGACTCCAGATATCGCTGCCGGATGAGCGCGGCCTCCTCCGCCGACAGCAGGGCATCCTCGCGTGCCGGTGCCTTCAGCTGCGCCTCGACGACCTGCCGTGCTTCGCCAGCCGGCACCGGCGTTGTCGCGGATGTTGGCGTTGTCGTGGACATCATCAGTAACAGCGCCATCATTTCTCAACCCCCTTGCCGATCCGTGCCGCTTCCGCTGCCAGTTCTTGCCGCAGCGCGCCGTCGCCGGACCGACGCAATGCAGCCTCCGCCTCATCGCGTCGCCCGCCCACCATCAGCGCCAGCAGCAGATTGTTGCGGACCACCGCCATTTGCGGCGCCAGATCACTTGCCCCACGCAACGCCTCTATCGCCGCGCCGACCCGCCCGGACCGCAACAGCGCATAGCCCAGTGCGTTGCGCAGCAGCGGATCGGCCGGGCTCGACCGGCTCGCCTGTTCATAGCAGGCCGCCGCTTCGCCCCATCGACTCCGCGCCGCCAGCAGATGTCCGCGCACCGCGCTGACGTCGCCGCCGGTGGTTTCAGGCGGCAAGGACACCGCCTCCGCCGCATCGATCTGTCCCAGGTCGATCAGGCTGTTGACCCGCAGCAGCCGGGCCTCCGTATCGCCGGGATAGCGGCGCTCGAAATCGTCGAGATAGGCCAGTGCCGCCCGCGGCCGACCGTCCGCCCGCGCCTGATGGATGAGTTGCAGATAAAGTCCCCGCGTGTCTGGCGTTTCCTGCGCCTGCACGGGCACCGCCGCCATCAGCATTGCGGCCAGCATGAAACGCCTCATTGCGACACTCCACGCAAAGTATCGAAGATCGCCACCACCGGCGGCCCGCCCAGCACCACGAACAGGGCGGGCATGAAGAACAGGATCATCAGCACCACCATGCGCACGGTGATGCCGCCCATCGCCTCCCGCGCGCGGGCGACGCGGCGCTGGGTAAATTCCCGCACGAATTCGCGCAGGGCAGGGGCCAGTTCGACCCCCTGGAACAGAGCCTGACGGAAGAGGGCGGCCAGTTCCCTTGCCCCATTCACCGCCACCCGCGCTGCCCAGCGATCCAGCGCCTGATCATAGCGCATGCCCCGGTCGAGATCGGCCACCAGCATCGCCACCAGCCGTGCATGGTGCGGCACCGCAATGGCTTCGTCGCGGGCGATGGAGCGAAAGCACTGGTCGAGCGAAATGCCGCTTTCCAGCATCATCAGCATCAGGTCGAGCAGGAAGGGAAATTCCGCCATGATCGCCCGCGCTCGCCGCGCCGCGAGCAGGTGGATCGCCTGCTTTGCCCCGACATAGGCGAGGCCGGTGGCAATGACGATCAGCAGGGGTTGGGCAAACAAGCCGCCCCAGCCAATCCGCGAAGCCAGCATCGCTGCCAGCCCCGCGCCGACGGTCGTCGCCATGCGCGCCCAGACGAAACGGTCCGCAGCCCTTGCATCCTGAAACCCTGCCAGCATCAGCTTGTCAGCGATCTCCGATCGGTCCCGTCCGCGCGCGGTGAAGGCCGCGGGGAGGCGAAAGCCGGGCCGATCCCCTGCCATGCCCAGCCGCGCTTCCAGCCGCTGGTCGGCCAGCAGCATCCGCATGCCCATTACGGCGCACAGGACGCCCAGTGCCGCGCAGAAAAGCAACAGCGCGCCCATCAGAAGGTGAGCCTCATCACCCGCCGCATCACCAGCATGCCCAGCCCCTGCAGGACCATGGCGACGATGGCCAGCCGATGCCCGCGCGGATCGCGCAGGAAGAAGTCGATATAATCCGGGTTCATCGCCACCAGCGCGGCCATTGCCACCAGCGGCATGACGATCAGCACCCGTCCGCTGATCTTCGCCTCGGAGATGGCGGCTTTCAGCTCGCGCTTGATGCGGATGCGCTCGCGCAGGATGTTGGCCAGGTTCAGCAGTACCGTGGAAATCGACCCGCCATAACGCATGTTCGTGCGGATCGCGGCGGCGAGCATCGATATTTCAGGAACGCGCAGCCGCTCCGCGAGCATCTGCATGGCGTCGGCCACCGATGCGCCCAGTTCCAGCCGTCTTGCGACCGGCGCGATATAGCTTTGCACCACGGCGGGCGCATCGGCCAGCGCCCGTTCCAGCGCCTGCGCCAGGGAATTGCCGACCGCCTGCATCTGTCGCACGGCGTCGATATAATAGGGCAGCGCCTCGATCAGTGCTTCGACGCGCCGCTGCGCCCGCCGGCGCACCCAACCGAGCAGCGCCGTCGGCACGCCCGCCATCACCGCCAGCGCAGCCACCGGCCCCGCCGCAAGCAGCGCGGACAGCGCGATCAGAAGCAGCAGGCCGCCCGCCATCCCCACCGCCCGCGTCGTGAACTCGATCTGGGCCCGCGCCAGCAGGGGCGCTATCCGGTCGGGCACCGTCAGCGCCGCGGCGCGTGGCGGCGCGGCGGACAAGGCCGGTCCCAACCGGCGGTCGATCACTGCCCGCTGCCGCGCTTGTTCGGCCAGCAGTTGCCAGCCAATCCCGGCTATGATCAGCAGCGACAGCAGAAGGTAGGCGGCCCCGCTCAGCACGATCGGCCGCTCCTGTAATCACGCAGCCTTGGCAGGAAATGGGGCCGCAGCGACAATGTCCGGAACTCGCCCAGTCCCGACAGGGCCGGCTGCTCCTGAAAGGCGAAAAGTTCGTTGAGCGAATAGGCGTCGCCCTCCAGCCCCGTCACCTCGCTGACCGACATGACCCGTCGGCTGCCGTTGGAAAGCCGCTGCAGCTGCACCACCACATGCACGCTGTTGGCGATGAAGCGCCGGATCGCCCGCACATCGCTCTGTACCCCGGCAAAGCCCAGCAGCATCTCCAGCCGGGCAAAGGCGTCCCTGGGGCTATTGCCGTGCAGCGTTGCCATCGACCCGTCATGCCCGGTCGACATGGCCTGCAACATCTCGACCGCCTCGACCCCGCGCACCTCGCCCAGGATGATCCGGTCGGGCCGCATCCGCAGCGCATTGCGTACCAGTTCGCGGCTGCTCACTTCCCGGCTGCCGTCGACTGTCGGCGGCCGTGTCTCCAGCCGCACCACATGGCTCTGCCGCAACTGCAGTTCGGCGGCGTCCTCGATGGTGATCAGTCGCTCGCGATCCCCGATGAAGGACGACAGCATGTTCAGCAAAGTCGTCTTGCCCGCGCCGGTCCCGCCACAGATCAGGATATTCAGCCGGGACCGTACCGCCGCGCTCAGATATTCCGCCATGTCCGCACTCATCACCTGATTGGCGACGCAGTCCTCGATCGTCATGCTCTGCAACCGGAACTTGCGGATCGACAGCGTCGGCCCGTCCAGCGCCACCGGCGGAATGACGATATTCACCCGCGACCCGTCAGCCAGGCGCGCGTCGACATAGGGACTGGCCTCATCTACCCGGCGGCCGATCGGTCCGACGATCCGCTGGATGACGTTCATGAGGTGGGCGTCGTCGCGAAACCGCGTCTCGACCTTCTCCAGCAACCCGCCCCGCTCGGCATAGATATGTCCCGGGCCGTTGACGATGATGTCGTCCACGCCCGCATCGCGCAGCAGCGGCGCAAGCGGACCCATGCCCGCCACCTCGTCCTCCACATCCTCGATCAGCAGCAGCCGCTCCGCGCTGTTGAGCGCCATTTGCCCCCGGCGGCTGCGGCTGGCGATGATCTGCTCGATCTCCTCGCGCAGCGCTCTCGGACCCAAGGTCTCAGCCGTGTCCCCGCGCGCTTCCAGTTGCTCGATCAACTGGGCGCAGGTCTGCGCCTTGGCAAGCTGATAGATGTCGCTCATCCGCTGTGCCGCGGGCTGCGCGACGGGCATGATCCGCACCTCCCGCGCAGGAATGAAGGCCTCTTCGCCGGTCAGCAGGCTCATGATGCACGCTGGACGATACGCAGCATCGCCCCCCGCAGCCGGTCGATCCCGCCGGCCTTCGACGTCACCCCGCAAACCCGTCGGATCGTCGCCATATAGGTCCCGCCATCCGCCTCCATCGCCAATGGCCGGCCCGCGTTCAGCGCATTGCGGATCCGCGCCCGGTCGATGGGCAGCGCCATCGCCGCGCCGACGCCCAGCGCATCCGCCATGCGCCGCGCGTCGAGCAGCACGCCGGGCAGATGATCCCACACCAGCAGCCGCATTGCCTCTATCCGCTCGCGTTCCGTCCCAATCCTGTCCAGCAATCGGCGACACGCCTCGATCTCCCGGATCGACTGGCCGCACAGCAGTTCCACCTGGCTCGCCTCCGCCACCACCTCGCGCAGCAGCCCGCCATGGCGCAGGCTTCCCGCATTCAGCACGACATGGCTGCAACAGCCCCGCAGCAGCCGGATGAGCGCCGCCAGGTCGCCCGGTGTCAGTCCCGCAGGTTCGGCGCCAGTCCCCCCGTCGAAGGTCAACAGCATCAATCCGCTGGGTCCATGCCGCGCCACCGTGCTGGCGAGCAGGCTGGCGTCCAGCCGGTCCATATCGCTGATCGCGGAAGCCAGCCCATAGTCGACGCCCAGGTCCAGATAGGTCGCCGCCGCGCTCGTCGGCAGGGTGCAGTCGATCAGCAGCGTCGATCCCTGTCCCGCCATGGCAATGGCCATGTCCGTCGCCACCATCGCGCACGCATCGCGATCCGCACCCAGCAGCAGCGTCAACCGCCCCCGGCTACCCTGATCCACCGCCGCCTCATTCAAAAGACGCGCCAATATGGGGGCGATCTCCCCTTTTTCTCCGTTGCGCGGAACAACATCATGCACGCCGGCCCGAATGGCGCGCAGCAAGGGCTCGGCCTCCATCTCGTCGGTGGCGAGCAGCACGGGCCGACCCTCCGCGCTCGACACCACGGCGCCGATCGCAACCGACAGGGCGCGATCGGGCGGGATGGCGGCACGGTCGATAATGATCAGCCCCGGCCCATCCAGCGCCTCTCGTTCCACCGATTGCACCAGTTCGACTGGTACGCGCCCGCCCGCAGCGTCCTCGATGCGCTGTGCCAGCATGCGGTCGACCGACAGCAGAAGGATCCTGGCCATCTCAGCGCCTCACGACGCCGAAGGGCATATTGGTCTGGTCCAGCCCGTCCGTCGCCAGGATCATGTCGCCTATGCCGGGGTCGATCCCTGCTGTTGCCGCGCCGGGCAGGGGCGGCAACTCCTCCGGCTTCACCGGCCCCACCAGCCGGGGCGTGGCGACGATGATCAGCTCCTGCTTCTCCTTCTGGTTCTGTTGCCGCTTGAAGAAGGCCCCGAGCACGGGGATATCGCCCAGGAAGGGCGTCTTTTCCGTCGTCACCGTCTGGCTGGAATAGCTGAGCCCCGCGATCACGAAGCTCTGCCCGCTGCCCAGTTCGACCGTCGTCTCGGCCGACCGCCGCCGCAGTCCCGGCACGACATAGCCCTGCAACTGCACGCCATTATTATAGTCGAGTTCGCTGACTTCCGGCGCGATCTTCAGCACGATATGGTCCTTCGACAACACGAAGGGCGTCACCGACAACCGCACGCCAAATTCCTTATACTGGATGGACAAACTATTGCCCGATCCCGAAACCTGCGGAACCGGCACCGGAAATTCACCGCCCGCCAGGAAACTCGCCTGCTCGCCGGAGCGTACGAGCAAGGTCGGCTGCGCCAATAGTTGCGACAGTCCATTGGAGGACAGGGCACTCAACACCGCCCCGATCCCTCGATTGGGCGCCGAAAGGAACAGGTTGAAGGCGTTCTGGATCGGCGCGCTCGCCTCCAGCGCCAGCCCATCGGGATTGAACGAAGCGCTCCCCAGACTGCTGGGCGAAACGATAGCCCCCTGGATATCGCCTGAAAGCTTGGAGAAGTTGAAGCCGAGCGCCTTGAGCGTCGTCGCAGAGACGGCCGCGAACTGTACGTCCACCGCCACCACCTGCTCGCCCGCCCGGACAATCGGCGCACTCGCCGCCGCATCGGGCGTGACGCTGACCGGCTCCCGCGCCATCAACCCGCCATCGCCGCCATAGACGCTGACGGTCGCCGCGCCTTCGCCGATCGCCGTGAGCCGCAGCGAGCGCGAAGAGGGCGCGGTGATCGATAAGACACCCTCCCGGTCGACCTCGACCCGCCCGATGGCGCGGGGGTAGGAGAGGGTGCGCTGCTCCTTCACTTGCAACGCCGTCTGCGCGGCGCCCTGCATGGGCAGGCCTAGCGCGATCGCCGCCAACCCGCAACAGCCCAAAATCCTCACTTGGCGGCGCTCCCGGAATAGATGGTCTCGCGCCGGTTGCCCATGACGAGTTCGATGGCGTGAGGCGCCGGACGCGCTGTCGCGCGGGGCGCGGGTGCAGCCACTATGGGCGGGGGCGCCTGCACCGCTGTTGGATCGGGACCCCTCGAAGCCGCCACGGCAACCGCGACCTGCGCGCTGTCCGCCGGATTGCGCAGCGACAGCGTCAGCGCCCCCGTATTCTTCGCCAGCGAAAGGAGGGACACCTGTTCCGGCGTCAGGGCGAGCGTCACGGTCCGCGCGGGTGGGGGAGGGGAGGAGAGAGCGCCCTCGGCACCATCGGCCCCCGATGACTGCTGCGTTCCCACCACCACCTCGCCAACGGCCAGTATCTGCACCATCTGGAGCAAGGCCTGCGCCCGGCTGCGTCCCGATCCGCGCGCCCCGCTGATCGCGTCGGCACCGGGATAGACGACCTGCACATCGACCCGATCGCCAGGCCGGATCAGACCGGCCACGGCAATCTCCGCCGTGGTGTCGATGCTGACGGCGCGCATCCCCATCGGTACGCGGGTGGCAAGCTTGCTCTCCATCCCGACCGCATCGCGGGCGATCAGCGCATGCAAGCCTATGTCCCGC
Organism: Sphingobium sp. LMC3-1-1.1; assembly: GCF_040676285.1. Taxonomy (NCBI): domain Bacteria; kingdom Pseudomonadati; phylum Pseudomonadota; class Alphaproteobacteria; order Sphingomonadales; family Sphingobiaceae; genus Sphingobium; species Sphingobium sp. LMC3-1-1.1. The sequence continues at coordinate 43,539 of NZ_JBEGHQ010000089.1, read as the reverse complement.
GTCGCGACCTTGCCCACCACCTCAGTCGATGTCGCCGCATAGGGATAGCGCGCCGGATCGCCCGCCGCGTTGCGGATCATCGCCGCCGTGATCGTTTCACCGGTCCGGATCGGGCGGGCCGCCTGCACCATCAGGACAGGCGCAGCCGCCCTGATGGGCGCGGCCGGACCCTGCGCCGCTGCGGCGGAGCTATTGCGCAATTCCCGAACGCCCAGCGCCAGAAAAGCCGCAGCGGCAGTCAGCCCGACGGCGATCGTCAGCTTGGCCTTGGAACCCAGACGCATTGCTTTCCCCCAGCAGCACCTTGCGTGAACGCAAAACGCTTCAACTGGAAAATTCATAGCCCTAGTGCTGTTGTCAGGGCATGAAAGAAGCAACCGTTACGGTGAAAAGTATTGGCGCGGGGATATGCGGTCGGCGGATTGCAAATCAGCGTTTTGCGGGCTTGGATCACGCAAGAGGTAGCCGATGGGGATATATTAAGTCCAAAACGGGCTAAACTATATCCTCAACTGCTATCGACTGACGAACTCCTCGATCCGCTCTGGCCGTCGATTACAGATAGGATGCAAGGGCCGCAACGAAAGCAGGAACGGTTTCCAGCGTGAGGCCGGCAATATTGATGCGTCCATTGCCGGCCATGTAGATGCCATGGTCACGGCGCAGTGCATCAACGGCCTCTGGCGTCAGGGGCAATAGCGCAAACATGCCACGCTGATCGCCTATGGCCGCCAACCGGGGATGACTTGCCGCCAGCACCGAGCGCAGTTCGTTGATGCGCGCCCGCATTGCATCGAGTTCCGACACCCAATCGGCGCGCAGCGCGTCATCCTCCAGCACCAGTCTCGTCACCGCCGCGCCATGATCCGGCGGCATCGACCAGAGCGACCGCGCCAGCGCCAGCATGTTGCTGCGCACCAGTTCCGCCGCACCGGATTGCACCCACAGCGCGCCTACACGCTCCCGATACAGCCCGAAATTCTTGTCGCAGCTATAGGCGACCAGCGCCTCCGGCAACATGTCGAGCAGGCCGCGCATTCCCGCCGCATCGGCCTCCAGCCCATCGCCCAGTCCCTGATAGGCGAGGTCGATGAACGGCACCAGCGCCCGGCGCGCGCAAAGCAGGCCAATTTCCTGCCATTGCGCGCTGTTGAGGTCCGCTCCGGTCGGGTTATGGCAGCAGCCGTGCAGCAACAGCACGTCGCCCGCCTTGGCTTCGCGCAGATCCTCTATCATGCCGTCGAAATCGATCGCGGCGCTCGCCACGTCGTAGAAACGGTGCGTGCGGGTCATCATCCCCGCCTCCCGAAAGATCGGCGCATGATTGGGCCAGGTCGGCGTCCCGATCCATACCGTCGCGTCGGGTCTGCTGCGCGCGATCAGTTCCGCGCCCAGCCGCAAAGCCCCGGTGCCGCCGGGCGTCTGGATCCCGACCGGCCGATCCGCGCCGGCTCCGAAAGCCACCTCCGCGAGCAATTCGACAAAGCGGATGTCACCCTCGGCGCCCAGATAGGATTTACTCTCCTGGTCCCGCAGCAGCTTCGCCTCACCCGCCTTCACCGCACGCATTACCGGCGTCCGACCGGCATCATCCCGGAACACGCCGACGCCCAGATCAATCTTCCCCGGCCGCCTGTCCGCGCGATACAGGCCGATCAGGCCCAGCAGCGCGTCAGGAGGCTGGATCGCCAGACGGCTGAAAATTTCGCGGTCCGCCACCGATTCCTGCATCAACATGCTATTTCAGCCCCTGCATAATCCTGGCCACAACCCTGGCCACAACCCTGGATTGTCCGGTGCAGAAGGTCTGCGGAGCGGTCCATCACATATGCCATGCGCATCTTATCGCAGCTTCGAAGAGAAAACGGGTTTCAGTTTGTCGCCATTATTCCTTCAAAATGAAATATCTTGATCACCAGGCGCGAAAATCTGAAACGTTACCTCTCCGCTTTGAACGCCCATCGCATCGTCCCCGCCAGCGCGAAGGCGCTGGCCCGAACCAGCGGCCGTGCAAGAGCAGGCATGGAAAAACCATGCATCCGCCTCGCCCATCCGGGGAGCAGCGTCACGGCCGCCTGCATCATCATCGCCTGCGCCGGCATCAACCCCAGGGAGGGTGCCGGCTGCCGCAGCACGATCCGGGCCACCTCCCGCGTGCGCGGCGTCACGGCAAGTTCGCTGCGGAAGCGCGTCATCAATGCTCTGGCCTCCGCCCGGCTCTCTGGCACCGGATCGGCGCCCAAAGCCCGCGCCACGAGCGCGGCCTCCGCGAAATAGCGATCCTGTTCCGCCAGCGGCATGAACGGTTCGCCATAGGCCATCCAAGCGTCGAGAAAGCTCGTCGCCTCGCAAACATGCACCCAGGCAAGCAGCCACGGATCGCCTGCGGCATAAGCCGTCCCGTCGGGGAGCGTTCCGCGCACATGCTCATGCACCCTGCGCACCCGCAGGATCTCTGCCTCCGCTTCCGCCCGTTCGGCATAGGTGGTCACGGCAATGAAGCGCGCCGTCCGCCTCAATCGGCCCAGCATGTCATCGCGAAACCGGCTGTGGTCCCATATGCCCGCGAGCGCCGCGGGATGCAGCATCTGGAGCAGCAATGCGCTGACGCCGCCGATCATCATGCTGGTGACATCGCCATGCACCCGCCGGATCACAGCGCCCGGGGGATAGAGCGCCTGGTCCGACGCGACTACCGGGGCCTGACCCGCCGCGCTGTCGTGAAACACGCCCCGCACCTTCCCGACCAGCAGGCGCCGCATCAATCGCGAAGGCCGTTCCACCATCCGATTTCTCCCCACGCGTCGTCGACAGGGATGGATCTCTTCCTACCCGGCCGCCATCTGCGTCATGGACGCATAGTCCGTCTTCCCGGTTCCGAGCAGTGGCAGCGCGTCCAGCACCCTGATATCGCGCGGCAACGCCAGCTCCGCCACACCATTCGCCTTGCCCCACGCCTGCAATGCCGCCGCCTTCGCGTCCTGCGCAGTGGTGAACAGCACCAGTTGCTCCCCCTTGCGCGCATCGGGCCGCGTCACCACCGCATGATCCGCGTCCGGCCATATGGCCGAGGCATAGCCCTCCACAGCAGGCAGGGAGATCATCTCGCCCCCGATCTTGGCAAAGCGCTTCGCTCGTCCCCGGATCGTCACGAATCCCTGGTCGTCGATGGTCACGATGTCGCCGGTATCGTGCCAGCCCTCCTCCGGCGGTTGCAGCACGCCCGGCGCATCCGCCTTCATATAGCCCGCCATGATGTTCGGCCCCCGGATCGAAAGCCGGCCGCCTTCCTCGATCCCCGGCACATCGTCCAGCTGCGCTTCGATCCCCGGCAGCAGCCGGCCGACAGACCCGGCGCGGAAATGCATCGGCGTGTTGACGGCGATCACCGGCCCCGCCTCCGTCGCGCCATAGCCCTCCAGGATGCGCAATCCGAATTTCTCGGCATAGATTTTGCGCGTCTCGTCCCGCACCCGTTCGGCGCCGGCAAAGATGTAGCGCAGCGAATAGAAGTCATAGCCATGCGCCATTCGCGCATAGCCCGACAGGAAGGTGTCAGTGCCGAACAGGATGGTCGCATTGGCGTCATAGGCGAGCGCCGGGACGATCCGGTAATGCAGCGGGCTGGGATAAAGCAGCGTCTTAACCCCGTGGAAGATCGGCAGCAAAGTGCCCCCGGTCAGGCCGAAACTGTGGAACACCGGCAGGGCATTCAACACCACATCGGCGGAGTTGAAGTCGATCCTGGCCGCCAATTGCCGGCAGTTGGACAAAAGATTGCGATGCGTCAGCACGACGCCCTTGGGCAGGCCCTCCGATCCGCTGGTGAAGAGGATCACCGCCGCATCGTCCGGCGAAACCTTGAGCCGCCTGTGCGCCCGCCCGGCGAAACGGCTGGCGATCAGGCCGCGCAGCTTTGCGCCGGGGCCGATGCCTGCCGCCACATCCTCCAGCCAGAGGAAGGTGATCCCTTCAGCCTCCAGCCCCGCGACGATGTCGCCCAGCTTGCCCTGCTCGACAAATGTTCGTGCCGTCATCACCGTCCGAATGCCGGCCGCCATGCAGGCGGCTTTCAGATTGGCCAGCCCGGCGGTGAAGTTCAGCATCGCCGGCACCCGTCCGCCGGCCTGCAAGGCGAAGAAGGCCACGGCTACCCCCGCCACATTGGGCAACAGCACGCCGACCGCCTCGCCCTGTCGCGTCGATCGTGCCAGGATACGGCCCAGCACAAGCGATCCGGTCATGAGCCGCCCGTAGGTCAGCGGATCGCGCTTCACATCCTCGACGATGGGGGATCCGCGCCCATGCACGTGGCTCGCCTCCAGCAGCGCTTCGAACAAGGTCCTGTCCGTGTCGGACGTCGCGAACATCATCTGGCTCATCTCGTCATAGAGCCGCCGACCGGCGATCGCGCGCCGTGCCCGCGCCGTCATTTCGCCCTCTATGGCGAAACGGCGCGGCGGCAGAACGGTAAGCGTGATCCTGGGAAAGCGCCGCAGCCGGACCTTGCCTCTGAGGCGCGAGAAGGGCGTGAATTGCGCGCCGTCGATCCGCACTGGAATGATCGGCGCATCGGCCTTGTCCGCGACCATGCCGGGGCCGTCGAACACTTTCATCAAGGCCCCGGTGACGGTGATCCTCCCCTCCGGAAAGATCACCAGCGTCCGTCCTTCGCGCACAGCCTTCACCATCGCCTTGGCCGACAGCGGATTGGTCGGATCGACTGGAAAGGCGTCGAACAGCGAGAGGAACGGCTTTACCCACCACGCCCTGGCAATCCGCGTGTGCACCGCAAAGGTCGGCTTGCCCGGCAGGAAGGCGGCCAGCAGCAGGCCGTCGAGGAAGGACACATGGTTGACCACGACGACGGCCGGTTCGCCCGCGCCGGGCATATTCTCGGCTCCCACCACCTGCACCCGATAGCATAGCCGCAGCATCCCGCGCACTATGGCCTTGATCACCGTTTCCGGCAGCAGCCAGCAGCTGATCAGCGCCACTGCCAGGGTTGCAAAGCCCATCACCCCGATCACGCCGGGCACGCTCTCGCCCCGCGCCAGCATCGCCGTCACCGCCGTGACGACCGCCACCGTGACCGCCGCATTGACGATATTGTTGGCCGCAATGGTGCGCGATCGTTCTTCGCGCGGGCTATGCGTCTGAAGGATCGCATAGAGCGGCACGATGAACATGCCGCCTGAAAAGGCGATGCCGGTGAGGTCGGCCATGATCCGCCAGCTTCCCGGCGATGCCACGAATTGCGTGATGCCCGCGCCCGAATGCGCGGGCGCATAGGAACTGGTCGACAGCCACAGGTCGATCATGAATCCGGCCAGCGTCAGCGCGGACACCGGCACGAAGCGCGCAGACACCTGCCCGCCGAGCAGCCGGTTCACCAGCATCGACCCCAGCGCCACGCTGATCGAGAAGATCAGCAGGAAAAAGGTCGCGACCTCCTGCTTCGCCTTCAGCACGCCGCTCACCAGCGGAGCGAACTCGGCTAGCAACACCGCGCCCACGGCGAAGAACCAGCTGATGCCCAGGATCGACAGCCACACGCCGCGCCCGTGCCGCGCCGCCTTCAATATATGCCAGGTGCTCTTGAAGATGTTCCGCTCGATCCGCAGGCCAGGCACCACGGTCGGTGCCGAGGGAATCGCAAGGCTGGCCAGGAAGCCCAGCGTCGCCAGCCCCACCGCCACCAATCCCGCTTCCCAGGGCGGGATCACGCCGGCCAGCAACTGTCCGCTCAATATCGCGAGGAATGTTCCCGCCTCGATCAGGCCGGTGCCGCCCATGATCTCATCGGTATGCAGATGCTGTGGCAGGATGGAGAATTTGACGGGCCCGAAGATGGTCGAATGCAGTCCCATCAGGAACAGGCAGGACAGCAGCAGCGGCACCGATTCCAGCCAGAAGCCCGTGACGGCGAGGGTCATGATGATGATTTCCGCCGCCTTCACCGCTCGCACCAGTTTCGCCTTGTCCCAGGCGTCGGCCAATTGGCCGGCCAGCGCGGAAAAGAGGAAATAGGGCAGGATGAACAGGCCCGTGGCGATGGTCGCCAGCATCTCCGCCTTGTCCGGCTCGGCCCGGTACAGGCCGAAATTGGCGAGGAACAACAGCGCGAACTTCAACAGATTATCGTTGAAGGCGCCCAGGAACTGAACCACGAACAATGGCGCGAAACGGCGCTTACCCAGCAATGACAGATCAGGTGCGGACATTTTCTTACCCCCGTCCTTCACGCATTATGCAGCAATAGTCGCGGAGTTGTTAACCGGCTCGCGCAACAGGCGATTATAGAGCCACCCTATGCCGATCAGGCTGAAGCCAAGGGCCAGGAACGATGCGATCCGCAGCAGCCCCGTCAATCCCGAAGCATCGAACAGGAACACCTTGGCCACGGCAAGCAGCATCAGCAGCAGCGAAGCGATCCGCCAGTCTCGCGCCTGCCTGCGGATGCCCCAGAGCAGGAAGCCGATCGCCAGCGCCAGGGCGAGCACCGACCGGAGAATATCCTCCGTCGCGCTGACTCCCGGCACGGTCAGCAGAGGCCCGACGAAAAGCTGCCGCAGCATCGCCAGGCCGACCAGCGAGATCAAACCCATGCGGACCCCATCCGCAACGCGCGGCAACCAGTCGTCGGCGACCTCGAGCGCCACGAAGGCAAGGGCCAGCAGGACAGGCAGCAGATTGAACAAGGGCCAGCTTCCCACCACCTGCGGAAACCAGAGGGGATTGTGCAGCAGCAGCGAATAAACCACCAAGTGGCCCAATCCCGCGCCGACGAGGATAGTCCCTACCAATCGCCCTGAAATCGTCCCATTGGCCCGCGCCGCAGAAAGGCGCGTGTCGTTCTTTGGTGGCATGGAATGCGGCAGGGCGATCCCACCTCGCCATGCGACGAACCCCGATATGATGAGTATCCCCTCCCAAACTGTCCGCTCCGCCAGAGCGAGGCGCGTCACGTCCCCAAGGCTCGCCAGGCCGAAGATCTGCTTGAACGCGATATGCGCCGCAATGCCGCCCAGCGCTCCCACGACGGCACAGCCGATCCGCTGCCCGATCGGACCCATGATCGAACCGTTCCGCCATAGGGCAAATCCCGTCGCCGCAGCAGGCAGGGCCAGCCGCCGCATCGCCTCGCCAATCGGAGGCAGATCGCTCACCAGCACGGGTTCGCCCACCAGTGACAGCAAAGCCCGGCCGAGCCACAGGGCCAGAGGCCAGCCGGCCCAAAGCATCACCACCGTCAAGGCGACTCCCAGGGCGGGCATGGTCGACCGGAGCGACAGCTTGCGCACCCCTTGCGCCAACACAGCCAGTCCCAGGGCAGCTGCCACCGGCAGCCAGAGCGCCGGCACGGCTTGCGCGACCGTCCCATAGGCGAGCAGCACCGCCACGCCCTGCGCCACCATCCGTCCCTCGGCAAAGCGTGCGCGCCAGGCGAAGAGAGTCGCCATCGCCGCGCCCGCCGTCCAGCGGAGGACGCCCTGCCAGCCCGGAACATCCGCCCCATCGCCCCACAGCCTGGCGACCTCGTCTGATCCGGCCAGAACCACCAGGGCGATGAAGGCGAAGCTCCAGCCGCTCCAGCCGCTCCATTCGACCCGTCTATCCTTCGCCAGCTCCGCCAGCGCCAGCAGGCCAACGGCAAGGGCCGCGATCACGATCGACAGCATCCATTGCGGCAGTCCCAGTCCGCCCGCCACAGCCAGCAGCAACGCTGCCGCGCTCGCCAGCGTTACGAAGCGCGCGTCCCTGTGTCGCGTTTCGCAACGCCAGCCCATTGCCATGGCCACGCCCGGCAATCCGGCTGCGGCCAGCGCAAGCAGGGCAAATTCCCCATCCAGCCCGGCCCGCCAGAGCTGTCCCAGCGCCACGGCAAAGCCGCCCAGCGCCAACCCTGCGATCTGCCCTGCCTCGACAAGCCCACTGCGCCAGACCCGAAGCAGGGCCGTACCGCCGTAAATCGCCGTCAAGCCCAGCATCACCAATGCGAAATGCCCTGTTTCCGGCGCCGGCCACACCGCCGTCAGAAGCAGCCCGACGCTCACCCCGACCGCCGCCAGCGGCCGCAATGCCGCCTCCCGTCCCAGCCAGACCAGGGCGATCGACAAGAGTCCGAACAGTCCCCATTGCAACAGGCCGAAGCCGCCCGTCGCAACCAGCGCCGCCATCTGCGCCGCCGCTGCCAATGCCGCGCCCGTGCGCAGCAGCGCCGCCCGCGTTCCGGGAAAGGCGAGGACGGGCAAAGCCACGCCCAGCATCAGCACCAGCAAGCCGATCGACAGCGATGATGCCCAATCCAGCGCGCCCATGGCTAGCATGACAACGCCCCAGCCGGCTCCGCCCACCAGCGCACTTATGCCCAACCACATCCAGCGCTGGGTGCGCGACAGCATGCAAAGACCGCCTACCGCCAGGGCGAGATAGCAGCTCAGCAACGGTATATTGGGTTGCCCCGCCTTGACCAAAGCGGGCGCCGCCAGTCCGCCGACCAGTCCCAGAAGCGCGCTGGGTGCGCCGAAGCGCAGCGACAGCGCCATGGCCAGCCCGGTGACGCCCGCCAGCCCCGCAAAGGCGACGCCTGGCCCCACCAAACCGTACAGCATGTGCGCCGCCAGGATCGCTGCGTAGAGTGTCGCCAGCCCTGCGCCCCCCAGCGCCTGCCGCACCCGGGCGTCGCGCACCTGTTCCTCCAGCCGCAACGCTGCCTCGGCCCCGCCGATCAGCGCTCCGCCGAACAACAGTCCCAACAGCACGCGCACCAGCGGTGAGAGCAATCCCGCATCGATGGAATATTTGACGAGCAGCACGCCCGCGACGGCAAGCGTCACTCCGCCCGCCCATATCGGCAGTTGGCGGCCGAACAGTTCCTCGAAACTGAAGGTGGCGCGGGCAGGCCGGGCGCGTTCAGGGGCGATGGCTTGCGCTTCGATCCGATCATGTTCCGGGGCGAGAGAACCCGTCTCCTCGATCGCATCCGTGGTGGCGGCTTGGGTGGAGGGCGTTCCGTCTTCGCCGGAACGACGGCTCAATATGACCGCTGGCGCAGGAGGCGTGATATCCCGCTCCACCACGCGGGCGGGTGCGGACGTCCCTTGCGCGGGCTCGTCATCCTCATCCTCGCGGGGATGGTCGTGGCGCATGGGGGAAGAGGCATTTCCCATAACCTCTTCCAATAGTGCCAGCCTTTTCTCGGTTGCCTTCAACCGTCCGCGCATGTCGAACAGCACTATTCCGAAAACCAGCAGAACCAGTGTCACGAGCATGAGTCGAATCCCTGTAAACCCCGCCTATGGCATGAGGGCTACCCAAAAATTCAACACTGTTCAATAAAATAATTAGACAGCGTCTAATTGTTCTCTTATCCGTTGTTCGCATGGGCAGACGATCCGATCATAGCCGCGAGGAACTGGAGGCGCTCATCCTTGAAGAAGGCCACCGGCACATGGCGGAGGCCGGTTTCGCCCGTTTTTCCTCGCGAGAGGTGGCCAAGCGCATCGGCTATTCGGTGGGCACGCTCTACAACGTCTTTGGCAGCTATGACCGGTTGGTCGTCGCCATCAACACGCGCACCTTCGACCAATGGGCCGCCTTCCTGGAAAAGCGCCTTGCCGGCCAGCCGCAGGACCGGATCGCGGCGCTGGTGGAGGGCTATTTCCAGTTCGCCTCGGAAAACACGAATATCTGGATGGCGATCTACGACCATCGCCTGCCGCCTGGCGTCGCCATGCCGGAGGATTATGCGCGGCAGCGGGCGGGGCTGACGGAAGTCGTCGTGCGCGAAGTCGCCGCCGTCCTGCCGCCGAGCGCCAGGGATGGCGCGCCGCGGCTCGCGCGATCGCTGGTGGCCACGGTGCACGGCCATTGCACCTTCGCCCTCAACGGCAGCTTTGCCCTGTTGGGTGAGACTGCCCCCCTCGAAATGGCCACGGCGCGCGTCAAGGAAAGCTTGAGGGCGGCGGGGGCAAGGCTCTAACATATCGGTGGGCGCTCCCTATGGGCGGGTGGGCGGCAAGAGGGGACATATCGTGGCAAACTGGTTCGACAGCCTGGAACGCGACCTGCAATCGCCGCTCGCGGTGCGGCGCCTTGGCAGCGGTTGGTTCTCGGGCTTCTTCGCGCTGCTGCTCAGCCTCACCGGGCTTTGCCTGGTTATGGCGCTACGCTGGCCAGACTGGTTTTCGACGCCCGAACTGGCGGCGCTGCATGCGTGGGGCGGGCTGCGTCCTCTGGTCCACGCGCTTCTGATCGGCGGCTATGCGCTGGCGTTGCTCAGCCTGCTTTTGCGTACACGCAAAGCCATCGGCGCGACCGCGCTCCTTGCCGCGCTGTTCGCCACCCTGTTGGGAGGGGCGGAAGTCCAGCCGCAGGAGACCCATGACTGGGGCGTGTTCTTCGGGCTGGATTTCTTCGCCGTCAACATGGTGGCGACCGGGCTGATGTTCGCCCCGATCGAGCGCCTCTTTCCGCACAGGGCCCAGCAGCGCCTGTTTCGCCAGGAATGGCGGGAGGACCTGTTCTATTATCTGATCAGTTCGATGATGGTGCAGCTCATCACCTTCCTTGCGCTGGCGCCATCCGGCCTTATCAACGCCAACACGGCCGGCCTGGCAGGCATACGCGGCATGATCGCCAGCCAGCCCTGGCCGTTGCAGTTCCTGGAAGTGGTGCTGCTGACCGATTTCGTCCAATATTGGTTTCATCGCGCCTTCCACCGCGTCCCCTTTCTCTGGGGTTTCCACGCCGTCCATCATTCGGCCAAATCCATGGACTGGCTGGCGGGCGCGCGCATGCATTTCTTCGAGATCATCGCGCTGCGCGGCGTGACGTCCCTGCCGTTGCTCACTTTCGGTTTTTCGCCATTGGTGATGCAGGCCTATATCGGTTTCGTCTATATCTACTCCTCGCTCCTCCACGCCAATCTGCGCGGTGATTTCAATCGCCTGGGCGCGATCGTCGCGACCCCGCGCTTCCACCATTGGCACCATGCGATAGAAGAAGTTGCGGTCGACAAGAATTTCGCGATCCACTTCCCCTTTCTCGACCGTTTGTTCGGCACCCATCATCTGCCTGACGGCGCATGGCCGACGGGCTATGGCGTGCCCGAACAGGTGCCCCAGGGATATCGCGCGCAATTCCTCTATCCCTTCCGCCGAAAACGCGACGCGGCTGCGTGAATCTGCTATGATCGTTGCGGGCTGTGAGGGAGTCGGACCATGGTCTACTGGATGCTCAGGGGGCGCGAGTTCGCCAATTGCAACTGCGAATATGGCTGCAACTGTCAGTTCGGCGGCCTGCCGGACAAGGGGCATTGCCAGGCCGCCTTCGGCTTCGCCATCGATGAGGGCCGGCATGGCAATATCGACCTGGCCGGCCTGAACATCGCTGCCGTCTTCCGCTGGCCTGGGCCGATCCATGAAGGCCAGGGCGAATGCGCCGCCTTCGTCGATGAACGGGCGACGCAGGCGCAGCGCGATGCCCTGCTGACGATCATGACCGGCGGCGACACCGCACCGATGGCGACGGTCTTCGCTGTCTTCGCCTCCACCATCACGACCATGCATGAACCCAATTTCGTCCCCGTCGACTTCGAGGTCGATGTGGAAGGACGCAAGGGCCGCCTGCGGATTCCGGGCCATCTGGAGATGGACGGCGAACCGATCCGCAGCCCGGTGGACGGATCGGAAATCCGGGCGCGGATTCAATTGCCCGACGGCTTCGAATATGAAGTGGCGGAGGTCGGCTCCGGGACCAGCCGCGCCATTGCGCCAATGCGGCTGGACCATGCGGCGAGCTACGGACAGTTCGCCTATCTGCACCTCGACAGTCACGGCGTGGTCAGGGGCTGACGGTGTCGGCATTCCGTACGGTGCTCGCCCGGCATCACCTGATTTCCCTTGCCGCCCTGGCGGTGATGATCGTGCTGGCCTGGGGCTGGCTGCTTTCGGGTGCGGGCATGGGCATGGCCCCCGGCGCGTCATGGCTTCCGGCTGGACTGGCGGAAGACCCCATGCTGGCAATGATGATGCCCGGCGATATGCCATGGACGGCGGCGCAGTTCCTCATGACCTTCGCCATGTGGTGGGTGATGATGGTTGCGATGATGCTGCCTTCCGCCGCGCCCATGATCCTGCTCTATGCTCGCGCGGTGCCCGCCGCGACACGGCCCGCCACGGAAAGTTTCACCCTGGGCTATCTGTTGATCTGGGGCTTTTTCTCCCTGGTCGCCACTCTGGCGCAATGGCGTCTGGCCACGGCGGCGCTGCTGTCCTCCATGGCGATGGCGACGTCCAGCCCTTCGCTGGCCGCCGCTCTGCTGATCGCGGCTGGCGTCTATCAGATCAGCCCATGGAAGGACGCCTGCCTGCGCGAGTGCCGCAATCCCGCGATATTCCTCAGCCGCCACTATCGGCCGGGATGGACCGGCGCGCTGCGCCTGGGTGCGCGTCATGGCGCCTGGTGCGTGGGATGCTGCTGGATGCTGATGGCGCTGCTGTTTGTCGGCGGAATCATGAATCTGGCCTGGATAGCCGTGCTGACGCTGCTGGTCGCGCTGGAGAAGCTGTTGCCATGGGGTCGCGCGATGTCGATCCTGGCGGGCGCGGGCTGTATCCTGTTGGGCTGGGCGATATTGCTGGGTTGAGTGCCCTCGGTCGCGCAGGCGACGGACAATCCGCAACCGGATTATGCCTCGTCCTTCTCCGCGGCGGCATGGAAGGCGATCCTCAATGCTTCGGCCAGGCTCTTCACCTCCAGCTTCTGCATCAGGTTGGCGCGGTGGATTTCCACCGTGCGCGGGCTGATGCCCAGATCATAAGCGATGGTCTTGTTCGGCAGCCCTTCGACCAGCCCGTCCAGCACCTCGCGCTCGCGATCGGTCAGGATGTTGAGCCGTGCCCGCGCATCTTCCGCCCTTGCGCTTGCGCCGCGGTCCGCCACGGCCGTCCGGCGCGCTGCATCGACGCAGGCCAGCAGCGCTGCCTTCTCGAACGGTTTTTCGATGAAGTCGCTGGCGCCCGCCTTCATCGCCGTCACCGCCATGTCGACGTCGCCATGACCGGTCATGATCACCACGGGCAGCATGATTCCCCGCGCCCGCAATTCGCGCTGCACCGCCAGCCCGTCAATATCCGGCATCCGCACGTCCAGCAGCACGCACCCCGGCTCCAGCGCGGCGGCCTCCTTCAGAAAGTGCGAGCCCCCTTCGAACAGCTTCACGGCGAAGCCGCTCGTCCTCAGCATGAAGGACAGTGACCGCCGGATCGCCTCGTCATCGTCCACCACATAGATCGGGAATGCTTCGTTCATGCTCTAGTCCGCTGCGTCCAGGGTGAAGTGAAAGGCCGTGCCGCCCCATTGCGACGGTTCGGCCCAGATCCGGCCACCATGGCCCTCGACAATGGTCTGGCTGATCGAAAGGCCGACGCCCATGCCGGACGGCTTGGTGGTGGTGAAGGGGGTGAAGAGCGTGCGCGACATTTCCGGCGCCAGTCCCGGTCCGCTGTCGGCGACGATCACTTCGACCCGGCCGGCATCGGTCGGGGAAGGGGCCGGGATGGCGGAGAGGCGCAGGATGCGCGCAGGGCTGCCGGCCATCGCCTCCACCGCATTCTTCGTGAGGTTGATGATGACCTGCTGCAATTGCACCCGGTTGACCAGCACCTTGTCGACGCGCGGGTCGACGCTGATGTCCATGTCCAGGCCCCGGCTGTCGACGCCGATGAAGGCCAGTGCCGCCCCCTCCGCCAGCAGCCCGCGCAGCGCTTCGGGCTGGCGGATGGTTTCGCCGCGCCGGATGAATTCGCGCAGCGACCGGATGATTTCTCCGGCGCGCAGGGCCTGGCTGGCGCTTTCGGCCATAGCCTCACGCAGCAATTCCCGGTCCACAGGCGCGTCGGCGTCGAGCATGTCGCGTCCCGCCTCCAGATAATTGGCGATCGCGGTCAGCGGCTGGTTGAGTTCATGCGCCAGCGCCGACGCCAATGTGCCCATCGCCGTCACGCGGGAGGCATGGGCCAGTTCCGCCTGCAGGTCCGCCACCCGCCGCTCGGCCTGCTGGCTTTCGGTGAGGTCGCGGATGAAGCCGGTGAAAAGCGGTCGCCCCTCATCCTGGACCTCTCCCACGGACAGTTCGATGGGAAAGGTCGAGCCGTCCCGGCGCCGCGCGCTCGTCAGCCGGCCGATGCCGATGATCCGCCTTTCCCCCGTTTTCAGATAATGGTCGATATAGCCGTCATGCCTCTCCCGGTCGGGGGAGGGCATGAGCATCGAGATATTCTCGCCCAGAACGTCGCTTTCGGCATATTGGAACATGCGTTGCGCCGCCGCGCTGAACGACACGATCTGCCCGCGCACGTCGATGACGATCAGCGCATCGGGCACCGTCGCCAATATGGAGCCGAGCAGCGCCTGTTCGAGGCTGTGCTCGCGCTGGGTCAGGCCATCGGTTTCATCGTCCGCTACCGCCATGCGCCCACCATGCCGCGCATTCAATGCGCCAGCAAGAGCGGAACATGGACTTCGCGCAGCATGGCGCGGGTGACGCCGCCAAACACCATCTCGCGCAACCGGCTGTGACCGAAGGCGCCCATCACCATCCATTCAGGCTTCAGCACGCCGATGGCCGCCTTCAACGACGCCTCTATGGTGCGGCCGTCCTGCGGCCATGTGTGCAATTGGCATTTGATGCCGTGGCGCGCCAGATATTCGGGCGCGTCCGTGGCCGGGAAGGGATATTTGCCGGCTTCCTCCACCGTAACGACATGCACTTCCTCCGCCAGTTTCAGCAGCGGGACGGAGAGGCGCAGCGCGGTGGAGGCCTCCTGCGAACCGTCCCACGCTATCAGCGCGCGGCCCGTGACGGGAAAGCTTTTCGCCTCCTGCGGCACGGCGATCACCGGAACCCTTCCGGCGAGCGCCAGATCGGCCGCCAGGTGCAGCGGGTCGGCATATTCCCGGCGCGGTCCCGACGGCAGGGTGACGATGATGCCGTCGGTCAGCGTTGCGGCGGACAGCAGGCCATGGACGACATCGCCCTCCACATGGCGCCAGTCCCAGCTTACATCCTCGCGCCGGAGCCGATCCTCCACGCGCATTCGCGCCTTTTCGTCGATGTCGTACAGTTCCGCCATCATCGCCGGGGCCATGGAGGCGCCGCCATACATGTCGGCCGCGACGAAATTGGGCATGGCCGTCACCTGCACGCAGTGAATATGCGCATTGGATGCGCGGGCGAGATCGCAGGCCGCCTGGAGGCGGCTTTCCGCGCCAAGATCTTCATGAATGTGCAGCAGGACCGATTTCATCGTCTGTCTCCCGGCAAGCGTATCTTCCATCTGGCTAGGGCTGCCGTGGCGCGGTCGCCATCAGGAATAATCCTTATATCTCTTTTCGCTGCGGAATCCGATGCCATTCCCATGAGTTGGACCACCATACGCCTCGAACTTGCCCGGACGGCGGGTTTTCCCAACGGATCGGCGGCGCGAAGCTATGTGCTGCGCCTGCCGCTCAGCACGGGCGGGCTGATCGATGAACGGGAATATCGCGTCAATCCCGAACTGGCGACGGCGCGGCGCTTCTGGCCCAATGAGCCGGACCGGCACGGCACGCTGCTGCACACCCGGCAGGGCTGGGCGCTGTCCTGCAAGCCGGGAGAGGCGGATGACGAGAAGATCTACCGGCTGGAAGCGCAGGCCATCCAACTCGGGACCTGTCTGACCCTGACCGATCCAGACGGGGAGAGCCTGCCCTTTGTGGTGAAGGGTTTCTGTCCGGCCTGATGATCGGAAGGCGCGTCGGTGCAAAGGCGGCAAAGCATTTGCTCGTTAATACTGCTAATGACTTGCAACATCCCCTTCTTTTGGCTAGCGGGACGGCGGCTTTAAGGGGTGATGCATGCCTATTCGTTCGTCTGTCCTGCTTGTGACCAGTACGCTTGCTCTGTTGAGTCCCTCCGCGCTGGCCCAGTCCCGACCCGCCGCAGAGGATGGCGGCCCGATCATCGTGACCGCCGCGCGCACGATCCTGCCGGCCAACGCCCTGCCGTTGACCGTCGACGTGATCGACCAGGAAACGCTCAACCAGCAGGTTGCGATCGGCGGGTCCATTGTCGATGCGGTGTCGGCGCTGACCCCTTCCTTTTCGCCGACGCGGCAAAAGCTGTCTGGCGCGGGTGAGACGCTGCGCGGCCGATCGCCGCTCTACGCGATCAACGGCATACCGCAGACGGCGCCGTTGCGGGACGGCGCGCGCGATGGCTTCACCATCGACCCGTTCTTCATTGATCGGGTGGAGGTGATCTATGGTTCCAACGCGCTGCAAGGGATCGGCGGCACGGGCGGGATCGTCAATCAGGTGACCGTTGCGCCGCCCCGGAACGACGGATTGACCGGCCGGGTGCTGGTGCAGGGCAATGCCGACACCGGCTTTCACGGTGACGGCATCGGCGGCAAGGTGGCGGGGCTGGTCGGCTGGCGCTCCGGGCGATGGGACGCGATGGTGGGCGCAGCCTATGAGAAGCGCGGCGCATTCTATGACGGGCATGGCAATCGCGTCGGCACCGACCTGACGCAGGGAGAGACGCAGGACAGCCGGAGCTGGTCGCTGTTCGGCCGCTTCGGCTACGCGCTGAGCGACAGTGCGCGATTGGACCTGACCATGAGCCGCTTCCAGTTGAAGGGGGAGGGCGATTACGTCGCGGTGGACGGCAATTATCGCATCGACCGCCCGACAAGTTCGGTGCGCGGCACGCCGCCCGGCGTTCCGGCCACCAACCGCACGGAAAGCGCTGCGCTTACGCTGACCGACAGCGCCCTGTGGGACGGCAACTTCATCGCCCAACTTTTCTTCAACCGCTCGCGCGACACCTATGGCGGGGAGGTTGCGCCGATCGCCAGTTTTCAGGATCCGCGCATTGCGCCGGTCGGCACCCTGTTCGACCAGTCGCAGAATCGCAGCCGCAAATATGGCGGCAAGATCAGCTATGAACGCGCCATGCCGGGATTTGAGGCGCTGACCGCGACCATCGGCTTCGACGCGCTCTATGACCTGACCGAGCAGCGGCTGATCGCGACGGGCCGGAGTTGGGTGCCGCCGACCGATTATCGCAGCCTCGCGCCCTTTGCGCAGTTCAACCTGGCATTGTTCGACAAGAAACTGCGCGTGGCGGGCGGCGTCCGTCATGAGGATGTGCGCATCAGCATCGATGACTATCACACCCTCTGGACCTATGGCGGCGGCGTCGATGTCGCAGGGGGCAGGCCGACCTTCAGCGATACGCTGGTCAATGGTGGCGTGATCCTGGAACCCTGGACCGGCATCCGCGCCTATGCCAGCTATGCCGAGGGTTATACCGTGCCCGATGTCGGCCGGATCGCCCGTGCCGTCGCCGCGCCCGGCGTCGACATAGACGATTATGTGAACATCAGCCCGATCGTGTCGAACAACCGGGAGATCGGCTTTGAAGTGAAGCGCGGCCCGATCGATGCCAGCGCGGCCTATTTCTGGTCGACCAGCAAGAACGGGTCGCTGCTGGTGCAGAGCGGCGGCGTGTTCGAGGTCCAGCGCCAGCGGGTCGAGATACAGGGGCTGGAACTGAACCTCTCGGCCCGGACGCCGCTGCCGGGACTGACCCTCTCGACCGGCTATGCCCATCTGATCGGCCGCACCGACGGTTCGGACGACGGGATCGACAAGGTTGACCGCGATCTGGACGGGGCGAACATCTCGCCCGACCGCCTGAACGTGGCGGCCAGCTATGTGCATGGACCCGTTTCGGCGCGCATCCAG
Source organism: Sphingobium sp. LMC3-1-1.1 (assembly GCF_040676285.1). Classification (NCBI taxonomy): domain Bacteria; kingdom Pseudomonadati; phylum Pseudomonadota; class Alphaproteobacteria; order Sphingomonadales; family Sphingobiaceae; genus Sphingobium; species Sphingobium sp. LMC3-1-1.1. Next base: position 25,743 of record NZ_JBEGHQ010000089.1, on the reverse strand, counting down.
ACGCAATTCTTCCTGTCGCGCCAGTTCGAACGGACGCCGGGCGCTTATCCGCCGCTCTACAGGTTCGACGGCTATGACGTGACCGACCTGTCGCTGCGCTATCAGACGCGTTTGGGGGCATTGACGCTGGCGGCGCAGAATATCTTCGACACATTCACCATCGATTATTACAGCCAGACCGTCCGTCCCAGTGACAATGCCCATTATTTCGCGGGCCGCGGCCGCAATTTCACCCTGTCCTGGGATTATCGCTTCTAGTGAAACTGATCGACACCCTCCACCGCTGGACCGGCGGGCTGATCGGGTTGCTGCTCGCGCTTCTGGGCCTGAGCGGCGCGTTGCTGGTGCATAAAAATGCCTGGACGCTGGCGCCCCATGCCGGCGATCCGCGGGTGGAGGACGTGCGCCAACTGGCCGAGGTGACGCAGCGCCTCATGGCCGATCCGGCGATGCGGCCGCAGTCGATCACCTATGCGTCCGACGATTTCGGGCTGCTCAAACTGCTGTTCGACAATGGTCGCGGCGCCTATGCGGACCAGCAGGGTGCCGTGGTGATGCGGTGGAGCAGCCAGTGGGAGCGGCCCGAACTGTGGCTGTTCGATTTCCACCACCATCTCTTTTCCGGCGAAACGGGCGATTGGGTGATCGGTATTGCCGCGCTTTGCGGGCTGTTCTTCGTGTTGACCGGCTTCATCCTCTGGTGGCGGACGCGGCGGACCTTCGAATGGCGCCTATGGCCGGCACGGATGAGCCGCCCCGCGATCGTGCGGCATCACCGCGACCTGGGCATCATCGTCGCGCCCTTGTTGCTGCTGTCGCTGGTGACGGGTGCCGTCCTGGTGTTCCGTCCCATGGCGGCGTTGCTGTTCGGGCCGGGAGCGCCTGCGCAGATCGACAAGGCGCTGGCTCCGCCCCCGCCCCGCAATGCCGGGCTTGCCGGAAGGCTGGACTGGGCGGGCATGATCATGACGGCCAAGGCGCGCTTCCCCGATGCGGAAGTGCGCAGCCTCAGCCTGCCGCGCAAGAAGGGCGGTCTCGTCACGCTTCGCATGCGGCGGCCGCAGGAATGGCTGCCCAATGGCCGCACCACCCTCTGGTTCGCGGCCGACAACGGCATGCTGGTTGCCGCGCGCGACGCCTCGACGCTGCCCACAGCGGTGAAGGGCTATAATCTGCTTTACCCGCTCCATGCGGCGAAAGTCGGTGGCTTGCCCTTCCGGCTGCTCATGACGCTGTCGGGTTTGGCGCTGACGCTGCTCGGCTCGCTGACTGTCTGGACGTTCTGGTTCAGGCGTCCCGCCCGGCCTGCACGGCCGCGTCAGATCGCGATCAGGACATAGGGACGGTCGAACCGTTCCGAAGGGACAATTATAGACCGGAACACCGCCGGGCTTGCAGAAGATGTCCAGATCCCTGGTCGGCCGCATGAAGGGGATGCCCGATCCCACCAGATGCGCCAGGCTTTCCGCGTAGAATTGGGCAGCGTCCGGCGACGGGGCGAAGGTGACGGGGAACGGGCGAGCGGTCGCTTCCGTTCCCCGGCCGGGCGGAGGCCTATCTCATCGTCGGGATGACGAAGCTCTGGTCGATCACCGCACCGCCGTCGGGCCAGCGTTGGGTGATCTTCTTGGTGCGGGTGTAGAAGCGCACGCCGTCCATGCCATATTGGTCGAGGTCACCGAACCCGGAACGTTTCCAGCCGCCGAAGCTGTGATAGGCGACCGGCACCGGGATCGGCACGTTGATGCCGACCATGCCGACCTCCACATCGGCGGCGAACTTGCGGGCATAGTCGCCGTTGCGGGTGAAGATGGCGACGCCATTGCCATATTGATGCTGCGAGGGATAGCTGAGCGCCTCCTCGAAGCTGTGGGCGCGCAGGATTTGAAGGACAGGGCCGAAAATTTCGTCCTGATAGCTCTTCATCTGCGGCGTCACCCGGTCGATCAGCGTCGGGGCGAGGTAGAAGCCCTGCTCATAGCCCTGGAGCGAGAAGCCGCGCCCGTCGACCACGATTTCCGCACCTTCGTCGGCGGCCATCTGGATATAGCTTTCGACGCGGGCCTTGTGCACGCCGGTGACGAGGGGGCCATATTGCGCGTCGGGATCGGTCGGGATGCCGGGGCGCAGTGTTTCGATGGCGTTCAGCAGCTTGGCGCGGAAGGCGTCCGCCGTGGCTTCGCCCACCGGCACCACAACGGGCAGCGCCATGCAGCGTTCGCCCGCCGAACCATAGGCCGCGCCGACGATATCGGCGACCGCCTGGTCCATGTCCGCGTCGGGCAGGATGATGCCGTGATTCTTGGCGCCGCCCATCGCCTGGACCCGCTTGCCGTTCTGCGCGCCGCGGGCATAGACATAGTTGGCGATGTCGGAAGATCCGACGAAGCTGACCGCCTTGATCGCCGGATGGTCGAGGATGGCGTCGACCATTTCCTTGTCGCCATGGACGACGTTCAGGATCCCGGCGGGCATGCCGGCCTCTATGGCGAGTTCGGCAAGGCGCACCGGGACGGAAGGGTCGCGTTCCGACGGCTTCAGGATGAAGGCGTTGCCGCAGGCGATGGCCATGGCGCTCATCCAGAGGGGGATCATGGCGGGGAAGTTGAAGGGCGTGATGCCCGCTGCGATGCCCAGCGGCTGGCGCATGGAATAGACGTCGATGCCGGGGCCGGCGCCCTGGGTATATTCGCCCTTGAGCAGATGGGGGATGCCGCAGGCGAACTCGACGACTTCCAGGCCGCGCTGGATGTCGCCCCTGGCGTCGGCCACCACCTTGCCATGTTCGGAGGAGAGGAGGACGGCCAGTTCGTCCATATTCTGTTCGATCAGTTCCTTGAAGCGGAACATCACGCGGGCGCGGCGCTGGGGATTGACGGCGGCCCATTCGGGCTGGGCGGCGAGGGCGGAATCCACCGCCTTCTGGAGATGGGCGGCGGTGGCGAGTTCGACCTGCGCCTGGACGGTACCGGTGGCGGGATCGAGCACGTCGGACAAGCGGGCGCCGGGGAGCGGGGCGGATTGTCCATGAATGAAATGAGTAATCGAACGCATTTTCCGGTTCCTCTCCTGCGGGTGGATGGCTTTGCTATAGACCCGCCAGCTTTGCGGATATACGGGTATGTCGACACATTTGTTGTGCGGATTTGCCCATGCTAAATTCCGATGAGCTGCGCCTGTTCCTGGCCGTGATGCGGGAGGGCAACATGCTGGCCGCTGCCCGCAGGGTCGGCGTTGACCATAGCACGGTTGCCCGGCGCCTGACCAATATGGAGGCGACGCTGGGCGCCCGGCTGTTCGATCGCAGCCCGCGCGGGGTGACGCCTACGCCCGCCGCCTTCGCACTGGTTTCCCATGCCGAGCGGATAGAGAGCGAGCTGCTCGCCGCGATGAGCAGCGTCGCCGGGCGCGACCGGGAAGTGGAGGGGACGGTGCGGCTCGCCACGCCGGAAGCCATTGCCAGCCATCTGATCGCCCCCAATGTGGCGGCCCTGCGCGCGCGCCACCCGCGCCTGACGCTGGAGCTGGCATCCGAAAGCAAGGTGGCGAGCCTGTCGCGGCGCGAGGCGGAAATCGCCGTGATGCTGAAGCCGCCGCCCCGGGGCCGCTTCGTGACGCGCAAGCTGGCCGATTATCGCCTCGGCCTTTACGCGTCCAAGGCCTATCTGGAGCGGGAAGGGGCCCCGGCGACCCGCGCCGACCTCAGCCGCCATGTCTTCGTTTCCTATATCGAGGAGCTGGCCGGCTTTGCCGAGATGATCGCCCTCGACCAGTTGCTGCCCGGCGCGTCCATCGTCTTTCGCGCCAGTTCCAGTGCGGCGCAGCATGCGGCGGTGGCGGCGGGCATGGGGCTGGGCGTGCTGCACCGCTTCGCGGCGGCGGAGGATGAGCGGCTGGTCCAGCTTTTCCCCGAGTCGACGCCGGAGTCGATGCCGGGGTCGATGCCGGGGTCGATGGAGGTCTGGCGCAGCTATTGGCTGGTCATGCATGCCGATCTGCAGAGGCTGCCTCGCGTGCGCGCGGCCGCCGATTTCCTGGACGAGGTCATGCGGACAGTGCGGGACCGGCTGTAGGACGGATCGATATCAGCGCTGACGGCCTGCAAATGGCGGCCTTTCGCGCTTCCGGTGCGTGCCGGGCGTGGCAGATCCTGATCCAGTTAAGGCGATTTTCCAGGAACCCGGTCCCGATCCCGCGGGTTTTCCAGGCAGGCTGCAACGCGCTGATTGCGGCATCACGGCATGGGAGAGTGGAGCAGTCGTGGCGATATCGTTCGAACATCGGATGGCGCGGGGCGCATGGGGTGAAGCGCAGGGCCGCGGCACGGACCATCTGGCTCTCGCCTTTCGCGAGTTCTTCAAAAATCCGCTGGCGGTCGGCTCTGCCTTTCCCGCTTCGCATGGCCTTGTTGAAAGGATGCTGGCCCCGATCGACTGGAGCCGGATGGAATGCGTCGTCGAATATGGACCGGGTACGGGCATCTTCACCCGTGCCCTGCTGGATCGCCTGCCCGCCCATGCGCGGCTGCTGGCGATCGATACCAGCGCGGGCTTCATCGATCATCTGCGCAGGGTGACGCCGGACGGGCGGCTGGTCGCGGTCGCCGGTTCGGCCGATGCCGTACGCGGCATCATGACCGGTCACGGGCTGGGCCGGGCGGACTGCATCCTGTCGGGCCTGCCCTTCTCCACGCTGGCGCCGGATCGGGCGGAACGGCTGATGAAGGCGAGCGCCGGGGCTTTGGCGCCTGACGGGCGGTTCCTGGCCTATCAGATGCGCAAGGCCGTGCTCCCCCTGCTGGAGCGGCGTTTCGAGACGGTCGAGACGGGTTTCGAATGGCGCAATCTGCCACCCTGCCATCTCTATTGGGCGACGCGGCCGCGCTCCCTCCTTCCCTCCCCTTGAAGGGGGAAGGGACGATTTTGCTCTTTCCGCGTCCGGGGCTTCAGTCGCCGGTGGGAGTTAGAGCGGCGATGAGGTCCAGCACCCCCTGCGCATGCTCCTTCCGGCAGATCAGCAGGTCGGGCAGATAGACGTCCTCCTGATTATAGACCAGCGGCGATCCGTCGATGCGGCTGCAATGCAGGCCGTGGGCGAGCGCCACGGCGACCGGGGCGCAACTGTCCCATTCATATTGGCCGCCCGAATGCAGATAGATGTCGGCCTGCCCCAGGATCACCGCCATCGCCTTTGCGCCCGCGCTGCCCATGGGGACGAGCTCCGCGCCCAGCCTTTCCGCGACGGCGACCGCTTCGGCGGCCGGGCGGGTGCGGCTGACCACCATGCGCAGCTTTTCCGGCGCGGGCGGAACGGGGCGGGGCTGGTCGGTGCGCAGCACGACGCCGCCGTCCAGTCCGGGCAGCGCGACCGCGCCCACCGTCGCCACGCCGTCCACCGACAGGCCGACATGCACCGCCCAGTCGGCGCGTTCCTCCCCATATTCGCGCGTGCCGTCGACCGGATCGACGATCCAGACGCGCGACTTTTCGAGGCGGGAGCCGTCGCACTTCATCTCCTCCGACAGCAGGCCGTCATCGGGACGCTGTTCGCGCAGGGCGTGGACCAGGAACTGGTTGGCGGTCTGGTCGCCCGCCTTGCCCAGCGCCTTGGCGCCGAGCAGGCCGCTGTCGCGCACCGTGAGCAGCAGGCGCCCCGCAATGTCGGCCAGATGCGCGGCAAGATCAGCGTCGGACATGCTCATGGGATCAGCCTCGCGATGATGGCTTCGGCCGCTTCCTCTGCGGTCATGGCCGTGGTGTCGATCCGGATTTCCGGATCCTCCGGCGCTTCATAGGGGCTGTCGATGCCCGTGAAGTTCTTGAGTTCGCCCGAACGCGCCTTCCTGTAGAGGCCCTTGACGTCGCGCGCCTCCGCGTCGGCCAGCGGTGTGTCGATATGCACCTCGATGAACTCGCCGGGCTTCATCATCTGGCGCACCATGTCCCGCTCCGCCCGGAAGGGGGAGATGAAGGCGGTGATGACGATCAGGCCCGCATCGGTCATGAGCTTCGCCACCTCGCCCACGCGGCGGATATTTTCCACCCGGTCGGCGTCGGTGAAGCCCAGATCCTTGTTGAGGCCGTGGCGCACATTGTCGCCGTCCAGCAGGAAGGTGTGGCGGTTCATGCGCGCCAGCTTCTTTTCGACGAGGTTGGCGATGGTCGACTTGCCCGCGCCCGACAGCCCGGTGAACCACAGCACGGCCGGCTTCTGATTCTTGAGGTTGGCGTGGAATTCGCGGGTGACGTCGGTCGCCTGCCAGTGGACGTTCTGCGCCCGCCGCAGCGAGAAGTGCAGCATCCCCGCCGCCACGGTGGCATTGGTGATCTTGTCGATCAGGATGAAGCCGCCCAGCGTGCGGTTGGTTTCATAGGGTTCGAACACGATCTGCCTGTCGGTCGACAGATTGGCGATGCCGATGGCGTTGAGGTCCAGCGTCTTCGCCGCCAGATGCTCCATCGTGTTGACGTTGACCTGATATTTGGGTTGCTGGATCGTGGCGGTGACGGTCTGCGTGCCGAGCTTCAGCCAATAGGGGCGGCCCGGCAGCATTTCCTCGTCCGCCATCCAGACGATCGTCGCCTCGAACTGGTCGGCGGCCTGCGGCGGATTGTCCGACGCCGCGATCACGTCGCCGCGCGAGCAGTCGACTTCATCGGCAAAGCACAGAGTGACCGACTGCCCGGCGACCGCGACATCCAGGTCGCCGTCAAGCGTGACGATGCGGCTGATCGTGCTGGTCTTGCCCGAAGGCAGGACGCGGATCGCGTCGCCCGGCCTGACCGTGCCGGTGGCGATCTGGCCGGAAAAGCCGCGGAAGTCGAGATTGGGGCGGTTGACCCACTGGACCGCCATGCGGAAGGGCTTTTCCTGATCGGAGACCTGGTCGACCTCCACCGTTTCCAGATGCTCGATCAGCGCCGGTCCCTTGTACCAGGGCGTGTTGGCCGAAGGGCCGGTGATATTGTCGCCCCTGAAGCCGGAAATGGGCATGGCGGTAAAGGCCTTGATGCCGATCGACTGGGCAAATTCGGTATAGTCCTTGACGATGCCGTCGAACACCGCCTGGTCATAGTCGACCAGATCCATCTTGTTCACCGCCAGCACAATGTTCCGGATGCCGATCAGATGGGCAAGATAGCTGTGGCGGCGGGTCTGCGTCAGCACGCCCTTGCGCGCGTCGATCAGGATGACGGCGAGGTCGGCGGTGGATGCGCCCGTCACCATGTTGCGCGTATATTGTTCATGGCCGGGCGTGTCGGCGACGATGAACTTGCGCTTTTCCGTCGCGAAGAAGCGATAGGCGACGTCGATGGTGATGCCCTGTTCGCGTTCGGCGGCGAGGCCGTCGACCAGCAGGGCGAAGTCGATCTCCTGCCCCTGGGTGCCCACGCGCTTGCTGTCGGCCTCCAGCGCGGCGAGCTGATCCTCGAAGATCATCTTGCTGTCATAGAGCAGGCGGCCGATCAGCGTCGACTTGCCGTCGTCCACCGACCCGCAGGTGATGAAGCGCAGCATCGTCTTGTGCTGGTGCACCTCCAGATACTGGTCGATATCCTCCGCGATGAGGGCGTCGGTCTTGTAGATCACATCGGCGTCCGACATCAGAAATACCCTTCCTGCTTCTTCTTTTCCATGCCCGCGCCGCCGGCATCCTTGTCGATGGCGCGGCCCTGGCGTTCGGAGGTGGTGGTGAGCAGCGTTTCCTGGATCACCTCCGGCAGGGTCTTCGCTTCGCTCTCGACCGCGCCGGTCAGCGGGTAGCAGCCCAGGGTGCGGAAGCGGATCGACCGCATCACCGGCTCCTCGCCGGGCTTCAGGGGGAAGCGTTCGTCATCCACCATCAGCAGCATGCCGTCGCGCTCCACCGTGGGGCGCTCCTCCGCGAAATAGAGCGGCACGATGGGGACGTCGTTCAGGTGGATATATTGCCAGATGTCCAGCTCGGTCCAGTTGCTGATCGGGAAGACGCGGATGCTCTCGCCCTTGTTCTTGCGGGCGTTGTAGAGGTTCCACAGTTCCGGGCGCTGGTTCTTCGGATCCCAGCCGTGCGACGACGTGCGGAAGGAGAAGATGCGTTCCTTCGCCCGGCTCTTCTCCTCATCGCGGCGGGCGCCGCCGAAGGCCGCGTCGAAGCCGTAGAGGTTGAGCGCCTGCTTCAGCCCCTCCGTCTTCCACATGTCGGTGTGCAGCGGGCCATGGTCGAACGGGTTTATGCCGCGTTCCTGCGCTTCGGGATTGTGATAGACGAGCAACTCCATGCCCGATTCCCGCGCCATGCGGTCGCGCAGTTCGTACATCGCCTTGAATTTCCAGGTGGTGTCGACGTGCAGCAGCGGGAAGGGCGGCGGCGAGGGGTAGAATGCCTTGCGCGCCAGATGCAGCATCACGGCCGAATCCTTGCCCACCGAATAGAGCATCACCGGCTTCTCGGCCTCTGCCACGACTTCCCGCAGGATATGGATGCTTTCCGCCTCCAGACGCTCCAGATGCGTCAGCCTCTTCGAATCGATCATCATTCACCGCCTTGTGTTGTGACAGCCTGATGGCAGAAGCGGTGAGGTACTGGACCTCCCATATGGGAGGATATACATATTAGCCATGCGACTGGACGATGGCGGATTATTGGCGGCTCTCCATGAGGGTATGTTCGAGCAACCCCTTTGGCACGGGTTCCTCGACAGGTTGCGGGCGCGATCTGGGGCGGCCTATGCCAGCCTCGCCTTCCGCCCGGTAGATGAGGAGCGGATCGTCGAGCTGTATGCCGGGCCGCCGACGCCGCTGCACCTCGACCGGCTGTTCAACCAGAAATATGGGCGCGATCCCCTGCCCTATCGCCGGATGCGGGAGGCGCGGGTCTATACGCTGGACGAACTGCTGGATCCCGGCGACGCGGTGCAGCAGGGCTATCGGGCGGAATTCCTGCAACCGCTGGGCATCACCAACATGCGTTCGGTGCGCGTGACCGAGCCGAGCGGCATGGATGCCTGGCTGAGCTGCGCGGGGGGGAGGGAGCTGGGGTCGGGCGTGGGCGCGCTGATGACCGCGCTGGTGCCGCATCTGCGCATCGCGCTGCGCAGCTTCGTCGCGCTGGAGCGGGAAAAATTCCGGTCTTCGGTGAATTCGGAGGCGTTCGGGCGGCTGAACTTCGGCTGGCTGACGCTGGACGCCCAGTGCCGCATCGTCGACATGACGCCGCATCTGGAGCAGCTTTTCCAGCGTTCGCGACTGCTGCGCAGGGGGCGTTACGACCGGCTGATGCCGGCGTCTCCGGCGATCGACCGGGAAATGACCGCGCTGGTCAAGACCTTTGCCGCCGATCGCGAGGCGCGGCCGAGGGCTATCAACCTGAGCCGCGATCCGTTGATGGACATGCTGGTCCGGCCGATCCAGGATCGCTCGCTGTCCGTGCCGTCGGCACCCGTCGCCATCGCCTATATCAGCGGCGACCGATGGTCGCAGGCGGACCGTTGCGACCAGCTGGTCGACCTGTTCGGATTGTCGCCCAGCGAGGCGCGGCTGGCCTGGGCGATCGCGCAGGGCATGTCGATCAGCGAGGCCGCCGCCGACCTGGGGCTGACGGTGGAGACGGCGCGCAACTATTCGAAGAAGATCTATGCCAAGACCGGGGCGCGGGGGCAGGCGGAGCTGGTGCGCAATATCCTGACGGGTGTGCTGGCGCTGGCCTGAGGGTGGCCGGTCCATTCGCGGCGCGGCCGCTGGCAGATTCCGCCATCCGGGAAGAAGCGCGCGAAGATTGCGGTGGACATGGTGCTTCGTTCAGGCCAGGATTTCCGCGGCCGCCAGAGCCTGATCTCTCCATGGACCGGGATGCAGTGGCGAGCGAGCGGATGACCCGACAGGAAGGACTTACGACCATGGATGACCGGATGACCAGCGCCCCTTGCCCTGTTGTCCCTGTTCGTCATGGTGTCCATGTCCGCTTTTCTCACATTATCCAGCCTGTCCGCCGCCACGCCTGAAGGGCGGACGCTTTTCCATGACCTGACCCTGTCGATCGGCGCCGAGCGCATCGGGTTTGTCGGGCGCAACGGGTCGGGCAAGTCGACATTGCTGCGCATTGCGGCGGGCGTGCAGGTGCCCTCGTCCGGCAGCGTTCATCGCGGCGGCACGGCCGCCATGCTGGCCCAGAACTGGCGCAGCGACCAATTGATCGGCGAGGCGCTGGGCGTTGCCGAGGCGCTGGCGATCCATGCGCGCATCGAGCGGGGCGAGGGGACCGAAACGGATTTCGACGCGGTCGACTGGATGCTGCCCGCTGCGGTCGACGCTGCCCTTGCCGATATCGGGCTGGCCGGCGTGGACATCGAACGGCCGATGGGCAGCCTGTCGGGGGGCGAGCGGACGCGCATCGGGATAGCGCGCCTCGCGATCGAGCGCCCCGATCTCCTGCTGCTCGACGAGCCGACCAACAATCTCGACCGGGAAGGCCGCGCCGCGATCGAGCGGCTGGTCGCGACCTGGCCGGGCGGCGTGCTGGTCGCGAGCCATGACCGGGCGCTGCTGGAACGCATGGACCGCATCGTCGAACTCAGCCCCATCGGCATCCGCATCGTCGGCGGCGGCTGGTCCGCCTTTGCCGCCGCGCGCGACGCCGATCAGGCGCGGGCGCAGGCCGAGCGTGATCGCGCCGACGTCGCACTGCGCGCCACCCGTCTCGCCGCGCAGGCCGCGCGGGAGGCGAAGGACCGGCGCGACAGGGCCGGCCGCGCCTTTGCCGAGAGGGGATCGGAACCGAAGATCCTGCTGGGCGCGCGGGCGGAACGGGCGGAGAATAGCGGCGGCCATGCGCGGCGCCTGGCCGAACGGCAGATAGACGAGGCGGTTCATGCCAGCGATGCCGCTCGCGCCCGGGTGGAAATATTGACGCCGCTCGCCATCGACCTGCCCGCCACCGGCATCCCCTCGCAAGCTGAGTTGCTGGCGATGGAGGGCGCCAGCGTCGATCTGGGCGGACGTCGCCTCGGCCCCTGGACGATGGCCATTCATGGGCCGGAGCGGGTGGCCCTGGCGGGTGCGAACGGAACGGGCAAATCGACCCTGCTGCGCCTGGTGACCGGAGCGCTCGCGCCGGCCATCGGCATGGTCCGGCGACGATCCGACCGGATCGCCATGCTGGATCAGCATGGCGACCTGCTGGATGAAGGGGACACGATCATCGGCAACATGCGTCGCCGGCACCCGACGCTGGACGAGGAGGCGATCCATGCGGCCTGTGCCCGTTTTGCCTTCCGTAACCGCGAGGCGCAGCGAATCGTGGGCAGCCTGTCGGGCGGCGAGCGCCTGCGCGCCGGTTTGGCCGTCGCTCTTTCGGGACCCCAGCCGCCCTGGTTGCTGATCCTGGACGAGCCGACCAATCATCTCGATATCGCCTCGATCGAGGTGCTGGAGCGGGCGCTTGAAAGCTTCGACGGCGCGCTGATGGTCGTCAGCCATGATCGCCGATTTCTCGACGCGATCGGCATTCAGCGGACGGTGGATGTTGGCCGTCAGTGAACCGGGTCGTCGTCCAGCATGGGATCGCGGCCGCCGAACAGATCCGCGATCAGGCGCCGCAGCCAGATGGTGCCGGGGTCATGATGGCTGCGCCGATGCCATAGCTGCTGGATCGGAATGCGGGGCGCGTCGAAGGGAAGGGGGAGGAACCGCAGGCCGGCAAGGCGGGAGAAGATGCGGGCCACGCCATAGGGCACCGTCGCGATCATGTCGGAACGGGCGATCAGCAGCGGCACGGTCAGGAAATGCGGCGAGCGCAACAGCGTCCGCCGGCGCAGCCCCAATGCGCGGATTCGCCGCTCCAGCACTTCCTGGCTGCGGCCTTCCTGTTCGATCATCGCGTGGTCGGCCGACAGATAATCCTCCAGCGACATGGTGGTCGCGCCGTCCCGCCACCCGGCGCGCACCAGGCAGACGAAGCCCTGTTCGAACAGCGTCTGGGTGAAGAGATTGTCCCCCTCCAGCCCCAGGAAGAAGCCGAGCGCCAGATCGACCGACCCGTCCGCCAGGGCGCGGCGCAGATCGGGCGGCGCCAGGGTGACCGAACGCACCGTGACCCCCGGCGCCCGTTCCCGCAGGGCGGTCATGAGGTCGGGCAGGAAGGTCAGTTCGCCCAGATCGGAAAGGCCGATGGTGAAGCAGCGTTCCGACCGGGCGGGGTCGAACGGGGCGGCGGTCACGATGTCCGACCGGACCGACGCCATCACCGTCATGACGGGGTCGATCAACCGCTGGGCCACCAATGTCGGCTCCATCGCAGCGCCCTGCCGCACGAAAAGTTCGTCCCCGAAATGCGCGCGCAGCCTTCGCAGTGCCAGGCTGACGCCCGGTTGCGTGACGCCCAGCGCCCGCGCCGCGCCCGACACGCTGCGCTGGGTGAACAGCGCCTCCAGCACGCGGAGCAGGTTGAGATCGAGCTTTTCCATCAGGGAATGATATAGTTTCTATAAGAATTATGCGGGATGCTTATAATCGGCCGTCGCCCTACAGTGCAAGCCGCCGCCGCGCGAAAGGGCGGACGATCCCTGGAGAGAGACATGCCGCGATCCGCCCCCACCCCGAAGCCCTGGCCGAGCGACGCCTGGTACATTGCCTGCACCCCCGACGAACTGGCGGAAAAGCCGCTTGGCCGGACGATCTGCGGCGAACCCATGGTCCTTTATCGCGGCAAGGACGGCAAGGTGGCGGCGCTGGAGGATTTCTGCCCGCATCGCGGCGCTCCGCTGTCGCTGGGCTTCGTGCGGGACGGGGATCTCGTCTGCGGCTATCACGGCCTGGCCATGGCCTGCACGGGTCATGCGGCGTCGATGCCGGGACAGCGCGTGAAGAATTTCCCGCCCATCCGCTCCTACCCGGCGATCGAGCGCCACGGTTTCATCTGGGTCTGGCCCGGTGAGGCGGAGCGGGCGGACGAGGCGAAGCTGCACCCGCTGCCCTGGGCGGAGGATGCGGGCTGGGCCTTTGGCGGTGGCCTCTATCATGTCGCCTGCGATTATCGGCTGATGATCGACAACCTCATGGACCTGACCCATGAAAATTATGTCCATGCGGGCAGCATCGGCCAGCCCGAGATTGACGAGGCGCCGGTCACCACCCGCGTCGAGGGGGATGAGGTCGTCACCACCCGCGTCATGTCCGCCGTGCAGGCGCCGCCCTTCTGGCGCATGGCGCTGCGCAGTGCAGGCCTTCCCGACGACGGGCTGGTCGACCGCTGGCAGATCTGTCGCTTCAGCCTGCCCAGCCATGTCATGATCAAGGTCGGCGTCGCCCTGGAGGGGCGCGGCGGACCTGACGCCGATCCTTCGGCCAAGGCCGCCGCCGTGGTGGTCGATTTCATCACGCCGGAGACCGAACATAGCCATTGGTATTTCTGGGGCTTTGCCCGCCAGTTCGCGGTGGACGATCCCGCCGTCACGGCCTCCATCCGCGAGGGTCAGCGCAAGATCTTCAGCGAGGATCTGGCCATGCTGGAGCAGCAGCAGGAGAATCTGCTGCGCCGGCCGGACCGCAAGCTGCTCAAGCTCAATATCGATGCCGGCGGCGTTCGTTCGCGCATGATGATCGAACGCGCCATCGCGGCGGAGGCATAGAGCGATTTCCAGGCGATCGGAATCGATCGCCGGTCAGGAAATCGCGGCAACAGCAGATCCTTGGCGATTTCCAGGCGATCGGGGCTCCCCTCCCGCCCGCGTTATCAGGATCGCCGTTTCAGGCGCACGATCGCTTCGTCCAGGGCCGACAGGAAGCGCGACCGATCGGCCCTGGCGAACGGCGCGGGGCCGCCGATGCCGTCGGTCAGCATGCCGGCGCGCAGATCGGCCTTTATCGCCCGCACGGCCACGGCATTGCCGATCGACCCATGGGTGAAGGGCTTGCCGGTCGGCGCGATCACGGCGCCACATCCCGCCTTCAGGCATCGGTCGGCCAGCAGGATGTCGGCGGTGATGATGATCGATCCCGCATCGCCATGCTCGACGATCCAGTCGTCCGCCGCGTCGAACCCGTCGCTGACGATGACGCGGGAGACGAGGGGATGCGCGGGCACCCGGATCAGACTGTTGCTGACGACCACGACCGGCACGGCGTGGCGCCAGGCGACCTTGTAGATTTCCTCCTTCACCGGGCAGGCGTCGGCATCGACAAGGATGTTGGGCGTCGGGGTCTGGCGCATGGCTGACGCTCCATGCACTGCCGCATGGCGATCGTGCAAGGCCGGATCACCGTCATCGCCGGTCATCGGTGGGCGGCTCTGGCCGGGCAGGCAGTTCGTCCAGCCTGGCGAGCAGATCCTTGAACAGCTCGTCATCCCGCACGGGAAAGTGCCGCCGGAATCCCTGGCCGAGGATCTCAAGATCCCTGGCTGTCAGCAGCCCGATGGAAACAATCTCGTCCGGCACGGCATCCTCCTTGCGGCAGGGAACGGTGCGGGAGCTCGCAAGTGCCAAGGATTCCGCCTGCGATATGAAATCTGTCGCCGCGGCCCGCCATCCTCTCAGGGGACGGCCGTCCCCGCTGCCCCGCCAGCGTCGCTGGTCGACCCGCGCCTGCCGAAGCGGGCATAGAGGGTCGGCAGCAGGAACAGGGTCAGCAAGGTCGCGGAAACAAGGCCGCCTATGACCACCGTGGCCAGCGGCTTCTGCACTTCCGCCCCGGCGCCGGTCGCAAGCGCCATCGGCATGAAGCCGAGCGATGCGACCAATGCCGTCATCACCACCGGCCTCAATCGCGCCAGCGCGCCCGCCTGAGCCGCCTTGGCGCGATCCACGCCGCGCGCCACCAGATCCTGGATCGACGTCACCATCACCAGTCCGTTGAGCACGGCGATGCCCGACAGGGCGATGAAGCCCGCGGCCGCCGAGATGGAAAAGGGCATGCCGCGCAGCGCCAGCGCCAGCACGCCGCCGACCAGGGCGAGGGGGATGCCGGTGAAGACGATCGCGGCGTCCCGCACGCTGCCGAGCGCGCCGTAGAGCAGCAGGACAATGAGCGCGAAGCAGGCCGGCACGACCAGCAGCAGCCGGTCCCGCGCCGATGCCAGATTTTCGAACTGGCCGCCCCATTGGAGATAGGTGCCGGCCGGCAGCCGCACCTCCCTTGCGATCCCCGCCCGCACGTCGGCGACCACGCTGGACACGTCCCGGCCACGCACATTGGCCTGCACGACGACCCGCCGCTTGCCGTTTTCGCGGCTGATCTGGTTTGGCCCGTCGACCAGGGCGATGCGGGCGACGCTGGCCAGCGGCACGAAAGCGCCCGACGGCGTCGGCACCGGAAGCTGGCCCAGCGTCTCGACATTGCTGCGCGCCTCCTCCCCCAGCCGGATCGTGACGGCAAAGCGTCGGTCGCCCTCGAAGATCATGCCGGCGTCGCGCCCGCCCACGGCGGCGGCCAATATGTCCTGCAACGCCCGCGCGCTGATGCCCAGTCGCGCCATGGCGTCGCGATCGGGCTGCACGTCGAGGATGGGCAGCCCTTCGGTCTGTTCCACCCGCACGTCGGTGGCGCCCTTCGTCCGGCGCAGCACGGCGGCGATGCGGTCGGCCGTGCCGCTCATCTGGTCGGCATCGTCGCCGAAGACCTTGACGGCGATGTCGCCCCGGACGCCCGCGATCAGTTCGTTGAAGCGCATCTGGATCGGCTGGGTGATCTCATAGGCGTTGCCGGGCAGCATCGACAGCCGCTGCTCCAGCCGTTCGACCAGCTCCGCCTTGGGAAGGCGCGGGTCGGGCCATTGCGCGCGGGGCTTCAGGATGACGAATGTGTCGGTCGCATTGGGCGGCATGGGGTCGGAGGCAAGCTCGGCCGTGCCGGTCTTGGAAAAGACGAAGCGGACCTCCGGCTCCCGCGCGATCGCGCGTTCGACCTCGAACTGCATCGCCTGGCTCTGGTCGACCGAAGTGCCCGGCACGCGGACCGCCTGGACGAGGATGTCGCCCTCGTCGAGCTGGGGCAGGAATTCCTGTCCCAGCATCGAGAAGCCGGCGATGGCGGCAAGGAATGCCGCAATCCCGATGCCGATCGTCCGGCCCGGCCGGCGCATCGCCGTCTCCAGCCCCGGCTGATAGCGGGCGTTCAGCCAGGACATGATCCGCCCCTCCTTCTCCTCCACGGGTTTCGACAGCAGCAGGGCCAGCATCGCGGGGACGAAGGTCAGCGAGAGGATGAAGGCGAAGGCGAGCGCGAGGATGACCGTCATCGCCATCGGCGTGAACGTCTTGCCCTCCACCCCGTCCAGGGTGAGGAGCGGGATATAGACGAGGATGATGATCGCCTGCCCATAGACGGAGGGGCGTATCATCTCGCGCGCGGCGGCGGTCACCGCGCAAAGCCGTTCGTCGGGGGTGAGCGGCCGGCCCCTGTCATGCTGATGCCCGGCGATCCGTCGCAGGGCGTTTTCCACAATGATGACGGCACCGTCGACGATGAGCCCGAAGTCGAGCGCGCCCAGGCTCATGAGGTTGGCCGATACGCCGCCGCGCAGCATGCCGAAGCTGGTGAGCAGCATGGTGACGGGGATGACGAGCGCGGCGATCAGCGCGGCGCGGAAGTTTCCGAGCAGGGCAAACAGCACGACGATGACCAGCAGCGCCCCTTCGGACAGGTTCTTCGCCACGGTGCCGATCGTTGCGTGGACCAGGGCCGTGCGGTCCAGGACAGGCTGGACGATGACATCGGTCGGCAGTGAGGCGTTGATCTCTTCAAGGCGCCGGGCGACCGCGGAGGCGACGGCGCGGCTGTTCTCCCCGATCCGCATCACCGCGGTGCCGACGACGACTTCCCGGCCATTTTCGGATGCGGAACCCATGCGCAGCGCCTGGCCGGTCCGCACCGTCGCGACCTGATCGAGCAGGATGGGAACACCCTCCCGCGTGGCGATGACGGTGCGGGCAAGATCGGCGGCATTGCGAAGGCGGGCATCGGACCGGACGGTCAGGCCTTCCCCGTTGCGGTCGATGACGCCCGCGCCGACGGCGCTGTTGTTTTCCTCCAGCGCCGTCGCCAGGTCGCCGAGGCTGAGCTTGAGCGCCGCGAGCCGCTGGACATCGGGCGCCACCTGATATTGCTTCACATGGCCGCCAATGGCGTCGATGCCGGCAAGACCCGGCGTGTTCTTGAGCAGGGGAGCGACGATCCAGTCCTGCACCGTGCGCAGATAGGTCGCCTGATCGGACGCGCCGACCAGCCGCTCGCCCTCCGGCGTGATATAGCTGCCGTCGGGCTGGATGCCGGGTTCGCCGGGCGCATGCCGGTCGTCCTTGCGGTGGGCCAGATGGACGGTCCACATATAGACTTCGCCCAGCCCCGTGGCGATCGGCCCCATTTCGGGCGTGACGCCAGCGGGCAGGCTCTCTTCCGCGCCGCGCAGCCGTTCGGCGACCTGGGCCCTGGCGAAATAGATATCGGTGGATTCGGTGAAGACGGCCGTCACCTGAGCAAAGCCGTTGCGGCTCAGCGAACGGGTATGTTCAAGGCCCGGCACGCCCGCCAGCGCGGTCTCTATGGGAAAGGCGACCTGCTTTTCGACCTGTTCGGGCGACAGCGCGGGCGCGCGGATGTTCACCTGCACCTGGTTGTTGGTGATGTCGGGGACGGCGTCGATGGGCAGGCGGCTGAGCGCCCAGGCGCCGATCACGGCCGCGATGAGGGTGACGAGCAGCACAAGCCAGCGCCGCTCGACCGAAAAGGTCACGATACGCCCGATCATGGATCAATCCTCGTGCGTGGCTTCGCTCTTTCCGAGCTCGGCCTTGAGAGTGAAGCTGTTGGCGACGGCGATCTGTTCGCGGCCGGTGAGGCCCGACAGGATGGTGGCGGCATCGCCATTGGGCTGGCCGACCGTGACCGGCACCGCCCGGAATCCCTGCGCCACGCGGACGAAGACCGTCGAGCGTCCCTCGACCATCTGGATCGCACTGGCGGGAATCGTCATTCCGCCGCTGCCGCCCGTCACCGCGATGGCGGCGGTAACCGGTTCGCCGACGCGCCATTGGCCGTCGCGATTGTCGATGATGGCGAGAACGGGGACGAGGCGCGTCGTTTCGTCGAGCACTGGGGAAACGAAGCTGACGCGCGCGCCCGTCCTGCGTCCCGGCGCGCTGATGTCCACGCTCGCGCCCGGCCGGATGCGGCCCGCATCGGCAGGGGAAAGCGACAGGCGAACCGCCAGCCGCGAGAGATTGGCGACGCGATAAAGCTCCGCATCGGCGGCCACCATCTGCCCCAGGGTGACGGTGCGGGCGATGACCTGGCCGCTGATCGGTGCGACGATGCCCAGCCGGTTGAGGCCGCCTCCTCCGCCCCCTGCCGCCGCGACCTGCTGCCGCGCGAGGCGCAGCGCGATCCCCGCTTCCGTCGCGGCGGTGCGGGCCGCGATCAGATCCTGTTCGGGCGAAACCCGTTCGGCGAACAGGCGCTGTTCCCGCTGCAGGTTGGACCGGGCGAGCGCCAGACGCGCCTGCGCCGCCTCGACCTCTGCCTTCAGCGATGCGGCCTCGCGGCTTTCGATCACCGCCAGAGTGTCGCCCCTCTTCACCTCCTCGCCCAGATTGCGCGTGAGCGACACCACGCGTCCGCCGATGGCGGCGGACACGACCTGCGTTCCCTGGGGGTCGCCCTCTATCGTGGCGGGCAAGGTGATCGCGCCGCCGCCAGTCGTCGGGCGGGCCAGCTCGATGCCCGCGGCGGCGATCTGCTGCGCGGTGAGGTGGATCAGTCCTTCCTCGCCAGCATGCGCCTCCCCCTCGGCATGGCTCTCCGGCGCGGGCGCTTCGCAGGCGGCGAGGGAGGACAGCAGGATGGCGGCCGCTACGGTCTGCTGGAGGATGTTCATCAATTGTCTCCCTGGTCCGGCGCGCGAGCGGTCAATCGCTCCAGCTGCGCCTGTGCGTCATGATAGGCGAGCAGCGCCGCTATGGCGGCTGCCCTGGTTTCGGTGAGCGTGCGTTCGGCATCGAGCAGGTCGAGCTGGCCGAACTTGCCCTCGCGATAGCCGATGCGCGCGATGCGGGCGGCTTCCTCGGCGGCTGCCAGCGCCGGTCCGGTCGCCGTCGCCGCGCCGATGGCGGCGTTCGCGGCCTCCGCCTGCGCGCTGGCTATCGCCTGGGCGACCTCCTGCGCGGCGATGCGCCGCCTGGCTTCGGCGCGGCGCTGTTCCGCCATGGCCTGGCCAACGGCCGCCCTGCCGCCGTTGAAGACGGGGAGGGGGAGGGACAGGCTGAACAGCGCGGCATTGTCATGGGTCGCTTCCAGCCGGCGGGCGCCCGCGCCCACCGTCAGGTCGGGAATGCGCTGGCTGCGGGCAAGCCGCACCTGCGCGCTGCTGGCCGCCAGATCGGCGTCTGCGGCTGCCAGCGCCAGCGTCTGCGCCGGATCCATGGGCGCCAACGGACCCTGGATCGAATCGATGCGATCGAACCAGCTTCCGTCCAGCGGGCCGGGGATGGCCTGCCCGATCCGCTGGGCCAGGGTGAAGCGCGCCACTTCGGCGGATCGCTCCGCCCTGGCAAGCGCGGCCTGCGCATTGATCCGCGTCAGCCCGGCGCGCTGCACCTCGATGGGGGAGGCGCGCCCGGCGCGCACGCGGGCATCCGCGGCGCGCAGGCCTTCTTCGGCAATCCGAAGCTGGTCGCGCGCATTGCCCGTGCGCCGTTCGGATGCCACCGCTTCCGCATAGGCGCGCGTCACCGCCCATCGAAGGTCGGCCGCCGCCATCGCCTGTTCGATCAGGGCGCGATCGCGCTGCGCGCCTGCGACGGCGAGCCGCGCCGACCGCTTGCCGCCCAGTTCCAGCGGAATGGCCACAGAGGATGTCGCCTCCAGGCTCTGCGTGCCGGAATAGGGCCCGGTGCCGGCCACATTTTCAGCTTCGAGCGTGACGACCGGGTTTGGCCGCAGGCCCGCCGCGGCCTGTGCGGCCCTGGATGCGTCGACGCCGGCGGCGGCGGCGTCCAGTGCGGGCGATGCGGCGCCGGCCAGGTCGAGGGCCTGGCTGAGCGTCAGGCCTGGTTGCGCCTTGGCCGCCGGCGCGGACGGCACTTGTGCCTGCGCTGCGGACAGGGATGAGGCGGCGGCAAGCCATGCCGCCAGCAAGGGGTTCATGTTCGGTAACTCCTGACAACTGTTGACCGCCTGCGCGATGCGCAGGCCGGGCGGCAGGGTCAGGCGATAGGCGGCCGCAATTCGGCTCGCGTGGGGGCGGCGCCATGGGGCGAAGAGGTCCAGCGCAGCCTGGCCGTCCGCTGGGCCATTGCGGGCGCGATTTCCGATGCGGCAAAAGCGGCCGCGACATGATGGCCATGACAGCCGCCATGATGGTGGGGATAGGCACGGTCCGCGTCGCCGGACGCCTGCCCCTCATCGTCGCCATCAGGGCTTTCGGCCGCCGAGGGCGACACCCCATCGATGCAGCCGATCGGCTCCATGGCGTGCGCGACCGATGCCGTCGCAAAGGACAGCGTCAGGGCAAGACATGCCAACAGGGCGAACAGCCGGTTCATCGACTCGTCCTTAACGCGGATTTTCCGGCTGGTTGCAAGGAAAGAAATGCCTGTTGCCCGATCGCAGCCCGCTTGATCGGCGCGCCCGATCAGGCATGAGGACATGCAAGGCGGCGGCGCGCTCCCGCAGCGCCCGCTCATCAGCAAAAGGAATCCTGCCCATGTCCGGACCCGTTAAGATCGTCGCCGTCCTGACCGCCAGAGCCGGCAGGGAGGCGGCGGTGCGTGCCCTGCTCGATTCCATGCTGGCGCCCAGTCGGGCGGAGCCGGGCAATCTGCGCTATGATCTGTGGCAGGATCAGGCCGATCCCGCTCGCTTCATCCTCGATGAACTCTATGTCGATGACGCCGCGATCGCCGCCCATCGCGCAAGCCCGCATTTCCAGGCCTATCTCGCCCAGATCGGCGATCTCGCGGAGCGCAGCGCCTTCGTGCTCGACGCCGTCGCCATTGCCTGAAGTGGAGGCGGCATGACAGTCCCCATCCTCTACAGCTTCCGCCGCTGCCCCTATGCGATGCGGGCCAGGCTGGCGCTGGCGATCAGCGCCACGCAGGTCGAACTGCGCGAGGTCAGGCTGTCGGCAAAGCCGGAGGCGATGCTCGCCGCCTCGCCCAAGGGAACCGTGCCCGTATTGGTCGCCGCCGACGGCAAGGTGATCGACCAGAGCATCGACATCATGCGCTGGGCGCTGGCGCGGCATGATCCGGAAGGCTGGCTCGACCGCGATGATCCCGCGCTCATCGCCGCCAATGACGGGCCGTTCAAACAGGATCTGGACCGCTACAAATATCCGGGGCGGCATGGAGTCGATGCCGAGGGCGCTGCCGAAACGCACCGCGCCGGCGGGCTCGCCTTTCTACACGCCCTCGACGACAGGCTGACCGGATCGCCGCATCTGTGCGGCGCCCGGCGCGGGCTGGCCGACGCTGCCGTCATTCCGTTCGTGCGGCAGTTCGCCGCCGTCGATCCCGGCTGGTTCGAGATGCAGCCGCTCCCCTGCCTGAAGAAATGGCTGTCCGATTATCTGGCTTCGGACCTGTTCGACGCGATCATGCTGCGCGTGGCGCCGTGGTCGCCGCCCCAGGATGATCGCCAGGCGATCGAAACCGGCGGCCAGTCAGACTGACGACTGCGCCGGAGCGTCCGGGCCCGCAATCCCTGCATCTGCGGGTGCGGCCTATGCACTCGCAAAAGCGCGGCAGAAACGCCACATGGATGGCATGACCGCGTCGACCCTTGCCAGCAGTGAACCCGCCATCCTCAATCGCCGCCTGCCCGATCCGGTGCGCGCGGTGATTTTCGACATGGACGGCACGCTGCTGGATACGGAGGCGGAACATCGTCGCACGATGGCGGAGGCCGCCGCCGCCCTGGGCTGGCCCTTTTCCGAGGCGTTGCAGCTTGCCATGGTCGGCATTCACCGCGATGCGAACCAGGTCATGCTGGCGGAGCATTTCGGCGCGGACTTTCCGCTGGAGCAGTTCTATGCCGACAGCGACCTGCTGTTCGAGGCGGCGCTGGAGGCGGCCGTGCCGATGCGTCCCGGTGTCGAGCCGACATTGGCCAGGCTGGCCTCCGCCGGTATCCCCATGGCCATAGCGACCTCCACGGAGGCGCCCCATGCCTGCCGCCGGCTGGAGAAGGCGGGCTTGCTCGACTATTTCGACATTGTCGTGACGCGCAACGATGTCGATCGGCCAAAGCCGCATCCGGAACCCTATCTGCTGGCGGCCAGGCGCCTGGGCGTGGCGGTGACCGATGCGGTGGCGGTGGAGGACAGCTATGCCGGCGTGCGTTCGGCGGCGGCGGCCGGCATCGCGACGGTGATGGTCCCCGACCTGCTGCCGCCCACCGATGCGGAGAGGGGATTGGTCGCGGCGGTGCTGCCCAGCCTGCACGATCTGGCCGCGCTGATCCTGGACGAACCGAGGGAATAGCCGTTCGTCCCGCGATCCTGACCCTTCGCCGCAAAACCGGTTGCCTCTCTCCGCCTTCTTGGAATTGGCCCCTCTTGGAATTGGAAAGCCGATGTGGGACAGCGGGGTCCGGATCGCTGACAGGAAGATGTCGAAACCCTATGCCGCTGCCCGACCGATGGAAGATCCTGTCCTGGACCTGCGGTGCCGCCGCCATCGCGCTGTCGGCCGCAACGGTGCAGGCGGCCGATCCCGCGCCGTTCGAGCTTGGCGGCCCGGGTCTGCGCATCACCGTCATGCGGGGCAAGGACGTGCTGCCCATCGCGCAGGTGCCCAGCCTGGCCGAAGGCGACCAGCTGTCGATCAGGGCCGACCTGCCGGAGGATCAGGGCACGAGATTCCTGCTGCTCTCGACCTTCCTGCGGGGCGCCACCAACCCGCCACCCAAGGATTGGATCAGGTCCGCCGAAACCTGGAAGAAGAAGGCGAAGGACAACAGCCTCAGCCTGACCGTGCCCAAGGGCGCGCGGCAGATGACGCTCTTTCTGGTTCCGGAAACGGGCGGCGCGCTAGGCACGATCGAAGATGCGGTACGCGGCAAGCCGGGGGAGTTCGTCCGGGCGACGCAGGAACTGAACCAGGCATCGCTCGACCGGTCGCGGCTGGACGCCTTCATGGCGGCGATCCGGGCGCAGGAAAACACCCATCCCGAATTTCTGCGATCGGTCGCGCCAGCGCTGGCGCGCAGCCTGTCGATGAAACTCAATGACGAATGTCTGTCCAAGGTGGTCGAGCTTCAGGCCAATTGCCTGCTGGAAAATCGCGAACAACTGGTGCTGGCCGACGTGCACAGCAGTTCCATTGCGGAGACGCTGACCGGCGCGCCCACCGATCTGGCGCTGCAACTCAGTTCCACGCGGGAGGCGGGCTATGGTTTCTACAGTCCCTATATCGGCGTGGTGCGCGACCTGGCGCGGATTTTCGGCGCGTTCAGCAATCCGGAGTTCGACTATCTGCCGACGCTGAGCGTCCGGCGGGACGATGCCGCCGCGCTGCTGCTCAACAAGGCGCCTTCCTTCCAGAAGCCCAAATCCGTGTTGGTCGTCGGCATGCCCGCGATAGAGGCGGACAGTCCGCCCCGCCTGCGGAGCGCGGCCAACGGGCCGATCTGCGCCGCGCGCCCCGGCGTGGTGCTTCCTGTCGAAGGCGCGCCGCTCATCTATTCGACCGCCTATGCGCGCGACATGACCGTGAAGCTGACGGCGGCGAGCGGCGAGACGATCGACCTGCCGGTGGAGGCGCGGGCGGACCGGGGCGGCTATGTCGTCAAGGGCAACGGCCCGCTTCCCGCCGCGTTCCGGGGCACGGTGAAGGGGCATCTTTCCGGCTATTGGGGGTTCGAGCGGTTCGACGGCCCGGATTTCTCGCTGCAACTGCCCGGCGATGCACCCTGGAAGGTGGCTGGCGAGGAACCGACGCTGGTGGTCGGCCGCGACAATGAGCTGGGCCTGACCGGCGAGGCGCCTGCCTGCGTCGAGGGCGTGACGTTGCGGCAGGGTGACGGCGCACCCCAGTCGCTGGCGTGGAAGGTGCAGGGAAACGACACCCTGCTGCTGACGCTTCCCCTGGCCGAGCGCAGGCCCGGCGACATCAGGCTGGAGGTCAAATATCAGGGCATGGCCACGCCAACGGCGCTGTCACTGAAGGCCTATGCGCAGGCGAGCAGGCTGGACGCGCTCAGCCTGCATGCGGGGGACCATGAGGCGGTCCTTTCCGGTCAGCGGCTGGATCAGGTCGCGGGCGTCGATCTGGCGGGCATGGCGCTGGTGCCCGATGGGCTGACGCGGGATGGGTCGGTGGATCGGCTGCGGCTGGTCGCGAAGGGGGATGGCGCTGCGCTCAAGGCCGGCGACAAGGCCACCGCGCGGGTGCGGCTGAAGGACGGCCGCACCGTGGATCTTGCCGCAGCGGTAGAGGCGGCGCGGCCCCGACTGACCCTGCTCAGCCGGACCGTTTCGGCGGGGACGGTGGAGGGACGCCGGCTGCAGCTTCAGGGCGAGGGCCTGTTGCCCGACGATGGACGGCTGGTCTTTTCGGTACGGGCTGAGGAGGGCGGGGCCTTTCGGCAGGATGACGTGCTGGAGATCGCATCGGCGGATGGCGCGAATGCCGTCAGGCTGAGTGGCCCCAACGGCCTCAGGCTCTCCGGCCCGGAGGTCATGGTCGCGACGCTCGATCCGGCGACGCTGGCGCCCGCGGCGGGGCCG
Source organism: Sphingobium sp. LMC3-1-1.1 (assembly GCF_040676285.1). Taxonomy (NCBI): domain Bacteria; kingdom Pseudomonadati; phylum Pseudomonadota; class Alphaproteobacteria; order Sphingomonadales; family Sphingobiaceae; genus Sphingobium; species Sphingobium sp. LMC3-1-1.1. The sequence goes on along the minus strand of NZ_JBEGHQ010000089.1, from coordinate 1,046 downwards.
CTCCGGTTCCGTCTGCTGCGCGGCGAGGGGGCCAGCGACTGGCAGCCCCTGGTAACGCTGGCCCGCCTGCCGCATATCGACGGCGTCAGTTGCGAGGCGCGCTATTGCACGATCAAGGGGCGCGACCTGTTCCTGATCGATGCGGTGGACGGTACGCCGGGCTTCCAGAAACCCACGGTCGTGGCGCAGGGTTTCACCGGATCCAGCCTGCAGGTGCCGGCGACGCGGGACGGCAGGTTCTACATCCGGCTGCGCGATGCACGGGACCAGGCAGTCATACTCAACGCGAGCTGATCTCCGCTCAAAGGAAGCCGAACCTCCGGGAGGGCGGTCGAGCGGAAACCCGCCTTTTCCCGCGACCGGAGGAAATTTTCGGAAATCCTATTTTTCCTGTTGACCGACTCATTCGACGCGCCTAGATGCCACTCCACCGACGCGGTGATGCCCTCCGGTTTTCGCTGCGCACGGTCGCCAATATCAAGGATGGCCAAATCCTCGGAAGATTTTTCGAGGATCCATGGTTGTCCGCTTCTGATATTTGGTTGTCGGTTCTTTGACATTGTAGATTGATGAAGGGACATGTGGGCGGCGGCTCCGGGTTCTGACGGCTTCTGGGCGTCGGAAATTCGGTTAAAGCAAGCCATTACTCACAATGTCCTTACACACCATGTAAGATTTGTGCAGGAATGGCTCCTAGAAATGAGCGGTTCTATCTTGGGATTATTCCTCCTGGGATAGGATCGGACATCAAACTTGAGAGTTTGATCCTGGCTCAGAACGAACGCTGGCGGCATGCCTAATACATGCAAGTCGAACGAGCCTTTCGGGGCTAGTGGCGCACGGGTGCGTAACGCGTGGGAATCTGCCCTTGGGTTCGGAATAACGTCGGGAAACTGACGCTAATACCGGATGATGACGTAAGTCCAAAGATTTATCGCCCAGGGATGAGCCCGCGTAGGATTAGCTAGTTGGTGAGGTAAAGGCTCACCAAGGCGACGATCCTTAGCTGGTCTGAGAGGATGATCAGCCACACTGGGACTGAGACA
>NZ_JBEGHQ010000088.1:0-255 GCF_040676285.1 Sphingobium sp. LMC3-1-1.1 | reverse complement strand
ACGCCAACTTAGGGCTGGACCTTTGCGATGATAATCGGGATAGATCGTCATGCGATGTTGCGAAAAGTAGGACAATGCACCAGGACGGTTTGGTCGAGTTTGATGCGGTATTGGCCATCGCACGGCGCGGATCGTTCCGGGCGGCCGCGCTGGAGCTTGGTCTGTCGACTACCGCGCTGAGTAATGCCATCGCAAAGCTGGAACGGCAGCTCGGCGTCCGCCTGTTCAATCGCACGACCCGAAGCGTTGCCCTGA
>NZ_JBEGHQ010000087.1:0-255 GCF_040676285.1 Sphingobium sp. LMC3-1-1.1 | reverse complement strand
TGCCTGAGCGCGCGCATGCTGACTCCCAAACAGGATATGAGGACGCCGGTCACAGTGCTGACCGGCTTTCTCGGCAGCGGAAAGACCACATTGCTCAATCGCGCCCTGCGCGATCCGGCGATGACGCGCACCGCCGTGATCATAAACGAGTTTGGAGAGATCGGGATCGATCACGCCCTCACCACGGCGAGCGACGATACGATCATGGTGCTGGAAAATGGCTGCCTGTGCTGCACGGTCTTTGGCGACCTCATC
>NZ_JBEGHQ010000086.1:0-255 GCF_040676285.1 Sphingobium sp. LMC3-1-1.1 | reverse complement strand
ATAATGCCGACCACGATATTGAGGATGATGCCCTGCTGACCATCTGTCCGCATGATGATGCTGGCAAGCCATCCGATAACGCCGCCAACGACGAGCCACATGATAATTCCCATAACCGTTCTCCTGCAATCCAGAAGACGATTTGGCCGCATTGACGCATCGTGCCCGGAATATCTGCTAACCCCTCAGTTGGCAGAAGCGTTCCAAAGACTTTGGATACACCAGACGAGATGAAATAGTTTGGGCGCTTATTCA
>NZ_JBEGHQ010000085.1:0-255 GCF_040676285.1 Sphingobium sp. LMC3-1-1.1 | reverse complement strand
ATGAAATGGACCTCAAGGGCGGTGCCGCTCCACGGCGGCTGATGCTCAATGCCCAGAAGCTCGACTATGGCGACACCGAACAGGTTCGCCTGCTCCTGACCATCTCCGACGTGACCGAAGCGCGCATTAGCGAAAAACTCAAGGATGACCTGCTGCGCGAGAAGGCGATCCTGCTCAAGGAACTCCAGCATCGCGTTGCCAACAGCCTCCAGATCATCGCCAGCGTGCTCATGCAGAGCGCGCGGCGGGTGCAAT
>NZ_JBEGHQ010000084.1:0-255 GCF_040676285.1 Sphingobium sp. LMC3-1-1.1 | reverse complement strand
GCCGAGGGTTTCGATCTCGGCCTTAGGAGTGCCGACCTTGTTCCCAGCGACATGATCGCCATCCCCGTCGGCCCACCCCGCAGCTTTGCCGTCGTTGCGACCCCTGCTTACTTCAAGGCGAATGAAAAGCCTCGCGTCCCTCCCGACCTGCTGGGCCATGCGTGCCTTCGCATCCGGCTCCCAAACGGTGCGCTGCACCGCTGGCAATTCGAGAAAGACGGGCAGCCTGTTCAGATAGACGTGCACGGCCCGATC
>NZ_JBEGHQ010000083.1:0-255 GCF_040676285.1 Sphingobium sp. LMC3-1-1.1 | reverse complement strand
TCATCACCGAGAGTTCCAGCGACTTCATCGCCTCAACGACTTTCTTCTGGCCCGGAATGGCAACGACGGGGTTGCCGCCCTGGATCAGCAGGCCGCGGATCTGTCCCTTGCCCGGGGTCAGGATCTCATCGGGAAGCGTTCCGCTCATTTCCTCGCGGTTGAGCAGCGTTCCAACGCCGCGGATGCGGCTCGGCGGGACATGCTCCCAGGTGCGCGAGGGCGGGATCACCTCGGGATAGATCGGCGCCTCGGGGC
>NZ_JBEGHQ010000082.1:0-255 GCF_040676285.1 Sphingobium sp. LMC3-1-1.1 | reverse complement strand
GTGGACCTGCGCTATCTGTTCGTCCTTGAAGGGCAAAAGATCGCTGGGCTGGAGATCACGCTGTGAGCGTGCCCGTTCCAGGCGGTAGCCATCCGTTCCTCGATCTGGGCGGAAAGCGCGCGCTGATTACCTCCGGCACGCGCGGTGCGGGCGCCGCAACCGTCAATCTCTTTCGGGAACTCGGAGCGCAGGTTCTGACGACCGCCCGAACCCTGCCCGATGACTTTCCGGAATCGCTGTTCGTCGCGGCCGATC
>NZ_JBEGHQ010000081.1:0-255 GCF_040676285.1 Sphingobium sp. LMC3-1-1.1 | reverse complement strand
CGACCATGTCGGTCGGCCTCATCGGTGGCAGCGCCCAGCAGGCTGAAGAGATCATCGCCTCCGGCAAGGCCGATTTCGTGATGATCGGCCGCGACGCGCTCTACGACCCTCGCTGGGCATGGCACGCTGCCGAGGAACTCGGCGCGACGACCGACTATGCGCCCAAATACGGCATGGCCAGGCCCGCGCTTCGCCCGCAGCTGTATCCCAACCACCGCGCACCTGCCTGAGCGCGCGCATGCTGACTCCCAAACA
>NZ_JBEGHQ010000080.1:0-261 GCF_040676285.1 Sphingobium sp. LMC3-1-1.1 | reverse complement strand
GCGCGGTGCTGTTGTTCGACATGAACAACATCCGCTATACGACTGCGGCGCACATCGGCAATTGGGCGCGCGACAAATATTTTCGCTGTGCGCTCATCATGCGCGATCGCGAACCGATCATGTGGGATATCGGCTCGGCCGCCAAGCAGCATCAGAAGCATAATCCCTGGATCAGCCCCGAAAATTGGCGCCCGGTGGTATCAAGCTGGCGCGGCTCGATCATGGAAGAGGTTGGCGTTGAGAAGGCGAACGCGAAGCGGA
>NZ_JBEGHQ010000079.1:0-264 GCF_040676285.1 Sphingobium sp. LMC3-1-1.1 | reverse complement strand
CGGGGATGGCGATCATGTCGCTGGGAACAAGGTCGGCACTCCTAAGGCCGAGATCGAAACCCTCGGCCACGATGTCCACGATCCGCCCCTCGGTGACGAGATCGACATGCACCTGGGGATAGCGACGTAGGAATTGCAAAAGGAGCGGCTCGAGGATTTCACGGGCTGCCGTTGGGAAGGCGTTGATACGGAGCGTTCCGGAGGGCGTCTCCTGTTGCGAACGCGCGATGTCCATCGCATCATGAATATTCCTAACTGCAGGGC
>NZ_JBEGHQ010000078.1:0-191325 GCF_040676285.1 Sphingobium sp. LMC3-1-1.1 | reverse complement strand
GGCTCATCGCGCTCGACTGCGTCAATGCGGTCAAGGATTATGTCCAGGGCAGAGCCCATGTCATTTCCGGCGCACTGCTCGACCAGGCACAGCTCGCCAATCACAGCGTCCCGCTCAAAGAAGTGGGTCTCGCCTGACGGAAGCGAAGGTCAGCCGCGAAAGCTGGCCTTCGCCGCCAATTCCCACGGTCCTCCGCGGTAATGCCAGGCCGCAAGCCCGGCGATGGCGAGCGGCCTGGGACGAAAGGATCGTCCCAGTTCGTCCGCCAGCGCTTGCGCTTCCGCCCGATCGACCTTGTTCTGCACGGTGATGTGGAAACGCGGCCGGCCCTGGTCCTGCGGCACCAGCAGTCCGACAAAGGCGTCCGCCAGTTCGTCGCGCATCGCCATCAATTCCGGGCTTTCCACCCGATAGGCGACACCCCGCCCCAACAACATCACCTCAGCCAGCCTCGCCACTGGCGCCCGCCCCGCGCAAAGGGCCTTCAACCGGCGCGCCACCTCATCCATGGTGGAGGGCGGCAGATGATGGAACAGCGTGATGTGCGCCGGAACCCGATTGCGTTCGGGCGGGAAATGCGCGCGGCGCAGCCCTTCAGCCCAGCCGAAATCCGCCGCGCCCATCAGCGCCGTCACGACGATCGGTGCCGTCGAAACCTCATGCGCCAATGCCCTGCCCCTTCATTCGCCAACGCATGACGCAGCGCTCTATGCCGCCGACAACAGTCGCCCCACCGCGTCAAGATCGAACGGCACGGTCTGGTACATTTCATCGATCCAGTTGCCGAACAGCAGGTGCGCGTGACTGCGCCAGTGATTTTGCGGCACCCGCGCCGGATCATCGTCAGGGAAATAATGCGCCGGCAACTGCCTCGCCCCATCGCGCGCATGTTCCTCGGCCAGGGTCAGCGTGTCATATTCCAGATGGTTGAACATATGCAGGAAACCGAACCCTGGATCACCGATCAGGCATAGGCCCGATTCAGCGCTATCAGCCAATATCTGCAAGCCCCGCCCGTCCGGAATATCCTCCCGCCGCACCTCCGACCAGCGGGACACGGGCACGCTGAAATAATCTGAAAAGCCCCGCATCCAGGGCGATGAAGGCACATGGACCTGATGGCGGAACAGGCCGAAGGCCTTGCGGTCCAGCACATGTTTCCCGACCCCATGGAAATGATGCAGCGCCGCCTGCGCCGCCCAGCAAATGCTGAGCGAGCGATGCACATGGGTTTGCGTCCAATCGAATATCGCGCGCAGTTCGTCCCAATAGCTCACCGCTTCGAAGGGAAGCTGTTCGACCGGCGCTCCGGTGATGATGAAACCATCGAAACGCTGGTCCCGGACATCGCTCCACGGACGATAGAAGGACGCCATATGATCAGCAGAGGTGTTGCGGGAAATATGGTCGCTGATCCGCACCAGCGTCAGTTCGACCTGCAAGGGCGTCGCCCCGAGCAGCCGGGCAAGCTGCGTCTCCGTGTTGATCTTGTTGGGCATGAGGTTGAGCAACGCGATGCGGAGCGGGCGGATATCCTGCCGCACGGCATCGGCTTCGCGCATGACGACGACGCCTTCGGCTTCCAATGTCCGGCGGGCGGGCAGCTCGTCAGCTATCTTGATCGGCACGTCACGTCATTCCCTGCTACCGGGGCGACGCTTAACGATGTGGCTTGGGTCCGCTTGGTTGCCGGATCGGCCACATCCTCCTTGGCGGAGTGCCACCTTGCCCGGATCGGCAGGTTGGCGTTGGGCGTCGTCCCAACTCTTGATGCTGTGCGCTCAATAGGCCGCTGGCAGGCCTTTGGCAATTGCTGCTTTCACAACGGAAAGGAAAACTTCGAGAGCTATCCCATCAGACCATCCGCGTCCTGTGCGGGAGCATAGGTCAGCGGGGGCTCAGCGTCGCTGAATGCGCCCCTTGCTCCCTCAGGCCGCCAATCGCAGGAACGGCACAGGCTCTGTCGAACGCAGCACGATGGGCTTGCCCTCCGACGCCTCGAACAGTTCGCCGTCCAATATGACGCTGCTATGGTCGCCCTCGATGCGGATGACGTCGCCCTGCTCCAGATGAATACCCTGCATCTGCGATTTGCCGACCCGCCTGGTGATGCTCGCCCAGAAGAGGCGCAGCAGGGCCGACAGGCTCTGGTCCACCGCCATCAGCTTCATATTGCCGCGCCGGCTGTCCCCCGGCTGCACGCCGAGCAGCAATCGTTCCAATGTCGTCACGATCAGCACCGCGAAGCGCCCGGCCAATTGTCCGTCGCGGATCAGCGAAATGCGCACCGGACGGCTGGATTGCGGCAGGAATCGGGCACGAATGCCGAAGACCAGCGACACCAGCACCGCTATCACCGTCAGGAAATGGCTGAGGCCGTTGGACAGGCCCAGCGGATAGATCTGGTTCCGGCAATAGAGCATGTAATCGGCCAGCCCCGCTCCGCCCAGGAACATGCCCAGCACCGGCCGGCTTTCCGCCTGCCCGTCCGACAGCGCGATCAGCTCGCGCGCCACGACATGGTCGCCGACGCCCGCTTTCGCGATCTGGACGATCCGTTCCAGCGCCTTGATCGGATCCCCGTGGATGCCAAGGTCCAGCGCGATCAGGTTGGTCTTGCCATTGGGCAAAACCGCGATGGGCGGCACGCGGCCCTTGAAATGCTCGCCCTGGTATAGTTCCGTCAGCGCCGCCTGCACCGTGCCGTCCCCGCCGTTGATGACGATGACGGCGGGATCCACGCGGGCAATGGTCTGAAGCGCCCGGCCGATCTGGTCGACATGCTCCACCTCATAATGGAAGATGTCGGGGTTGCTGGCGCAATAGCTGCGCACGCGTGGAAGCGTCTGCCGGTTGCCCGTGGACTTGGGATTGGACAGAAGAGCGACGCGAACCATGTCGGGGGATCACATATATTTGAGGTTGATGGTGATCTTCGTCACGCCCGGACCCGCATAGAAAGCGGCCTTTTCGACGCCCGGCTTGCCCAGGTTGAAGATGTTGATCGACGGATTGTTGGAAAATCCACCACCGTCGCGCGAAAAGTCCGTCTTGCCGTTGCCGTCGCGGTCGTGGCGAACGGCAATGCCGTATCGGCCGGCCTGCGGCACGGGCATGCAGAAGCGCATTTGGCCACCCACGGCCTTCACCGGGACGTCGATACGGCCAAGCCATTCGCCCTTGGCCAACCAGGCCGCCCTGGTCGCCGGATAGGACTGCACCCGCACCTTCCCGGTCGAGGCGGCAAAGCCACGCACGTCGACCAGGACCGCCGGCCCCTTTGCATCGGCGGAGCAGCGTTCCAGGTCGTTGCCGATCTCCATACCATGGGCGATCGCCGGGGCGGCGGCGAACAAAGCCCCCACCGACATCAGACCCATTGCAACTTTGAACATGACCATCCAACTCCGTGAAGCTATAGCCGCCCAGTGACACTGGCCAGTGTCACTGGATGGCGAGCCCCCTGTTCGCCCCGCAACCTACCTGAATCGCATATGGGCGGGGTTTGCGGCCAAATCATGGTGATGGGACGACCACATAGAGAATGCTGACGGCCACTGACAGATATCTCGCCCGGCTGATCGCCCTGCCCATGTTGAGCACGCTGGTGATCTCGGCCATGCTGCTGGTGCTCGACAAGATGCTGAGCCTGTTCGACTTCGTCGCGGCGGAAGGCGGACCGGTCAGCGTCGTGTGGCGCATGCTGGCGAACATGATGCCCGAATATCTGTCGCTGGGCATTCCGATCGGCCTGATGCTGGGCATATTGCTGGCCTTCCGCAAGCTGGCCCTGTCGTCGGAGCTGGACGTGATGCGGGCGGTCGGCCTGTCCTACGGGCGGCTGCTGCGCGTGCCCTATATGTACGCCGTTGCGCTGGCCCTGTTGAATTTCGGCATTGTCGGCTTCGTCCAGCCGCTGTCGCGCCATGCCTATGAGGCGCTGCGCTTCGAGCTGCGGTCGGGGGCGCTGGGCGCATCGATCAAGGTGGGCGAATTCACCAATCTGAGCAAGCGGATGACGCTAAGGATCGAGCGCAGCCTGGACGAAGGCCGTAACCTTCAGGGCATTTTCGTGCGCGCCACGGGCAAGGACGGCCAGACCGTGGCGGTGACGGCCGCCCAAGGCGAATTTCTGGCGACCGACGATCCCGACACCATCATCTTCCGCCTTCGCGACGGCGTGCTGGTGAACGACGCGCCCAAATATAAATCGCCGCGGATCCTGTCCTTTTCCAGCCACGACCTGCCGATCGACCTGCCGCAGATCGAGAAATTCCGCGGTCGCGACGTGGACCGGGAGAAGACCATTCCCGAACTGGTGATGATCGGCCACGATCCCGGCACGCCCGACAAGCTGCGCAACGAGATACGCGCCAATTTCCATTTCCGCATGGTGGAGGTGGCGATGATGCTGCTGCTGCCGCTGGCCGCACTTGCCTTCGCCATTCCGCCCAAGCGGTCGACTTCGGCGCTGGGCGTATTCCTGTCGATCGTGTTCATCGTCACCTATCACAAGGTCAATGAATATGGACAGGGCGTGGGTTCGCTGGGCAGGATCGATCCGATCATCGCGCTCTGGGGCCCCTTCCTGCTGTTCGCAGGGCTGATCCTCTGGATGTATCACGTGATCGCGCATCGACCCGGAGGCCAGCCGATCGCCGCGCTGGAATTTGCCTTCGCGAAGATCGCCAAGCAGGTCTTCCGCCTGCTGGGCGTCCTCCGGCGGCGGCCAAGGGCGACAACCATGGCGGAAGGAGCCGCCTGACCCATGCATCAATTCAACTTCTTCCCGTCGCGCCAGCTTGGCTGGTACATGGCGCGGCTGTTCCTGACGCGGACCTTCGCAGTGCTGGCGATGCTGGTGGCGGTGCTCCAGACGCTCGACCTGCTGGGCGAATCGGGGGACATCCTGGCTTATGCCGGCAATGGCGACGCGCAGCTGTGGCATTATGTGGCGCTGCGCGCGCCGCAGATCGTGGCCCGGTTCCTGCCCTTTTCGGTGCTGCTCGGCACGCTGATCATGCTCGCCAGCCTCAACCAGAACAGCGAGATCATCTCGATGAAGGCAGCGGGGCTGTCGGCGCACCAGATATTGGCGCCGCTGCTGGCCGCGGCGCTGGGCGTGGCGCTGATCAGCTATGCCTTCAACGAACGGATCGTGGCACGGTCGACAGCCCGCCTGTCAGCCTGGCAAGCCGTGGATTATGGCCCTCTGCCGCCTGACAGAGGAATCAAGGCCAGCCCCTGGGTCCGCGACGGCAACAACCTGGTAACGGCCGCGATCGTCGCCGGACGGGGAAAGGCGGTTCAACTCCGTAAGGTCGAAATCTTCAACCGGATCAACAACACGCTGACGACCATCGTGCAGGCCCCCAGAGGTCATTATGACCCTTCAGCCAAAAGCTGGGTGCTGGAAGATGCGCGGCAGTTCGACGTGGCAAGGGGTACGGAGCGCCGTATCGGGACCGTTCGCTTCGGCCATGACATACGGCCCGATCAGTTCACCCTGGCAAAGGTCGATCCCGACGCCCTCACCTTCAGCCAGTTGCAGGCCGCGATCAGCGACCTCCACGATGCGGGACGTCCCACGGCCGAACTGGAAGGGAGCCTGTGGCACAAGCTGTCCGGCCCGCTTTCCGCGCTGCTGATGCCGATCCTGGGCTCCGTGGCCGCATTTGGACTGGCGCGCTCGGGGCAGTTGTTCGTGCGCGCGGTGATGGGGATGGCGCTGGGCTTCGCCTATTTCGTTGCGGACAATTTCTCGCTCGCCATGGGAAATCTGGGCGCCTATCCGCCTTTTCTGGCGGCCTGGGCACCCTTCCTGCTGTTCCTGCTAGTGGGCGAGACGGTCCTGTTCCGGACGGAGGAATAGCGGTCGACGCCCCCTCCTCCAAGGGACGCCTTAGCGCTTCGCCATCGTCGACCGCGCGATCTTGCCGACGAGCGGCCACATGCCGGGATAATTCCCCCGATGATAGGGCGAATCGCTCTCCAGCGTCGCCACGAGCCGCTTATGCGCCTCGCCCAGGGCATGATAGGGAACGCTCGGGAGCAGATGGTGCAATGCGTGGTAGCGCAGGCCCACCGGCGCCCAGATCGCCGCAAGAGGCGATGGCGGCGGCACATTCACCGAGTCCAGATATTGCGCGGTAACGGTCATCGCCTCTCCCTCATTTTCCCAGAGATGCGCGACCAGCGTGCGGAGCTGGTTGATGACCGTCATGGCTGAATGCACCGCCATATAGGTCAGCAGCGGCTTCCATCCGAAGGCCAGGACGCTGCCGACCAATGCCAGCGCGAAGAGGCTCGCGCCAGCTTCCTGCCAGGCCCATTGACGAGCGAACGCCCCTTCCGGCGCGCGGCGCCGATAGGCAGGGTTGATGGAAAGCGCGGAAAATTCCGCCACCACCTTGCGCCGCAAGGGCGGGATGATCAGGCTGAGCGGCGTCAGCACGGCGAAACGCAGGATCAGGCCCACCGGCGCCAGCACCGCCACGATGATGAACAGCGGCAGCGACCAGGGCTTCATCAGCGCCAGCGGAAGATATTCCGGATCGTTCGCTGTGCCGTAACGTGTGCGGGCGTGATGCTGCGTATGCACATCTTCATACAGGAATGATGGAATCATCAGCGGAATGCCGACGATGAGGTTCCAGCCAAGGCGGAAGCCGGGCAACGCACCCTTGCGGATATGGGTGAGCTCATGGATGAAGCTTGCCGCGCGATAAAGCGCCAGCACCGCCACCAGACCGAATGCCAGCATGAACGCGCCATTGCCGCTGATGATCGCTCCCGCCAGGGCGGCATAGCCGATGAAAGCCGAAGCCAGCAGATCGGGCCAATAGATGCCAGGCCGCGCCGTCGACAGTTCGCGGGTCAGATCGGCCGCCGCGCGCAGCATCGCCGCATCGTCCGGGATCGCGCTTTTCGTCCGCGAGGCGGCTGCAATAAGGGGATCGTGCACAGTCATGCGGTGGTTCCTAAAGGGTAAATGCGCTGCAATTGGGGCAGCAACATGACGATTTGATCATCATGGGCACATCCGCTCATGTCCCGATTGACATTCCCGGAACAAGCGTCGAACTGCTTTGCCCAAACCTCTCCAGCGAAAGCGTCCTGCGCCGTGGCCCATCAAGAACTGGCGATTACCCCCGTAACTTCCAAGGCCGATCGCAAGGCTTTCGTCGATCTGCCCTGGCGGCTCTATGCCGATGATCCGAACTGGGTGCCACCACTGAAGGATGAAGTGTACAGCCTGATCACGCCGGGCAAGAACCCCTTTTTCGGACATGCCGAGGCGCAATATTTCCTGGCGCGCCGGGGAAGCCGGGTGGTGGGGCGCGTGTCCGCACATCTCGATCATCTGGCTCTGACCCAGCCGGCCGAGCAAGGCATGGGGCCGGGCACCGGCAATTTCGGCCTGTTCGAGGCAGAGGATGCCGAAACCGGCGCAGCGTTGATCGCAACGGCGGAGGAGTGGCTGCGGGGCAAGGGCATGACCCGTGCGCTGGGACCGATCTCGCTGTCGATCTGGGAGGAACCGGGGCTGCTGGTCGAAGGCTTCGACCATCGGCCGACCGTAATGATGGGCCATGCAAAGCCGGAATATCGGGCAATGGTCGAAAGTGCCGGGTATCAGCCCGTCAAGCAGCTCAAGACCTATGAACTGGACATCACGCAGCAATTTCCGCCGCTGATCCAGCGCATTGTCCAGTCAGGCGAGAAGAATGAACGCATCCGCATCCGCAAGGTCGACAAGTCCAGATTCGACAGCGAGGCGGCAATCATCCTCAACATCCTGAACGACGCCTGGGGCAATAATTGGGGGTTCGTGCCGATCACCGACGAGGAGGTCACGCATTTCGGCAAGCAATTGAAGCCCATCGTGTTCAACGACCTCATCATGATCGCGGAGCTGGAGGGAGAACCCGTTGCTTTCATGATGACGCTTCCCGACCTCAACGAGGCGATAGAGCCGCTCAACGGTTCGCTTTTTCCCTTCGGCTGGGCGAAGCTGCTCTGGTGGCTGAGAAAGCCCAAGGTCCGCACCATGCGCGTGCCGCTGATGGGTGTGGTCCAGCGGTTGCAATCTTCGCGCATGGCCAGCCAGCTTGCCTTCATGATGATCGAATATATCCGCCGCAGCGCCACAGCCAATTATGGCGCGACGCGGGGGGAAATCGGCTGGGTGCTGGACGACAACCAGGGCATGAACGCGATCGCCGATGCCATCGAAAGCCGGGTGAACAAGGTCTATCAGATATACGAAAAGACGCTCTGAACAGCTGCCCGCAGGTGCAGGGAGGACGGTCAGGGAACCGCCACCTCCACCGCGCCCGCCGCGACCTGAACCGTGACGGGCGTGCTGGCCAGCACTTCGCCGTCGATGGAGATGCGCTGCGGCGGCCGGGTTTCGATCCGGAATGCCTTGCCCCGAAACTCCTCCGTCTGCGCATCGCGATCGCGCAGCTTGAAGAATTTGGCGTACCAGTCCCAGGCAAGCCGGGCATGGCTGCGCCCGACGACCGCCTGTATGACGATGTCCCCGGTGTCCACATCCGCCTGGTCGGACAGTTCCACCCCGCCATGATAGGGGCCGTTGAGGATGCGCACCTCCGTCGCCCACATATTGGGCCGCTTCACGCCGTCGTCCAGCATCAATCGGAAGGCGCGAAAGCCTATGGAGCATTTGATCGCCCATAGAAGATAGCCGACCCGGCCCAGATAGCGCTTCAGCTTGTGCGGCACCGTCTCCCCAATGCGAGGCGACAGGCCGAGCGAGGCTGCATTCACGAAATAGTCGCGGTCGATCATGCCCAGGTCGATGCGCCGCCGCCGGCCGCCGGATATCACCGCCACGGCACCCTCCAGATCGAGCGGAATGCCCAGGGTCCGCGCAAAACTGTTCGCGGTGCCCAGCGGCAACACGCCAAAGACGCAATCCTTGCCCACCAGTTCGTCCACCGTTCCGGAAAGCGAACCATCGCCTCCACCCACGATCACCATAGGCGCACCATCCGCTACGGCGCCGCGTACCGTTTCCTGCAATCGCTCCGGCTCCTTCACCGCATGTGCCGCTATCAGGCGCAGCCCTGCTTCTTCCAGCATGGCCTTGGCGTCCTTGAACAACGCCTCTCCCCGGCGGGAATGCACATTGACGATCAGAACCGCTTCACGCGGCAAATTCCTGGCGGGTGGGGATATCGTTTCCATGCCTCAACAACACGCAACCGCGCACGGAGGTCCGAAACCATGAAAGGCCTTGCCCGTTGATGAGCAATGGCTCGCATCGCTCATCTGTCGGACATTCATTTCGGCGCGCATGATCCCCGGATCGTGACCGCCGCCGAAGCCTGGCTGCAACAGCAGCAACCGGATCTGGTGGTCATCAGCGGCGATTTTACCCAGCGCGCGCGGCGCGAACAGTTTCGTGAAGCGGCAACCTGGCTCAACCGGCTGCGGGCGGCGGGCATGAAGCTGCTGGTTGTCCCGGGCAATCACGACGTTCCGCTCTATGATCTTGCCCGCCGCTTCGGCGCGCCGCTGCGCCGATACAAGCGCTACATCAGCAATGATCCATGCCCTTTCTACCAGGATGAGGCGGTCGCGATACTGGGCCTCAACACCGCGCGATCGCTGACCATCAAGGATGGGCGGATCAACCATGAGCAGATGGACATGCTTCGCGAGAAATTCGCGTCCGTGGCGTCGGACAAGACGCGCATTCTCGTCACCCATCATCCCCTCTTCGCCATGCCGATCGGCAAGGGCGGGGAGTTGAGCGAAGCCGTCGGCCGCCATGAGGATGCCGTGCAGGCGGCGACGGAGGCGGGCATTCACATCGCGCTGGCCGGTCATTTCCACCAAACCTATGCGGAGGCGGCGGAGAAGATGGTGGCGCATGCCGGCGGCGCGCTGGTGATCCAGGCGGGAACCGCGACCTCCACCCGCCTTCGCAATGCCGAACCGCAAAGCTTCAACTGGCTGCACGTCCACCGCCATGACGAGATCGAGTTGCAGGTGGTGGCATGGGACGGCGCCAGCTTCCAGCGCGGCCAGCATATCGGCTATTTCAAACAGGGCGGCGCATGGATCAAACGGGATATGTCCGCGCGCTAGGACGGATCGACATTCAGATGATGACGAGCCGAAAATGGTGGTTTTTCGTGACCCGGCGCGCAGCGTACTTCCGGTACGTGAGCACCGGAAGCACGAAAGGCCGACATTTGCAGGCCGTCAGGGCTGAATGTCGATCCGGCCTAGCCGAATGCTGCCTCGGCCAGGGCCGCGCCATGATCCCGGATGGCGCGAGGCCAATCGGCGGAGGCGCTTTCGAACCCGGCCCTGTCCTTCGCATAAAGCGCGCGGATCGCCTCCTCATAGCCGGCCCGGTCGCCCGCCATCACGGTCAGGAAATGATAGGCCGCGTCCATTGCCGTGCGTGGCGAAGGCTTTGCCCCGGCGTCCTTGCGCGCCGCCTCGACCAATCGCCGCAGCGTTACGGAAGCGCCGCCGGGTTGCGTCGCCAGCCAATCCCAATGCCGGGGGAGCAGCGTCACTTCACGCGCCTGGACGCCGAGCCGGGGACGCCCGCGGCCACGGGGAAGCTGCGGCACGGGACCGCGCAGGTCGATATCCACCTGCCGGCCCGTGCTGTCATCGAACAGCAGCAGAGACTGAGCTTCCGTCCCCATGGCATGAAGCGTCGCGCGCACCTCTTCCTCATCGCCCGTCGCAATCCAGAGGTCGCCTGCAAAGGCCGTCAAAGTGCGTGTCATGCCGAAATCTCCTTCGGCACGCGATTTATTATCCGGATAAAATAAAGTCAAATAAATTCCGGGTAAAATTATTCCATCAGTTCTACCCAAGCCGGGGCATGGTCGCTCGCCTTTTCCCGCCCGCGAAAATCCTTGTCGACCTGCGCGTCGATCAACCGGTCGGCGGCGGCCGGGCTCAGCAACAGATGATCGATCCGGAACCCCGCGTCACGCGGCCACGCGTTCATCTGGTAATCCCAATAGGTCCATACCCCGCCCGCCGGATGCCGGGAAGCGATGGCGTCGGTCCAGCCATCGCCCAACAGGCGGCGATAGGCGGCGCGGCTTTCAGGCTGCATCAGCGCGTCGTCGGCCATGGCCTTGACCGAATAAACGTCCCTGTCGCGGGGAATGACATTGTAATCGCCCGCCAGGACCGCCGGCACTTCCTCTGCCCAGATCTCCGCGGCGCGGAGGCGCAGACGCTTCATCCAGCGCAGCTTATAGTCGAATTTCGGTCCCGGTTGGGGATTGCCATTGGGCAGATAGATGCTGGCGACGCGCAGCCCCTTCACATCGGCTTCGAGATAGCGGCTATGTTCGTCTTCGACCTCGCCCTCCAGCCCGCGCCGCACCTCGACCGGCGTCTCTCCACGGGCCAGTATCGCGACTCCGTTGAACCCCTTTTGCCCGTGCCAGATCGCGCCATAGCCGACATCCTCGATATCCTTCACCGGAAAGGTCTCGTCGGACGTCTTGATTTCCTGGAGGCAGGCGATGTCGGGCCGCGTCTCGTCGAGCCACTCCAGCAGGCGCGGCAGGCGCGCCTTGATCCCGTTGATGTTGAAGGTGGCGATGCGCATGGCCCAAATCTCCTTGCGCGCATCCCTAAAGACTTCATCCGCCCCTCTACAAGAGCGGTGCGGCGATTAAATCGAAAAGCTTGTGCCGCAGCCGCAACCAGCGGTGGCATTGGGGTTCGTCACCTTGAACGCCTTTCCGCCAAGGTCGGACACGAAATCCACCGCCGATCCGCGAACGAGGTCGATGCTGACATCGTCGACCACCAGCGTGACGCCGTCCCGTTCGACCACGATATCGTCTGCCTCCACTGCATCGGCCAGGCCGAAGCGATATTGGAAACCCGAACAACCCCCGCCTTCCACCGCCAGGCGCAGGATGGCGGGCTTGCCCTGCTTGGCCGCGATGGCGGCGACACGGGCAGCGGCCGAGGATGTAAGGTCAATGTCGGTCATGGCGCCTAGATAGGATCAAGCAAAAGGCCCGACAAGCTCTCGCCTGCCGGGCCTTGGGAAAGAAAGATTGGCGGGGCTTCAGTCGGCCGCCTTTTCCTGGGCCCTGGTCGGGCCGCCCATGGCGACCGGCGGCTTGGTGTTCATCGCCACCAGATAGTCGGGTCCAGCCACGAAGGGTATGGGGTTGATCGCCTGGCCATCGACGCGCACCTCATAATGCAGGTGGCTGCCGGTGGAACGGCCGGTCGAACCCATGAGGCCGATCAACTGGCCGCGATGGACATAGCTGTTCGCGGCAACCAGCAGCTTCGACATATGGCCGTAGCGCGTTTCCATGCCGCCACCATGCGAAATCTGCACGAGATTGCCATAACCGCTGGCCCAGCCGGCGCGGCTGACGATGCCGTCGGCTGTCGCGTAGATCTTGGTGCCCAACGGGCCGGGGATGTCGATGCCCTTGTGCATGCGGGCGCCGCCGTTGAAGGGGTCGGAACGGACACCGAAATTGGAGGTCAGGGAGAGTTTCTCGACCGGACGTCCCGAGGGGATGTAGTTGGCCGACTTGGTCTGGCCGTCCAGCCGCTGGAGGCTGGAGAAGAGATTGGAGAAACCGACATCGGCAGGGCCAAGCGCGCTGGTGTTGATTTCCGACGCATCGCCATAGGGATCGTCTTCGTCGGCCTTGGCCTGGGCCGGGACGGCGGCGCATAGCGCTCCCGCCATACCCATTGCTCCAACCATCTTGAGCGCAGAACGGAACCATCGCGCAGCGCGCGCATTTTCAATCTGAAGAACCAACATGCCGACCCCGACTATCAACCGGAGGCTTGTGCCTCTCGGCTATCCCCACGTTAACCAAAATGCGACTGATGCCGCCACCCGCTGGAGCGAAGAGGACATGTCCCGGCTCATTGTGCAAGCGGAGTGTAAAATTCCCGCGTTAAACCGGCTTGTCGACGCGCCGAGTCGTTGAACGGCGGCTTCAACGCGCCCCGAAAGTGGCGTTTCACAAGGATTTGGTAATGATTTGCGGGGTTCACGCCCAGCCGCTTCGTCGCATGGTCGAACCATTTCGTCCCGGCAAAGACATGGCGAATCTCATCCGTCATGATCCTCTGCAAAATGCGCGCCGACATTTCATCCCCCGCTCCCTGGAAGCGAAGGATGGTGGCGGGGGTGATGTCGAGCGCCCGCGCCTCCAGCACCATCGGAACGATGGCAAGGCGGGCGAGCGCATCATGCGCCGTCTCGCTGGCTGCCTGCCACAGCCCGTCATGCGCCGCCAAAGCGCCATAATGGCTGCCAAGTTGCCGCAACCGCCGGTCGAGCAGCGCGAAATGCATGGCTTCGTCGGCGCCCACGCGCATCCAGTCATCGGTGAAATCGCGCGGGAATTCCGCCCCGAACCGTCCGATCAGGTCAAAGGCAAGATCGATGGCCACGAATTCGATATGGGCGAGCGCATGAAGCATCGCGATCCGTGCCCGATCCGAACCGATCTTGCCGCGCTTGGGCATCTGGTTGGGCGGCAGCAGTTCGGGCTGGTCCGGGCGCGCCGGACGATCGGGCATGTCCGCGTCGAAGCGATGCGCCAGCCGCCCCATCCGCCAGCCGCGCGCAACCGCTCGCGCCGCCATCAGCTTGGCCAGCGGATCAGGGGTCAGCAGCACATGCGCGCAGGCCGCGCCCACGCTGTCGATGGCGATAGGGAGCGTCAAAGGCCCTTCGCTGCCTCCAGCACTTCGGCGGCGTGGCCCTTGACCTTCACCTTCGGCCAGATGCGCTGGATCTTCCCGTCAGCGCCAACCAGAAAGCTTGCCCGCTCGATCCCCATATATTTGCGGCCATAGAGCGATTTTTCCACCCAGGTGTCGAAAGCCTCGCACATCTCGCCCGGCTCGTCGGAGGCAAGCGTGACGGTCAGCCCATATTTCTCTGCAAATTTCTTGAGCCTGGCCGGCTTGTCCCTGGATATCCCGACCACCGGCATGCCCAATGCAGCGAAATCAGCGGCCAGCGCCGTGAAATCCTTCGCTTCGCTGGTACAGCCGGGCGTGTCCGCCTTGGGATAGAAATAGACGACCAGCGGCTTGCCCCTGTAGCGCGCCAGCGTGAAATCCGCGCCGTCGGCATCCTTCAGCGTCACTTCCGGCACGGCATCGCCCACGTCCAGCATCGTCATTCCTCCTTGAAGGGCGCGGCCAGCGCCGCCCACGCGTCAGCCACCCTTTGCCGGGCCTGTGCGTAGCTTTCAAGCAGTGCGTCCCAGCTTTCGACGCCGCAGGCCCGCGCCACCAGAGGACGGGTGGCTTGCGGAGGTTCGGTCGATCGGGGCGAAACCAGGCGGGAAACGATCAGGAAACGGGTGATGAGGTCATGCGCCCCGACCAGTTCGGCCGGCAGGTGGTCGGCCGCGACAAGCTGCTCCAGCGCGGCGCGCAAATCGGGGTCGAACGCCATATTGTGGCGGAACTGGGTGATATGGATCAGGAATTCCAGGTCGATCAGCCCGCCCGGCACCAGCTTCACGTCCAGGTCGCCCGCAGGCGGCTTATGCCGGGCGATGTCGCCGCGCATCTTCACCGCCTGGCGCGCCAGCTCCTCGAAGTCACGCGGCCGCTCCAGCGTTTCGGTGAGGATCGCCCCCAGCGCCGCCCGCGCCGCACCGGAACCGAAGACCGGGCGGGCACGGGTGAGCGCCAGATGCTCCCAGGTCCAGGCCTCCTCGCGCTGGTAGCGGGCGAAGCTGTCGAGGCTGACCGCCAGCAGGCCCTGCGCGCCGGAGGGGCGAAGGCGGGTGTCGACCTCATAGAGCGGCCCCGCCGCCGTTTGCACCGACAGGGCATTGGTGATGCGCTGGCCCAGGCGATTGAAATATTGCGTTGCGCCCAGCGGCTTCGCGCCATCGGATTCGGTTTCAAAGCTGCCCGTGAAAAGATAGACGAGGTCGAGGTCGGAGGCATGGGTCAGCACCCCGCCGCCCAGCCGCCCGAGCGCCAATATCACCATCTCGCCGCCGGGCACTTTCCCATGGGCGCGCTCGAACTCAGCGACGGTGGCGGCACTCAGCGCCTCGATGGCAGCTTCGGCAACGCGGGAATAGCCCCGTCCTGCTTCCAGCGGATCGCCGCCACGGATGATCTGCGCGCCCAGCGCGAAGCGCCGGTCGTTCACCCGCTGGCGCACCCGGTCAAGCAGCGCCTGATAATCCTCCCCCTCCTCCAGCCGGGCAAACTGGTCAGCCAATATCCCCACGGCGGGCGGCGGGTCGAAGGCGGATGTGTCGATCAGCCCGTCCAGCAGTTCCGCCCGCCGCCCCAGCGCATCAGCCAGCGTCGGCGCATGACTCAGCAGTTCGGCCAGCAGTTCGACAAGGCCGGGCCGGGCCGCCAGCAGCTTGAAGAAGTTGATCGCGCTCGGCAAACGGCCGATCAGGTCGTCCAGCCGATTGAGCGCCCTCGCCGGATCGGGCGCCGCCGCCAGCGTCCGCATCAATCCCGGCAGCAACTCCTCCAGCGCGTCCCGCGACGCGCCGCTGCGCAGCGCGCGGACTGTGCCCGAACGCCAGCGCGCGATCCGTGCCAGCGGTGTTTCCGGATCGTCAAAGCCCAGCTCGACAAGCTGCGCCTTCAGCCGGTCCTCGTCCACCGACAGCGATTCGCTGGGCGCCGCAGGGGTCAGCCGGTCGTAATTGCTGCCCACCCACTGCACATGCGGACGCAGCAGATCAAGCAGCGCGCCGCCATCCTCCAGCCCGTGCAGCCGCGCGACATTGTCCATCGCCTCGGCCGATTTGGGCAATTCATGGGTCTGGCGGTCCTCCACCATCTGCAATCGGTGCTCGACGGTGCGGAAAAGAACATAGGCTTCGTCCAGCTTGGCGGCCACATCGCCCTCGAACACGCCGGCACCCGCCAGAGCGCGCAGCGCCTCCCGCGTATTGCCCGATCGCAGGGACGGATCGCGGCCCCCATGAATGAGCTGGTGCACCTGGGCGAAGAATTCGACCTCCCTTATGCCGCCACGCCCGCGCTTCAGGTCATAGCCGGGCCCGAAGGCCTGCCCCTGCGAATAATGGTCCCGGATCCGGCGCGAAATGTCCGTGATCGCATCGATAGCGCCGAAATCCAGACTGCGGCGCCAGACGAAGGGACGGATCGCCTGCATGAAATAATCGCCAAGCGCGATGTCGCCCGCCGCCGGCCGCGCCCGGATGAACGCCGCCTGCTCCCAGCCGAGCGCGGTCGATTCATAATAGCCGATCGCCGCCTCCACCGGCAGGGCGATCGGCGTTACCTCCGGGGAAGGTCGCAGGCGCAGGTCAACACGAAACACATAGCCGTCGCCGTCGCGGGCATTCAGCAGTTCGCTGACCCGCCGGCCGATGCGCACGGCCGCGTCGGCCGGATCTTCCCGCTCGCCATGGGGCAGCGTCCTGGGATCGTAGAGCAGGATCGGGTCGATATCGGAGGAATAGTTGAGTTCCCGGCTGCCATGCTTGCCGAGCGCCAGCACCACGAAACCCCGCTTTTCCGCATCCGGATAGCGCTCAGCCATGGCGGCGGCCAGGGCCTCCTCCAGTGCCTGGTCGGCAAAATCCGACAGGGTACGCGTCACCCGGTCCAGTCCCCAGGCGCCCGCCAGATCCGCAGCGGCGGTCACCAGGGCCACCGCCCCGCGCCTGCGCCTCAACGACCGGGCGATACCATCCTCCGGCGCCGCCACCTGCTGCGCGGCCGCCCAGGCGCCGTCGAAATTCCCGCGCTCCACCAGATCGGCAATATCCGGAAAACGATCCCATTGCCGAGCGAGGAAGGGCGAATGCGCCCTGATCCTCGTCGCGACCGCCAAACGGTCCGTCACCATAAATCTCCCATAATGGAGCCGATATTGCTTGCCGCTGCGACGAACGCCAGAAACTTTTGCACGACTTGGCAGTTATTTGATCATGGAAATGCAACGCAAACCCTTCGGCCGGTCAGCCCGGATTCAGGAAGGCGCGATCCGCCGCGTCCTGAACGTCGGCGTGCCGCAGCCCTATGAGGGGGTGGGCAATGCGTTGCGATCGACCTTCCGCGCCAGCAGTGGGACGGTGCCGGACGACATGCTCGACCTGCTGGCGAAGCTGGACCAGCACTAGGGTCTCGATCTGATTGAATCAGATCGCCGCTCTGGATTCCTTGTTTCCCGCGATTTCTTGACCAGCAATCGGTTCCGGTCGCCTGGAAATCGCTCTAGCATTTTATTTACTTCGGCGGTTTAGGGTAGCGCGCACAATGCAGGATGCGCGCTCATGATCTACAAGGCCTTTGCCGCGGTGACGCTGATCGCCGCCCCGATCGTCGTACTGACGGTGCAGAGCATCGTGCCGTCAGCCCCGCAGACAGCAGTTCCGTCACCCATGGCGCCAACCCCGGCTCCGGTGATGATGCCAACGCCGGCTCCAGTCGTGACGCCGGCCGCAGCCATGCCGTCTCCGCCGCCACCGCCACCGCCAGACGCGGGAAATCTCTCCTTCGGCCAGCCCATGCCAGAAGCGGGTAGGCCCCTTCTCGCCCCCGGAGCCGGACTGCCGGCCGCACCCGCATCAAACTCCGCGCCGATCCAAAGCGTACAGTCGTCGGGTGAGGCGCCGAAATAGCCGAAATAAGGACGGGTCTCAGATCTCCGGACCTCAGGCGCCCTTGAATGTGTCGCACTGCGCGGGGTCACCGCTATCCAATCCCTTGCGGAGCCAGGTCATCCGCTGCTCGCTGGTCCCATGGGTGAAGCTCTCCGGAACGGGACGGCGGCCAGCCGCCTTTTGCAGCGTGTCGTCGCCGATCGCCTGGGCCGCCTTCATCCCTTCTTCCAGATCGCCCGGTTCCATCAGGCCAGTGCGCTTGGCCCACACGCCCGCATAGCAGTCGGCCTGCAATTCGACCCGCACCTGCAGCGCGTTGCCCTGTGCCTCGCTGACGGCGCGCTGCTTCTGATTCACCTCGCCCAGCGTTCCTTCCAGATCCTGCACATGATGACCCACCTCATGCGCGATCACATAGGCCTGGGCGAAATCGCCGGGCGCGCCGAAGCGCTGCCGCAATTCGGTGAAGAAGTCGGTGTCGAGATACACTTTCCGGTCATTGGGGCAGTAGAAGGGGCCCATGGCGCTCTGCGCCGCGCCGCATCCCGACGAACCGTTCTGGGAATAGAAGGAAAGGACCGTGGGCTGATATTGCTGACCCGCCTGCTGGAACAGCGATCCCCAAACGCGCTCCGTCGATCCCAGCACCTTGAGGGACCAGTGCTGCACGTCGCTGAGCCTGGAGGAATCACGAGAGACCTCGCCACCCTGCGGCATCTGGCCGCCGCCCCCCATCAGGCTCAGGGGATTGACGCCCATGACCGCCATTATGATCAGCACCACGACGATTCCGCCGCAGCCGAACCGGCTGCCGATCAGCGGCAGCAGCAGCCCCAGGCCGCCGCCCAGCCCACCGCCCAGGCCGCCACGCCCGTCCTGGATCTCGAAATTGGTGCTTTCCCGTTCGTCGTCGAGCCGCATCTCGTCCCTCTCTTTCCCTCGCCTGCCTATTCCATTCCGTCACGCGTGGGAACGCCCCCGATGCGGCGCGGGTTGCGCGGGCCATGACGCCCCATGAAGAGATTGTAACGAGACATTCAGTTGGAATGCCGAGCGACTATTCTATATTGCGCTGCGACATGGCCGATACCGAATCCCAGCCGCGCCGGCGCGCTAACACGCCCCTGCCCCTTCCCCGCGAAGTCGCCCTTCTGCTGCAGGGCGGCGGAGCGCTCGGATCCTTCCAGGCCGGGGTTTATCAGCGGCTCGACGAGCTGGGCATCGACATCAGCTGGGTTGCGGGCATTTCGATCGGCGCCGTCAACGCCGCCATCATCGCCGGCAATCCGCCGCATAAACGCCTTGGTCGACTCAAGAAATTCTGGCTGACCGTCTCGGGCGGGATGCCCAATGTCGTCCTGCCGGAGATCGACCATATCCGGGAGGCCGCCCATCTGATGGCGGCCGGGTCGGTCGCGACCTTCGGCGTGCCGGGCATGTTCCGCCCGCGCCTGTGGCCCGCGCCGCTGATGCCGGAGGGTACGCCCGGCGCGATCAGCTTTTACGACAGCGCGCCGCTGAAGGACACGCTGGACGCGTGCGTCGACTGGGACCTGCTGAACGACGGGCCGGTCAGGCTGTCGGTGGGCGCGGTGGACGTGGAAAGCGGCAATTTCGCCTATTGGGACACGCGCGGCCGGGGCGGCAACACCCGCATCGACGCGCGCCACATCATGGCGTCGGGCGCGCTGCCCCCCGGCCTGCCGCCGATCGAGATCGACGGCCGCTGGTATTGGGACGGCGGCATCGTGTCCAACACCCCGCTTGCCCACGTGCTGGACCACCAGAGCGAGGACATGCTGGTGTTCCAGGTCGATCTCTTCCCTGCCGAAGGGCCGATGCCGCGCCAGATGACCGACGTCTATTCCCGCACCAAGGACATTCAATATTCCAGCCGTACCCGTCAGGTGACCGACCAGTATCTGCGGTTGCGCAAGGAGCATAAGGCGATCCGCGCGCTACTCGAAAAGCTGCCGCCCGAATTGCAGGACGATGCCGATGCCCAACGGTTGCGGCAGTTGCTGGACACCGGATCGGTCAACATCGTCCATCTCATCTATCGCAGCCGCGCCTGGGAAAGCGGCGCGCGCGACTTCGAATTTTCCCGCGCCACCATGCTCGATCACTGGTCCCAGGGCCGCGACGCGGTGGAGGAAGTGATGCACAAGGGTGACCTCATCGCTCGCAACATCGTCAATGGGAAGAGCTCCAGCTTCGACCTCGACGCACCCGACCATCTCAAGGAGAAGCAGGCATGAGCAATTCCCAATCCGGCCAGTTCCTGTCGGGCAAGACTGCCCTCATCACCGGGTCGACCTCCGGCATCGGTCTCGCTTATGCCAAGCTGCTTGCCGACCAAGGCGCGAATGTCGTCATCAACGGTTTCGGAGACGCGGACGCCATCGAGAAGGAACGCGTCGGGCTGGAGGCGTTGAGCGGAGCAAAGGCGCTCTACAGCGGCCATGACCTCACCGACACCGGGCAGATCGAGGCGATGATGAAGGAAGCCGCCGACACTTTCGGCGGCGTCGATATCCTCATCAACAATGCCGGGATGCAGCATGTCGCGCCGGTCGAGGATTTCCCGGTCGACAAATGGAACCTCATCATCGCGCTCAATCTCAACAGCGCATTCCACACCTCCCGCCTCGCCATTCCCTATATGAAGGAAAAGAAGTGGGGGCGGATCATCCAGACGGCCTCGGCGCATTCACTCACCGCCTCCCCCTTCAAGAGCGCCTATGTGACGGCGAAGCACGGATTGGCGGGCTTCACCAAGACGCTGGCCCTGGAACTGGCGACCTTCGGCATCACGGCGAACTGCATTTCGCCCGGCTATGTATGGACGCCGCTGGTGGAGAACCAGATTCCCGACACGATGAAGGCGCGCAACATGACGCGGGAGCAGGTGATGAACGACGTGCTGCTGGCGGGGCAGCCGACGAAGCAGTTCGTCACGGTCGATCAGGTGGCGTCCATGGCACTCTATCTGTGCAGCGATGCCGCCGCCAATATCACCGGCGCCAATATGAGCATCGACGGCGGCTGGACCGCGCAATAAACCACCTATCCCATATAATCCACCACCCCTCGCAGCTTTCCCCAGAAAGCAGCGAGGGGCTTTTTTTATCTGTTGTTAGCCGTCACCATCAAGCAGCTCAGTGCTAGCCCTTTTTTGCGCTTGGGATTGCATGATGGTGAATAATATGTTCCCCCAATAATCGAAGTCCCATGACTTCCAAAAAACAGGGCCGTTCATTCGCCGAAAAAGGGGAAGAATGATGCGTTGCGTGAGGATGTTCTGCTACGGATCGGCTTTTTTCTTGATCTCGATTAACAATGCGTCGGCGGAAGATAAAAATAGCGGCGACGATACGCCCCTTGTCATGGCGTCCGACTTTGACCTTTCCACCACATCCGGGTCTCCTGATTTTGAACGCCCTCCCGATATGTCAGCCAGCCAGCCGCTGCTGCCAAATGGCTTCGATCTTGCGCAACTGACGCAGACACCCTCACCTCTCCTGCCACCTTCCATCCAGGGCCCTGATCTTTCGCCCTCGCCGCAGCCGACCGATCCGGACGGCCGTTACCACTCCCTCGGCAGCCGCCTCATGGCGGTAAAATGGGAAGCGCTCGGCCTTTTCGCCTATGTCACCGCGGCCCAGACCTATTGGACGCACGACACGACATCCTTCCACTTCAAGGATGAGGGATGGTTCGGCCGGGACACGACGAATCTGGGCATCGACAAGCTGACCCACGCCTTCAACGCCTATCTTATCACGGAATTTCTGGGCGCGCGGATCGGCAAAAAGACCGGCGACCGGAAAGCGGCCGCCCTGCCCGCCGCGCTGCTGTCCATGGGCGTCATGTTCTACAGCGAGTTGTGGGACGCCCATAAGACAGACAGCGGCTTTTCCATGCAGGACCTGACCTTCAACACCCTGGGCGCGACCTTCTCCGTCCTTCGGCACAACGTGCCGGGCCTTGAGGACAAACTGGATTTCCGCCTGCTGATGATGCCCAATTCCCAAATCTACACCTTCAAGGGGAAACGCCATTATGAACAGCAGCGCTTCCTTCTGTCGCTGGAACTGGCGGGTTTCAGGCAGTTCAGGAACAGCCCGCTACGCTTCATAGAATTGCAGGTCGGCTACCGCGGCAGGCATTTCAGCAATGCGGAGCGCGCCGCCGGAGTCATTCCCGACCGCGACATATTTTTCGGCGTTTCGCTCAACATCAAGGAACTCTTCTTCAAGAACAGCCGATCGAAGCTGGGCCGCGCCGTGGCCAGCGGGCTGAATTATCTTCAGCTACCCTATACCGGGGTCTATAAATATTGAGCGGCAAGGAGGCGCCAAGCAACAACCACCCTTAAAAATCCCGGCAAATCTCCCTATGCTGCGATGCAAATCCAGGGAGACCCATCAATGCGTCATGCGTTGACGGCCATCATGGCCGCCGCCAGCCTTATTTCCATTGCCCATGCCCAGCCTCCCGGCGCACCCGCCGAGGTGGCAACGCCGCCCAATGTCATCGCCGCGACCATCGCGAAGGACATGGACGGGCTGATGACGCTCTATCGTGACCTGCACGCCAATCCCGAACTGTCGGAACAGGAAAGTGCCACCGCCGCCAAGCTCGCCCGGCGGCTGAAAGCGATGAAGTTCGCCGTCACCGAAAAGGTGGGCGGTACAGGCGTAGTCGCAGTGTTGAAGAACGGATCCGGCCCCGTGCTGCTGATCCGCGCCGACATGGACGCCCTGCCCGTTACCGAACAGACGGGTCTGGAGTTCGCCTCCAAGGTCAGGGCCAAGACCGCCGACGGGACCGAGACCGGCGTGATGCACGCCTGCGGCCATGACACGCACATGACCGCCTTCATCGAAACCGCGCGGCTGCTCTCCTCCATGAAGGAGGAGTGGAAGGGCACGTTGGTGATGATCCTCCAGCCTGCCGAAGAAGTGGGACGCGGCGCCAGGCTGATGCTGGAGGATGGTCTCTACACCCGTTTCCCGCGCCCGACCCATGCCATCGCCTTTCACGACGCGGCCAATCTGGAGGCAGGGAAGATCGGCTATACGCCGGGCTTTGCGCTCGCCAATGTGGACAGCATCGACCTGCTGGTACGGGGTTCGGGGGGCCATGGCGCCTATCCGCAGACGACGCGCGATCCGATCGTGCTGGGCGCGCGGATCGTTACCTCCCTGCAAACGCTGGTCAGCCGGGAACAGGACCCGTTCGACCCGGCCGTCGTCACCGTAGGCAGCTTCATGGGCGGCACCAAGCATAACATCATCCCCGACGAGGCGAAGATGCTGCTCACCGTGCGCAGCTATTCGGACGAAACGCGGGAAAAGCTGATCCGGGGCATAGAACGCATCGCGAGGGGGGAGGCGATCGCGGCCGGCGTGCCGGACGACAGGATGCCGGTGATCTCCGTGAAGGACGAATTCACCCCTTCCACCTACAATCCCCCCGCTTTCGCCAACCGCATGGCGGATGTGCTGAAGGCTCATTTCCCCGCGGGAACGGTCGGCGAGACCAAGGCCTCCATGGCTGGGGAGGACTTTGGCCGCTATTACCGCGCGGACAAGAGCATCGAGAGCTTCATCTTCTGGGTCGGCGGCGTGCCGGCGGAGCAGATGGAGAAAGCCAGGACCGGCGCGATCAGCCTGCCCTCGCTGCACAGCCCCTATTGGGCGCCCCAGGCTGACAAGGTCATCGCCACCGCGAGCGAGGCCATGACCGTGCTGGCGATGACCATATTGAAGCGGGAGTGACAGCCGCCGTCACGACGCTGCCCGTAGGGAGGGCATTCAGCCCTGGGCTTCCCGCAGCCTTTCATGATGCCGGATCACCTCATCGATGATGAAGCGCAGGAATTTCTCGGTGAAATCGGGATCCAGATTGGCATCGGTGGCCAACTGGCGCAGGCGGGCAATCTGGCGCTCCTCCCGCCCCGGATCGGCGGGGGGCAAATCGTGGGTCGCCTTGTGCTCGCCGACGGCCTGCGTGATCTTGAACCGCTCCGCCAGCATGAAGACGAGCGCCGCGTCGATATTATCGATGCTCTCGCGATAGCGCTTCAGCGTTTCGTCCACTTTCATCCTCCGCAAGGCATCGCCATGGCGGCGGCTTTGCGCCCGAACGATGCATCGATCAAAATATCGGCGCTTTTTGCCGTTTCCAGACGCCCGCGCAAGCTATTCCCGCTTGCCTTTAGCATTTTGCGCCGCCACATGGCCCTTGTCATGACAGCATCCGCCACCGGCAACGTCCACCCCATCGGCCGCGCCAGCAGCGCGCCTTCGCTCGCCTCCATGATGGCGCTTGTCGCCGAGGGCATGAACCAGGTGAACGCCGTCATACTGGACCGGATGCAGTCGCGCATCCCGCTGATCCCGGAACTCGCCGGCCATCTGATCGCCGGCGGGGGCAAGCGGATGCGGCCGATGCTGACGCTCGCCTGCGCCGATCTGGTGGGCTATGCCGGATCGCGCCACTACAAGCTGGCCGCGGCCGTGGAGTTCATCCATACCGCGACGCTGCTGCATGACGACGTGGTCGATGGATCGGGGCTGCGCCGGGGACGCAAGACCGCCAACATCATCTGGGGCAACAGCGCGAGCGTGCTGGTGGGCGACTTTCTCTTCTCCCGCTCCTTCGAACTGATGGTCGAGGCGGAATCGCTGAAGGTACTGAAGATTCTCTCCAACGCGTCCGCCGTGATCGCGGAGGGGGAAGTCAACCAGCTGACCGCCCAGCGCAAGATCGACACCAGCGAAGAGCAATATCTCGACATTATCGGCGCGAAGACCGCCGCCCTGTTCGCCGCCGCCTGCCGCATCTCCGCCGTGGTCGCCGACCGGACGGAGGCGGAGGAGCAGGCCCTGGACGTCTATGGCCGGAATCTTGGCATCGCCTTCCAGCTTATCGACGACGCGATCGACTATGAATCCGACGGTGCGACCATGGGCAAGGATGCGGGCGACGATTTCCGCGACGGCAAGGTGACGCTACCGGTCATCCTCGCCTATGCGCGCGGGTCGGAAGAGGATCGCGCCTTCTGGAAGCAGGCCATCGCCGGCAACCGGGTGAGCGACGAGGATCTGGCGCATGCCACGGCTCTGCTGCGCGGGACAGGCGCGATCGCGGACACGCTGGCGCGGGCGCGGCATTATGGACAACGGGCCATCGACGCGCTCGGCATGTTCGACAATGGCAAGGCAAAGGCCGCGCTGACCGAAGCGGTCGAATTCGCCATCGCGCGGGCTTATTGAGGGTTTGGCAGGCCGGTTCGTTTCGACCATGCTGTTCCTGTGGTGGCAGGAGCACATAGCGCTTCGTTCCGCCAGGACCTGTCGCCCATGATCCTTTCCCCGGAAACCATCGCTTTCCTCATGGCCGCCGCCCTGATGGCGGGGTGCATCGACGCGATGGCGGGCGGCGGCGGGCTGATCGCCCTGCCCGCCTTGCTCGCGGCCGGAATCCCGCCTGTTCCGGCGGTGGCGACCAACAAGCTGCAATCGGCGCTCGGCACTTTCGGCGCCTGCCTCGCTTATGCCCGCGCGGGGCATATGGATCTGAAGGCCTATCGCTGGCCCATATGCGCCGCCTTTGCGGGATCGGCTGGCGGAGCGTGGCTGTTGCAGCGGGTCGATTCCTCGATCCTGGCGGGGCTGATGCCCGCGCTGCTGATCGCGCTCGCCGCCTATTTCACCTTCTCGCCGAAGGTCGGCGAGATGGACCGGCGTCAGCGCGTCGGGCTGGGGCTGCTCAGCCTGCTGATCGGCGTCATCGGCTTTTACGACGGCTTCTTCGGGCCGGGTGCGGGCACTTTCTACACCACGATTTTCATCGTGCTGGGCGGCCTCGGCCTTGTCAGGGCTACTGCGCAGGCCAAGGCGGCCAATCTCGCCAGCAACCTTGCCGGCCTGCTCACCATGATGGCGGGCGGCCATGTCCTCTGGATCGTCGGCCTTGCCATGGCTGTGGGCAGCATTACCGGCGGGCAGATCGGATCGCGGCTCGCCATGCGCTTCGGCAGCCGGCTGATCCGCCCGCTGCTGATCATCATGTCGCTGGCGCTGACGGCAAAGATGCTGATCGATCCAAAAAACCCCATCCACGCGCTGCTGTTCGGCTGATCCTTGCGCTCGGCCCGGAATGACGCGAGAGGGACAGGCATGACCGCCCTGCCCATCCATGCCGTGCTGCCCGACCTGCTCGCCGTCCTGCGCGAAGGCAGCAATGCCGTGCTGGTGGCGCCGCCGGGAGCGGGCAAGACGACCGCGGTCGCCCTGGCCCTGCTGAACGAGCCCTGGTGCACAGGGCAGGTGCTGCTGCTCTCCCCCCGCCGGCTTGCGGCACGCGCAGCGGCGGAGCGGATTGCCGAACTGATCGGCGAGGAGCCTGGCGGCACGGTCGGCTATGCGACACGCATGGACTCGCGGCTTTCCGCCCGAACCCGCCTGCTTGTCCTGACCGAAGGGATTTTCGTGCGGCGGATCCAGGACGATCCGGAGCTTTCGGGCATCTCCGCCGTCCTCTTCGACGAAGTGCATGAGCGCAGCCTGGACAGCGATTTCGGACTGGCACTGGCTCTCGACGCCCAGGGCGCCTTGCGACCCGACCTGCGGATCGTGCCCATGTCCGCTACCCTGGACGGCGCGCGCTTCGCCACGCTGCTGGCCCATGAAGGGAATGACGCGCCGGTGGTGGAAAGCGAGGGCCGCATCCAGCCGCTGGAACTGCGCCATGTCGGACGCGCCGCAGAAAGGCGGATAGAGGATGCGATGGCGGCCACCATTCGCCAGGCGCTCAGCGATGAGGCGGAAGGCGACCTGCTCGCCTTCCTGCCGGGCGTGGCGGAAATCGAACGGACGGCGGAGCGGCTGGAAGGTGCTGGGGCAGAGGTCCACAAGCTGCACGGCTCGCTGGAACCCGCGGCGCAACGGGCTGCGATCCGCCCCTCGCGGGAGGGACGGCGGAAAGTGATCCTGGCCACCTCCATCGCGGAAACCAGCCTGACCATCGAGGGCGTACGCATCGTGGTCGACAGCGGGCTGGCGCGACGGCCCCGCTACGACCGGGCGGCGGGGGTGACGCGGCTGGTGACGGAGCGGGCGAGTCAGGCGGCCGCAACCCAGCGGGCCGGCCGTGCGGCGCGACAGCGGCCGGGCGTGGCCTATCGCCTCTGGGAAGCAGCAGCGACGGCGGGCATGCCGCCCTTCGACCCGCCGGCGATATTGGAAAGCGACCTGTCGGGCCTGATCCTGGATTGCGCGCTCTGGGGCGTGGACGATCCGGCTCGCCTGCGCTGGCTGGACGTGCCGCCCGCCGCCGCCGTGGCGGAGGCGCGCAAGCGGCTCATGGCGCTGGAGGCGCTGGATGCCGACGGCCGCATCACCGCGCATGGCAAGATGCTCGCCACCCTGCCGCTGGAGCCGCGCATTGGCCATATGCTGGTGCGGGCCGGCGAGATGGGACTGGCAACGGTCGCCGCGGAAATCGCCGTCCTGCTTGGCGAACGGGGCATCGGCGGGCAGGATACAGACCTTTCGCAGCGGCGAATCCGCTGGCGGCGCGAGAGCGGGAAGCGGGCCGACGCCACGCGGGCGATGGCGAAGCGGTGGGCGAAGCTGGCCCCGGCAGACGCAGCCAGGACTTCGCCTCTGGTTGCGGAAGAAGGCCATGAAGCCGGTCTCTGCCTCGCCCTTGCTTTCCCGGACCGGCTTGCCAAACGCCGCTCCGCGGACGGGGCCGATTGGGCAAGCATCGGCGGACGCGGCTTCCGGCTCGACCCGCTCAGCCCGCTGGCCAGGGAGGAATGGCTGGCGGTGGGCGAAGTGCAGGGCAGTGCGGCCGGCGCCCGCATCCTTTCCGCCGCGCCGATCAGCGAGGCGGAAGTGATTGCCCTGTTCGCCGGCCGGATCGCGGAGCATCGCACCGTGCGGTTCCGGCCCGCCAATGGCGGCATAGAGGCGCTGCGTGAAAGGCGGCTGGGCGCGGTGCGGCTTTCCTCCGGCTCCGACGACCGGCCCGATTCCGACGCGGTCATCGCCGCCCTGGTCGAGGGCGTGCGGCAGGGTGGGCTGGAGCTGCTTCCCTGGTCGGACGCCGCGCGGTCGCTCAGGATGCGGGCCGCCTTTGCCGGGGTGGAGGCGCTCTCGGACGCCGCGCTGATGGAGACGCTGGACGACTGGCTCCCGCCGCTGTTGCAGGGCAGGCGGCGGCTCTCCGACATCGACCGATCGCAACTTTCCGGCGTGCTGGAAGGGCTGATCGGCTGGGACGGCAAGCAGCAGGTCGACCGGCTCGCCCCGCCTGAATTCCGTTCCCCCGCCGGCAGCGGCCATGAAATCGACTATGCCGCTGAGGGCGGCCCCCGCGTCGAGCTGCGCGTCCAGGCCCTGTTCGGCCTCGACCAACATCCGGTCGTCGGCAGCGGGCGCATTCCACTGGTCCTTTCCCTCACCTCCCCCGCCGGCCGGCCGATCCAGACGACGCAGGACCTGCCCGGCTTCTGGGCGGGCAGTTGGCGCGCCATCGCCAAGGAAATGCGCGGCCGCTACCCAAAGCATCCCTGGCCGGACGATCCGGCGGCAGCCAGCGCCACGCTGCGCACGAAACGGGCCGATGCCAAGGGGAAGCCTTGACTTGGGTCCATTCGCTGGTGCAACGCAACCCGATCTTCCCTCAGGAGTCTCCATCGCGATGAGCGCGCGCATCTATCAGATCCAGAAGAACGCCCTGCAGTCCGGCAAGGCGCTGACCCGCAAATGGGTGCTGGAATATGTGGCTGCCGAAGCGAAGAAGCCCGACCCCCTGACCGGCTGGGCGGGTTCCGGCG
Organism: Sphingobium sp. LMC3-1-1.1; assembly: GCF_040676285.1. NCBI lineage: Bacteria > Pseudomonadati > Pseudomonadota > Alphaproteobacteria > Sphingomonadales > Sphingobiaceae > Sphingobium > Sphingobium sp. LMC3-1-1.1. Next base: position 162,834 of record NZ_JBEGHQ010000078.1, on the reverse strand, counting down.
ACACCAGGCAGCAGATCAGGCTGACCTTCTCTTCCGAGGAAGCCGCCTGCGCCTATGCAGAGCGGGAGGGGATCGCCTATACGGTCATTCCGACCGCGCCCAAGACGTTGAAGATCCAGGCCTACGCCGATAATTTCCGGTAAGGCGCCGGAAGCAATTTCCAGGCAGCCGGGACCGATCGCTGGCTTCCTTATCGCCATCCCCAGGCCAGGTCGGCCACCAGCGTGGCGAAACTGATCACCACCCCGGCCAGGAACAACCGATAGGCATAGCCCAGCCAGCGATATTTGCGTCGCTGGAGCACCTGACCGTTCTGATACATGTCGCGCAGCATCGCCCGGCACAGCGCGTCGTCATCCGCCACCAGCCGCATCATCCGCGCACTGAACTCGGTTTCGCTGAGGCTGGTGAAGACGCCGAAAAACAGCAGATTGTCATCCTCCGTCACACCGCTGCGCGACCGGCCGACATTCGGCAACACCGCCAGGATCGCACAGGTCGCGGCCAGAAACACGCCGAGCGCCAGCACCACCACCGGCCAGACCAGCGCACCCGACCGCAATTGACCAACGCAGAGGGTGAAGACCACCATCGACGCGCCGATCAGCATGTTCGCCTTCTGATCGGCCATCTGGCTGAGTTGCATGTTGGTCTGGACCGCGGTGCGCAGCAGGTGGATCGCATTGGGCACCGGCGCATCTGTCGCCTGGGTCATCATCCCCTCCCCTTTTTTCGCGACACTCATGCCCGATTGCCGCCTTATTCCCTTGCCAAAGAGCGACGCTTGAGGGCAAAAGCCGCTCTTTCACGGAAAGCACCAGGGATAATGACGGATCGCCAGCAAATTTTCGACAGCGTTCTGGGCCAGATCGCACCTTTCAACAAAAAGGACGTCGCACTGACCGAGGCGACCACCTTCGCGGGGGATCTGGAGTGGGACAGCCTGACGGTGATGGATTTCGTCGCCGCGATCGAGGATGAATTCGACATCATCATCACCATGAACATGCAGGCCGAGATCGAGACGGTGGGCCAGCTTGTGGATGCCGTAGCGAAGCTGAAGGGCTAAAGGCCGCCCTGGAGCGATTTCCGGTCGGATGGCGTCATCCGACGGTCAGGAAATCGCGGTAAAATAAAGGAATAGAGTGGCCGATCTGATCCAATCAGATCAAAAGTCGCTCCAGTGATTATTTGCCGTTCGTGCCGAGTAGCCATCAAGCGTGTCGAAATGGCGGATCCAGGGAGCGGGGAACAGCATGACGGGCTTCGAGAGGGGCTTTGGCTGCGCCCGGTCCGAACTCAGGACGAACGGGTTAAGGGACCACATATGACGACCAATACCCGCGACCTCTTCTCCAAGTTCGATTCCCTGATCGCAGAGCGGGAGGCGCTGCTGGCGACCGGCGTGCGCGACCCCTTCGCCATCGTCATGGATGAAGTGAAATCGCCCACCCTGGCCGTGATCAAGGGCAAGGACACGATCCTGCTCGGCACCTATAACTATATGGGCATGACCTTCGACCCGGAGGTGATCGCCGCGGGCAAGAAGGCGCTGGACGATTTCGGCGCGGGCACCACCGGCAGCCGCTTGCTGAACGGCACCTATCAGGGCCACCGGCAGGTCGAGGACGCCCTCCGGGACTTCTACGGCACCAGCGGCGCGATGGTCTTCTCCACCGGCTATCAGGCCAATCTGGGCATGATCTCGACGCTGGCGGGCAAGGGCGACTATGTCGTGCTGGATGCCGACAGCCATGCGTCCATCTATGACGGCTGCTTCCTGGGCGATGCGGAGATCGTCCGCTTCCGCCACAACAGCGTGGAGGATCTGGACAAGCGCCTGGGCCGCCTGCCCGCCGACGCCCTGAAGCTGGTGGTGCTGGAGGGCGTCTATTCGATGCTGGGCGACGTCGCCCCCCTGCCTGATATGGTCGCCGCGGTGCGCAAGCATCCCAATTGCATGATCCTGGTGGATGAAGCCCATGGCATGGGCTTTTTCGGCCCCAATGGCCGGGGCGTCTATGAGGAGCAGGGTGTCGAGAAGGACGTCGATTTCGTGGTCGGCACCTTCTCCAAGTCGGTCGGCACGGTCGGCGGCTTCTGCGTGTCCAACCACCCGAAGTTCGAAGTGCTGCGCCTCGTCTGCCGTCCCTATGTCTTCACCGCATCCCTGCCGCCGAGCGTCGTCGCGACCGCAGCGACATCGATCCGCAAGCTGATGCACGCGAGCGAGAAGCGCGCCCATCTCTGGAAGAACAGCCAGCGGCTGCACAAGGGCCTCTCCGACCTTGGCTTCAAGCTGGGCACGGAAACCCCGCAATCCGCGATCATCGCCGTCATCCTGACCGACCAGACGCAGGCCGTCGCCATGTGGCAGACGCTGCTGGAGCTCGGCCTCTACGTCAACATGGCGCGCCCTCCGGCGACACCAGCTGGAACTTTTCTGCTGCGCTGTTCGCTCTGCGCTGAACATAGCGATGAACAGGTTGGGCAGATCATCGGCATGTTCGAGGCGGCAGGCAAGGCGACCGGGGCGATCGGCTGAACGCGTCCTGTCATCGACTTTACGACCGGACGGCCGATTAACGAGACGGAATCCGCCGCAAAAACGGAACCTTTCACCTGCGGCATTTCTCGCTTAACATTGTTCATCTAGTGTAACTGTCGATGACGGACGGGTTTTTCATGGATGAACATGCGACCGGTTGGCGAGCGTTCGTGGCACGCTTTCTGCCGCTGGTGCTCGTCATCCTGCTGTTCGGATCGCTCGGCACGCTGCTCTACAGCGCCAGCCATGCCGCGCATGACCATGAGCGCGCGCTGCAGGAACAGCGGCGCAGTTTCGAGATCATCGCCCTTGCCCGCGCATTCGAGGCGAAGACCGCCCGCGCGGAAGTGACGCTGGCCCGCTATGTCATCAGCCTTGATCCCGATACCGGCCGCCTGTTCCAGGACCAGTGGCGCACCGCCGGGAGCCAGCTCAAGGTGCTCAATTACACCACCCGCCATTCCGACTGGCAGCGCGGCAATGTGATGGCGTTGCAGGCCGCCTTCGACCAGCGCGGCAAGACGCTGAGCGAGATCGGCCTGCGCACCACCTACGACCAGAAGATGGCAGCGCTTGCCCAGTTCCACCAGGCGGGCAAGTCCCGCGACCTGATGCGCATCACGGCATTGCTGGACCGGGTCATCCAGGCGGAAGACGCCCGGTTGCAGGAGCGCAGTCAGGCCGTGTCGCTGGCAGGGGATCGCAACGCCTGGTTCGGAAAGACATCCCAGCTTTTCGGACTGGTGCTGCTGGTCTGCGTGCTGTTCGCGCTCTGGTTCGCCAATGCCGCCTATAGCGAGCGCCGCAATGCGCGCAGGCAGGCGGATGACGAGGCGGAGCGCGCCGACCGGCTGGAGGAGGCCGTCACCGCCCGCACCGCCGAATTGTCGGATGCCTATGAACGGCTCAAGAAGGAGACCGCCGAACGCGCCGTCGCGGAGGAAAATCTGCGCCAGATGCAGAAGATGGATGCCGTGGGCCAGTTGACGGGCGGCATCGCCCACGACTTCAACAACATGCTGGCCGTGGTGGTCGGCGGCCTGGAATTGGCCAAGCGCAAGCTGCGGCTGAAACCGCAGGAGGCGAACCGTCATCTCGACAATGCGATGGAGGGTGCCAATCGCGCCGCCGCGCTGACCCGCCGCCTGTTGGCCTTCGCCCGGTCGGAACCGCTGCTGCCCAACGCCGTCGATCCTGATGCGCTGGTGGCCGGACTGTCCGAATTGATCGATCGGTCCATCGGCGACCAGATCACCATGGCCTTTGAAAATGAGGCGAAGGGCTGGCGGATCTTCGTCGACCAGCATCAGATGGAAAATGCGATATTGAACCTGTGCGTCAACGCCCGCGACGCCATGGACGGACGGGGCCGACTGGTCATCAGGACAGGACAGGCCCAACTGGCGCAGCACGAGATCGGGGAATGCGCCGCCGGCGAATATGTGATGCTCAGCGTCACTGACGACGGGTGCGGCATGACGCCCGAAATCCTGTCGCGCGTGTTCGAACCCTTCTTCACCACCAAGCCGGTCGGCAAGGGCACCGGGCTGGGCCTCAGCCAGATCTTCGGCTTCGTGCACCAGTGCGAGGGCGAGATCCGCATAGAATCGGAGCCCGGCAAGGGCACAAGCGTCCATCTCTACCTGCCCCGCCATGTCGCGGCGGGAGGCGAAGGTGCGATGGACGCGCCTATGCCGGACCGGGAGCCTGTGCTCCATCCCCCGATGCGTATCCTGGTGGTGGAGGATGATCCCCGCGTCCTCAACCAGACGATGGCGGCGCTGGCGGAACTGGGCCACCTGCCGGTCGCCTGCGATCATCCGTCCAGGGCGGCGAAGCTGCTCACCAGCCATCGCGACATCGGCCTGATCGTCAGCGACGTGCTGATGCCGGACATGACCGGGCCAGAGATGATACGCACCCTGCCGCCCCTCTATGCGCATCTGCCAGTGCTGTTCGTCACCGGCTATGCCGGCGATATAGCGGAAAGCACCGATTTCGGGGGCCATGAAGTGTTGCGCAAGCCCTACACTCTGACCGGGCTGGCACAGGCGCTGTCCAATGCGCTCAGCGGATCGCACCACCCCGGAACAGCCGCGGCAGCAGAGTAAGCGCGCCGATCAGCGGCCAGCGGCGCTGCCAGGGCCTGATCTGGATCGTGGTGCCCGCATGGCGATTGATCTTCCACGCCAGATAATCGATGCCGCCAGCATAGGTGAAGCTTGCCTTGGCCAGGCGGATGACGGACAGCCATTTGCCGCGCCTTTGCAACCGCCGCCAGCGGGCAGCCGCCTGCTCCGGCGATGGCGGCAGGCCCTGGTCCAGCGCGGCCTCGCCAAAGCGCGCGTAGCGCTCCGGATCGGCATCGACGATGGAAAGCGATCGCCCCTTCCGTTCGGCCCGCAATTCCGCGCCATAGGTCAGGGTGAAGCCGGTCCTCCACAGCGACAGCGCATCCTGGGCCTGCGCCATTGGGCGAGCAAGCGAGAGCAGCGTCGGGGCAGCGCCGGCAACGGCTGTGATGGCGCGCTGGCGGGCAAGGTCATCCGCCGCCCAGAGCAGCCGCGCGGGCTGGGCAAAGCGGGCCCAGACCGACACATTGTCGGCGGCAGGGCTGTTGAGGCGGGCAAAGTCACCTTCCGACAGCACGGCATATTTGGCGATCAGGCCATTATGTTCGAAGGGAAAGACATTGGGCGGGATCAGCCGGTTGGCGGCCGCAAGCCAGCGCTTTCCATAAGCGGCGCGATAGTCGGAGACGATCAGGTAGAAATCCAGCATCAAGCCGTCGAGATTCTTCTCCCGCAGGCAGGAACCGTAGAAGAGCACCGCCCGCGAGGCATCGGGATATTGCGCAGCCAGCGCGCCCGCCATCGCCGCCGCGCGCGGATCGGCGGGCCCGGCCAGTTCGGCGGTGACGAGGGAGAGGAGAGAATGAGGCATCGGTCCTGCTACGGGTACAGCATGCTCCCCCAAAAACACTCGAACGAGCGGTCAGCAGGAGCGCGGGTCAAACGGCCAAGATCAGGCTCCTCCCTTCGCAGGAGCGCCGCAGTCTTTCAATCCCGCCGCCGGAATATCAACGACAGATTGTTCGCGGGCATTTCGAGCAATCGGCGAAGCACCAGCCCCTCGCCCTCCGCCGCGGCAATCACATCCTCCACCCGGCGCAGCCCCCATTGCGGATCACGAGCCTTGAGGGATGCATCGAAGGCAAGATTGCTCGGCGCTGTTTCGACATTTTCCCGCAGATAGGGCCCGTAGAGGTAGAGCAAGCCGCCCGGCGGCAGTACGGCCCCCGCCCCCTTCATCAACCCCAGCGTCGCTTCCCAGGGGCTGATATGGACCATGTTGACACACAGGATCGCGTCGGCCCTTTCCACCGGCCAGTCGGCGCTCGCGTCGAGCCTGAGCGGCGGTCGCACATTGGGAAGGCCCGCCTCCTGCCGCCACGATTCTATGGATACCAGCGCCGCCGGGTCGGGATCGCTCGGTTGCCAGTCGAGAGCAGGCAGGGTGGCGGCGAAATGAACGACATGCTGTCCGCTGCCGCTCGCCACTTCCAGCACGAGACCGGAGGACGGCAGTTCATCGCGAAGCACCGCCAATATGACATCGCGGTTCCGTTCCGTCGCGGGCGCATGGCGCTTGCCGGCGGCGGCAGGGCCGGAACCGGGTTCCCACGGCGCCGGCCTGTCCGTCATTCGGCCACTTCCGCCAGTGCCGGCTCGGTCCAAGCGAGGACCGGCCTGCGCGCAGCCAGCGTTTCGTCCAGGCGGCGGCGCGGCGCGAAATGGGGCGCGCCCTTCAATTGCTCATCGCCCGCCTTGGCGCGTTCGGCCACACTGCGCAGCGCCAGGATGAACTGGTCAAGCGCCGCCTTGCTTTCCGTCTCCGTAGGTTCGACCAGCATCGCGCCATGGACGACCAGCGGGAAATACATGGTCATCGGATGGAAGCCCTCGTCGATCAGCCCCTTGGCGATGTCGAGCGTGGTGAAGCCTTCGGCCAGCCCCTTGTCGCTGAACAGCGCCTCATGCATGCACGGGCCGCTGCCGCCAAAGGGGGCATCCAGCACATCGTCCAGGCTGCGCAGGATGTAATTGGCATTCAGCACGGCGTCGCCAGCGACCTGCCGCAGGCCGTCCGCACCATGGCTGAGGATATAGGTCAGGGCGCGGGTGAACATGCCCATCTGACCATGGAAGGCGACCATGCGGCCGAAGGTCCGGCCATGATGGTCTTCCACTGTCTCTTCCTCGACCAGCACGAATTTGTCGCCCTGCTTTTCCACGAAAGGCAGCGGCGCGAACGGGGCAAGCGCCTCCGACAGCACCACCGGGCCGGAGCCGGGACCGCCACCGCCATGCGGCGTCGAGAAAGTCTTGTGCAGGTTGATGTGCATCGCATCGACGCCCAGGTCGCCGGGGCGGACCCGGCCGACAATGGCGTTGAAATTGGCGCCGTCGCAATAGACGAAGGCCCCGGCGGCATGCACCGCGTCGGAGATCGTCCTCATGTCCCGCTCGAACAGGCCGCAGGTATTGGGATTGGTGATCATCACCGCGGCAACATCGGGCCCAAGGCGGCCTTTCAGCGCATCCAGATCGACGCGACCATCCGGGGTCGCCGGAATATCCTCGACCTTGTAACCGCAGAAGGCGGCGGTCGCAGGGTTGGTACCATGGGCGCTTTCGGGCACCAGGACGACGCTGCGCGCATCGCCGCGCGCTTCCAGCGCCGCGCGGATCGCGAGCAGGCCGCACAGTTCGCCATGGGCGCCTGCCTTGGGACTCATCGCGACCGAATGCATGCCGGTCAGCGTCACCAGCCAGCCGGCCAGTTCATGAATCACTGCCAGCGCGCCCTGCACCGTCGATTGCGGCGCAAGCGGGTGGACATCGGCGAACCCGGGCATCCGCGCCACCTTCTCATTGAGGCGCGGATTATGCTTCATCGTGCAGGAGCCGAGCGGGAAAAGGCCAAGGTCGATGGCATAATTCTGGCGGCTGAGACGGGTGTAGTGGCGCACCGTTTCCTGCTCCGACAGGCCGGGCAAGCCAATGCTGTCGGTGCGCGCCAGATTGCCGAGGCGGTCGGCAACATCTGGCGCCTGCGCAAAATCGACGCCAGTGGTCTCGGCCGAGCCGATTTCGAAGATCAGCGCTTCCTCCAGCATCAGCGCGCGGTTGCCGGTGACGGTGGCAGGCACGGGCGCGGCATCGGATTCGGCCAGAGCCTGCGGCGTGGTGGGGCGGCCTTCCTTGAGCATAGTCATGCCAGTTCCTCCTCCAGCGCCTTGGCAAAGGTTTCGATATCCTCCGCCGTCACGGTTTCGGTGACGGCGACGACCAGCCCCTTGCCGATCGCCGGTGCATCCGGGAACAGGCGACCGAGCGAGACGCCGCCCAGAATGCCCTTGTCGGCCAGGTTGCGGACGACCTCGCGGGCATCTTTCGACAGGACCAGGGTGAATTCGTTGAAGAAACTGTCGTTGAGCAGCGCAACGCCCGGCACCTGCGCCAGACGGTCGGCCGCCTGGACGGCGAGGCCATGGTTGAGGGCAGCCATCTCCCGCAGCCCCTTTTCGCCCAGCAGCGTCATGTGGATGCTGAATGCCAGCGCGCAGAGGCCGGAATTGGTGCAGATGTTCGACGTCGCCTTTTCACGGCGGATATGCTGCTCGCGCGTCGAAAGCGTCAGCACGAAGCCGCGCTTGCCCGCCGCGTCCATCGTCTGCCCGCAGAGGCGGCCCGGCATCTGGCGGACATATTGCTGCTTGCAGGCGAAAAGGCCGAGATAGGGCCCGCCGAATTGCAGGCCGACGCCGATGGACTGCCCCTCGCCGACGACGATGTCCGCACCCATATGGCCCGGCGCCCTGATCGCGCCCAGCGCAACGGGTTCCGTCACCACCGCGACCAGCAGCGCGCCCGCCGCGTGGGCAGCGTCCGCGAGCGGCGTCAGGTCGGCGATGCGGCCCAATATGTCGGGATATTGAACGACGACGCAGCTCGTATCCTTGTCGATGGCCGCGATCAGTGCATCGATATCGGTGGCGGCATCCAGTGCCGGCGCCTCATGCACCAGCGCGTCGCCGGTGAATTTCGCCATGGTGTTGGCGACCGAAACATAGTGCGGATGCAGGCCGGAAGACAGGACCGCCTTCCCCCGCCTGGTGATGCGGCGGGCCATGCCGATCGCTTCCCAGCAGGCGGTGGATCCGTCATACATGGAGGCATTGGCGACGTCGCAACCCAGCAGACGGGCCACCTGCGTCTGGAACTCGAACAGCACCTGGAGCGTGCCCTGCGCGATTTCCGGCTGATAGGGGGTATAGGCGGTCAGGAACTCGCCACGCTGGATCAGATGATCGACGCTGGCGGGAACATGATGGCGATATGCGCCCGCGCCCAGGAAGAAGGGCGCCTCCCCTGCCGACAGATTCTTCCGTGCCAGAGCAGCCATGTGACGCTCGACCGCCAGTTCGCTGGCATGGTCCGGCAGGCCCGCGATCTTGCCCGGAAGGCGGGCTTCGGCGGGAACGTCCACGAACAGGTCGTCGACCGACGACGCACCGATGACGGAGAGCATCTCCTGCCGGTCGGCGTCAGTAAGGGGTAGGTAGCGCATTCAACAAATCTCCCCCCTCCCCAAAGCGGGAGGAGCTTTCATGGGATCAAAGGCTCGCCACGAACTTCTTGTAGGCCGCTTCGTTCATCAGGCCTTCCAGTTCGCCGGCATCGGCAACGCGCAGCTTGAAGAACCAGCCGTCCTCTTCGGCATCGCTGTTCACCAGCGCAGGCTCATCCTCCAGCGCGCCGTTGGTTTCGATGACCTCACCCGAAATCGGGGCATAGACGTCCGAAGCCGCCTTGACCGATTCGACCACGGCAGCGTCGTCGCCCTTTTCGAAGGACGTACCCTCGGCGGGCAGTTCGACGAACACGATGTCGCCCAATTGCTCCTGCGCATAATCAGTGATGCCGACCGTGGCGATTTCGCCCTCGACATCGATCCATTCATGTTCGTCGGTGAAATAACGGCTCATAATTTACTTCCCTCCGAGTGATTTGCTTGAAAATCACGACCAATCAGAAACCAAAAAGGACTCAGGCCTTTCGACGATAACGGTGCGGAACGAACGGCATCGGCGCGACCTCAGCCGCGATCCGCTTGCCGCGCACTTCGATTTCGAGCGCGGTGCCGATCGCGCTGTGCGGCAGGCTGACCCAGCCCATGGCGATCGGCGCGCCCACCGTGGGCGCGAAACCGCCGGATGTGACCTCACCCACCCGTGCACTGCCAGCATGGATCGTTGCGCCCTCCCGCGCGGGCAAACGACCCTCGATCCTGAGGCCCACGCGCTTCGAACCCGGGCCGTCGGCCAATTCCTTCATCACCCGCGCATGGCCGATGAAGCCGCCTTCTTCCCGCCTGCGTTTCTGGATGGCGAAGCCCAGGTCGGCGCCGATGGCGCTGACGGCGTGCGTCAGGTCATGACCGTAAAGCGGCAGCCCCGCCTCCAGGCGCAGCGAATCGCGCGCGCCAAGACCGACAGGCTTCACCTGCGGCAAGGCGCAGAGCGCGTCGGCGAGAAGCGTCGCCTCGGCGGCGGGGACGCTGATTTCGAAACCATCCTCGCCAGTATAGCCCGACCGGCTGATCCACAGCGGAACGCCGCGCCAGGTGAAAAGGCCGGACTGCATGAAGATCAGATCGGCGGTTTCCGGGATCAGCGTGGCCAGGGCCTCCCCTGCCTCCGGCCCCTGCAAGGCGAGCAGGGCCTGCTCGTCCATATGATTCATCACGACTTCATCGGGCAGATGCTCGATCATCCAGCCCATGTCGTCATATTTGGTCGCGCCGTTGACGACCATGTAGATGTCCGCGCCATCGAAGGCGCCACCCCCCAGGCGGGAAACCATCAGGTCGTCCAATATGCCGCCCTCTTCGTCGAGCAGCATCGAGTAGCGCTGGCGAAAGGGCTTCAACCCCCTGATGTCGCTCGGCAGCAGAAGTTCCAGCGCATCGTCCACGCCTTCGCCGGAAAAGCTGAGCTGGCCCATATGGCTGACGTCGAACAGCCCGGCATGTTCGCGGGTCCAGCCATGCTCGGCCATGATGCCTTCATATTGGATCGGCATGTGGTAGCCCGCAAAACCGACCATGCGCGCACCCCTGGCCCGGTGCCAGCCATCCAGCGGCAGGGCCTGCAACGGCAATTCTTCTTCGATATGGGCGATGTCGTCGTTGCCGGACATGGGAGGCGGGCCTTTCCGTGCGAGGGTCGTTGGCGACAGACGCGCCGTCCCGGAGTCGGACTGATCGCGTTTGCCACCCCCTCTGTCACGGAACCTGAGAGCTTTGACCACCGGCCGAGCGACCGGATGGCTTACCCCTTCGGTGGGACGGGATGATCCGTCCGCTTTCCAGAGTGCCTGCCCATGATGCGGTCCTTTGGCCTGAGAGATTCCGGGGCGGTTGCTCCTTCGGCGACGGGGTGGCCTGAAAGGCTTCCCATGCTCTCCCGCATCAAGTCCGATGACCGAATCCACGGCACCGGCGACAGTCCCGCATTGCGTGAAATGCGCCGCGCCGTCAATCGCTCAATCCGCGCCTTCCTCTTTTGCCAGCCGTTCGGCCAAAATGCGGGCGGCCTGTCGTCGTTCGATCAGCCGCTGATTGGCCGCCGCATCGCTCAGCACGAGAGCGCCAAGCCCCTCCTCCCCTTCGAACAGGCGCAGGAAGCGTTCGACGCCGGCGAAATTGGAGTCCGCGACCAGATGCCGCACCAGGTCGATCCGTCCCGACCAGAGCCGGTCGTCTTGCGCGCGCAGCAGTTCGGCAAGATCCTCAAGCTGGGCGGCGAGCGCGGCGATCTGCGGATGAAGGGCCATGGCCCAGCCTTAAAGCATCGTGCGCAAAAGTGGGAACCGATTTTGCGCAAAACGATGCGGCATCAAAAGAATAGAGCGATTTCCGGGCGATAGGAACCATCATGAGCAGCAGATCGCGGAAACAGCGAATCGGGAGCGCATGGAGGACAAGGGAAATGCTCAGGCCAGCGCCAGTTCACCGAAAATCTCGGCATGCCGCTTTTCGGCATAGCGATCGGTCATGCCGGCGATGAAGTCCGCTATATGCCGGCTGCGCTGAGGTTCCAGCGTCGCGCAATCATCGCGCCACTCCGGCGGCATCAGCTTCGGATCCGCCTGATAGGCGCGGAACAGATCGGTCACGATCACCCGCGCCCGGTCCGCCGCCGCCAGTTGCGAAGGATGGTGATAAAGCGTCGCATACATGAAACGCTTGAGATCGCGCTCCTGCGCGGCGAGTTCGGGCGAGAAGCCGACCAGCGTGGCACCAGCCCTGCGAACGTCGTCGACCGTCTCCACGCCCGCGGCGGCGATATTGGCGCGAGTGGCCGCGATCAGGTCATTCGCCATCACGCCGATCTGTTCCCGCACCAGTTCGCGCAGCAGGCGATCCTGCGGCACATCGGGATAGCGCGCGCGAACACGGTCCCAGCAGCCTTTCACCAGCGGCACGCTCAAAAGCTGGTCCAGCGTCAGCAGGCCCGCGCGCAGCCCGTCGTCGATATCGTGATTGTCATAGGCGATGTCGTCCGCAATCGCCGCAAGCTGCGCCTCCAGCGAGGCATGGCTGGCCAGGTCGAGCGGGAACAGCGCATCCACCGCCTGCATGGCCCAGCCGGGCCGCGTGACCGGACCATTGTGCTTTGCCAGCCCCTCCAGCATCTCCCAGCTCAAATTCAGGCCGCGAAACAGCGGATAGGGGCTTTCCAGCAGCATCAGCGTGCGCAGCGTATGCGCATTATGGTCAAAGCCTCCATGCGCATCGAGCGCTGCCTCCAGCGCGTCCTCCCCGGCATGGCCGAAGGGCGGATGACCGATGTCATGCGCCAGGCAGAGCGCTTCGGTCAGATCCTCGTTGAGGCCCAGCGTCCGCGCCGTCGTGCGGCCGATCTGCGCCACCTCCAGGCTATGGGTCAGGCGGACGCGGAAATGATCGCCGTCGGGCGACACGAACACCTGCGTCTTGTGGCGCAGGCGACGGAAGGCAATGCTGTGGATGATGCGGTCGCGGTCCCGCTGGAACATGTCGCGCGGCCCCCGCACCTCCCCGCCTGGTTCAGGATGAAGGCGACCGCGGCTCTGGCCGGGATCTGAGGCATAGGATGCAAGCAGCGTCATGCCGCGCCCTTTAAAGTCGTTTTCGGCCCTTGCCGAGTCGTTCGATGTCCCGCCGGATGGGAAATCACTATTTGGCCGGGAGGCGCTCGACCTCTTCCCCGGCGTCACTCTTCCAGGCGAAGGCGTCCGCCCCCGCCGCCTTCAACTTTTCCTCCAGCGTCTTGGCCCGCGTAAAGCTGCTGAACGGCCCGACAAGCAGGCGATTGGTGCGGCCCCAGCTCGCGACCCAGGCGTCCTGTGGTTCGAGCGAGTCGTATTTCTTGCGCAGCCCCTTCATGGTAAAGGCCAGCGCGCCCTTGTTCGCACCCGTGCCGACCTGAAGCCAATTGCGCGCGGGATTGGCGGCAAGGCGCGCCTTTTCCTCGGCCGCCTTCTTCTTTTCCTCGGCCAGTTGTTTGGCCTTGGCGTCCGCTTCGGCCTTCGCCTTGGCGGCAGCGGCCTTCTTCGCCTTTTCCGCGGCGGTGGCGGCAGCAGCGTCCCGCTCGGCACGGCGGGCGGCCTGGATCTGGGCCACCTCCGACAGGTCGACCGCGACGACGCTCGATCGGCGTTCGGATTCCGGCACATCGATGGCGTGAATGATGTCGGCCAGCGAACGGGTGACGGCCGGGTCGATCTGCTGCTGCTGCGTTGCCGGCGACGGTACCGCCGACGGTGCGGGCGATGGTGCGGGCGGCGGAACGGCCGGTTGGGCCGGGGACGCAGCCTGGACCTGTGGCGGGGCCGTCGTCCGGGGCACCGACGCCTGGGCGAGCGTGATCGCGTTGAGCTGGCTCGGCGCCGGATTGGCGGGCGCAGTGTTTTGCGCGGGGACGGATTCGAAGCCGGGCGCCGGCGGACCCTGCACATGGGCGGCGGGCGCGGCCGCCTGCATAGTGCGCTGGGGCGACGGCGCCTGTATTTGCGAAGCGGCCGAGCCCGGAGCGGGCTGGCTCTGCACCGGCGCGCTGCGGGAAGGCGCTTCCACCTGAGCGAGCCGCGTGGCAGTCTCCGTGCGACGAGAACGGCGGTCCTGCTTCGTGGACCGGGAAGGCGGCGTCTGCGTGGCGGGTTGGCTGGCCGGCGGCACCGCAGGCGTCACCGACGCGAATGCGGGCGCGGTCGGGGTGATGGGTGCGATCGTGGAACCCACATTGGCGGGGAAATGTCCGAAATGCACCGCCGCCGCCTTCTGGGCCGCGGTCAGATAGGGCATTTTCTGCATATAGGGCAGGATGGCCGAGGCAAGCTGCGACGGCATGGTCTGCTCCGCGATCTTTTTCGCGTCCGCCTGTCGGTTGTTCATCGCCAGGATGAACGCCCGGTAGCGCCAGGCCGCCCGGTCACTCTTGTAGAGCAGCGGTTTCAGCACCCGTTCCGCCGCGTCCACCTGACCGGAAATGCCGAGCGACGCAGCATAGCGGTGGGCGAGTTCGACATCGTCCGGCGTCCGCTGGAGCGCCGCCTGATAGTCGCGCTGCGCCCCCGCCTGATCGCCGGTCATGTCCTTTGCAAGGCCCCGATCGGACAGCAAGGTTGCTTCGGGAAAGCCCAGCCGCGTTGCCTGGTCGAACAGACGCAGCGCTTCGCCCGGATTCTGGTTTTTCAGCATGACGCGGCCCAGGCCCGCCTTCACCTTGCCGTTGTTCGGCGCAAGCATGTCCGCCCGCGCGAAGAAACCCGCCGCCGCCCGCGCATCGTCCATGTCCAGCGCCGCTTCTCCCGCGCCGATGAGCGCCGTCACATCGCGAGGATTGGACGCCAGGCGCGCGAGATTATTGTTGAGGTCTTCGGCGCTCGAGGGACGAATCGCCTGCACCTGGGCAGGCTGCGCCAGAACCGGTTGTGCCAGCGCGGTGCCCGCTAGAAGCAGTCCGCGAACAATCCATATGTCATAACGTCTCACAGACAGCCCTTTAGCGGATGGAGGCGGTGCAAGGGAATATGTCGAAAGAAAAAGCGCGCCCGGTTGCCCATGGCAACCGATGGCGCGCTTGTCCTGATCCGTGCGGGGCGAACCCTGCTGCCTGTTTACTGATTGCTCTGACGATTGAGGAAACGCGGAATGTCCGGCGTTGGCGTTCCGTCATCGCTCGCGCCGGCGCCCTTCTCGGCGCCACGGGTCAGCCCCGCCATGCGCTCGAACAACGTGCCTCCGGTGGCGACGCGCGGTGCGGCCTGCGACGCCGGAGCGGGCTGAGCCGGCACTGTTTCGGCCGCATCCTCACCCAGCAGCAATTCGTCCTGCGAAGGATCTTCGTCGGAGAACACCGCTGCGGGGCGCGGCGGGCTGAAGGGCGCGGGCTTTGCCGCGGCAGCAGGCGCTGCGGCAGGCGGCGTCAGCGGCGCGGGCGCAGGCGCGGCGGGCACGTCCAGTTCCAGCGTTTCAGGCTCTGCTTCCGGCGCGGGAGCAGGCGCGGCGACCGGAGCCGGAGCGGCCTGCGGCGCGGGCTTGGGCGCGGCGGCGGTCGGCACGGCAACGGCCGGACGGCTCGCGAAGCTGAACGGCTGGGTCAGCGGCGCGGCACTGGCGCTGGCATCGCTGTCGATGCCGGTGGCGACCACGGACACCCGGATCTTGCCGTTCAGATTGTCGTTGAAGGCCGAACCCCAGATGATGTTCGCATCGGGATCGACCAGTTCGCGAATATGGTTGGCGGCCTCGTCCACTTCCATCAGGCGCATGTCGTCACCGCCGACGATGGAGACGATGACGCCCTTCGCACCGCGCATCGACACGCCGTCGAGCAGCGGATTGGCGATCGCCTTCTCCGCCGCCTGGAGCGCGCGGCCGTCGCCTTCGGCTTCGCCGGTGCCCATCATCGCCTTGCCCATCTCGCCCATCACGGAACGGACGTCCGCGAAGTCGAGGTTGATGAGGCCTGGCATGACCATCAGGTCGGTGATGCCGCGCACGCCCTGCTGCAACACCTCGTCCGCCATCTGGAAGGCTTCCTTGAAGGTGGTGTTCGGGTTGGCGATCAGGAACAGGTTCTGGTTCGGGATGACGATGAGGGTATCGACATGCTTCTGCAGTTCCTCGATCCCTGCCTCCGCCGACTTCATGCGGCGATTGCCCTCGAAGGTGAAGGGCTTCGTCACGACGCCGACGGTCAGGATGCCTCGGTCACGGGCGGACTTGGCAATGACCGGAGCGGCGCCGGTGCCGGTGCCGCCACCCATGCCCGCGGCAATGAAGCACATATGCGCGCCGTCGAGCGCCTGCTCGACCGAGGCGATGGTCTCTTCCGCGGCCGCCTTGCCGATTTCCGGGCGAGAGCCGGCGCCCAGCCCTTCGGTGATCTGCGGGCCAAGCTGGATGCGCCGTTCCGCGGGCGAAGCGTTGAGCGCCTGCGCGTCCGTATTGGCGACAATGAAATCCACACCCTCGACGGAGGCGGCGATCATGTTCGCAATGGCGTTGCCGCCCGCGCCGCCGACGCCGATCACCGCGATGCGTGGCTTCAACTCGTCCACATGCGGCGGGCTGATTTCAATGCTCATAAATTCTAGCTCCCTCCAGCTTCGGTGACGTGAGCGAAACTGTCATCGAAGGTTAATGCAAGATGATGGCGTATTTCACCAGTAAATTTCGTCTGACCGTGTTTATTTCAATAGTTCGTCTTCATCGCCTTCACCATCCTCTGCCACCATGCTGGCGCGCCGATACGGTGAACGGTCTGGGGAGCGGGCGCTATCGTTCTAAGATCAACCGGGTTTGAAGCGCCATAAAGCGCAAGACCGGCCAATGTCGCAAAGGCCGGACCGCTATGTGCCTCCGGCATGGCGGCGAGGCCGCGCGGCCGCCCGATCCGCACCGCGCGGCCCAGCGCACCCTGCGCATAGTCGGCAATGCCCTTCATTTCGGCGCCGCCGCCGGTCAGCACGACCTGCCGCCCCGTGGGGGTGTTGAAGCCCATGCCGGCGAGCGCCGCATTCACCTCCACCATGATCTGGTTCAACCGCTCGCAGATCACCGCCACCAGAGCGGCGCGGGTAATCTTGCCGCCATCGGCGTTGGGGCCCGCGCTTTGCCCCGGAATGGCGACATCGCCATGCGGCGCCGCGATCTCTATCATGTCCCGGAAATCGCGGCGGTTCTGCATCGCGGATCCGTAGAAGCATTTGATCCGCTCCGCCTGGCTGCGGCGAATGCCGAAGGCCGACGCTATGTCGTCGGTGATGTCGGACGCACCGATGGGAATGCTGTGCAGCCCGACCAGCATGCCACCCGCATAAAGCGAGACATTGGTGACGCCCGCGCCCAGTTCCACCAGCGCGACGCCCAGGTCGCGCTCTTCCTCGGACAGGCAGGCAAGGCCCGTGGCGATGGGAGAAGCGACGATGGAATTGACATTGAGATAGGCGCCGCGCACGCAAAGGTCGAGATTGGCGAGCGGCGCCCCGTCGGCCAGCACGACATGGATATCGACGCCCAGCAGGTCCGCATGCATGCCCAGCGGCTTCTTCACCGGCACACGGCCGTTGATGGTGAAACAGGTCGGCTGCGCATGCAGAACCACGCGGCCGTCCGGATCAATCCCCTGCTGGCCTGTGGTCAGAAGGTCATCGATGTCCGCCTGTTCGACGCGATAACCGCCCATGTCGCGCTCGACGGTGACGACATCGCTGACCAGCGAACCGCCCGAAAAGCTGACCCACACATCCTCGATATTCGTGCCCGCGACGCGTTCCGCCTGTTCGACGGTTTCCCGCACGGCGAGTTCGGTCCGTTCCATATCCGCGATGAAGCCGCGCCGAACGCCCCGGCTTTCACGCTGCCCGGTGCCCAGGATCGCCAGTTCGCCATTTTCGGTGCGCCCCGCGATCAGCGCGGACACTTTCCACGATCCGATGTCGATCGCGGTGACGAACTTCTCGACCTTGGGTTGGGCCATGGGGGTTCAGCCTTCCTCGCCCTTGGCAGGCGCTTCGGCGCTCGCGGCGGGCTTGTCGCCGGACTGGCCGCTTCCCTGCCCCTGCGGCAGGCGCAGCACGAAACGATCGGGATCGCGCATGTCGAACTTCACGATACCCCGGCCCAGCAGGCGGTTCACCCCGTCCATCCGCGCGAAATTGACCAACGCCGTAGCCGACGGCTTGTCGCCTTCGGGCAGGGACAGCGTCTCGCCCGATTGAAAGCGCAAGTCCCAGCGCCGGTTCCCGACCCAGGTGGCGCCCGCCAGCATCGGTTTGAGCGCAGGCGCATTTTCCATCAGCCTGTTGAGACCCGCGGTCTGCAGATTGGCGTTGGGGCCAACGACCAGCGGCAGGTCCGGCATCGCCCCTGCCGATACCGATTGCAGCACCACGCCGGCCACGTCGATCAGGTGAAGCTGCCCATCATGCTGCCACACCGCAACCGGATCGCGCTCGACGATGTCGACCACCAGCGTATCGGGCAGGCGACGGGAAATGCGCGCATCCTTGACCCAGCCGAGCTTCAGCATGTCAGCCCGCACCCTGGGCAGGTCGAGCGAGAGCATCGACCGGCTCACCTGGCCAAGGGCGATATTGTAGATGGGCAGTTCGTCCATCCGCTCGACGCCGCGCACTTCGACTTTCTCGACCTCGAAGCCTGCCTTGGCCGCCAGTTCGGACGCCTTCTGCCCGGCCATGGCGGGAAGGCCCGACCAGATGGCGATACCCACCAGCGCCGCCAGCACGATACCGACGATCGCCCAGCTCGCCATGCGCTGGAGCGTCTCCTCGCTGACCGGCAGCAGGTCGATCAGACCGTCGATCCAGCTCCGCTGCTTGACCGAACGTCCTCGCCCACCGCTGCGGCCGCGCGTGCCGGTCGTGCGCGCCAACCGCGCCGTTCCGCCACGCCGGATGCGTGCTTCAGCCATGCTTCGTCCCCCCTGCGCTCTTCAGCGCGTCCTCGACTATACGCTCCACCAGCTCGGCATAGTCAATGCCCAGCTTCGCCGCCTGTTCAGGCACCAGGCTGAGCGGCGTCATGCCCGGCTGCGTGTTCACTTCCAGCAGGAACAGCCCGTCGATCCCCTGTTCATCGTCCCAGCGGAAATCAGCCCGCGACGCCCCCTTGCAACCCAGCAACTGGTGCGCGCGCAGGGCAATGGCCTTGCAGGCTTCGCTGATCTCCTGGGGAATATCGGCGGGGCACACATGCTCGGTCATCCCGTCCGTATATTTGGCGTCGAAATCGTAGAAACCGCTTTTCGGACGCAATTCCGTGACCAGCAGCGCTTCGTCGCCCAGCACGGCGGTCGTCAGTTCCCGCCCGCGAATATAGGGTTCGGCCAGCAACTCTTCGAAATGCAGCCACGGACCCTCGACATCCCGGCCGATCGGCGAACCATGATTGCCGTCCCTGGTCACGATGGCGACGCCGACCGAACTGCCCTCATTGACCGGCTTCACCACATAGGGGCGCGGCAGGGGATCGCCCTCGAACAGGCTTTCGCTGCGGACGATATGCCCGCCGGGCATGGGGATGCCATGGGGCACCAGCGCCTGCTTGGTAAGCTGCTTGTCGATGGCGATGACGGAGGTGGCGAGGCCCGAATGGGTGTAGGTGATGCCCATCAGGTCCATCATCCCCTGCACGGTGCCGTCCTCGCCGGGAACGCCGTGAAGGGCGTTGAACACCACGTCCGGCCTCACCTCCGCAAGGCGCAGCGCGATGTCACGATCCATGTCGATCCGCGTGACCCTGTGGCCACGCGACTCCAGCGCCTTGGCGACACCCTCGCCCGACGAAAGCGAAACCGGCCGTTCGGCGGACCACCCCCCCATCAGGACGGCAACATGCCAGGGGCCACGGGTCATCTGTCTTTTCCTTCAACCAGCTGAACGCCCACCCTTTGAATTTCCCATTCGAGGTCGATGCCGCTCTTTTCCTTCACCCGGCGGCGGACCTCCTCGCCCAGCGCCTCGATATCCGCGCTCGTCGCGTCGCCCAGGTTGAGGAGGAAATTGGTGTGCTTTTCCGAAACCTGCGCGCCGCCCTGTCGCAGCCCCCTGCACCCGGCCTGATCCACAAGCTGCCAGGCCTTGTGCCCATCGGGATTCTTGAAGGTCGAGCCGCCGGTCTTGCTGCGAAGCGGCTGGCTTTCCTCGCGGGCGGCGGCGATGCGATCCATTTCCGCCTGGATGGCCGCCGGCTCGCCAGGAACGCCCCGGAAAATGGCACTCACCACGACCGCGCCGTCGGGAAGGGCGCTGTGGCGGTAGGTGTAGCCCAGCGCGTCGATCGGCAGCGTCACCCGTTCGCCCGACCGCAGAACAACATCGCATTCCACAAGGATATCGCACGTCTCACGGCCATAGGCGCCCCCGTTCATCCGCACGAAGCCGCCGACCGTGCCGGGAATCGAGCGCAGGAATTCAAGCCCCGCTATGCCCGCGTCCCGCGCCGTCGAGGAAACAAGGATGCCCGATGCTCCTCCCCCGCAACGCAGGCTGGTCGCATCGACCTGCTCCACCCTGGCGAATGGCTTGCCAAGGCGCACCACCACGCCCGGAACCCCGCCGTCGCGCACGATCATGTTGGACCCCAGGCCCAGCGCCATCACCGGAATCGCAGGGTCGAGCCGCGCCAGAAAATCAGAAAGATCGTCCGCGTCCTTCGGCTCGAACAGCCATTGCGCAACACCGCCCGCCTTGAACCAGACGAGCGGCGCCAGCGGCGCATCGGCCCTGAGCGAGCCGCGAACCGGGGGAAGAGACGTGACCGCCAGCGTCAATCGCGCATCCCCCAGAGCCGCATCCAGCCCTTCATCGCCTTCACACCCGCTTCGCCCGCCCGCCCGGCGGCGGCCCCGGCGTCCACATTGCGCTGCGCCGCGTCGACCATCTGCTGCGCCACTTCGATGCCCTGCATCTGGAGGTCGATCATGCGCTTCTGCATCTCGAGGCCAACATTGAACAGCTCGAACATCAGGCGGTTTCCTTCTCCGCAACGGCGGAGGCAAGGCCCGCCGCCCATTTGGTGATGTCGCCCGCGCCAAGGCAGATGATCATGTCGTCCGCCTGCACATCGGCGGCGATCAGGCGGGCGAGATCGTCCGCACCCTCGACCGTCGCGGCGTTGCGATGGCCCCGGCGCTTCAGCCCCGCGACCAGTTCCGCGCTGTCCACCCCTTCGATCGGCTGCTCGCCGGCCGGATAGACCGGGGCGGCATAGACGATGTCGGCGTCGTTGAAAGCCTGCTGGAACTCATCCATCAGGTCGCGCAGACGGGTGAAGCGATGCGGCTGGACCACGGCGATGACCCGGCCTTTCGCTCCTTCGCGTGCGGCGGCCAGCACAGCCCTGATCTCGACCGGATGATGACCATAATCGTCGATCACCGTCGCGGTACCGCCCCCGACGGCGATTTCCCCGACTTTGGTGAAGCGCCGCTTGACCCCGCCGAACTTGGCGAAGCCGGTCTGGATCGTCGCGTCATCGATGCCCATCTGCAGCGCCACGCCGATCGCCGCCATGGCGTTCAGCACATTGTGGCGGCCCGGCATCGGCATTACGATCCCCTCGATCCGGCGCAGCGATCCGTCACGCTCACGAATCTGCACATCGAAGCGGTTGCCGCCCGGGATCGGCTGAACATTCTCGCCGCGAATATCCGCCTGGGCGGAGAAACCATAGGTGACGATGCGCCGGTCCTGCACGCGCGGCAGGATCGCCTGCACCTCCGGATGGTCGAGGCAGAGCATCGCCGCGCCATAGAAGGGCACATTCTCGACGAACTCGACAAAGGCATCCTTCACCTTGTCGAAGCTGCCATAATGATCGAGATGTTCCGGATCGATATTGGTGACCACCGCCAGCGTACCGTCGAGGCGCAGGAAGCTGCCGTCGCTCTCGTCGGCCTCCACGACCATCCACTCGCTGTTGCCCAGCCGGGCATTGGAACCGTAGCTGTTGATGATGCCGCCATTGATCACGGTCGGGTCCACCCCGCCCGCGTCCAGCAGCGCCGCAACCATGGAGGTGGTCGTGGTCTTGCCGTGCGTGCCCGCGACAGCCACGGTGGATTTGAGGCGCATCAGTTCCGCCAGCATTTCCGCGCGACGGATGACGGGCACGCGGCGTTCCAGCGCCAGATCGACCTCGGGATTGCCCTTCTTGATCGCGGTGGAGGTGACGACGACAGCAGCATCGCCCAGATTTTCGGCCTTGTGGCCGATCATCACCGGAATGCCCTTCTTGCGCAGTCCCTCGACCACATAGCCTTCGGCCACGTCGCTGCCCTGAACCTTGTAACCCAGATTGTGCATCACTTCGGCGATGCCGGACATGCCTATGCCGCCAATGCCGATGAAATGGATCGTGCCGATGTCGGTGCCGACACCCTTCATGCGCGGGATTCCTTATTCATGAAACAGGGAGAACCTTTCAGGCCGAGATTGCCGGACTTCACGCGGGAACCCCCTGCAGATTGAGGCTTGCCGGGGTCGGCCCGACCTTCACCGGATCGTTGATGATCGGCGCCGTGCCGATGCTTTCCAGCAGATCCGCCATGTCGCGTGCCGCATCGGGGCGGCCGCAGGCGCGGGCGCGTTTCGCTGCGTTCTGGAGCGCGCCCGGTTCCAGCGCCATCTTCTGCATCTGCTTGGCAAGCTCGACCGCCGTGAAGCGCGCCTGCGCAATGGTGCGCGCGCCGCCGGCCTCGGTCATTTCCCGGGCATTCGCGGTCTGGTGGTCGTCCATCGCGCTCGGCAGCGGGATCAGGATCGCGGGCCGGCCTGCACAGGTCAGTTCCGCCAATGTGGATGCGCCCGCACGGGCGATCACCAGGTGCGACCAGCCCAGCTTCTCCGGCACATCGTTGAAATAGGTCGCCAGGTCCGCCGGGATTTCGAGGTCGGCGTAGAGCTTGCGCACCCGCTCGATATCCTCGGCGCGGCATTGCTGCGTCACCTGCAGGCGGCGGCGAAGGCTGAGCGGCAACATGCCCAGCCCGTCGGGCACGACGCTGGAAAGTATTGTCGCACCCTGGCTGCCGCCGATCACCAGCACGCGGAACACGCTTTCATCAGTCAGCGCGGGGAATTCCTCCTCGCGCAATTGCTTCACTTCCTCGCGCACCGGATTGCCGACCAGATGCACCTTGCCGGCATAGCGGTCCTTGAGCCGCCGGACGTCGGGATAGGCGGTCGCGATCGCGTCGACCCGCCCCGCCAGATAGCGGTTCACCCGGCCCAGCACGGCATTCTGTTCATGAATCGCCGTCGGAATGCCGTCGGCCAGCGCGCCCAGCAGCGCGGGCATGGCCGGATAGCCGCCGAAACCCACCACGGCCGTCGGACGGAAGGTCTCGTTCAAACGCCGCGCCATCGCCCGGCCTGCAAGGATCGCCTTCACCGCGCCCGGCCAGCTCTTCGGATTCCTGGTCATGCGCCCCGCCGGCATGACATGGACCTGCGCCTTGTCGAAAATGCCGGGAATCTTGGCGCCGCGCTCATCCGTCACCAGCGCGACATGGTGGCCGCGCAGCATCAGTTCCTCGGCGACGGCATGCGCCGGAATCATGTGCCCACCCGTCCCGCCGGCGGCGAGGACGAAGTGTCGGGAAATACTCATCGACCACTCCATTTGACGACCGTGTGCCGACCCATGAAGGGATTGCGCCGCGTGAACGCGAGCAACAGGCCGACGCCGATACAAAGCGCCAGCATAGAGGAGCCGCCATAGCTGATAAAGGGCAGCGTCATGCCCTTTGACGGAAATATCTGCGCATTGACGCCCATGTTGATGATCGCCTGCAGCCCGAATTGCGTGGTGAGGCCCGCCGCGGCGAGGATCGTGAAATTATCATCCTCGTCCAGCATGCGCAGAAAAACGCGCACGACGATCGCCAGATAGACGCAGGCAATGCCGATGCACGCAAGCAGGCCGAACTCCTCCCCGATGACGGAGAAGATATAGTCGGTATGCGCTTCGGGCAGGCGGAACTTGTTCTGTCCCCCGCCCGGACCCACGCCCAGGAAACCGCCATGGGTGATCGTGCGGAAGGCCAGCTCCGTCTGGTCCGGCCCCATATCCTGTGCAACGCCGATCCCCAGGAAGTCGTTGATCCGCTGGCGGCCATTCTCGTAGAACATGTACATCAGCACCAGGCCGCCGAGCCCCACGCCCGCCATCGCGCCGATGAAGCGCATCGAAACGCCCGACAGCAGCAGCAGGCCACCCCAGCAGGCAAGGAAGATGACCGTCTGGCCGAAGTCCGGCTGCTTCATCAGGATCGCCGCGATCAGCAATGTCAGCGCGCCTGTCAGCGGGATCACGGGCAATGTCATGTCCTTGCCGCGCAGCGACAGCAGCCAGGCCATGGTGACGACATAGACAGGCTTCAGGAATTCCGACGGCTGGAACCGGAAACCCGGCAGATCGATCCAGCGCTTGGCGCCGTTCACGACCGAGCCAAGCACCGGCACCAGCAACAACGCCACGGCAAAGACGACGCACAATATGAAGGCCAGCCTGCGCGCCTGCGTCCGGGGCAGCATGGAGATCACCAGCATGATCGGCAGGCCGATGAACACCCACATCAGCTGGCGATAGAAATAGATGAGCGGCGTCACCGAAACCGTGCTGGTCGACCGATCGATCGCCGCCACCGGGGACGCCGCCGCCACCGCCACCAGCCCGATCGCCATCAACGCGACGATCAGCGACAGCAGCACGCGGTCGATTTCCCAGAACCAGATGGCCAGCGCCGTGCGCTCCCGCGGGACGGTGCGGTTCCTGAATTCCTTTACAAGATCGCCTGCCCTCGACATGCCCCCAGGTTCCTCCGCTTCCCTTTATTCCAGCGCGGCCACGGCAGCGACGAAGGCATCGCCTCTCGCCTCGAAATCGCGGAACTGGTCGAAACTGGCGCAAGCGGGCGACAGCAGCACCACATCCCCCGGCTGGGCCACCCGCGCCGCCCGGCGAACGGCGGCCGATAGCATCTCGCTATCGTCCACCGCCATATGCGATCGCAGCAGTTCGGCGAACATAGCGCCCGCCTCACCGATGGTATAGGCATGGGCGACATTACCGAAATAAGGTTCGCACTCGTCCAGATTGTCGGTCTTGGCAAGGCCGCCGACAATCCAGTGCAGGCGCGGCCGCCCATCGATCGGCGGATAGGCGGCGAGCGCAGGGGCGGTCGAGGCAGCGTTGGTCGCCTTGCTGTCATTGACATAGAGGACGCCGTTCAACTCGCGCACCCGCTGCATCCGGTGGGGCAGGCTGGCATAGCTTTGCAGGCCCTTTTCGATCGCCGCTTCATCGATGCCGAGCGCGCGGGCGACGGCAATGGCGACGGCAGCGTTCTGGGCATTGTGCGGGCCTTGCAGCGCGGGCCAGCTGGCCTGGCGGCTGGGATCGATGTCGGCGGCTTTCACCGCCATCACGCGCTCGTCGTCGGCTGCGCGGGAATGACGCACGGACGACAGGATCGAACGGCTCGGTTCATCCTCAGCAGCGATCACCGCGATATGATCGCCCGCCTGCATTTCAAACAGCCGCGCCTTGGACGCCACATAGCCTTCAAAGCCATTATAGCGATCCAGATGATCGGGCGTGATGTTCAACAGCACCGCCACGTCGCAATCGAGACTGCGCGTCAGGTCGATCTGGTAGCTGGACAGTTCCAGCACATAGACGCCGCCGTCGGGCAGCGGGTCCTGCCCCAATATGGGCAGGCCGATATTGCCGCCCATCCGAGTCGGAATGCCCGCCGTCTCGATGATGTGATGGACCAGGGCCGTCGTGGTGGACTTCCCGTTGGTCCCGGTGATCCCGACCACCCGATGCTTCGGCAGGGTGGGACGGGCAAGCGCGAACAACTCTATGTCGCCGACGACCGGCACGCCCGCGAGCTTCGCATGCATGGCGATGGGATGCCTGTTGAGCGGAACGCCCGGCGAAACCACCACGCCGTCAAAGCCCTTGAGGTCGATTTCGGTGGGGTCAGCCAGTTCCGCCTTGCCCTCGACGGCGGCACGCGCCTCGTCCCGACTGTCCCAGGCGACGACCTGCGCGCCGCTGGCGGCGAGGCATTCGACCGTCGCCAGCCCGGACCGCGCCAGACCCAGCACCGCATATTTCCTGCCTGCAAAGACGTCCGAAACGATCCCCATGGCGCTCACCGCAACTTCAGCGTGGCAAGGCCGGCCAGCGCCAGCACGAAGGAAATGATCCAGAAGCGGATCACCACGGTCGGCTCAGCCCAGCCAAGCTGCTCGAAATGATGGTGGATCGGGGCCATCTTGAAGACCCGCTTGCCGGTCCGCTTGTAGAAGAAGACCTGGATGATGACCGACATCGCCTCCACCACGAACAGCCCGCCAATCACGCCCAGCACGATCTCATGATGCGCGGTAACGGCGATCACGCCAATGGTGCCGCCCAGCGCCAGGCTGCCGGTATCGCCCATGAAAACGGCGGCAGGCGGCGCGTTGAACCAGAGGAAGGCCAGCCCCGCCCCGATGATCGCTCCGCAAAGAATGGTGAGATTGCCCGCCCCCGGCACATGTGGAATGCCCAGATAATGGGCAAAGTCTGCGCGCCCGACCAGATAGACGATCGCCATGAACGCCATGCAGGCAATGATGACCGGCATGGTCGCAAGCCCGTCCAGCCCGTCGGTCAGGTTGACCGCATTGCCGAACGCCACGATCACGAAGGCGGCGAAGAGGAAATAGAACGGCCCCAGCTCAATTGCCGGGCCGTTGTAGAAGGGCAGGTAAAGCGCGGTATTGCCATGCTGGTTGACGATCAGCCAGGCGGCGAAACCGGCGATCAGAAATTCGAACGCCAGCCGCATCTTGCCCGAAAGCCCCTTGTGGCTGGCCTTGGTCACCTTGTCATAATCATCGAGGAAACCGATGGCGCCAAAGCCCAGCGTCACGAACAAGCAAGCCCAGACATAGATGGACGACAAATCCATCCACAGCAGCACCGACGACATCACCGACGTCAGGATCATCAGCCCGCCCATGGTCGGCGTGCCCCGCTTGGCCAGGTGGGTCTGCGGGCCGTCGTCGCGAATCGGCTGGCCCTTGCCCTGCCGCACGCGCAGCCATCCGATGAAGCGCGGCCCGATCAGCAGGCCGATGATCAGCGCGGTGGCGATCGCCGCGCCGGCGCGAAAGCTCAAATAGCGGATGAGGTTGAACACACCCGCGAAATCCATTGTCTGGGCAAGCCAGTAGAGCATCAGTTCTTCGCTTCCTGTAGCGCGGCCACGAGGCGCGACAGGCCGATGCCGTTCGACCCCTTCACCAGGATCGCATCGCCCGCGCGTATTTCATTTCGTACAAGATCGGTTGCCCTGGCGGCGTCGGGGACATGGTCGAAGGGCATGGCGCCTCGCAGCGCCTGGGCCAACGGCTCCATCTCCTCTCCCACCAGAACCGCATAATCCACCTTCCCCGCGGTCAGCGGCTCGACCAGCGAGGCGTGCAATTCGCGGCTGCGGTCACCCAGTTCGCGCATCCCGCCCAGCACAGCAATGCGCCGGTCCGCCTGCTCGCGGCCCAATTGCTTGAGCGTCGCCGCCATGCTCAGCGGATTGGCGTTGTAGCTTTCGTCGATCAGCAACGCCTCGCCACCCTCGACCGGCAGGATGCTCCTCTGCCCCCGGCCCGGCAGGCCCGGCATTTCCGCCAGCGCCAGCCCCGCCGCGGCCAGGTCGCCGCCCAGCGCCTCGACCGTCGCCAGCACCGCCAGCGCATTGGAAACCCAATGCTCGCCCGGCGCGCCCACGGTCAGGCAGAGCTCCACGCCCGGCAGCGCCGCCGTGACCAGCGTGCCGCCACCCGCCGCAGGCACGGTTTCACGCGCGCGCACGTCCGCCTGCGGATCGAAGCCGAAGGTCAGGATGCGCGCCGCATGCTTCTCCGCCTTGGCATAGAGGGTCGCGACATGCGGGCTGTCATAGGGGATGACCGCCGTGCCGCCCGGCTCAAGCCCCTCGAAAATCTCCGCCTTGGCCTCCGCGATCTTCTCCTCGGTGCCGAAAAATTCGATATGGGCCGGCGCGATGGCGGTGACGATGGCGACATGCGGCCGCACCTGCCGGGTCAGCGCCGCCAGTTCACCGGCGTGGTTCATGCCCATCTCGAATATGCCAAAGGCCGATTCGCGGGGCATGCGCGACAGGCTGAGCGGCACGCCGACATGGTTGTTGTAGCTCTTGACGGACCGGTGAACCGCCCCCGGAAAGGCGCGGTCGAGCGCATGAAACAGCGCTTCCTTGGTGCCGGTCTTGCCCACCGATCCGGTGACCCCGATCACCTTGCCCTGCATCCGCGCGCGCGAGGCGCAGCCAAGCGCCTCCAGCGCCGCCGCGCTGTCGGGCACCAGCACATGGGGCTGGGCGATCGGCTGGCTGACGATGGCGCCCGCCGCACCCTGACCGAAGGCCTTGTCGACGAAGCGATGGCCATCGGTCGCCTCGCCCTTCATCGCCACGAACAGATCGCCGCCTGTTACTTCCCGGCTGTCGAACGCCACGCCAGAAACGGCGAAGGGCGCCGAAGCGACGCCCCCTGTGGCCTGCGCAATCTCTTCCTGGGTCCAGAGTGCGCTCATCCGGCGCATTCCCGCGCTACGGTCACATCGTCGAAGGGCAGCACCCGATCCCCGATGATCTGGCCCTGCTCATGGCCCTTGCCCGCCAGGAGCACGATATCGTCCGCGCCCGCCTGCGCGATGGCGGCGGCGATGGCGGCGCGACGTCCGCCGATCTCCTCCGCCCCCGGCGCGCCCGCCATCACGGCTGCGCGGATGGACGAAGGCTCTTCCGAACGGGGATTGTCGTCAGTGACGATCACATGGTCGGCGAGCTCCGCGGCCACCTTGCCCATTTGCGGCCGCTTGCCCGCGTCGCGATCGCCGCCCGCGCCGAACAGGGCGATCAGCCTGCCCCGCGTATGCGGCCGCAGCGCCTCTATGGCGGCGCGCAGCCCATCGGGCGTATGGGCATAATCGACATAGACCGGCGCCCCCGCGCGGGTGATGACCGCCCGCTCCAGCCGCCCGCGCACGGGCTGCACCCGGCCGAGCAGTTCCAGCACCTTGCCCGCATCCTCGCCGCCCGCGATCACCAGACCCGCAGCGGTGAGCGCATTGGCCGCCTGATAGGCGCCGATCAGCGGCAGGTTCACCTTGCAGGACTTGCCTCCAAGATCCTTGGCCAGCTCGACTTCCAGCGCCTGGCCCAACTGGGTCGGGGTGCGGTTGGCAAGACGCAATGCCTGCCCCTGCACCCCGACGCTCAGCACACGAAGCCCCCGCTTCGTAGCCCGCTGGAGAACCTTGTCCGACCATGCGTCATCGGCCCAGACGACCGCGGTGCCGTCGGGCGCGACGACCTCGTCGAACAGGCGCATCTTGGCTTCGAAATAGCTGTCCATGTCGCCATGATAATCCAGATGATCACGCGACAGGTTGGTGAAGGCGGCGGCCGAAACCGGCAGGCCTTCGGTGCGATATTGGGCCAGGCCATGGCTCGACGCTTCGAACGCGGCATGGCTGATGCCCTCGCGCTTCAGGCCCGACATGTTGGCAAGGAAGGTGACGATGTCCGGCGTGGTGAGCCCGGTGGACACCTGATCCACGGATGTCGTGACGCCCAATGTGCCGATGGAGGCGGATTTATGTCCCAGCATCCGCCAGAGCTGCCGGGCCAGTTCGACGGTTGAGGTCTTGCCGTTGGTCCCGGTGACGGCGACGGTCACCTCCGGAAACGGCGCGAAATAGCGGGCGGCAAGCTGGGCGAACAGGCGGCGGGGGTTGTCAGACGCAATATGCATCGCGCCTTCGACCTTGGCCTGCGGCCGGGCGACGACCGCCGCGGCCCCGGACTGCACGGCTGCGGGAATGAAGTCCTCGCCATTGACGCGCGCGCCCTGGAAGGCCCCGAACACCGTGCCCGGCGCCACCTTCCGGTTATCGATTGCGAAGCCCGACACCGGAACGTCCAGGGACGCTCCCATGTCGAGCTTCGCATCCAGCCCCTCGATTAGCGACCCGAGGCGCATTATTCTTTCTCCTTGTCGCCGTGCAGCAGCGGCATGAGATCGGAAATATCGACGTCGCGCCGCTCATCGGGCAACACGCCCAGCATCGGCCCGGTGCGCTCCACCACCCGCTTCACCACCGGCGCCGCTGTCCAGGCGGCCGTGCGCAGGCCATATTGGCCCGTCGCCTCGTCCATGGTGACGAGGACCACATAGCGCGGATTGTCCATAGGGAAGGCAGAAGCGAAGGTCGTCACCAGTGAAGTCTTGTTATACCGGCCTTGCTGAGGTTTTTCGGCCGAACCTGTCTTGCCGCCCACCCGGTATCCCTTGGCGTCGGCGGAGCGACCTGTACCTGCCGCCACGATCATGCGCAACAGCTGGCGCATGCGCGCGCTGGTAGCGGCTGAAAAGACGCGCCGGCCCTCCGGAACCTCGTCCGCCTTCAATTTCCGCAGCGTAGCAGGCCGCCAAAGTCCGCCATTCACCAGGGCGGCATAAGCCGAAGCGAGATGCAAAGGCGTTACGGCGATGCCGTGCCCATAGGAAACGGTGAGCGTCGTGATCCGCCCCCAATTGGCCGGCCAGAGCGTGCCCGCCCGTTCGTTGAGTTCGATCGGCGCGCGCTGGTCGAAATGCAACTCGCGGAAAAGATGCTGCAAAGGCTCCGCACCCATCTGGTCGGCGATCCGGGCGGTCCCGATATTGGAGCTGTGCACCAGGATTTCGGGCACGTTGATCCAGCGGCCCAGCGGATGGTCGTCCTTGATCCGGAAACCCGCAATGGCGAGCGGCGCCGTCGCGTCATAGGTCTTCGACATGGACGTGACGATGCCACGGTCCATCGCCGCGCCGATCGACAGCGGCTTGAACGCCGAGCCCAGTTCATAGCGGGCCTGCACCATATGGTTGCAGAGCGGCGATTCGCTGCAATTCTTGCCCGCATAATCTTGCAGCTTGTTGGGATCGAACACGGGAATCGACGCCATGGCGATCACTTCGCCGGTATTGGCGTCCAGTATCACGCCGCCCGCCCCCTTGGCGCGGGTCTGGACGAGCTGGGCATAGAGTTCGCTCTCCAGCGCGCCCTGCACCCGGCTGTCGATGGACATGGCAAAGGGCTGGCCGCGCATCGCCGGATCGGTCAGCCGGTCGTTGAACGCCGCCTCCACCCCCATGCCGCCCTTGCCGTCGGCATTCGGCGCGAACCCCAGCAGATGGGCGGCCAGGGTGCGCTGCGGATAGAGCCGCTCCTTCTCACGCGGAAATTCAATGCCGATCTCGCCCAGCGCGTTCACGGCGGCCACCTCTTCCGGCAGCGCCCGGCGACGCAGATAAGCCCAGCCGCGGCCCGTCAACTTCTTGTAGAAGGCGCTTTCCGGTTCGTCGGGGAAGATCTCATGCAGCTTGCGCGCCAGTTCGGAGGGGTCTCCGATCAGCCGCGACGGCCGCACCGCGATCGAATAGGCGTCCATGGTACGCGCCAGCGGCACGCCGTTGCGGTCCACGATGTCGGCCCGCGCCGGAAGGCCGCCCATCACGTCGCCGCCACGCCCATTGCCGGCAAAGACCCCCACCCAGGTCAGGCGCAGGATCAATACCGCCGTGATCGCCATGAACAGGATCAGCAGCAGCATCAACCGGTTATGCGCGATCGCCGTCAGGTCAACGCGCTGCTTGCCTGCTCTCGCGCCGCCCGGCTGGACGATGATCGTCGCCATTTAGCGGTCCCCCTTGGCGCGCTCGCGCTTCGCCTTGGCACTGATGTCGCCCAGCGTACTGTCGTCAAGCAGCTTCGCGTCCAGCATCGCCATCCGCTCAGCGTGGCGGACGACGGGATTGGGCTTGGTGGTGTCGGCGTCCTCCTTCGCCTTTTCCCTGGCGGTCTTGACGGCGGGCTTCGCGATCTTGTCGACATTGTCCGCGGCATGCGCCTCCCGGATGACGGCGATATCGCTGCGGATCTGGGTCGGCGCGGGGCTGGCGGGCGCAGCCTGCGGCGCGGACGGCAGGTCGGCGGGCGTCTCCACCATCGCCACCATCACCGGCGGCGCCACATAATCGGGGCCATTAGGCTGCACCCCGTCGAGATGCGCCAACGCCCGCTCGCCCGCCAGATATTGCTGGGCGGTGGGCGTCGCATACATGAAATCGTCCTGGTTCCAGCGCTCAAGCTGCCGCATGTTCGCCCGCGCGCTGAACTCGGTCTCCAGATAGCGGATGTCGGCCTTCGCCCGCGCGATCTGCGTCCGCACCTTCATCAGTTCGTTGCGCTCCGTCGCGACCTTCAGCGACACCATATAGGCGCCCAGCGCGCCCAGCGCGACGAGAAGGATCCAGATCAGGCTCTGCAATCTCTTGACCGCGATCATGAGCGGGAACTCCGGGGGGCAACAGGGGCGGACGTACGAATGGCGCTGCGCAGCGTGGCGGATCGGGAGCGTGGATTGCGCGCCAGTTCCGCCATGCCGGGCCGCACCGCCTTGGCGGGCTTTTCGAAAGTAGGCGCCGGCCCCGACTGGCGCTGGGGCAGATGCCGTGATCCGCTCGCCTCGCTGCCGCTGCGGTTGCGCAGGAACTGCTTGACGATGCGGTCCTCCAGGCTGTGGAAGGTGACGACCGCGAGCCGGCCGCCCTCCTCCAGCATCGCTTCGGCCGCCTCCAGCCCCCGCTCCAGTTCCTCCAGCTCGCGATTCACATGGATGCGTATCGCCTGGAAGGTGCGGGTGGCCGGGTCCTTCTTGTCATGCGGCTTGTGGCCGAGCGCCTTGCGCACCACGCCGGCAAGCTGCCCGGTGCGCTCCAGCGGCCGCGCCTCGACGATCGCCTTCGCCACGCGGCGTGAGCGCGGCTCCTCGCCATAGCGATAGAGGATGTCGGCAATCTCCTGCTCAGGGGCATTGTTCAGGAAATCGGCGGCGCTCATCCCGCTCTGGCTCATCGTCATGTCGAGCGGGCCGTCACCCTGAAAGGAAAAGCCCCGCTCCGGCCGGTCGAGCTGCATGGAGGACACGCCGATATCCAGCGTGACACCGGAAACGGACGCCACGCCCCGTTCCGCCATCGCTTCTTCCATCCGGGAAAATTCTCCGGCGATCAGGGTGATACCCTTTTCGTCGGCCAGCGCCCGCCCTTCGCGAATCGCGTCGGGATCGCGGTCGAAGGCGAAGACCTGCGCGCCCTTGTCCGCCATGGCGGCCGAATAGCCCCCCGCGCCGAATGTGCCGTCGACATGAACCTCGCCGGGGTTGATGGCGAGGGCACGAAGCACTTCGTCGAGGAGCACCGGAATGTGGCGGTCAGAGTCCTGGGCAAGGCCGGCGGAAACGCTCACTTGCCTCCTCCAGCCGCCCGCTGGTCCAGCCAGCGCCGGACCTTGTTGCGGATCAGTTCGGGCCGGTCCTTGCTGTCGACCAGCGTTTCCGGCTTCCAGATCTGGATGTAGCGGCCCACGCCATAGAAGAAGACGGCGTCGGTGATGCCATATTCGTCCTTGATGTCGGGATGCATGGCAAAGCGGCCGCCTTCGTCGAAGTTCACCTCCTCGATCGTGCCGAGACGGCGCTCCAGCTCCAGGTCGGCATCATAGGGGCGGCCCGCGGCGCGCGCTTCGCGGGCCAGTTCCTCGACCTCGGTGAACAGGTGGCGGCGATGCGATTCGCCAAAGGCCGTGGCGCAGGGGTTGCCGCCATGGACCGACAGGAAAAGTCGCGTTTCATTGCCGCTGGACAGCTTGATCTGCCGGCGCATCTCCAGGGGCAGCACGAAACGGCCCTTGCCGTCCGCGACGCTGAACGCGTTGCCCGTGTAGAGAATGACGTCCGACACTTTTCGACTGCTGCCCCTCTGTTCGCAGGGCGCAGGCCGTCGCCAGCCGAATTCGCGCGGAAGCGAAC
Source organism: Sphingobium sp. LMC3-1-1.1 (assembly GCF_040676285.1). Taxonomy (NCBI): domain Bacteria; kingdom Pseudomonadati; phylum Pseudomonadota; class Alphaproteobacteria; order Sphingomonadales; family Sphingobiaceae; genus Sphingobium; species Sphingobium sp. LMC3-1-1.1. Next base: position 129,208 of record NZ_JBEGHQ010000078.1, on the reverse strand, counting down.
CGGCTCACAGGACTAGCAAAGCCTGACAAACCCCTATGGCTTTCAAATACCAAGCCACGGGGTTCAAGAAAAGGGATATTTTGGGAAAAGCCGGGAAATCCTGTTTTGTTCTGGTAATTAACCGTCTTTGAGGGGCGTTGGCTGGTCAAACTGTGGTGAAGAAGGGGCGGAAGGAGCCTTCCGATACGGCCTGAAAAGCGCCGTTCCCAAGGCTGCCCAGAAAATCCCGACGATCACCGCCCAGCGGACGGCCGTGACCAGGGCGTCGCCCGACCGCACCCAGCGCCGCCCGGCCGGAAGCGTGGCGCCCAGTGCATCCGCGACGAATTGCGGGGTATCAGCGGTCCACCGCTCCGGTTCAAGCGGCGCAGCGGGATCCGCCAGCCAGAGCCGGTCATCGACAAGGTCGGCGTCCGCGACCATGGTCACGCTGCCCTTGCCCACGCCGCAGCGCGCCACCAGTCCACGCCCGATGATGCGGCAGTCGGGTCCCGCATCCTTGAAACCGGAGGCCGCATACAAAGTGAGCACCCGGCCGTCTCCCAGGAAATGGCGCTTTTCCTCCGCCTCGGGCGGCATGAGCTTGACGCCCCAATATTCCATCATCGCCCCAAGCAGGGTGATGGCTGGCGGCCGCCGCCGGTCACCCAATGGCAATTCCATCGGCCAATGCAGTTCAGGATCCACCAGCAGCAAGGCCCTGCCGCCCCGGCTGATCCAGGCGTTCAGCGCCACCAGTTCGGCCATTGAAAAAGCCCGCGGCTGGGCCAGCAGGAGCGTCCTGACCCCGCTGGTTTCGAGCGAAAGCGGAGAATCGAGCGGCCGCACGTCGAACCGCTGGCGAAGGACGGTAATGATGGGAGCATCCACTTTGGCCTCGCCGCGCCAGAAAAGCGGCAGGCCGGTGATCACAGCCATTTTGGGAAGATGGGTCGCTGGCTGAACGGGGGGATCCCTGGCGAGCCAGCACATTGCCACGGCCAGCAAGGCCAGGCCGGCCCCGGCGATCCGCCCTGCCCCGGCTGTTGCAGGAGCCCGCAACATCAATCCCGCAATCACGGCCACCAGCACCACCGCAAGCAACCAGGTCAGCGGTACCAAGGCCGGCACGCGCCAGGCCGCCAGGAACAGGCAGGACAGCACCATCCCAACCGTCCCCAACCCGATCCACCAGACGGCGCCCTCCGTTCGGCGCCTCCCGATCAGAGCCGCCGCCGGAATCAACAGCAATGCCGGAGCCATCCACACGCGAGGATCGACCTGCCCGGTGCGCAACAGCGATGCCAGCCCGCCAAGCAGCACCAGCAGGCCCGGCGCAAGCAGAAGCAGAAATGTCCGCAGGGCAGCCTTCAAGCCGACGCCGCCGGCTCAGCGCGAAGCCGGCTGAATCTCACGATCCATGGGTTTCTTGAGATTGGGGTCCGGTTGCAGGTCGGGCACGATCGGCGCCTGTTCCGGGGCGGGCTGCACGCCCAGTTCCGCCAGGGGCTCCTTGGGCGACACCGCGTTCACGTCCAGCGTGGGAACGGTCGGCGGCGGCACCGTCGGATCATCGACCCGTGCCTTGTCGATCACGATATTCGCCAGACCCACGAGCAACACCACGCCCGCAAGCCCGGTCAGGCCTATCTGGACACGCTGCAACCCTTCCTGTTGGCGGGGTGTTTCAGCCATGAAGCGCTCTTTTTTCTCGCCGCCGCGACCCTTGTCGGCGCTCAACGAGTGTGCGCGAGCCAGGGGAAGACAGTCAAGCCCTTCGATTCGAGCCACTCGCGGTTGTAAAGCGTTGAAAGGTAACGAAATCCGGTATCGCACAGGATAGTGACGATCCGCTTGCCCGGCCCAAGCTGCTTCGCAAGCGCCACCGCGCCCGCGACATTGATGCCCGACGACAGGCCCAGGCACAGCCCTTCATCGGCCAGCAGACGCCGCACCCAGAGCAGCGCTTCCTCATCGGAAATGCGGAACTGCGTATCGATCGGCGCGCCTTCCAGATTGGCGGTGATGCGCCCCTGCCCAATGCCCTCGGCCACCGAAGACCCCTCGGCTTTCAACTCGCCATGGGCATAATAATTGTAGAGCGCCGCGCCATGAGGATCGCTGAGCGCAATGGTGATATTCTCATCATGCGCCTTCAGGCCCAGCCCCACGCCGGCGATCGTCCCACCCGTGCCCGCCGCGCAGGTGAAGCCGTCGATCTGCCCATCCATCTGCGTCCAGATCTCTTCGGCCGTGCCGATGATATGCGCCTTGCGATTGGCGATATTGTCGAACTGGTTGGCCCAGATCGCGCCTTCGGTCTCCTCCGCCAGCCGCCGGGACGTGTGGACGAAATGGCCGGGATTGGAATAGGGCGCGGCCGGCACCGTCACCAGTTCCGCCCCCAGCGCCCGCAGCGTGTCCATCTTTTCGCGGCTCTGCGTCTCGGGCATGACGATGATCGTCCTGTAGCCCTTGGCATTTGCCACCAGCGCCAATCCGATGCCGGTATTCCCCGCCGTACCTTCGACGATCGTACCGCCGGGCTGCAACAGCCCCTTTTCCTCGGCGTCATTGACGATGAACAGCGCCGCGCGATCCTTCACCGAAGCGCCCGGATTGGCGAATTCGCATTTGGCGTAAATGTCGCAACCCGTTTCTTTCGACGGGCCGGCAAGACGCACCAACGGCGTGTTGCCAATCAGGGCGAGACTATCTTTCTGAACCAGCATCGCCTCCGCATAGCGGACCAGACACGCGCTTGCCAAGCAACGGATTGATGACCGCGCGAAAGTCACGATTGTCGGCACCCGCGTTAAGCCTTGCATCATCCATCGTCCCAGAGCGGGACAGGCGCGATTCCGCAGAGGAACTGGCAAGGCTTTTCCCCTATGAGGAGCGCCAGCATGCGGATTTTCAGCGAAAAAAGGGGTCTGAAAGGCCTTTGGACGGCGGCAAGGCATGGCGTCGCCGTCATGCTTGTGCTGCTCGCGCTCGCAGCGCCTCGCCTGATCACCGCAGCGCCGCTGGACCTGCTGGCCGCCCGCGAGGCGCAGGATGATCCTGCCGAGAAGCCCGGAGAGAATTTCCCCGGATCAGCCTTCTTCTTCGCCCAGGGCGCCTTCGATCCCGTCCCCGGCGCAGCCACGCTGCAAAGCGAGCATGTGCTGGGGCTTGACGCCGTGCAGGCCGCCCCCGCCATGGCCTTTCGCGGCCTGACGGCGCTCGACAGCTATCGGGCCCTCAACTGCCTAACGTCCGCCATCTATTATGAGGCGGGCAGCGAGCCGGAGGAAGGGCAGCGCGCCGTGGCGCAAGTCGTCCTGAATCGCGTCCGCAATCCCGCCTGGCCCAAAAGCGTCTGCGGCGTCATCTACCAGGGATCTGAACGCACCGATTATCGCTGCCAGTTCACCTTCAGTTGCGATGGTTCCATGATGCGCGTGGCGGATACCGCTGGGTGGGCCCGCGCGCGCCGCATCGCCGCTCAGGCGCTTGCGGGCATGGTCTATCGGCCCGTCGGCCTCGCCACCTATTATCATACCCTGGCCGTGCGACCCGAATGGGCCGGCGCGATGCGGCCCGTAGCCGTGATCGGCGCGCATATCTTCTACCGTCCACCCGGCGCGGACGGCACGGCCGCCGCCTTCCGCATGGCCTATATGGGGCGGGAGACGCAGTCAGGGCCTGCTCGCTCTGTCTGGAAGGCGGACGCTCCCTTGCCCGCTTCGGCGGTGACAACCATCACGCCTTCACCGCCTGTCAGTGCGATTGCGCCGCCCCTGCCCGTACCGGGAACCAGCCTGCCGCAATCCGGCATCAGGCCCGAATATCGCAACAGCGGGCGTCCATTGATCTGATCGCCGCACCTTTTTTTGCAAGGCAGTCCGGATTTTTTACGGTTTCCATGGCGGAAACCATTTAAGTCTTTGAAATAATTTGAAATAAATTTCCGAACATTTTTCCCGACCTGCGGAACCGAATGCCGCCTCCGATGGTTCTGCACTGCGGATAGCAAATCTTTTGCCCCCCGCTCTTGCTATCCAAAAAAACATGAGCCCGGAACGCATCTCCCCCCCCGACGCGTTCCGGGCTCAGAACTTTTCGGGCAATCCACGCATATCAGAGATATTTTCGCTTTCGGAACGCTTTGCCGACCGGCGGGTTGTTTCCTGGTCACCGGCATAAGCCCCGGTTGAACCATGTCCTGCCCGCAACGCAGGACAAAGGCTCTCAAGAGGAGATGATGATGACCAGGAAGATATTAGCCGCGCTTTTGCTGACAGGTTCATTGATGGTCGCGGCATGCAACACGGTCGAGGGCGCCGGCAAGGACGTGCAAAGCGCCGGCCAGGCAGTCGAAAACGCCGCAAACTGATCATTGGAAAGGCTCGCTTCGCCGCGAGCCTTTTTCCCTTCAGCTTGCTGCGTCGGCTGCTTCGCCGGGAGCCATATCCTTCACCCGCTTCCTGTCAGTGAACCAGATGGCGATGATGGTGATTTCGTAAAGCGCCAGCAGCGGCACAGCGAGCATGAGTTGCGAAACGACATCGGGCGGAGTCAGGACCGCGGCAAGCACGAAAGCCGCAACGATCATGTAGCGCCGCAAACCGATCAGTTGCGACCGATTGACAAAACCGGCCCGGTTGAGCAGCATCAGCAGCACCGGCATCAGGAAACTGACGCCAAAGGCGAGGATGAACTGCATCACCAGCCCCAGATAGCTGTCCGCACTCGGCAACGCTTCCACCTGCAATCCGCTGCTGTTCCCCTGAAATTCGAGGAAGAAGTGGAAAGCCGTGGGCATCACCACGAAATAGGCAAGCGATGCGCCCATGGCGAACAGGAAAGGCGTCGCGATGATAAAGGGCAGCAGCGCCTTTTTTTCCTTCGCGTAGAGCCCCGGTGCGACAAAGGCCCAGAGCTGGTTCGCGATGATGGGGAAGGACAGGCAGAAGGCACCGAAAACCGCGATCTTCACCTGAACGAAAAAGGCCTCATAGAGCTTGGTATAGACCAGCCGCCCACCACCGTCGCCAAAGGCTTCCTTGAGCGGATGGACGAGGATCGCGAACAGTTGTTCGGAGAAATAGAAGCAGATGGCGCCCGTGATGAACAGCGCATAGACGCATTTGAGCAACCGTCCACGCAGCTCGATCAGATGGTCAAGCAGCGGTGCCTTGCTGTCGTCGATATCCTTCATGCGGCCGCATCACCCTTCCGCGCCGGTTCCTGCGCGACATAGGGTGGACCCTCGGCGGCCGGCCGGGCGATATGGGGCGGCGCTTCACTGGCAGGGGCAGCTTCGGCGACGAAGGGCGGGACGTCCCCGGATGATGTGGATGCGGCCGGCGCCGGCAAGGCTTCGCTTTCGCCGATGCTTTCAGACCCACTCATTTCAGGCCGCGCGGTTTCCGGCGGATGCTCATCCATGATCCGCTTGTTCTGCGCGGCCCATTTCTTTTCCAGCTCCTCCAGCTCGACCTCGCGAACCATCGCATCGATGCCGGTACGGAAATGGCGCGCCATGGACTGCGCCTTGCCCACGATCTGCCCCACCTTGTAGAGCGCGCGCGGCAGGTCTTTCGGACCGATGACGATCACCGCGATGATGACGATCACCAGAAGTTCAGACGAATCGATACCAAACATGCGTGCCTACAGCCCCGGCAGAAGGAAAGATCAGGCCTTGGTCTTTTCTTCCGTGGCGGTGGGCGCGTCCTGTTCGGGCACGCGATGACCCTCGATGCGCGTGGCGGGCTTGGTCGGGACATCGTCCTCCTCCATGCCCTTCTTGAAGCTCTTGATGCCCTTGGCAACGTCGCCCATCAAGCCGGAGATCCGGCCACCGCCGAACAGCAGCATGACCACCAGGAGAACGATGACCCAGTGCATCAGCGAAAAGGAACCCATTTGAACACACTCCTGAAACTGCGTCTCATCTAGAGTGATTTCGACTGAAATGGAACCATTTCACAGCCTGGAAATCACGGCAAACAAAACCCGCAGATCATGTTTTGGCCCTAATGGACCAAGCATGATCTAGGCGTCTTCCTCATCATTTTCCACAACGGATTGGGCGCCCAGACCCTCAAGCGCCAAATCGACCGGATCCAGGAGGCCGGCGGCCCGCAGATCGTCGATCCCGGGCAGGTCCCGGCGGCTGCCAAGGCCGAAATGCGACAGAAATTCCACCGTCGTGACGTAGATCAGGGGCCGTCCCGGCACCTCCCGGCGCCCGGCGGGCCTGATCCACCCTGCCTCCATCAGCACGTCCAGAGTGCCTTTCGCCACCTGAACGCCGCGAATGCCCTCTATCTCGGCGCGACTGACGGGTTCATGATAGGCGATGATCGCCAGCGTTTCCATGGCGGCACGCGACAGCTTGCGCGTCTCGTCCTTTTCCCGACGAAGAATATGGGAAAGGTCGGCCGCCGTCTGGAAATGCCAGCGTCCGCCCCGTTCGACCAGATTGACGCCGCGCCCGGCATAATGCGCGCTCAAGCTTGCAAGCGCGGCAGGCAGATCGCCCGACTCTCCCACATGCAGCCTGATCTCAGCCGGGGTCAGCGGCTGTTCCGACACGAACAGCACGGCCTCCACCGCGCGAAGGAAATCATCCTCTTCCTCGATCACAACAGGCGCCCCGCAGTCGATTCCGGCACGGCGGCGCGCAGGAAAATGGGTTCGAAAATGCCTTCCTGCTGGATTTCGAGCCGCCCCTGCCGCGCCAGTTCCAGCGCGGCGACGAAACTGCTGGCCAGCGCCGATCGTGCCATTGGCCCATCCTGCCCGCCTGGCAGGAAGGCTTCAAGCGCGGTCCAGTCGATCGCCGCCCCCACCAAGGTGCCGACACGCTGTATCGCCTCGTCCAGGGTCATGACCGGCCGGACCGCGACCATATGCACAACTGGCTGCGTCCGCGCACGGACCTGGCCGTAGGACTGGATCAGGTCGAACAGGCTGGCCGCCCATTTCGCCTTGCGGACGAGGCGCAAACCCTCCGGCTTTTCCCGAACAAACACGTCGCGGCCGACGCGGTCGCGCGCCATCAGCCGGGCACCCGCCTCCCGCATTGCGTGAAGCCGCTGGAGCCGCAATTGCAGCCGCAGCGCCAATTCCTCGGGGCCGGGTTCGGGCTGCGCCTCCCTGGGCAGCAGCAGCGAGGATTTGAGATAGGCCAGCCAAGCCGCCATCACCAGATAGTCGGCCGCCAGTTCCAGCTTCAGCTTCCGCGCGCCCTCGATATGGGCAAGATATTGTTCGACCAGCGCAAGGATGGAGATCTCGCGCAGATCGACCTTCTGCGTCCGCGCCAGAGCCAGCAACAGGTCCAGCGGCCCTTCCCAGCTTTCAAAGCTGACGGTCAGCGTGTCCGGCCTGGGCGCTGCGGCGGGGGTGAAGAAATCCTCCATCGTCAAAGCGGCACGTTCCGCCCGTCAGCGCACCGTTTCACGCCGGCACCATGGCCAGCAGCGCGTCGCGGGTGGCGAGCAGTTCGTCCAGCGGCGGACCGTCGGGCGCGGCGCGCCTCGACGCCATCGCCCGGTCCAGCCTTGCCCTGGCCTCCACGCCGATCTCCGGCAGCAGGCCCGCAATGCCCACCATGTCGTCCATCCGCCCCCAGCAGTTGAGGGCAAGATCGCAACCCGCCGCAACCGTTGCCGCCGCCAGTTCGGGGATGCTGCCCTTCAGCGCCTTCATGTCGAGATCGTCGGACATCAACAGCCCGTCGAAACCGATCCGCCCACGGATGATCGTGTCGATCACGGAAGGCGAAAGGCTGGCCGGCAGGTCCGGGTCCCAGGCGGTGTAGACGACATGCGCCGTCATTCCGATGGGCGCGTCCTTCAACGCCTGAAAGGGCGCCAGGTCGATCGCCAGCGCATCCTCGTCGGCCGTGACGATGGGCAGTTCATGATGGCTGTCGACCATCGCGCGGCCATGGCCCGGCATGTGCTTGATGATGCCGACCACGCCCTCCTCGGCGAGCCCTTCGATCACGGCCCTTCCCAAGGCCGCGACCCGCATCGGCTCTGCGCCCAGGGTACGGTCGCCCATGATGTCGCTCGCCCCATCCTGCCGCACGTCGAGCAACGGCAGCGCATCGACCGTGATCCCGACCTCCGTCAGGGTCGCGGCAATGGCCCGTGCATTGGCCCGGGCCGCGGCAATGGCGCTGGACGGCGCTATCTCATAGAGCCTGTCGAACAGCGCGCCGGGAGGGAAGCTGGGCCAGACCGGCGCCTGCATCCGCGCCACCCGGCCGCCTTCCTGATCGATCATGACGAGCAGATCGTCACGACCATGCAGCGCGCGCAGGTCGTCGGTCAGGGCGCGAAGCTGCGCGCGATCCACGATATTGCGCCGGAAGAGAATGTAACCCGCCGGATCGGCCTCCGCGAAGAAGGCGCGTTCGTCGGATGTCAGGGTCTCACCGCAAAGGCCAAAGATAACGGGTTTCATGCGAAGCGATGGTAGCGGGTGAAAGAAGCCCTGTCGAAGGGGTTATTCCGGCCTTGCGGCGTGATTTCCCAATATTGGTTGCGGGATAGGAAGCTCAGTGGCTTCAGGGCCGAACGAAACGGTCGCGATGGGGCCCTTCAAACCAGATCGCCCTTCGCCCCTAATTGACCACCATACAGCTTTCGCCCGCGACCTTGAGCTTGCCGCAAAGCGTACTGGCCTGCCCGCCTGCCGCGGCGCGCAGGCGATAGACTGTGCTGCCGCCCACTTCCGCCTGCTCGATCGACATCGGCAACGGCTCCAGATAGGTAAAACGCTTGGACAAACGCTTCCAAGCATCCTTGGCAAACGCCTGGTTCCCATAGGCGCCAAGCTGGATCATGCCGCCGCCTGCGGGCCGCGCCGCCGCTGTCGCCGGCCTGGCGCTGGTCTCATCCGTCACCCGCGCCGTGACGCTTTGCGCCGGCTTGCCCTTCACGGCGGGGCGCGCATTGTCCGCCGATCCGGTCGGCACGATCGGCGCCTCCGGCACGCGGGTGGGGTCGATTCGCCCGTCGCGCGCCACGCCCTCGCTCGCGGCATAGCTGGCATCGCCCTCGCCATCGAATTTCTTGGCGTCGGCTTCCTTGGCGGGAATCTTGTAGTCCCCGGCGGGCGCGGCAATCAGCTTGCCTTCGCCCCTGGCGCCGCCGGTCCGGTTCTGGATCAGCCAGACCCCCGCGACGACAGCGCCGATCAGCACCAGGCCAAAGAGAATGAAGCCCAGCAGCCGCAACGGCGAGAGCCCCTGCTCCTCCTCATCCTCGATGGCGGGCTCCAGCCAGGGCAGACGCTCTTCATCGTCCAGGTCCAGCCTTCCCCGCGCATAGTCGCCCATCTCGATCAAACTCCGCCGGTCATTGCATCTCGGTCAGGGCCGCAACGCCCATCAGCGCCAACCCGTTACGGATGATCTGCCCGATTCCCCGGCTCAAGAAAAGCCGCGCGGAAGTAGTGGCCGGATCATCCGTCAGGATGACCCGCGCCTGCGGATTGTCGTTGCCGAGATTCCACCAGCTATGGAAGGCAGATGCCAAGTCATTGAGATAAAAGGCAATACGATGCGGCTCACGGGCCAAAGCTGCCCCTTCCACCACGCGCGGGAACTGCGCGGCGAGCTTCACCAGCCCCAATTCCTCCGTCCCAAGGCGGGACAGGTCGGGCGCAGGCAGGGCGATCCCCGCCTCTTCCGCCCGTCGTCCCAGCGAACTGATGCGTGCGTGGGCATATTGCACGTAGAAGACGGGATTGTCCTTCGACGCCTCCACCACCTTGGCAAAGTCGAAGTCCATCTGGGCATCGGCCTTGCGGGTCAGCATGGTGAAGCGGACCACATCCTTGCCGACTTCGCGGACCACATCGGCGAGCGTCACGAAATTGCCGGCCCGCTTGGACATCTTCACCGGCTCGCCGTCGCGCAGCAGGCGCACCATCTGGATCAGCTTGACGTCGAAGCGCGCCTTGCCCTCGGTCAGCGCGGCGACCGCCGCCTGGATGCGCTTCACCGTGCCGCCATGGTCCGCGCCCCAGATGTCGATCAACTGGTCAGCCGTCTGCGCCTTCTGGTAATGATAGGCCATGTCGGCGCCGAAATAGGTCCAGCTACCGTTGGACTTCCTGATCGGGCGATCCTGGTCGTCACCGAATTTCGTCGAGCGGAACAGCGGCAGCTCGACCGGCTCCCAATCCTCGGGCGTCTCGCCCTTGGGCGCTTCCAGCACGCCGTCATAGACCAGGTCATGCGCGCGCAGCCATTTTTCGGCCGCTTCGGGCTTGCCCGCCGCCTGCAACTCGGCCTCGGAAGAGAAGATGTCGTGGTGAATGCCCAGCAGCGCCAGGTCGCTGCGGATCATCTCCATCATGGCCGCGACGGCCTGGGTGCGGAACAGCACCAGCCATTCGCTCTCCGGCGCGCCCACATATCTGTCGCCATATTGGGCGGCCAGCGCCTGGCCCACCGGCACCAGATAATCGCCGGGATAAAGGCCTTCGGGAATTTCTCCCACCGCTTCGCCCAATGCCTCGCGGTAGCGCACATGCGCCGACCGGGCGAGCACGTCGACCTGCCCCCCGGCATCGTTGATATAATATTCGCGGATCACCTTGTGCCCGACATGTTCCAGCAACGTGGCGAGCGCGTCGCCCACCACCGCCCCCCGGCAATGGCCCATATGCATGGGGCCGGTCGGATTGGCGGACACATATTCGACGTTGACGGTCACGCCCTCCCCGGTCGAGGAACGGCCATAATCCTCCGCCTCGGCATGGATGGCGGCCAGCTCCGCGCGCCAGGTGGCGTCGGTCAGCTTCAGGTTGATGAAGCCCGGTCCGGCGATGGACGCGCCCTCGACCTCGTCCAGCTTTTCCAGCCCCGCGACGATCTTCTCCGCCAGGCTGCGCGGATTGCTGCCGGCTGGCTTGGCGAGCACCATGGCGGCGTTGGTGGCAAGGTCGCCATGACCCGGATCACGCGGCGGTTCGACCGTCACCGGCTTGCGGTTGAGACCGGTGGGCAGCGTGCCGTCAGCCTCCAGCGCGTCGAGCACGGCGTCGAGATGGGCGGTGAAACGGTTGTAAAGAGACACTGGGGCGAACTTTCTACCAGGACCCGTTCACCCTGAGCCTGTCGAAGGGTCGCCCTCTTTCAGAAGAAACAAGGGCTTCGACAAGCTCGGCCCGAACGGGGAAATGAACTGAGCTTAGCGGGTCGCGTTGTAACGGAGCTGATCCTGGGTCAGGTTGAAACCCACGAGCAGCTCGAAACTGGTTCGCTGCAGGGCCGCCTTGACCTCCGGCTGCGCGAAGGGGTCGATCGCGGCATCGGCATCGCCGGCCTTGCGCTTTTCCGTGATCTTGCGCTGGACGTCGGCAGGCAATGTCGCGGCAGCCTTGTTCACATAGGAACCCGCCTTGGCGGTCGCGGTGGCGCGATATTGCCCGGCCGGGAAGTCGAGCACCACCTGGCCCACGCGCTTGGCGACGACCGCGTTGCCGCCCCGCACAACGGCGGAATAATAGGGAAGCGTCACCTGCCGCGCCGCGCTCGCGTCACTGCGGCGGGCGTTCACGGTGAAGGTCGCCTCGGTATAAAGCTGGTCCCCGTCCGAACAGGTCGAGCGCAGATTGGTGATTTCCGCCACCACGTCGATCGCGCGCGCATCCGTGCTGCCCGCCGGGTTGAACAGGGTGACGTCGCCGGTTTGTGCCGGGATCGCCGCCACGGGACAGGCCGAGCGCACGGCCACGATGCCGCCCGTGGGATCGATTTCGCCCCGCTGGGAACAGCCCGCAAGGGCCATGGCGATCATTCCGGTCAGCGCAAATCGAGAAAAGGTCACAGGCAATCCCTTGGGAACAGGCGTTGGGCTTCTTATCCATAGCCCGTCCCCCACGCAACTCAAACTGCACAGCGCCGCAAGTAAGCGGCTTTCCACCAAAGCCGCATTGGTCTAAGCGGCGGGCATGACCGCCCTTCCGCCCATGAAGCTGCTGATCGCCGCCCCGCGGGGCTTTTGCGCCGGTGTCGACCGCGCCATCGTCATCGTCGAAAGGGCGATCGAAAAATATGGCGCACCTGTCTACGTCCGCCATGAGATCGTCCATAACAAATATGTGGTCGACGGGCTGAAGGCGAAAGGCGCGATCTTCGTCGAGGAACTGGATCAGGTTCCCGACGGCGTACCCGTCGTGTTTTCCGCCCATGGCGTGCCCAAGACGGTCCCGGCCAGGGCCGAGGAACGCGGGCTCGACTATCTCGACGCCACCTGCCCGCTCGTCAGCAAGGTCCATCGCCAGGCCGAACGGCAGGTGGAGGTGGGGCGCCATATCCTCTTCATCGGGCACCGGGGCCATCCGGAAGTGATCGGCACCTTCGGCCAGGTCGAGCCGGGCCATATGACCCTCATCGAAACGGTGGAGGATGCCGAAGCCTTCATCCCTGCCGATCCGGACAATCTCGCCTTCCTGACGCAGACGACCCTGTCGGTGGACGACACCGCAGCGATCGTCGCCACGCTCCAGCGCCGCTTCCCGGCGATCCATGCGCCCAAGGGCGAGGATATCTGCTACGCCACCTCCAACCGGCAGGCCGCGGTGAAGGCGATCGCCGCCCGTTGCGACGCCGTGTACGTGATCGGCGCGCCCAACAGTTCCAACTCCCTGCGACTGGTGGAGGTGGCAGAGCGCGAAGGGACGCCGGCCCGACTGATCCAGCGCGCCGACGAGATCGACTTCGCCTGGCTGGATGGCGTCGGCACGCTGGGCCTTACCGCCGGCGCCTCCGCACCCGAGGTTCTGGTGCGCGAAGTGGTCGACCGGATCAGCGAACGATTCTCCGTGCTGGAGGAACAGGTCGAAACCGCGCGGGAAAGCGTTGCCTTCAAACTCCCCCGCGGACTGGAGGCCGCGTAGATCCATGGCCGTCTATACCCAGGTTCCCGCCGAACAGATCGACGCTTTCCTCACCCGCTACGACGCCGGACACCTCGTCTCCGCCAAGGGTATCGCGGAAGGGGTGGAAAACAGCAATTATCTGCTCGAAACCACCGGCCCGGACGGGCAGGGCCACCGCTATATCCTCACCCTTTATGAAAAGCGGGTGGATGAGGCGGACCTGCCCTTCTTCATGGACCTGCTCGACCATCTGGGCGCACGCGGCTGCCTGGTGCCCCGTTTCATCGCGGATCGGCAGGGGAAGCGGCTGCAACAGCTCGCCGGACGCCCGGCCTGCCTGATCGAATTCCTGACCGGCATCTCCGTGACGGAGCCGACCGTGGGCCAGGCCCGGGCGGCAGGCGCTGCGCTGGGCGAGATGCACCGCGCGGCGGAGGGATTCGCCGGCACCCGCCGCAATGCCCTCGACCTCCCCGGCTGGCATGAGCTGGCCGCCAGATGCGGCGCGGACTTCGACCAGATCGCGCCTGGGCTAGGCGCGCGCGTGGCGGAGGAACTCGCTTTTCTCGACGCCCATTGGCCGGCAGACCTGCCCCGCTCCGTCATCCATGCCGATCTCTTTCCCGACAATGTGCTGATGTTGGGCGACCAGGTGACGGGCCTCATCGACTTCTATTTCAGCTGCACGGACGTCCGCGCCTATGATCTGGCCGTCACGCACAGCGCCTGGGTGTTCAGCAATGACGGCGCGACATGGTTCGGGGATCGGGCAGCGGCGCTCGGTGCCGGCTATCGCGAAACGCACGGCCTGACCGAAGCCGAACGCGACGCTTTCCCTGTCCTCTGTCGCGGTGCGGCGCTCCGCTTCCTGCTGACGCGCGCCTATGACTGGATCAATACGCCCGCCGATGCGCTGGTGACGCGCAAGGATCCGCTCGCCTATCTGCGTCGCCTTGAATTCTACGCCAATGCCGACCCGGCCATGTTGCTCGGCGCATGAGCGCCCTTCCGCAGGTCGAGATCTTCACTGACGGCGCGTGCAAGGGCAATCCCGGCCCCGGCGGCTGGGGCGCGGTGCTGCGCTTTGGCGAGACGGAGAAGGAAATTTCCGGCGGTGAAACGCTGACCACCAACAACCGCATGGAGATGATGGCGGCCATGCAGGCCCTGGAAACGCTGAAGCGCCCGTGCCAGGTGACCCTTTATACCGACAGCAAATATGTGATGGACGGCATCACCAAATGGGTCTTCGGCTGGCAGAAGAACGGCTGGAAGACGGCAGACAGGAAGCCGGTCAAGAATGCGGAACTCTGGCAGGAACTGGTCAAGGCCGCTGCCCGCCACAAGGTGACCTGGCAATGGGTGAAGGGCCATGCCGGCCACCCGGAAAATGAACGGGCCGACCAGCTCGCCTGCGCCGCGGCGGAACAGTATCGTCAATAGAGCGATTTCCAAGCGATCGGAGCCGATCGCTGGTTAAAAAATCGCGGAAAACAAGGAATCCAGAGCGACGATCTGACGGGCGCGATCCGGTCAGGATTGAAGGCCGTCATCCTTGTCCAGGGGATTGCGGCCGAAGACATTGCCCGCCGGATAATAGCGGCAGACCAGATAATCGTAGCTTTGCCCCTCCGCCAGGGCGCAGCCGACCTTGCGCGTGCCGCGCCAGATGATCTGGGTATAATGGCCGACATCCTCCCATCGGCCGGTGACGCTGACATCGGGCAGCTTGCCGCTCCGCCGGAACCAGCGCTTCTCATCAAGGAAGGAGCCGACCATCAGCTGATAATCATAAAGGCCGCGCGACCCCATCCAGAGATTTTCGCCGCTCGGAACGGTACGGCTGGAACGGGCGGAATGGCGGAAAATATTGGTCTGCGCCATTTGCCGCGCATAGCGGGCCGCATCAGCGGCCAGGGCGCTGTCCCAGGCCAATGGCGCAAGCCCCAGCGATTCCCGCTCCTCATTTTGCATGCCCAGCACGACGTCCTGCATCAGGTGGTCGTCCCGGTCCGCTTCCTCCAGCCCGTAATAGGAGGCTGGCCTTGCCGGCGGCAATTGCCGCATCCCCGATGACGGCTCCGCATCGCCCTGCGCCGCCGCTGTCGCCAGCAGGCCCAGCAGTGCTAGAGCGGGTTTCGATCTGATTGAATCAGATCGCCGCTCTGAATTCCTTGTTTTCCGCGATTTCTTGACCAGCGATCGGTTCCGATCGCTTGGAAATCGCTCTGGCCGCGCGGGCCAAAGCCGCCTAAGAACGCCTCCGATCATGTCCCCCGCCCTTCTCAGTCCCGACAATGCGGCCGATGAGCCCATAGCCTTATATGTGCATTGGCCATTTTGCGTTTCCAAATGTCCTTATTGCGATTTTAACAGCCATGTCCGAGCCAGCATCGACAGCGATGCCTGGCGTGCGGCGTTGCTGAGCGATCTGGCCCATGAAGCCGCGCTGAACGGCGGCCGCCGGCTTTCTTCCATCTTCTTCGGCGGCGGCACGCCATCGCTGATGCCGCCCGACATTGTCGGCGCGCTGATCGACGCTGCGACCCGCCATTGGCGGCCGACAAGCGACATCGAAATCACGCTGGAGGCCAATCCCAGTTCGGTCGAGGCCGCCCGATTCGCTGACCTGGCGGCGGCTGGCGTAAACCGCGTATCGCTGGGCCTTCAGTCGCTGGAGAATGAGGCGCTGCATTTCCTCGGCCGCGCGCATGACGTGCGGGAGGGGCTGGCGGCATTGGAGGTGGCCCAGTCGACCTTCGGCCGGGTGAATTTCGACCTGATCTATGCCCGTCCCGATCAGAGTCTGGCGGATTGGGAGAGCGAACTGGCGCGCGGACTGTCCTTCGGCACCGACCACCTCTCGCTCTATCAACTCACCATCGAACCGG
This sequence comes from Sphingobium sp. LMC3-1-1.1, assembly GCF_040676285.1. NCBI lineage: Bacteria > Pseudomonadati > Pseudomonadota > Alphaproteobacteria > Sphingomonadales > Sphingobiaceae > Sphingobium > Sphingobium sp. LMC3-1-1.1. Next base: position 113,441 of record NZ_JBEGHQ010000078.1, on the reverse strand, counting down.
GCACCCGCTTCGCGACGCTGGTGGCGCAGGGCAAGCTGAACCCGGCCGATCCGGACCATGCCGCCGATCTTTACGAACAGACGCAGGCCATGACGGCCGCCGCCGGCATAACGGCTTACGAAATCAGCAACCACGCCCGGCCCGGACAGGAAAGCCGGCATAACCTGACCTATTGGCGCTATGGCGACTATGTCGGCGTCGGGCCCGGCGCGCATGGCCGGCGCGACGGACTGGCGACGCTGCGCCACAGGAAGCCGGAAAACTGGATGAGCGCCGTAACGCGCAATGGCCACGGTCTGCAAGGCGAGGAACCGCTTGATGACCGCGACCGGGCCAGGGAAGCGCTGCTGATGGGACTGCGCCTTGCCGAAGGCGTGGATCTGGATCGTATCGCGCGCCTGTCGGGATTGCCCGTCGACATGCTGGTCGACAGGCACGCAATCGCGCGGATTGCGGGGCATGGCATGATCCGCCAGGACGGGCAGCGGCTTCGCATCGACCCGGCCGGAATGCTGCTGCTCGACGCCATCCTGCCGGAGATTGTGGCGGTCTGAACAACGGATATGGGGCACGCTGCGTCAAATCCGATGCAGGTCGCGCATTCCGCTTCCTGGTTTCGCACCTGCCCCAATCAGGCCCCGCTTCAGTCAGGCCCCGCTTCAGTCAGGCCCCGCTTCAGTCAGGCCTGACTCACTCCTCCCCGTCCATTTGCGCAATCTCCTTGTCCAGATCGCGCAAGACTTCGGCGCGGATCTTGTCGGACATCCGGGCCGCCGCCGCGATCTGGGCGCGGGCCGCGATCAATCCTGCGCGGGCAGCGCGGTTGGCCTGCCCCTCTATCTGGTCCTGACAAATCCGGATACGGATGTGGCGGCGGCCATCGGCGTCCACCGTCTCCTGCCGACTGACGCTCTTGCCGTTCTCGCAACCATTGGCGATGTCGACATTCGGTATCTTGCGGCGGATTTCCGCTTCGCTCGGCATGGCATGGGACATGACGCGTTCGCCCTCATCGCCCAGGGCGGTGGGAGGCGACGGCGGAACGGGCGGGACCGGCGGCGCCACATCGGCCACGGGCGCAGCCGGAGCGGGAGGAGCGGGAGGAACCGAGGGCAGCGATGCCGTCTCCCCGGATTGCCCGGCAGGGGATTGTAACGGGGCTGCGGCGGCGATTTTCGGCGTCTGGGATGGGGCGATCTCGCTGGCCGAAGCAGGCTGGGCAACCAGATCGGCCAGCCTGCCGAAATTCATCGACTCCACCTTGTCGGTGATCGCGGCGACCTGTCGCGCCGCCCGGGTGCCGGACGCAGTCAGGGCCAGGCCCGACGCGGTCACCAGGGCGACCGCCGCCATGCCCCAACTGATGCGGCACAGCGACATTTCATGGGCAGACAGCATTTTCAGCCTCCCTTTCAGCGCGGTTATGCGATTGAGATGGCAGGCGCCGGCGAACCGGCGACCCCCGGCAGCCTTCAGGATGGCGCGCCCATAGGCATGCGCCTGATCCCGGCCATGGAGCGAGAGCACCCGCGCATCGCAAGCCTGCTCCTGATCCGCGCGATAGGCATGATAGGCGGCCCAGGCGATCGGATTGCACCAGTGCAGGCCCAGCAGCAGCAATGCGACCATGTTGGCGGCCAGATCCCCGCCCTGATGATGGGCGCGCTCATGGGCGATCGCCATCGCCTGCTCCTGCGGGTCGAACCGCAGGGCGAAATCGGCGGGCAGCGCGATGACAGGACGAATAAGCCCGAAGGCCAGCGGTCCGCCCGCCTTCGGGCTGGTGACGATGCGGATGCGGCCCTCCTCGCCGATCAGCGTCGCTCCGTTGAGGATGAAATGGCGGAAGCGGATATAGCCGATCGCCTGCACGGTCAGGAACAGGATGACACCCAGCAGCCAGAGCGAAGCAGCGATCTCCAGCCAGGGAGTGCCCGATCCGGACTGAAGGGGCAGCGTCACCGGCGCCGCATCCAGCAGGGTCGGCAAGCCCGCCTGATCGGCCGCGCGCTGCAACGGCGAAGGGTTGGCGACTCCCTGCGGCAAGGCGGGCAAGGTCATGCGGGCAAGCGGCAGCAACCAAAGCCAATAGGCCGCCTTTGCACCCAGCCAGCGCGCAACCGGTCGCCGCAGCAGCATGACCAGCGCCATCAACAGGGCCGTGGCGATCAGCGTTTCTGCGATCCAGACGCTCATGATTTCAACCCTTTCAGGATTTCCTCAAGCTCGGCGATATCCTCCGCCGTCAACTGGTCCTGGCTCGCAAGCTGCGCCACCAGAGGCGACACGCGCCCGCCGAACAGCCGGTTCACGAACCGCCCCGACTCGCCTGCAACATACTCCTCCCGCGCGACGAGCGGGCGATATAAAAAGCGGCGGCCATCCTGATCGGCGGCAATGATATCCTTGGACATCAGCCGGGACAGCAGGGTCTTGACGGTCTGGACGCTCCAGTCGCGCCCGGCGGCGACCCGCTCGGCCACGTCGGCGGCGGTCTGGGGCGCGCGTGCCCACAGCGCCTCCATCACCACCAGTTCGGCCTCGCTGATCTTCTCGCTCACAGGGTTCATCCGCACCAAATTCGACTACAGATGTAATCGCATTGATTACATCTGTAGTCAAGCCATGCGCCGGACTGTCGCCATATTTTACATTCTATGGATCAGCTTCATGGACATTAACCCTCAGACAGCGCGCTAAGGGCCGATTTCCGCTGGCTGGCACAGGCTTTGCGTTTCCAGCCTCATACCCGATCGTTCGACTACCCGGGAGGATGCGGCACCAGTCTCCGCCGCATCCTCCCACCCGGTTTTCCCAGCCCAACGCCGAACGTCAACCCGCGTCACAAGCATGAAAAAAGCGGCCCGGATGACCGGACCGCCCATTCAGCATGCTAATAAAAGGCGTTCAGTTGGCCGCTGCGACGCCCTGGTCGGTCATCAGCTGCTGCAATTCGCCCGCCTCGTACATCTCCATCATGATGTCGCTGCCGCCGACAAATTCGCCCTTCACATAAAGTTGGGGAATGGTCGGCCAATCGGAAAAGGCCTTGATGCCCTGACGGACCCCTTGGTCCTGCAAGACGTCGACGCTTTCATAAGCGACGCCCAGATGTTCAAGGATCGCGATGGCGCGGCTGGAAAAGCCGCATTGCGGGAACAGCGGGGTGCCCTTCATGAAAAGCACGACATCATTGCCGTTAACGATGTCGGCGATCCGCTGCTGCACGGCGTCGGTCATTATCTGATCCATTCCTGTCAGGCGCCAATCCGGCGCGCTCAATATGATGGCGGTTAATTGGGGACGGCAGTGGTCAGTTGCAAGGCGTGGAGCACACCGCCCATGCGGCCGCCCAGCGCGGCATAGACGGCCCGCTGCTGCGCGACGCGGCTCATGCCCCGAAAGCTCTCTGCCACGACCTTCGCCGCATAATGGTCCCCGTCGCCCGCAAGATCGGTGATCTCCACCTGCGCATCGGGGATGGCGGCGCGGATCATGTCGGCAATGTCATCGGCGGCCATCGGCATGGCGAAAGGTTCCTGACGCTTATTGGGCTTCGATGAACATGCGGCGGGCAATGACCTGCTGCTCGTCCAGCGCGGCGCGAACGCCCGCTTCGTCGATGTCGATGCCGGCCTGGGTCATGTCGCCCAGCAGCTTGCGGATCACATCCTCGTCGCCCGCCTCTTCGAAATCGGCCTGCACGACGGCCTTGGCATAGGCGTCCGTTTCTTCGGGCGTCAGGCCCATCTTCGCCGCCGCCCATTCGCCCAGCAGCCGGTTGCGCCGCGCCTGGATGCGGAACTGCATCTCCTGGTCATGCGCAAACATGTTTTCAAAGGCCTTTTCGCGGTCGTCGAAGGTGGTCATGCCTGTACCCTGTAAGAGGTGAAATGGATCATCGATCCGAAATAGGAAGATCGGGACGCTTACGCAACGGCGGGGACGAGCCAGGGACGCCTTCCGGCGTCCTTTGCCTCGAATGCGCTGATGGTGTCCGCCTGTCCCAGCGTCAGCCCGATTTCGTCCAGACCGCCAAGCAGGCAGTGTTTGCGAAACGGGTCGATCTCGAACTGGAAGCGATCCTGGAACTGCGTCGTGACCGTCTGATGTTCCAGGTCGACATGGATGGGGTCGGTGCGGGCAACATCCATCAACCGGTCGATTGCCTCCTGCGGCAGGACCACCGTCAAAATGCCGTTCTTGAATGCGTTGCCGGAGAAAATATCGGAGAAGCTGGGCGCGATCACGACCTTGATGCCCAGGTCGGCGAGCGCCCAGGCGGCATGTTCGCGGCTGGACCCGCACCCGAAATTGTCGCCCGCGATCAGGATCGGGCTGCCCGCATATTCAGGATCATCGAAGACATTGCCCGGCTCCTTGCGCAACACCTCGAAAGCGCCCCTGCCCAGGCCCGCCCGCGAAATGGTCTTGAGCCAATGCGCCGGGATGACGATGTCGGTGTCGACATTCTTCATCCCGAACGGATAGGCCCGGCCGTCGACGATCGTCAGCTTTTCCATCAATCCGCCTGTTTGCTCGCCGGGCGCGGCGTATCTTCCGCGCGTCCCAGGGTCGCCGCCATGGCGGCACTCGCCAGCGCGCCCAGCGCCAGCAGCCAGAATACCTTCTTCATGCGACCGCCTCTCCCCTTTTTTCACTCATCAGTTCGCGTACGTCCGTGAGATGTCCGGTGACGGCGGCGGCAGCGGCCATGACGGGCGAGACGAGATGCGTCCGCGACCCCGGCCCCTGCCGACCCATGAAATTGCGATTGCTGGTGGAGGCGCAGCGCTCCCCGGCCGGCACCTTGTCCGGGTTCATGCCAAGGCAAGCGGAGCAGCCCGGCTCCCGCCATTCGAACCCGGCCTCGGTGAATATGCGGTCGAGACCTTCGGCCTCCGCCTGACGCTTGACCAGCCCGGAGCCGGGAACCACCATCGCATGCTTGATGCCGCTGGCGATGCGGCGCCCCTTGAGCAGGTCCGCTGCGGCGCGCAGATCCTCGATACGGCTGTTGGTGCAACTGCCGATGAAGACATGCTCGATCGCGACATCTTCCATCCGCTGTCCGGCGGAAAGGCCCATATAATCAAGCGATTTCTGCGCGGCCGCCCGCTTGGACGCGTCCACGAAACTCTCCGGATCGGGCACCACGCCGGTCACCGGCACGACATCCTCCGGGCTGGTGCCCCAGGTGACGTTCGGCACGATGTCGGCGGCATCGATGACGACGCTCTTGTCGAATACGGCGCCTTCATCGGTCGCCAGCGTCTTCCAATAGGCGACGGCAGCATCCCAGTCGGCACCTTTGGGCGCCAGCGGCCGGCCCTTCAGATAGGCAAAGGTCTTTTCATCGGGCGCGAACAGGCCGGATCGCGCGCCGGCCTCGATCGACATGTTGGCGACGGTCAGCCGTCCCTCGATCGACATGTCGCGGAACACCGATCCGCGATATTCCATGACATAGCCGGTGCCGCCGGCAGTCCCGATCCGCCCGCAAATAGCCAGCGCAACGTCCTTGGGCGTGACGCCATAGCCCAACTCGCCCTCGACGACGACTTCCATCGTCTTCGACTGCTTGAGCAGCAGCGTCTGGGTGGCCAGCACATGTTCCACCTCCGACGTGCCGATCCCGAAGGCCAGCGCGCCCAGCGCACCGTGCGAGCTGGTGTGGCTGTCACCGCAGACCAGGGTGGTGCCAGGCAGGGTGAAGCCCTGTTCCGGCCCGACGACATGGACGATGCCCTGTTCGGGATCCGCGTCGCCGATCAGGCGGACGCCGAATTCCGGGGCGTTCCGTTCCAGCGCCGCCAACTGCTGCGCGCTTTCCGGATCGGCAATGGGAATGCGGTGGCCCGCCGCGTCGCGTCGCGCTGTGGTGGGCAGATTGTGATCCGGCACCGCCAGCGTCAGGTCAGGCCGCCGCACCTTGCGACCGGCAAGCCGAAGCCCCTCGAACGCCTGGGGACTCGTCACCTCATGCACGAGATGGCGATCGATATAGATCAGGCAGGTTCCATCGGGACGGCGTTCGACGACATGCGCGTCCCAAATCTTCTCGTAAAGGGTGCTGGGCTTGACCATAATGATTTCCCCTAGACCCAGACAGGGGAAGGGAAAAGGGTAAAAGCAGCCAATTTTTGCTGTTGTGGGAGATAATCGGCCGCGCCCTGCGTCCAGCCCGGCTCTCGGCCAGTCGCAGCTCAGGCGGCGCGATGGTCCGCCACGATGCGCCCGGCCGCTCCAAGCTCCGCTTCATGGCTTTCCTCGCGCCATGTTTCGGCAAGCGCCGCGCTTTCCCATTCCCGCATGGCGGGCAGCGCCAGCATATGCCCGACCCAGCCCAGCGCCGTCTGGCCGATGTTGAGGCCATAGGTCCGCACCCGAAAAGCGACCGGCGCATAAAAGGCGTCAACGGCTGTAAAGGCGGGTCCTGCCAGGAATGGTCCGCCGAAACGGGACAGTCCTTCCTCCCACAATTCGGTCAGCCGGGCGATGTTGCGGTTCAGTGCGGGCGAAGGCAAATGCGGCTCCACTCGCACGCCGACATTCATCGGGCAATCATTGCGCAGGGTGGCGAAGCCGCCATGCATTTCCGCCACGGCCGATTGCGCCCAGGCCCTCGCCGCCTCCTGCCTTGGCCAGACCTCCGCATGCCTGTCCGCCAGGTAAAGGGTGATGCCCAGCGAATCCCACACCGTCCTGTCCCCATCGATCAGGACCGGCACCTGGCCCGTGGGAGAAAATTCACGGAAAGCGACGTAGTTTTCGGCAGCGGCAAAAGGCTCCATCCGGTCGCTGAAGGGAATGGCCAGCGCCTTCATCAGCACCCAGGGGCGCAGCGACCAGCTCGAATAATTCCGGTTGGCGGTGACAAGGGTGTAGGGCATTGGCTCCTCCGGTGAACGTGGAACCGCAATAGCCCCGCCCGCCCGAATGCGAAACCCGGAACCGGCGAGGGTTTCACAAGCTGGCCATATAAAAAAACGACCCGGAGCACGAAGCTCCGGGTCGTCAAGTCCTTCCACCCTGATCGCGGGAACTGCACCCCCGCGACCCGGAGCGTTCAGCAGCCTTCAGGCTGCAAACTGATTCATCGTGTTGTGGGTGCCGCCCGCCTTCAGCGCCGCTTCACCCGCGAAATATTCCTTATGGTCGTCGCCAATGTCCGAACCGGCCATGTTCTGGTGCTTGACGCAGGCGATACCCTGGCGGATTTCCTTGCGCTGGACGCCTTCGACATAGCCCAGCATTCCTGCCTCACCGAAATATTCCCTGGCAAGATTGTCGGTCGACAGAGCGGCAGTGTGATAGGTTGGCAGGGTGATGAGGTGATGGAAGATGCCGGCCCGCGCCGCCGCATCCCTCTGGAAGGTGCGGATCTTCTCATCAGCCTCACGGCCCAGCTCCGTCGCGTCATAATCGGCGCTCATCAGCTTCGCGCGATCATAGGCGCTGACATCCTTGTCCTGCGCGGTCCATGCGTCGAACACCTGCTGGCGGAAGTTCAGCGTCCAGTTGAACGACGGCGAGTTGTTGTAGACCAGCTTCGCATTCGGCACGACCTGGCGGATGCGGTCGACCATACCCGCGATCTGTTCGACATGCGGCTTTTCCGTCTCGATCCACAGCAGGTCCGCCCCGTTCTGGAGCGAGGTGATGCAGTCGAGGACGACGCGATCCTCTCCGGTGCCCGAGCGGAACTGGAACAGGTTGGACGGCAGCCGCTTCGGACGGAACAGCTTGCCGCCGCGGGCCAGGACGACATCGCCGCGCAGCGTGTTGATGTCCGTGACCTCCTCGACATCGAGGAAGCTGTTATACTGGTCGCCCAGGTCGCCATCTTCCTTGCTGTAGGCGATCTGCTTGGTGAGGCCGGCGCCCAGCGAGTCGGTGCGGGCGACGATGATGCCGTCGTCGATCCCCAGCTCCAGGAAGGCGTAGCGGACCGCGCGGATCTTCGCGAGGAAGTCCTCATGCGGCACCGTGACCTTGCCGTCCTGGTGGCCGCACTGCTTTTCGTCCGAGACCTGGTTCTCGATCTGGATGCAGCAGGCGCCCGCCTCGATGAACTTCCTGGCCAGCAGATAGGTCGCCTCGGCATTGCCGAAGCCGGCGTCTATGTCCGCGATGATCGGGACGATGTGGGTCTCGTAATTGTCGATGTCGTGGCTGATCTTCTGCGCCCTGACTTCGTCGCCGGCTTCGCGGGCGGCATCGAGGTCGCGGAACATCATGCCCAATTCGCGGGCGTCGGCCTGGCGCAGGAAGGTGTAGAGTTCCTCGATCAGCGCGGGGACGCTGGTCTTCTCATGCATCGACTGGTCGGGCAGCGGCCCGAATTCGCTGCGCAGCGCCGCGACCATCCAGCCGGAAAGATAGAGATATCTGCCCTTGGTCGTGCCGAAATGCTTCTTGATGCTGATCATCTTCTGCTGACCGATGAACCCGTGCCAGCAGCCGAGCGACTGGGTGTAGTTCGCCGGATCCGCATCATAGGCAGCCATGTCGCGGCGCATGATTCCGGCGGTGTAGCGGGCGATGTCGAGGCCGGTGTGGAAGCGGTTCTGGAGACGCATCCGGGCGACCGATTCGGCCGCGATGCCGTCCCAATGGCCCTGACCCCCGATGATGGTGCCTGCCTTCGTGATTTCCTGCTGATAGGTCATGACTGCTCGATCCCATGAATGTGGCGGTGAATTGATGGCGTTTTCCTAGAAGCGATTTTGCGGGTGCGGCAGGGGGCGCGAAGTTCAGTTGTAGAACTTTACAAGATTTGCGTGTAAAGTTGTAAGGGCTGCACAGGAGCGCTTCACCAATGGCCAAGGATCGTCCGGTTTACATGGGCCCGCGCTTGCGCAGGTTGCGGCGCGAGCTGGGCCTGACGCAGGCCGACATGGCCGAGGATCTGGAGATTTCCGCCAGCTATGTGGCCTTGCTGGAGCGCAACCAGCGGCCGCTGACCGCCGACATGCTGCTGCGCCTCGCCCGCACCTACAAGATGGACATGAGCGAGCTGGCGGGCGACGGCGGCGCGGAGCAGACGGCGCGGTTGCAGGCCGTATTGAAGGATCCGATGTTCGCGGACATCGACCTGCCGGTGCTGGCGACCGGGGATGTCGCGGTCAACTATCCTGGGATCACGGAGGCTTTGCTGCGGCTGCACACGGCCTATCGCGAGGAGCAGCTGGCCCTGGCCGATCGAGGCCTGGAAGGCGGCATGGAGCGGGAGGAGGCGACGGAAGCGGCCGATCCGGTGGCCGAATCGCGACGCTTCCTGGGCGCGCGGCGGAACAGCTTTCCCCTGCTGGACGATGCGGGGGAAAAGCTGGCCCAGGAAATCGAGACGGCGGGCAGCCTTTCAGCATGGCTGAAGGCGAAGCACAACCTGCGCGTCCGGCGCCTGCCGCCCGACGTCATGGCGGGATCGATGCGGCGGCTGGACCGGCATCGCGACGCGGTGCTGCTGGACGACGCGCTGGATGGCGCGAGCACCCAGTTCCAACTGGCGCTGCAGGTCGCCTATCTGGAAATGCGCCGCGATTTCGACGCGCTGCTGAAGGACGGCCAGTTCGCCGGCGAAAGCGGGCGGCGGCTGACGCGACGGGCGCTCGCCAGCTATGGCGCGGCGGCGATCCTGATGCCCTATACCGCCTTTGCGCGGGCGGTGGAGGCGCGGCGTTATGATGTCGAGGCGCTGGCCCGGCAGTTCGGCACCAGCTTCGAACAGACGGCCCATCGCCTGACGACCTTGCAAAAGCCGGGTCAGGAGCGCGTCCCCTTCTTCTTCCTGCGCGTCGATCATGCGGGCAATGTCAGCAAAAGGCTGGACGGCGCGGGCTTTCCCTTCGCCCGCCATGGCGGCTCCTGCCCGCTCTGGTCGGTGCACCACGCGTTCGAGCGTCCTCGGGAAGTGCTCACCCAATGGCTGGAACTGCCGGACGGGCAACGTTTCTTTTCGATCGCACGCACGGTGACGGCGGGCGGCGGCGGTTGGGGCGCGCCGAAGATCGAGCGGGCGATCGCGCTATGCTGCGCGGCGGAGCACGCGCATCGGCTGATCTACACCGCGGGCGAGGCCGCAGCCGAACCGACGCCGATCGGCGTCACCTGCCGCCTGTGCCATCGCAGCCAGTGCATGGCCCGATCCGCGCCGCCGATCGGGCGCGACATGCTGCCGGAGGATTTCCGGCGGACCCATGCGCCCTTCGGCTTCGCGGCGGGGTGAGGCGGGAGGAAATCAGCCCTCCAGAAGATCGAGATAGGCGACGACATCATTGTCGGTGGCCAGGAACAGGCCGTCCTGCACGTCCTCCGGCTGCTGCCCGGCTATGCGCATGGCTTCGTTCAGCGGGCCGTAGAACAGGGTCGTCGCCCCGCCCCCGCCATCGGCATCGCTGAGATGATAGAGTCGAACGGTGGCTGAACCATAGGTGCTGCGCATGGGGCGGTTATCGGCGCGGGCGCGCCCGCTTGCAAGCCCGGTGCAGGAGGGATCACGCCATCCTGCCCCCCCATGCCGACGGCCGGCGGCCGGTTCCTTCAGCGCCGATCCGTCACCTTGATCCCGTTCGCCAGGCGGTTCGCGCCGATTTTCACTGCATCGTCGGTGAAATTGGCGACGAAGCTGCTGTTGCGCTGCAATCCGGGCACGAAGGAGGCGCTGTTGTTCGAGATGGAAAGGTTGCTGCTGTTCTGTTCCCGTCCCTCCGGCGCGACGGTGATGAAGGCGCTGTAATTGTCCTTGTCGCGGCCCTGCACCATCGCATTGCCGCTGATCGTGCCGCTGGCCCCGTTGGAGAGGTCGATCATGTAGTTGGTGAGGCGCCCGCCGCTGTCGTCGAAGCTGTTGTCGGTGATGGTGACCCGCGGCGTGCGGGTTTTCAGATAATGGCCGCCATCGCCCTGGTCGAACCGGGAATGGGTGACCGACAGGCTGCCATAGCGCCCCGCATAAATGCCGTGAGCGCAGGCGAGGTCGCGGTCGCAGCGCCCCAGATGACGGAAGGTCGACCTGTCGATGCTGATCCTGTTGCCGGGCGCGTCGCCGGTCAAAATACCTTCCTCGCTGTTGCGGAACAGGCTGTTGGTGACGGTCAGGTCGCCGCTTTCCAGCCGGATGCCCGCCCCATTGCCGTCCGGGACGCGCAGATTCTGGAAGATGAGGCCGTCGATGCTGCTCGACCGGCCGCGCAGGACCAGGGCCGCCTTCTGTTCGCAGGCGACGCCGTCGAATATGGCGGTGCCGGGCTTCTGCGCGCGGATGGTGACGTCGCCGCCCTGCTGTACCGCGCATTGCGCATAGCTGCCCGGCGCCACCAGAACCGTGCCGCGGCCATCGCCGATCGCCCTGATCGCGTCGCCCAGCGACGCATAGCTTCGCCCGCTTTCCGCCACGGTGAAGGGCGAAGTGACGCCCTGGGCCAGCGCCGTGGCCGTGACGGCGGCGGAGATGAGCAGGATTGTCGAGAAGAGGCGCATATCCGAGGATATAGAATGATGCGCGCGCCGGGCCAATGCGAAGTCATGGTTAACAAAATCCTGTACCGCTATGGGACAGGGGCAAACCTGGCTGCATCAGAGCGATTTCCAAGCGATCGGAACCGATCGCTAAGGCAGCGGCGGCAAAATCACGCCTGGCCGGAACTGAAGCAGCGGGTCGCGTGATGGTGGTTGGCGCGGGCGCCGTTGCGGGTTAAGCCCTGTCTGTACATGTTGTCCCTCCTTCCTCACCGGCTTCTTGCCCGATCACCGCTTGGCGGGCTGGTCATGATGGCCATGATGTTGGGAAGCTGTTCGGACGAGGGCAGCGGTCCGGTGACGGTCAGCGTGATCGGCGACCCCGCGGATTTCGCCAAGCCGCTGGAAAATCTGCCCGATCCCGGATCGAAGCTGTTCCTGGAAACCACCGCGCAGGGGCTGGTGGCATTCGACGCCGACGGGGAAATATTGCCCGCCCTGGCCCAGCGCTGGATCGTCGAGGACGATGGCCGCAGCTACATCTTCCGTTTGCGCCGGGCGTTCTGGCCGGACGGGCGCAAGGTGCTGGCGAAGGATGTCGGACGGCTGCTGATGGCGCGGATAGAGGCGCTGCGGCGGCTGGACCCCGCCGGGCCGCTGGATGCGGTGAGGGACGTCGTCGCCATGACGGGCGAGGTGATCGAGATCAGGCTGGCCGCGCCGCGCCCCTATGTGCTGCAGATGCTGGCCCAGCCCCAGATGGCGATCCTGTCGCGGGAGGGCGGGACCGGCCCCTATCGTCGTGAGGAGCGGGATGGTGTCCGCGCCGGGGCGCTGGTGCTGACCCCGGTGGAACGGGTCACGAATGAATCCGGCGATGAATTGCCCATACCCCCCTGGCAGACCCGGATCGTACGGGCCGAACGCGCGGCGCTCGCCATCACCCGATTTCAGCAGGACAAGGCCGATCTGGTCCTGGGCGGCCGTTTTTCCGACCTGCCGCTGCTGGTGCCCGCCGGTGTCGACCGCGACGATGTGCGGATCGACCCGGTGCAGGGCTTGCTGGGGCTGGCGATGATGAAACAGGACGGCGCCAACGGCAAACTGCTGGAGGACGACGGCGTGCGGCGGGCGATCAGCATGGCGATCGACCGCAGCCGCCTGCCGGTGCTGTTCCCCGTGGGCGGCTGGGCGACGACAGAGCAGATCGTGCCCGGTCAGTTCGACCTGCCCGGACCGCCGGCCGTGCCGGATTGGTCCGGCCTGCCGATGGAGGATCGCTGGGCGCAGGGACAGGCCATCATGAAACGATGGCGCAGCGATAATGGCGACCCCCCGACGCTGCGCGTGGCGCTGCCCGCCGGGCCGGGCTCCACCCTTCTCTTCGGCTTGGTGCGGCATGATCTGGGCATGATCGGGCTGGCGGTCGAGCGGGTCGACATGGCGGCCGATGCCGATCTGCGGCTGGTCGATGAAGTTGCCGCCTATGACAGCGCGATCTGGTATCTGGGCCGCATCGGCTGCGCGCGGAAGGTGCATTGTTCGGCAGAGGCGGAGGCGCAATTGCAGGCGGCAAGCCTTGCCAGCAGCCTGGACGAGCGCATGGCGCGGGTGGCGCAGGCGGAGGCGCTGATGCAGGCGCATAACGGCTTCATCGCCCTGGGCGCGCCGGTGCGCTGGTCGCTGGTGGCGCAGCGGCTGACCGGCTTCATGCCGTCCCCTCGCGCGCGGCACCCATTGAACCATCTGTTCAGGAGCACCAACTAGGACTTCAGGAAGCCGGGTGCCTGGAGGACAGTGGATGGCGATTTCGCAGGAACAGTTCGATCGGATCGTGCGCGACATGCCCGGATTCGGCCGTGATCCGGCGTCCGTGCGGCGGCGGATCGAGATGATGGAGGCGGTGCTGGAGGGGCTGTTCGTGCTGCCCGGCACCAACCGCAGGGTCGGGCTGGACAGCCTGGTCGGGCTGATCCCCGTGGTGGGCGATCTGGCGACGGCGGCGATGGGCGCATGGATCGTGTGGGAAGCCCGGAACCTGGGCATGTCGAAATGGCAGCTTACACGCATGGCCGCCAATGTCGGCTTCGACACGGTGATCGGCGCCATTCCCTTCGCCGGGGATATTTTCGATTTCTTCTACAAATCCAACAGCAAGAACCTGCGGATCATCCGCAGGCATCTGGACCGGCATCATCCATCGACGGTGATCGTCGAAGGCTAATCCTTATGTACCTCGGCCTGGGGGTCGAGGTCGAGGATCAGGCCGGGGCGCCGCGCCGGAACGGGCGGAGTGCGCCGGGGATTGGGGATGTTCGGTCCGGGCGAGATGCGCAGCGCCGCCCGGTCGTCCGCCCCGCCCTGATGAGCCGGGCAGCGGGCGAATTCCAGCGTCCGGTCCAGGCACAGCCACAGCTCGTTCAGGCCATTGTCCCGCGTGATCGTGACGCGCATCATGTCGGCGCGCATCCCCTTGTTGGCGGCGGCGAAGGCCTGGGCGAACTGCGCGACCGTCAGCGTCTTGCGACGGGCAAGCGCGGCCATGTCGGGATAGCGGATCGACTGGTAGAGGGCGCGGGAGAGGTTGAAATAAAGCTCCGGCTTCGTCGTCATGCAGGTGCCGTGCTTGGCCCATTCATGCTGGAGCAGCTGGGCGGACGGCGTGGAGCAGAGGTTCTGCCGGATGACCGGGCGCGGCAGCAGATCGGTGGCGCGGCAATATTGCGGCCAGTCCTTGCCGATGCCGTCCGGCCAGAGACCGTGCAGGGTGAAGCCGAAACGGCCGTTGCGGCCGCCGCACTGGAAGGCGTCGTCGCTGCCCTTCGCGCCCTTGCAATATTGCGGCGACCAGGTGAGCGCCAGCGTGTAGCCGCCAATCGGGAGCAGGCGGCGCGGCTGGTCGGCATTCGGCAGGTCGGGGCGCGGCCGGGGCATCTGGGCGGGCAGGCTGCACTGCGCCGACTGCGCCAGGGCGCCGGCCGGGGCCGCGAGCAGGAGCAATGGCAGCACCAGCCGCAGCAAGGGCGCGAACTCAGGCAAAGGCGAAATCCAGTCCGATGTCGGCGGCCGGGGCCGACTGCGTCAGGCGGCCGACGCTGATATAGGTGACGCCGGTTTCCGCCCGGGCGCGGATGGTGTCGAGCGTGACGCCGCCCGACGCTTCGGTGGGGACGCGCCCGCCGACCAGCGTGACGGCCCCGCGCAGGGTGGGCGCGTCCATATTGTCGAGCAGGAGGTGCGTGGCGCCCGCCGCGAGCGCCGGTTCGATCTGGTCGACACGGTCGACCTCCACGATGATGCTGGCGATCCCGGCGGCGGCGGCGCGGCGTACCGCTTCCTCGACCGATCCGGCGACCGCGACATGATTGTCCTTGATCATCGCCGCATCCCAAAGGCCCATGCGGTGATTGGTGGCGCCACCCATGCGCGTCGCATATTTCTCCAGCACGCGCAGGCCGGGAATGGTCTTGCGCGTGTCGAGCAGGGTCGCGCCCGTGCCCAGGATCGCGTCGACATAGGCGCGGGTCATCGTGGCGATGCCGGTCAGATGCTGCACGGTGTTGAGCGCGGACCGCTCGGCCGTGAGCATGGCGCGGGCCCGGCCGCGGATGCGCATGATGTCAGTGCCCGCCGCCACGCGGTCGCCGTCCTGCCGGAGCAGTTCGATCTCCGCATCGGGATCGAGCGCGCGGAAGAAGGCGGCGGCGATGGGCAGGCCGGCCAGCGTCACGGCATCGCGGCTGTCCATCACCCCCTCGAAGATCGCGTCGGCGGGGATCACCGCCTCGCTCGTGACGTCGCGGCCCTGCGGGCCAAGATCCTCCGCCAGGGTGGAGGCGACGAAGGCGTCGAGATCGAAGCCGGGAAGGGAAAAGCCGATGCTCTCCCCCAGCCCTTTCGCGATCATGTCCATCAGCGCGCGCCCAGGTCGCCCTGACCGACCGTGCCGCTTGCCATTTCCAGCATCCGGTCGAGGCTCTTCCTGGCGGCGAGGCGCAGCCCCTCCTCCATCTCGATCCGCGGCTGCAGGTCGCGCAGCGCGAGATAGAGTTTTTCCATCGTGTTGAGCGCCATATAGGGGCAGATGTTGCAGTTGCAGTTGCCGTCCGCGCCGGGTGCGCCGATGAAGGTCTTTTCCGGCACCGCCTTCTGCATCTGGTGGATGATATGCGGTTCGGTGGCGACGATCAGCGTGTCGCCGGGCATGGTCCTGGAGAATTCCAATATGCCGCTGGTCGACCCGATATAATCGGCATGGTCGACGATATGCGGCGGGCATTCCGGATGCGCCGCCACGGGCGCGCCGGGATGCTGGGCCTTGAGCTTCAGCAGTTCCGTCTCGCTGAACGCCTCATGCACGATGCAGACGCCCGGCCAGAGCAGCATGTCGCGGCCGAGCTTGCGCTTCAGATAGCCGCCCAGATGCTTGTCGGGGCCGAAGATGATCTTCTGCTCCTTCGGAATCTGCGCCAGGATCTTTTCTGCCGAGGAGGAGGTGACGATGATGTCGGAAAGCGCCTTCACCTCTGCCGAGCAGTTGATGTAGCTCAGGGCGATATGGTCGGGATGCGCCTCGCGGAACGCCTTGAACTGGGCGGGCGGGCAACTGTCCTCCAGGCTGCATCCCGCGTCCATGTCGGGCAGCACGACGATCTTTTCGGGTGAAAGGATCTTCGCCGTTTCCGCCATGAAGCGCACGCCGCAAAAGGCGATGACGTCCGCGTCCGTTTCCGCCGCCTTGCGCGAGAGTTCCAGGGAATCGCCCACGAAATCGGACAGGTCCTGGATTTCCGGCTTCTGATAATAATGGCCGAGGATGACGGCATTGCGTTCCTTGCGCAGCCGGTCGATCTCCGCGCGCAGGTCGATCCCCTGCGGGATTCCGGTGATGGCGTTCATGTCCCTACCCTGCTCCTTGAAGGGCCTTCATGCAGCGCCCCCTAACGGGCGTTGCGCCTGTTGGCCAGTACCTCGTTGATCGGCGTGGTCACGTCCCACCGTTCCCGGTCGCGGTTCGCGCGTTCCGGCGGAAAGGTCACGATCACCCGCGCATCGCCATAACCCAGCGCCCCCAGCGGCGCGCCGAGCAGCCTGCCGAGCGCGGCACGGCCATAATCGCGGGCCTGCGCCATGCGTTCGGGCGAGCGCGCCTCGCCTTGCGCGCGGGCCTGCGCATGGAGCGAGGTGCGGCGGCCGAGTTCCTCGCCCGCCTGCCGCGTCACGAACAGGCCGTTGGTTTCAACCAGCGTCCGGCGGCTTTCGTCGATATTGGGCCGCCCAGGCCTGACATCCGGCGCGTTGACGATGAGCGTCCGGCTGTTTGCGTTCCATTCCAGATCAGCGGCGTCGATGCCGCCCACGTCGATGAAATAATCGACCGAGAAGGGCATTTTCACCAGCTGATCGGACTTCAGCAGGCCGAAGCCGCGCACATCCTGCGCCGTGCTCTGGATCGTGCCGGACAGTTCCGACACCTTCAGGCTGGCGGCGCCGGCAAGCCGCCCGGCGATGATCCTGGTCACGGCTGAGCCGTCATCCTCCACGCTTACCACATAGTCGCGTTGATAGCGATGCCAGCCGACCAGCATGACCCCGCCCATGGCGAGCAGGACCAGCGCAGCGAGGACCGGCAAGGCCAGGCGTTTCAGCGCAACTGCCATCGTCCGTCCGCCGTCGCGGCGGCGATGCCGCGCCCGTCAAGGTCGATGAGATGCGCCAGCACCGAACGGCCCGCCGCGCTGTGAAGGCGCGGGTCGACGCCCTTGTACATCTCCAGCACCATGGCGGGGACTTCCGACGCGCCGTTGCGCTCCAGGAAGCGCACTATCTGGCCCTCGCGCTGCTTGCGGTGGCCCATCATGCCGCGCACCAGCCGCTGCGGACTGTCGACCGGATCGCCATGGGCCGGATAATAAATGGCGTCGTCACGGTCGAGCAGCCGCTGCATCGACGCCATATAGGCCGTCATGTCCCCGTCGGGCGGCGACACCACGCTGGTCGACCAGCCCATCACATGGTCGCCGGTGAAAAGAGCGCCTTCCTCCGGCAGGGCGAAGCAGAGATGGTTGGAGGTATGACCCGGCGTGGCGACGGCCATGAGCGTCCAGCCCATGCCGCCCACCCCCTGCCCATCGGCGAGCACGCGATCGGGCCGATAGGCGGCGTCGAAGGCGGCGTCGGCGCGGGGCCCGTCATCATCCATCGTCAGCGGCGCGCAGCCGATGACCGGGGCGCCGGTCAGCGCGCCGAGCGGCGCGGCGGCGGGACTGTGGTCGCGATGGGTGTGGGTGCAGAGGATCGCCCTGACCGGGCGCCCGCCAATCCCATCGACCAGCGCCGCCAGATGCGCCGCATCATCGGGGCCGGGATCGATCACCGCCACATCCTCCGCACCCACGATATAGGTCTGCGTGCCGGTATAGGTGAAGGGCGAGGGATTGGGCGCCAGCACGCGCCCCACCAGCGGGGAAAGCCGCATCAGCGCGCCTGTCGGCAGGTCGGCCAGGTCGAAGGGAGTTGCCATGTCGATTTCCATGTGCCCATTTTGGGGTGGTTTTCAAGGGCGGTCCCCCGCCCTGGAGCGGGTTCGATCTGACTGAAATCAGATCGCCGCTCTAGATTTCCTGTTTTTCGCGATTTCTTAACCAGCGATCGGTTCCGATCGCTTGGAAATCGCTCTAATGTGGACACCATGGCGGCTTGCGACGATCTTTGCGAACAATGGCGGCGGCATCTGGCGCTCGACCGGCGGCGATCGGTGCATACGGTGCGCGCCTATGTGGCGACCGCCGAACGCCTGCTGGCCTTTCTGGAGGAGCATCGCGGCGAAGCGGTCACGGCGACGATGCTGGCGGGCATCGGGCAGGCCGACCTGCGCGCTTTCCTGACGGTGCGGCGGATGGACGGCATCGGCAATGTCTCGGCCGCGCGGGAATTGTCGGCGGTGCGTGGTTTCCTGCGGTTCGTGGGTGGTGAGGATGCCCGCGTCCCGATGCTGAAGGGGCCGCGGGTGAAGCGCGGCCTGCCCCGCCCCATCTCGCCCGACGAGGCGGTGGCGCTGGCCGGGGACATTGCCGAAACCGCGCGGGAACCGTGGATCGGCGCGCGGGACTGGGCCGTGCTGCTGCTGCTCTATGGCGCGGGGCTGCGTATCGGGGAAGCGATGGGGCTGACCGGCGCTGTGCTGCCGCTGGGAGAAACGCTGCGGGTCACGGGGAAGCGGGGGAAGACGCGGATCGTGCCGCTATTGCCGCAGGTGCGCGAGGCGATGGAGGCTTATGTGGCGCTCTGCCCCTTTGCGCAGGAGAAGGATGGGCCGCTCTTTCGCGGTGCGCGGGGCGGGCCGCTTTCGCCGGCGCTGATCCGTCGCGCCGTGCAGGGCGCGAGGGGCCGGCTGGGCCTGTCGGACCGGACCACGCCGCATGCATTGCGCCACAGCTTCGCGACGCATCTGCTGGGGCGCGGTGCGGATCTGCGGTCGTTGCAGGAATTGCTGGGCCATGCCAGCCTGTCCTCGACCCAGATCTATACGCAGGTGGATGCCGCGCACCTGCTGGACATCTACCGCAATGCCCACCCCCGGGCATGAGGCCGCCGCGCCGTGATGGAGACGCGAGTGCTCCTGCGACCTGGCATATCCCGGATCAGCCCCTGGGCTTCCAGGTCGCCAGCCGCCAGAGATAGAAGAAGACCGCCCCCACCACGCAGGCCGTCGCCACTGGTCCCACATAGCGGTCGATGTCGCGGAAATTCTGACCCAATATGTAGCCCGCATAGGCAAGGATGATGTTCCAGATCAGCGCGCCGCCGCTGGTCCACAGCAGGAAGCGGACATGCCCCATGCGAAACAGGCCCGCCGGCAGCGATATCATCGTGCGGAAGACGGGCATGAAGCGGAAAACGAACACGACGATCTGCCCATATTTGCCGAAAATATGGTCGAGTGCCTCGACATCCTTCCATTCCAGCGTCGCCCAGCGGCCATAGCGGTCGACGATCGGCTTCAACCGGGCAAAGCCCAGGACATGGCCGACCAGATACCAGAAATAATTGCCGATGGTGGTGCCCACGGTGCCCGCGAACAGCAGCCATTCCATCGCCATCCGGCCCTGGCCGACGCGGATGCCGCCGATGCCCATGATGAGTTCGGACGGGATCGGCGGGAAGATGTTTTCCAGCACCATCAGGGCGAATATGCCCCAATAGCCGCCCGCGTCGATCAGGCGGAGAACCCAGTCGGTCATGGCGCTGGACGATCGCTCAATCGGCGGCCCGCGCCGCCAGCCGGGCGTCGATGGCGTCCCAGATCATGCCGCCGGTGTCGGTGCCGTTGAAGGCGTCGATGGAAACGATGCCGGTGGGCGAGGTCACGTTGATTTCCGTCAGCCATTCGCCGCCGATCACGTCGATGCCGACGAACAGCAGGCCGCGCCGCTTGAGTTCCGGACCCAGCGCTTCGCAGATTTCCAGTTCCCGATCGGTCAGTTCCGTCTTCGCGGCCGAGCCGCCCACGGCGAGATTGGAGCGGATCTCGCCCGCGCCGGGAATGCGGTTGACCGCGCCCGCGACTTCGCCGTCGACCAGGACGATGCGCTTGTCGCCCTCCGCAACGCCGGGAATGAAGGCCTGGACCATGAAGGGTTCGACCCAGGAGGCGTTGAACAGTTCCACCAGCGCCGACAGATTCGCGCCGGACCGCCCGACATGGAAGACGGCGTTGCCCGCATTGCCGTAGAGCGGCTTCACCACCACCTCGCCATGCTGGGCGAGGAAGGACTTCACCTCCGCCAGGTCGCGGGTGATCATGGTCGGCGGCATGAACCGGGCATAATCCAGCACGAACAGCTTTTCCGGCGCATTGCGGACGGCGCCGGGGTCGTTCACCACCAGCGTCTCCTGCTGCACCCGCTCCAGAAGGTGCGTGGCGGTGATGTAGCTGAGATCGAAGGGCGGATCCTGCCGCATCAGGACGACGTCGACGTCACGGCCAAGGTCCAGCATCTCCGGCTCCCCGAAGGCGAAATGATCGCCCTGCACCTTCTGCACCCGGACCGGGCGCGCCCGCGCCAGCACGCGGCCCTCGCGATAGGTGAGGTCGGGGGCGAGATAATGATAGAGCCGGTGCCCGCGCGCCTGCCCGGCCAGCATGATGTGGAAGGTCGAATCGCCACCGATCCTGATCCCCTCCATCGGGTCCATCTGTACGGCGACGGTGAGCGGGTTGAGTGCGGTGGTCATCGACTTGTTTTCCTGCCGTTCGGGCTGAGCATGTCGAGGCCCGGCCCTTTTCCTGAAGAAACTTGAGGCCCCTCGACAAGCTCAGGGCGAACGGAACGGGAGGATCGGATTGCTCACCCCCCATGCCAGACATTGGCCAGATGGCGCGGCGGACGGCCCGGCGCAAGGAGGATCACGTCGATTCGCATGTCGTCGCCCGGTTTGGCGAGGCCGTGGAACAGGATTTCCGCCGCCGCCGCCGCCACTCGCGAAAGGCGCCGCTCGTCTATGGCGAGGTCGAGATCGGCGCCGCGCGCGCGAGCCTTCACCTCGACAAAGGCCAGCATGGCGCCGCGCCGGGCGACCAGGTCCACCTCCCCCGCGGGCGTGCGCATGCGGCGGCCGACGATCTGCCAGCCCTTGAGGCGCAGCCACCAGCCGGCGATGCGTTCCGCCTGCCGCCCGCGCTTTTCGGCGGCCAGCCGGGCGCCCGAAGGCTGCGTCTTCACGCCTTGAGTTCCAGGGCGCGGTCGTAAAGCGCGCGGCGGTCCAGTCCGAGCTTCTTGGCGACCTCGCCTGCCGCCTTGGAAACCGGAAGCCGCTCCATCGCCTCCAGCAAGGCCGCGTCGGCATCCTCGGCGCTGGCGGGCGGTGCCTCGCCCGGCGGGCCGACGATCACGACGATCTCCCCCTTTGGCGGGGCGTCGGCATAGCGGGCGGAAAGTTCCGTGAGCGTGCCGGTCGCCGTCTCCTCGAACGCCTTGCTGATCTCTCGGGAGACGGCTGCGTCCCGGTCGCCCAGATGGGCGGCCATGGCGGCCAGGCTTTCCGACAGGCGCGGCCCGCTTTCATAGAAGACCAGCGTGGCGCGCAGGGCGGCGACTTCGTCCAGGGTGTCGCCGCGTGCCTTCTGCTTCGAGGGCAGGAAACCCATGAACAGGAAACGGTCGGTCGGCAGGCCCGACAAGGTCAGTGCGGCAATGACGGCGCTGGGGCCGGGGAGCGTCGTGATCCGGCGGCCCGCCGCCCGCGCATCGCGCACCAGCTTGTAACCGGGATCCGAGATCAGCGGCGTTCCCGCGTCGGAGAGCAGCGCCACCGATTCGCGCGCCATCCGATCGACCAGGCGCGCGCGCACCGCTTCGGCGCTGTGGTCGTGATAGGGGACCATCGGCCGGTCGGACCCGGCATGGCGCAGCAGGCGTGCGCTGACCCGTGTATCTTCCACGGCTATCACATCGGCCCGGCGCAGGACTTCCGCGGCGCGGGGGGTAAGGTCTCCGAGGTTGCCGATCGGCCCCGCAACGATGTAAAGCCCCGGTTCAAGCCCAGAAGCAAGATCAACAATATCAGTTTCCATAAGGACGCCAGATGACAGAGACGGATGCCCCCCGGCAAGCGGACTTGTTCGCCGTGATGAAAGGGGTGGGGATGAAAAGGGCCTGGCGGATCATGTTCGCCACGGCCGCGCTGCTGGTCGCCGCCTGTCAGTCGATCGTGCCCAAGGGCCCCGGCCCCGCCCAGCCCGGCGGCCCGGCGCAGACCGGCCCCGACGTCACCGAGGGCCTGCCCACCGACACGCTGCGCCACCGCGTCGCGCTGCTGGTGCCGATGAGCGGCCCCAATGCCGGTGTCGGCCAGTCGATCGCCAATGCGACCACCCTGGCGCTGCTGGACACAAAGGCGGACAAGGTCCGCATCACCACCTACGACACCGCCGCGGGCGCTGCGGCGGCGGTGAACAAGGCGCTGGCGGACGGCAACAGGCTGATCCTGGGGCCCTTGCTGGCGGAGGATGCGCGGATCGTCGGTCCGCTCGCGGCGCGGGCCAATGTGCCTGTGATCAGCTTTTCCAACGATACCAGCGTCGCCGGGAACGGCGTCTATATCATGGGCTACAACCCCAATCAGTCGATCGAGCGGGTGGTCGACTTCGCCAAGGGCAAGGGCCTGTCGAAATTCGCCGCGCTGGTGCCCAAGGGAACCTATGGCGAGCGGTCGGGCACGGCGCTGCTGCGCGCGGTCGAGAGCGCGGGCGGGACGGTCGTGTCGATGCAGACCTTCGACCGCAGCCCCGCCTCCATCACGGCGGCGGTCAGGAAATTGCAGGCTTCGTCCAGCTATGACGCGCTGCTGATCGCGGACAGCGGGCGGGTGGCGATGCAGGTCGCGCCGATCGTGCGGAAGAATGGCGGCGCGACGGCGCGGCTGCTGGGCACCGAATTGTGGAACACCGACAGCGGCCTGGCGTCCAGCCCGGTGCTGCGCGGCGCATGGTTCGCCAGCGTGTCGGATGGCCTCTACCGGCAGCTCGCGACCAAATATCGCGCGCGCTACGGCAATGCGCCGTTCCGGCTGTCGGCGCTCGGCTATGATGCGGTGCTGCTGACCGTGCGGATCGCGCGCGATTGGAAGCCCGGAACGCCCTTCCCGGCGGTACGGCTGCGCGATGCGGGGGGCTTTGCCGGGATCGACGGCGCGTTCCGCTTCGGCCGCGACGGCATTGCGGAGCGGGCGCTGGAAGTGTCCGAAATCGGTGCGGGAACCTTCACGGTGGTCGCGCCCGCACCCCGGACCTTTGGGGAATAGGACACGGCCTGTTCCTGCCGTCGCGGGAACAGGCGGCGAATAGCAGTCAGGATCTGGTCCGCCCCGTCGGCAGGACCAGCGGCCAGTCGCCGTTCGTTTCTATGCGAGCGGAAATGCCATACACCCTGGCGAGATTCCCCTCCGTCAGCACGTCCAGCGGCGCGCCGTCGGCCACCGGCGACCCGCGCTCCATCAGCACGAGCCGATCGCAATAGCGCGCCGCCATGCTGAGGTCGTGCAGCACGGCGACGACCAGCGACCCGGCCCGCGCCTCCGCCCGGAGCAGATCCATGACGTCGATCTGATGCCCCGGATCGAGCGCGGCCAGGGGTTCATCGGCAATCAGGGCAGGCGCGCCCACCGCCAGCGCGCGGGCCAGCAGCACGCGGGCGCGCTCGCCACCCGACAATTCGGTCGCCACCCTGCCTTTCAGATGCAGCACATCGGCCCGCGTCAAGGCGGCGTCGACATGCGCCTCATCCTGCGCGGAAAGGCGCGACAGCGGCCCCAGATGCGGCAATCGACCCAGCGCCACCAGCCGCTCCACCGCCAGCGGCCAGTGCAGCGTCTGTCCTTGCGGCAGATAGGCGATGCGCCGGGCGATCTCCCGCCGGCTGAGCCGCGCGCTGTCGTCGCCGTCGATCAGGACTGTCCCGCCCGACCGCCCGACCAGCCCCAGCAGCGCCCGGATCAGGGTGGACTTGCCAGCGCCATTGGGCCCGATGATGCCCACCAGCTCCCCCGGCTCCAGCAGGAGGTCGGCGTCGTTCACCGCCGGATGCCGGCCCAGCCTGACGGAAAGTCCCTGCGCGCGGATCGTCACCATAGCCGCCGCTCCCGCATCAGGTGCATCAGGAACACGGGAACGCCCAGCAACGCCGTCAGCACCCCCAGCTTGAGTTCGCTGCTGGTGGGTATCAGCCGCACGCCGATGTCCGCCAGCGTCAGCAGCACCGCGCCGCCCAGCATCGAGGGCAGCAGAATGGCGGAGGGCGAGCGGTCGGTCAGCGGTCGGACCAGATGCGGCACGATCAGGCCGACAAAGCCTATCGCCCCCGACACCGCCACGGCGCCGCCGACGCCTATGGCGACGCCCAGCATCAGGCGGATGCGCGCCCAGCGAAGATCGATGCCAAGCGCCTGCGCCCCATCCTCGCCCAGCGTCAGCGCGTCCAGCGTCCGCCCGTCGCCAAGCAGCAGCGCCGCGCCCACGGCGACGCAGGGCAGCGCGATCCAGACATGGCCATAGGCGCGGTTTTCCAGGCTGCCCATCAGCCAGCTCATGATCTCCATGGCGGCGAAGGGGTTGGGCGACAGGTTGAGCGACAGGCTGATCCCCGCCCCCGCGAGCGTCGCGATGGCGATGCCGGCGAGGATGAGCGTGAGCGGACTTTCCGCCGGGCCGGCGAGCAGGAACAGCGCGCCGATGCCGATCAGGCCGGTCATGATGGCGAGCGCGGGAAGCGCCAGCGGATGCGCCTGCGCCAGCCCGAAATAGAGCGCGCCGACAGCGCCGAACGCGGCGCAGTTGGACGCCCCCAAGACCGAGGGTTCGGCCAGCGGGTTGCGCAGATAGCCCTGGAGCGCAGCGCCCGCCAGGCCGAGCATCGCGCCGACGATCAGGCCCAGCAGCATGCGGGGCAGGCGCAGGTCGAGAAGGATGGCGCGGGCAACGTCGTCGCCGCCACCGCCGAGGACAGCGAGGATGCGGGCCGGAGAAAGCGGAACGGCGCCAAGCGCGAGGGAAGCCAGCGCGGCGAGCAGGGCCGATGCGATCAGCGCGGGGATGAGCAACGGGTGGCGGCGGGCGCTCATGGCTTGCGCGTTCCTCCCTGCTTGCTACAGCATCTGTCCAGGCGCTCCCTACTCCCGCGAGGGAGTGTGTCGAGGCACGATTTGTTGGGGCGCAGCACAGGGGCCACAGGGTGCGCAGAAGAATGATCCTTGCCGCATTTTGCGCCCTTTCGCTGACCGGTGCCGCGCCGGTTCCGCCAAAACGCATCGTGTCGCTTAACACCTGCGCCGACCAATATGTGCTCGCGCTGGCCGATCCGGCGCAGATCGCGGCGCTCAGCCCCTATGGACATGACCCGGAACTGTCGGCGGCGGTCGGCAAGGCCCGCGCCTTCCGCACCCTCAAACGCCCGTCCGAGGAAGTGCTGGCGCTTCGCCCCGACCTGCTGATCGGCTTTCCGTCGGGCGACAGCGTGGTCGGCGCGCCACCGGGCCGATGGCGGACCCTGGCACTGGCGAGCGCGGACAGCCATGCGATGATCCTGGCGCAGATCCGGCAAGTGGCGGCCGCGGTCGGCCATCCCGAACGGGGCGAGGCGATGATCGCCCGCATGGACCGGGATCTTGCCGCCCTGCCCCATCCGAAGCATCGCGGCGTCGCCGCCTATTATCAGCGGCGCGGCTATATGACCGGCACCGGCACGCTGGTCGACGACCTGATGCGGCGCGTGGGCCTGGTCAACCTGGCGGCCAGGCTGGGCAAGCCGGCACTGTCGCAGCTTTCGCTGGAGGAGATGATCGCCGCCCGCCCGGACTGGCTGATCGTCGAGGCGGGGAGCGAGAAGGTGGTCGATCAGGGGACGGAGATGCTGCACCATCCGATATTGCGCGCCATTCCGCGCATCCGCGTGCCGCAGGCGTGGACGGTGTGCGGCGGCCCCGCCTATGTCGACGCCGCAAGGAGCATCACGGCGCAGCTTGACGGCGCGGCGCAGATCAACGCCGCGCCACGCCCATAAGCCGTCAGAAGCGCACACGCACGCCGCCGAAGGCCGATCGCCCATAGGTGCCATAGCCATAGACCGTGGCGTATTTCGCATCGGTGACATTGTCGATGCGGCCATAGATTTCCAGCTTCTCCATGATCGGGAAAGACGCCCGGATGTTCGCTATCGCATAGCCGTCCAGCCGTACCAGATTGGTCGCGTCGTTGAAGCTGTCGCCCACCATCGTCACGGTGGCGCCGGTCGACAGGCCGAAGGGCCAGACATAATCCGCCGAAACGCTGACCGCGTCGGGGGCGCGGCGGGGCAGCCGGGCGCCGCTACTGCGGTCGCGCGCATCGACATGGCTGTAGGCGGCCGTGACGGTCAGCGCATCGACCGGCCTCAGCGTCAGCATCGCCTCCACCCCCTTGGCGCGGGTGCGGTCGAGATTATTATACCCGCCATAGAGGCCGATCGAATAATCATAGTTGATCTGGTTTCTGGTATCGCGGCGGAACGCCGTGACGGAGAGGATCGCCCGGTCGCCGTCGAGCCTCTGGTCAAAACCGATATCGTAGCTTTTCGACCGCTCGGGACGCAGGCCGGCATTGCCGACATCGGCGCCGTAAAGCTGGTAGAGCGACGGCGCCTTGAACCCCTCGCCATAGCTCATGCGGATATTGGTCGCGCCGGCATTGGGCGTGTAATTGGCGTTGGCGCCGAAGGTCGTCGCGCCGCCGAACTGGCTGTGATCGTCATGCCGCACGCCGCCGGTCAGCGACAGGCCGGCAAGGGGCTTGACGACGGCCAGCGCATAGACGCTGTCGATATCGGCCTTGTGGCGTTCGGTGGAACCGAAGCCGGAAAAGTCATAGTCGGGCCGCTCATGTTCATAGCCGAAGACCAGCTTCGCCTGATCCACCGGCTGGTAGATCCCTTCATATTCGAAGCGCAAATTGGTGCCGGAATAGGCATAAGGCCCGAAAGCAGACGTATAGTCGCGGTCGATGCGGAACCAGGTGACGGCCGCCCGATTGGTGAGCCTGCCGTCGAACAGCGCGAGGTTGAGGCCCGCATAGCCGACATATTGATCCGATTTCGAGGAGTCCGTGGTGCTGTCCACCACGCCATTGTCGGTATCCAGGTCGGCATGGATATAATAGCCGCGCAGGTCGAGGTTGAGGGTATCGGTGAAGGACAGCTTCAGCCTGGCATTGGCGGCGATATTCTCATAGCCGTCCCTTTCGGTGCCGCTGGCGGCGGAGGAAATGCCGTCGGTGTTGAAATAGGCGATGCCGACGCCGCCCGACGCGATGCCGCTGCCGCCCGAAACGTCCGCCTTCGCGTTCAGCGTATTGCTGTAGCCGTAATCGACGGAGGCATTGCCGGCAAAGCCGGTGCCGGGCGTTCCGGTCATGACGTTGACCACGCCGCCGATCGCCTGGCTGCCGTAGACGATCGAGTTGGAGCCGCGCAAAATCTCGATCCGCTGGATATTGCCGGTCAGCAGATTGCCGAAATCGTACATGTCGCCGATGCCGCTGGGGTCGTTGACCTTGACCCCGTCGATCAGCACCAGCGTCTGCGTCGTTTCCGCGCCGCGCAGCGAAACCCCGGTCACGCCGCCCAGGCTGCCGCTGCGGTTGAAGCGCACGCCCGGCGTGGTGGCCAGCAGGTCGACCACGCTGACGCTCTGGCGGGTGCGGATGGTGTCGGCGTCGATCACGGTGACGGCCTGGCCGACCTCGTCGCGCGGCTGTTCGATGCCCAGCGCGGTGACGATGATCTCATCCTCCGCCAGCGCAGGTGCGGCCGCGAGCAAGGCGGCGATGGAAACGGAAATCCTCAACATGTCTGTCTTCCCCCTGAGCGCGATGCAACATGGCTCAGGGCGTCCGCTCATGCGGCCGGACAGGGGAAAATGGCTGGCGCCCGCGCCCTCCCCCACACCGATGCGGCCCCGCGCCGCTTCGTCGCTCAGACGGAGAACACCGTGCCGTGGCCATACCCTGGACCAAGGCAAGAGCGACCATGCGCCGGCAGGTCTCCTGGCTCGCGGGTCAATGCGGCGATGCACGCCTTCCCGGACTTGCGTCCAGTGGCCGGCCCTGGGGGCCGAAGTGCATCGCGCTCACCGCTTACAGTTGCAGGGACAGCCGCGGATTGGGACGGCTTCCCGTCCGCACCGCATTCCCGTTTTCAGCCCTTCCGGGCACCGGCGCGATCTTCCTTGCGCGCAGGGGCTTTGCCCTGCCCGCGCCGGGCGCCATAAGGGAAAGCGGCGGCCATGCCAAGGGGCAGCCGCAGAAGGAGATTGCATGTCGTTCGCCATCAACGCCGCCGATGTCGAGGATGCGGCGCGGGTCATCGCCCCCGCCGCCATCCGCACCCCCCTGCTGGAAAATGCGGCGCTCAACGCCCGCTGCGGCCGGCGGGTGCTGGTGAAGTTCGAGGGCGCGCAGCACAGCGGATCGTTCAAGTTCCGCGGTGCCTACAACCGGCTGGCCCGGCTGGACGCCGGGGAGCGAAAGGCAGGCGTCGTCGCCTGGTCATCGGGCAATCACGCGCAGGGCGTCGCCTTTGCGGCGCGCTTGCTGGGGATCGCGGCGACGATCGTGATGCCGGCCGACGCGCCCGCGATCAAGACGGCGAACACGCGGGCGCTGGGCGCCGAAGTCGTTGCCTATGACCGCTTCACCGATAACCGGGAGGAGATCGCCACGCGGCTGGCGACCGAGAGGGGCGCGGTGCTGGTGCCGTCCTTCGACGATCCCTTCATCATGGCGGGCCAGGGCACGATCGGGCTGGAGATCATGGAGCAGGCCGCCGAAGCAGGCGCGAAGATCGGCCAGATCCTGGTCAATTGCGGCGGCGGCGGCATGGTGTCGGGGATCGCGACGGCGGTGAAGGCGCGCATGCCCGAGGTCAATATCCATGCGGTGGAACCGGAAGCGTTCGACGATACGGCGCGGTCCCTGGCCAGCGGCAAGCGGGAAAGCGTGTCGCCCGATGCGCGGTCGATCTGCGACGCACTGCTGTCTCCCACGCCGGGAGCGCTGACCTTTCCCATCAACCAGGCGCTGTTGTCCGGGGGCCTGGCGGTGAGCGACGATCAGGTGCGCGACGCGATGCGCTTTGCCTTTTCCGTGCTCAAGCTGGTGGTCGAGCCGGGCGGAGCCGCATCGCTGGCGGCCATGCTGGCCGGGATTGCTCCGCCTGCCGATGGGGCCGGCGTCGTGGTGCTTTCAGGCAGCAATGTCGATCCCGACAGCTATGCCCGGATCATAGGCGGCGGCGCATGATGCGGCTGATGGGGGCAGTGCTGGCTGGCGGGCGGTCCAGCCGGTTCGGCAGCGACAAGGCGCAGGCGATGCTGGAGGGGCGCACCCTGCTGGACCATGCGGTGGAGGCGCTGGGCCGCCATGTCGAAACCGTCGTGGTCTGCGGCCGGCAGGTGGAGGGCATGATCGGGCTGGCGGATCGGCCCGCCGCGGACATGGGGCCGTTGGGCGGCCTCAACGCGGCGCTGCATCATGCCCTGGCGCAGGGTTATGACGCCGTGCTGACGACCGGGTGCGACGTGCCCGCCTATCCGGACGGCCTGGCGCAGGCCCTGATCGGCCCTGAACCCGCCATCCTCAAGGGGCAGCAACTGGCCGGATTCTGGCCCGCTTCGCTGGCGGGCGAACTGGATGCCCATCTGGCGGAGGACAATAACAGATCGATCCGGGGCTGGCTGGAGCGGGTCGGCGCCCGGATCGTCGACCGGCCCGAATTCGTGCTGCCCAACATCAACCGGCCGGAGGATCTGCAGGCCCTCGCAAAGGACAGTCGATGAATGGAGTGCTTCCGCGAACGCACTTGAACGAGGCAAGCCGCGAGAGCGCCCCGTACCGACTTTGAACGGGCCTCCCGCCTTCGCGGGAGCATGCTGCGCTGTCGTTAATTGGTCAGGGCTACAGCCGCCATGGTCTCCACCGGCGCATGCGTCCCGGCCACCGCCTCCCCGATCAGCAGAAGCGTCGGGTCTTCGTCGCTGATCGTCCGCACCAGGAAGGCCAGAGCCGACAGCTTGCCCCGGATCAGCCGTTCGGTCGGCAGGGAGACATTGACCGCCACCATCACCGGCGTTTCGGGATCGCGCCCGGCGGCGATCAGGCAATGGCTGATCTCGCCCGCCGCGGCCCTGCCCATATAGATGCCGATCGTGCCGCCCGGACGGGCCAGCGCTTCCCAGTCCAGCTTCAGCGGTTCGCCCGCCTTCAGATGCGCTGTGACCAGCGTCAGCCCCCGCGCCACGCCGCGCAGGGTGAGCGAGGCATGGCCGCTCGCCGCCGCAGCGCTGGCCGTGGTGATGCCGGGGCAGATGCGCACGGAAACGCCCGCCTCCGCCAGATGCGCCATCTCTTCCGCCGATCGGCCAAAGACCGAGGGGTCGCCGCCCTTCAGGCGCACGACGCGCCTGCCCGTCCTGGCGGCCGCGAGCAGCAGGTCGTTGATGCTGTCCTGCGCCTTGGAATGGCGGCCCGAACGCTTGCCGACGCTGACCCGCTCCACCCCCGGGGGAATGAGGTCGATCACGCCCGGCCCGACCAGCGCGTCGTAGAAGACGACCTCTGCCGCGGCGATCAGCCTTTCCCCCTTGCGCGTGAGCAGGTCCGGATCACCCGGCCCCGCGCCGACCAGCCATACCTGTCCGGGCGCGATCAGGTCCTGGGGCAGTTCATTCGGCTGCATGAAGCGTCTCCTGCATGCTTTGGGCAAGGATATTGGCGAGCGCGGGGCGGCATGACCCGCAATTGGTGCCCGCGCCCAGCGCCTTGCCGATGGCGGGCACATCGACCAGTTGCTGTTCACGGATCGCGGTGACGATCTGGTTGAGGCCGATGTCGAAGCAGACGCAGATGGTCACCCCCTTGTCCGGCTGGCTGCCGGGTCCGCGCGCCGCAAGGACGGAACCGCCGACCCCCTCGACCAGCAACTGGCCGATCAGCCAGTCGCGCGAGGGCAGCAGGCCGGTGCGCGTCACGAACAGCACCCCGTTCAATCGGCCTTCGCCGATGGTCGCGATGCGCCGCGTTCCGCGTGAGGCGTCCATCGCCTCCACCCGGTCGCCCTTTGGAAGAAAGGCGTCGAGACGGGCAGGATCGCCATTGCCGGCAATTTCATAGAGCGCGCCGCCCGGCACGGCGATCCTGGTCGACCAGAGGCAGGGCAGCTTCACGGGCTGCCCGGTCGCAGCCTGATCGCGCAGGATGAGAAAGCCCTTCCATTCGGCGGCCACCTTCTCGACGCTGGCCGGGGTCGATTTGAAGCCCGGCTGGCCCGAATGGGGATCGACCAGCGGACGGGGCAGCAGGCCGGTGCGGCCCCCGCTCGACATCTGGTCCGTCCAGTGGATCGGGGTGAAGATGTCGCCGGGCCGCTGGCCCTCGCTCAGGCTGACGCGAAAGATGCTGTTGCCCTGCGCTGTCGTGACGCGGGCCAGGTCGCCGTCGACGATCCCCAGCACCCCGGCATCGCGGGGGTGGATTTCCACCAGCGGCTCCTCGCGATGGCGGGCGAGTTTCGGGGACAGGCCGGTTCGGCTCATCGTGTGCCACTGGTCGCGATAGCGCCCGGTGTTGAGCGTCATCGGCCATTGCCCCAGCGGCTCCTGAACCTCCATCTGCTTCGTCAGCACCAGCCGCGCCCTGCCGTCCGGCGTGGGGAAGCGGCCGTCGGCGAAGGCTGTGCCGCCCCAGCGGAACGGCTCCATGGCGTCATAGGCATCATTGCCGATCGCCGCCCAGGCGCGCAGGTTCAGCATCCGCTGCCCATCATTTCCATAGGCGGTAAGGCGTGCATGTTCGCGCCAGATGTCGGCGGGCCGGTCATAGGCGAAGGCGTTGCGCCAACCCATGCGGCGCGCGACTTCCTTGACGATCCACCAGTCCGGCCTGGCCTCTCCGGGCAGCGGCAGGAAGGGGCGCTGGCGGCTGATCGTTCGGTCCGAATTGGTGACGGTGCCGTCCTTTTCCCCCCAGCCGGCGGCGGGCAGGCGGACATGGGCATGGGTGCTGCTGTCGGTGTCGGCCATGATGTCCGAGACGACAAGGAACGGGACGGCTTCCAGCGCTTCGCGCACGCGGCCCGCATCGGGCAACGAGACGGCGGGATTGGTCGCCATCACCCAGAGCGCCTTGATCCGGCCTTCGTTGATGGCGCGGAACAGGTCGACGGCTTTCAGGCCGGGCTTCGTCGCCATCTTCGGCGCGGCCCAGAAGCGGCCGACGCGCTCCACATTGTCCGGGGCGAAGTCCATATGGGCGGCGAGGGTCGAGGCCAGCCCGCCGACCTCACGCCCGCCCATCGCATTGGGCTGGCCGGTGATCGAGAAGGGCGCCGCGCCCGGCTTGCCGATGCGTCGGCAAGCGAGGTGGACGTTGATGATCGCGTTCACCTGATCGGTGCCGCGGATCGACTGGTTGATGCCCTGGCTGAACATCGTGACCGTGCGCGGCGTGGCGGCGAACAGCTTGTAGAATTGCTCCAGCAAAGCGGGCGCGATGTCGCAGGTCCTGGCGGTCGTCCAGAGATCGTGGCCGGTGCGGATATGGTCCCAGAAACCTTCGGGCGCGCTGACATGATCGGCGACGAAAGCCGGATCGGTGATGCCCTCGGCGTCGCACCATGCCAGCAGCCCGTTCATCAGCGCGACGTCCGTGCCCGGCTTCACGGGCAGGTGCAGGTCGGCGCCCTCGCAGGTTTCGGTGCGGCGCGGGTCGATGACGACCAGCTTCGTGCCGCGCGCGGCGCGGGCCGCCTGGATCCGCTGATAGACGATCGGATGGCACCAGGCCGTGTTGGAGCCGACCAGCACGATCAGGTCGGCCTGATCCAGATCGTCATAGCTGGCGGGCACCACATCCTCGCCAAATGCGCGATTGTGCCCGGCAACCGCGCTCGACATGCAGAGGCGGCTGTTGGTGTCGATGTTCGCCGAGCCGATAAAGCCCTTCATCAGCTTGTTGGCGACATAATAATCCTCGGTCATGAGCTGGCCGGAGACGTAGAAGGCCACGCTGTCCGGGCCGTAACGATCAATGGTTTCGCGGAATTTCTTCGCGACGAGGTCAAGCGCCTTGTCCCAGTTCGCCTGCCTGTTGCCGATCATCGGGTGCAGCAGGCGACCCGTCAGGCCCACCGTCTCGCCCAGATGCGTGCCCTTCGAACAGAGCCGCCCGCGATTGGCCGGATGCGCCGCGTCGCCCGCGATGGTCGCGGAACGTGCCCCGCCGGGCGTGGCCACGATACCGCAGCCAACACCGCAATAGGCGCAGGTCGTGCGGACCGCATCCGCCATCAGGCCGCCGCCTTCAGGCCTGTCGGACGGGCGATCAGGATGCGGCCGCCCTCCTGCCTGACCTGGACGGTCGGCGTGCAACCCTCATCCGAGCCCTGCGCCTCGCCCGTCTTCAGCGCGATGTTCCAGTTGTGCAGAGGACAGGCGACGCTGTGGCCATGGACGATGCCCTGGCTCAGCGGCCCCTTCTTGTGCGGGCATTGATTGACCAGCGCGAAGACATGGTCGTCGCCGGTGCGGAAGACGGCGATTTCCTCTTCGCCGGCAATCTGCACCGTGCGGGCGCCGCGCTGGGGAATGTCGGCCAGCGTTCCGATGTCGATCCAGTCGGTCATGGGTGTTACTCCGCAGCGATGGCGATGGGGGCCAGGGGCTGGTGCAGTTCGGCATGTTGGCCGGCTGCGCGCTCGGCCCAGGGGTCGTCCTGGCTGAAGCTCTGCGAATAGAGGAAGCGGGCACGAAGCGCCTCACGGCCGGCCTCGTCCTCGACGATCCGCTGCTTGACATACTCAACCCCGACGCGCTCGATCCAGGGCGCGGTGCGCTCCAGATAGCGCGCTTCCTCGCGGTAGAGCTGGATGAAGGCGGCGCAGTGATCGAGCGCCTCCTGCTCGGTCGAAACCTTGCACAGCAGGTCGGTGGCGCGGACATGGATGCCGCCATTGCCGCCGACATGCAGTTCATAGCCCGAGTCCACGCAGACCACGCCGAAGTCCTTGATCGTCGCCTCCGCGCAGTTGCGGGGGCAGCCGGAGGCCGCGATCTTGAACTTGTGGGGCATCCACGATCCCCAGGTCATCCGCTCGATCTTGACGCCCAGGCCAGTCGAATCCTGCGTGCCGAAACGGCACCATTCGGAGCCCACGCAGGTCTTCACCGTGCGCAGCGACTTGCCATAGGCGTGGCCCGACACCATGCCCGCGGCATTGAGGTCGGCCCAGACGGCGGGCAGGTCTTCCTTCTTGATGCCGAAGATGTCGAGGCGCTGGCCGCCGGTGACCTTCACCATGGGCGCATCATATTTCTCGACCACGTCGGCGATGGCGCGCAGCTCACGCGGGTTGGTGAGGCCGCCCCACATGCGGGGCACGACCGAATAGGTGCCGTCCTTCTGAATGTTGGCGTGCATGCGCTCATTGACGAAGCGGCTCTGCTGATCGTCCTGATATTCGCCCGGCAGCGCGCAGAGCAGATAATAGTTGAGCGCGGGGCGGCAGGAGGAGCAGCCGTCCGGGGTGGACCAGTGCAGCTTCTGCATCACCTCCGGGATCGAGCGCATGTTCTGCGCGACGATCTCGCGGCGGACATCGTCATGGCCGAAGCTGGTGCATTTGCACATGGTCTTCGGTCCGGACTGGACGTCGTCGCCCAGCACCACGGCCAGCAGATTCTCGACCAGGCCGGTGCAGCTGCCGCAGCTTGCCGACGCCTTGCAGGTGGCGCGGACGGCATCCAGGCTGCACGCGCCCTTTTCGATGCAGGCGGCGACCTGGCCCTTGCTGACGCCGTTGCAGCCGCAGATCTCGGCATCGTCCGAGAGCGCCGCAACGGCCGCCTTAGGGTCCAGCGCGCCCCCTCCCGAGGCGAAGGCCTGGCCGAAGATCAGCAGGTCGCGAATTTCCGCGACATCCTCTTCGCGCTTCAACAGGTCGAAATACCAGCCGCCATCCGCCGTGTCGCCATAGAGGACGGCGCCGATGATCCTGTCATCCTTGACGACGACACGCTTGTACACCCCGCGCGAGGCGTCGCGCAGAACGATGTCCTCGCAGCCTTCGCCGCCCGAGAAATCACCGGCCGAGAAGACGTCGAGCCCGGCGACCTTGAGCTTGGTCGAGGTGACCGAACCCCTGTAGCCCGTGTGCTGGTCGGTCAGGCCGTCGGCCAGGCTGCGGCACATGTCCCAGAGCGGCGCGACGAGGCCGTAGACATTGCCGTCATGTTCGACACACTCGCCGACCGCCAGCACATCGGGATCGCTGGTGACCATATGGTCGTCGACCTTGATGCCGCGATTGACCTCCAGCCCGGCTTCGCGGGCCAGCGCGGTGGAGGGGCGGATGCCGACCGCCATGACGACCAGGCTGGCCGGGATTTCGCGGCCATCCTTCAGGCGGACACCCTCGACCTTGCCGTCGCCATAGATGCTGTCCGTGTTGGCGCCGGTCAGGATGGTCTGGCCCCGCGCCTCCAGCGCCGACTTCAGCAGCCAGCCCGCCGCCTCGTCGAGCTGCCGCTCCATCAGCGTGTCCATGAGGTGGATGACGGTCACCTTCATGCCGCGCAGGGAGAGGCCATGCGCGGCTTCCAGGCCCAGCAGGCCGCCACCGATCACCACTGCCCGTCCCTGTTCACCATTTTTGGCGCCCGCGTCCGCGGCGGCCAGCATGGTGTCGACATCCTTCATGTCGCGGAAGCTGATGACGCCGGGCAGATTCTTCCCCGGAACCGGGATGATGAAGGGGTCCGAGCCGGTGGCGATCAGCAGCTTGTCATAGCCCATGGTGCGACCCGATTGGCTCGTGACGGTTTTTCCGGCGCGGTCTATGGCCGTCACCGGATCACCGGCGATCAGTTCGATATTATTTTCCGAATACCAATCGCGGCTGTTGATGATGATGTCGTCGAAGCTCTTTTCCCCGGCCAGGACCGGAGAGAGCATGATGCGGTTGTAATTCACATAGGGCTCTGCGCCGAAGATGGTGATGCGATAACGGTCCTTGTCCCGCGCCAGCAATTCCTCCACCGCGCGGCAACCGGCCATGCCGTTGCCCACCACCACCAGATGCTCGCGAACATCGTCAGAAGGCATGAAGAGATCCTCTTCATTCGCCGTCTCCGGTCCCGCGTTGTTCTGAAAATCCATCCCTCGACTCCAGAAAAGAAAAAAGGCCGCCATCCGGACCCCCGGTTCTGAAACCGAAGGTCTGGATGGCGGCCTTGCCATCATAACGCCTTGATCGTCCGTCCCTGGACCATCGCGGCTATGGAAGAAGAACAACCCTGTCCTTTGCATTGCAGCATAGGCCGAATCGATATGCGGTCAAGCGATTCCTCGTAGCACGATGTATTTTTGGTCGGCCGGGGCGCAAGCGTATCGCAGACGCGAAAAGGGCGGCGGCCTGTCGTGGGCCGCCGCCTCCCTCTCCTGGACGTAAACCGGTCAGATGCGCGCGGCGCTGGTCCAGGTCGCGCGCCAGCGGGCACGGACCAGCGCGATGCCGAGGAACGCGACCAGGGCAAGACCCGCGAAGATCAGGAAGCCGGGCGCGAAGCTGCCGGTGAACTGCTTGGCGATGCCCAGCGACGAGGCGAGATAGAAGCCGCCAATACCGCCCGCCATGCCGACCAGCCCGGTCATGACGCCGATTTCCTGCGCGAAACGCTGCGGCACGAGCTGGAAGACCGAGCCATTGCCAACGCCCAGCGCCAGCATCGCGACGATGAAGAAGCCAAGGGCGGAGAACAGCGTGGGCGCATAGGCGACGCCGGCCAGAGCGAGCGCCGCCGCGACATAGACCATCATCAGCGCCTTGACGCCGCCGATCCGATCCGCCAGCGCGCCGCCGATCGGCCGGACCAGCGATCCGGCGAAGACACAGCCAGCCGTGCAATAGCCCGCAACCACCGGGGTCAGGCCGAATTGATCGGTGAAATAGATCGGCAGCGAGGCGGCCAGTCCCACGAAACCGCCGAAGGTCACCGAGTAAAAGCCCATCAGCCACCAGGCGTCGGCGCTCTTCAGCGGGTGGAAATAATCGACCAGCTTCTTGGGCGCGGGTGCATTGGGCGCGTTCCTGGCCATGATCATGTAGATGATGAAGACGATGGTGAGCGGAATGCAGGCAAGGCCCAGCACCGCGTTCCAGCCGAACAGCTTGGCCAGTATAGGCGCGAAGAGGGAGGCCAGCACCGTACCCGAATTGCCCATGCCGGCGAGGCCCATGGCCTTGCCCTGATGTTCGGCGGGATACCAGCGGCTGGCGAGCGGCAGCGCGATCGCAAAGCTCGCCCCGGCAAAGCCCAGGATCACGCCCAGCGCCAGCGTACCGCCGAAGCTGTCAACGCCCATGAACCATGCGGTCGCGAGGCCGAGGATCACGATCACCTGGCTGATCGCCCCCGCCTGCTTGCAGCCGATCCGATCGACCAGCAGGCCGTTGACGACCCGCAGCACCGCACCCGCCAAGGTCGGGACAGCGACCATCAGGCCCTTTTCAGCCGGCGTCAGCCCCAGCGTCTTCGAAATGGACGGCGCCAGCGGTCCCAGCAGCACCCACACCATGAAGGCGAGGTCGAAATAGAGGAAAGCAGCGATAAGCGTAGGCGTGTGCCCTGCCTTCCAGAAACTGGTCTGGCCGGCCTCCCCTTCAACCCCCGGAGCCTGTCCTTCCGGGCGCTCCCAATACGCAGTTGCCATGATGACGTCCCTCGAATCTTGTGAAATGGACATGAAAAAAGCCGCGCCCGGACCTCGCATCCTGCGAAATCCGGCCAGCGGCTTTGCTGTAAAATCGGAGGGAGAACGCGATCCCGACCTTGGGAAGGGCTCATCCCGAAAACGCGCCTCGTCGCGCGACTCTCATCTTATCTCGCGATTCGACCTATGTTGCAAGGCACAAAATTTGCGGGTGCGGGTGCGCCCTCAGAAGCTGGCCAGGAAGTCCTCGATCCGTTCCGGATCGAACACCCGGCCGTCGAAGAAGCGGTCCGGGCCCAGCGTCAGTTCGCCCCGCTTCGATCCCACGGCCAGCGGGGAGGCCACAGCCCCTTCCACCTTCATGCTGGCGCCCGGCATCGCCACATCACTGTCCGCCAGTGCCCGGCGGAATATGTCCGGCCGGAACACCGAGGCGGCCTTGGCCGCATTGTCCGCGCTATGTTCCACCATTTTCCAGCGGACAAGCTGCGAATAGATCCAGAGCGCCTGGCTGCGCCAGGGAAAGGGCGTCGCCTCCCGCGAGAAGAGCATGAAATCAGGCATGGAGAGGGGCGCCATGTCGACGCGCGGCACGATGCCGCCCGACAGCGCGCGCAGGATCACATCGGCAGGCTGGTCCACATATTGGGGGCGCGAGAGAAGATGCGCCAGCGCCTCATGATGCTGCGGATCGTCGCACCAGGCGGCCGCCCGCACCAGCGCCCGCAGCAACCGGTCGACGCTGTCGGGATTCTCCTCCAGCCAGGGCGTGCGGAAAGCCAGTATCTTCTCCACCCCGCGCCGCCAGATGCGTTCGCCGATCGCCACCGCTTCGGCCAGCCCCGCATCCACGGCCGCGCTGCCCCAGGGTTCGCCCGCGATGAAGCCGTCTATCTCCCCGGCCCCGATCGCCTCCACCGTCAGCGAGGGCGGGAGCACGCGCAGGATGACGTCGCGATCCGGGTCGACCCCCGCGCTCGCCAGCCAATAGCGCAGCATCACCGAATGGCTGGAAAAGCGATGGACGACGCCGATCACCGGCTTGCGCTTCCATAGGCCGATGGCGGCCGCGAAATCATGCGCGGTGCCCAGCGGATCATCCAGCCGCGCCGCTATGTCAGGGTCCAGCGCCTGCGCGAATGCGCTTGCCATCACCAGCATGTTGCCGTTGACGTTGAGCTTATAGGGGGCGGCAAGCGGCGCGGCCTGCTGGCTGAGGCCCAAGGTCACGGCGACGGCGAGCGGCGCCAGCATGTGCGCGGCCTGCACCTGCCCGAACACCAGCCGGTCGCGCAAAGTCGCCCAGCTCGTGGTGCGGACAAGGTCGAGGTGCAGCCCCTCCTCCTCAGCAAAGCCCTTTTCCCGCGCCACCGCCAATACGGCGGCGTCGGTCAGCGGCAGGAAGGCGATGCGCAGGTCGGTCGTCATCACATCCCTCCCAACAAATCGCTGGCCGTGATGAGGGCCTGGGCGACGTCCACGATCTTCTTCCCCTGATTCATCGCGCTCGACCGCAGCAGTGCATAGGCATCCGGTTCCGAAAGGCCACGCTGGCTCATCAGGATCGATTTGGCCCGGTCGATGATCTTGCGGTCGGAAAGCGCGGTGCGCGCCTCGTCCAGTTCGGACTGCAGCTTGGCAAAGGCGTTGAAACGGCGCACCGCCAGTTCCAGCACCGGCTTCACCCTCTCCTTGCGCAGCCCGTCGACGACATAGGCGGATACCCCCGCGTCGATGGCCGCGCCGATCATCGTCTCGTCGGACTGGTCGACGAACATGGCGATGGGGCGGGCGAGCGCCCTGCTGACGGTCAGCATCTCCTCCAGCGTGTCGCGGCTGGGGCTGCCAAGGTCCATCAGCACGACATCCGGGGCCATGCGCTCCAGCCGCGCGACGAAGCCGCCGCGCGGGGGGACGATGTGAATATCGTCATAGCCCGCCTCTCGCAGCCCTTCCTCCAGAACGGTCGCGCGCAGGCCGCTGTCGTCGATGATGACGATTCGCATGAGACCCCAAGCCTTTTTTTGCCACTCAGTGGCCGGGATGTTGCGCCGCGTCAATCATGGGCGAAACGATGCCCGTACTCAAGGGGCCGCCGCCGCCTTCGCGATGTCGGCTTCGGGGATGAATGCCGCGATGGGCAAGTCCTTGATCGCAAGGTTGAAATGTCGAGCGTCCGACGCAACCGGATGCTTCCTCAATGCGCCGCCGACAAGTCCACCTTCGCCGTGGGGCGCGGCGCCAGCCACACCACGGCGGCGGCCAGGAAGAGAACCAGCGAGGCGATGAAGAAGACATGGTCCATCGACACCACCATGGATTGCGCATCGACCATGTTGGCGATCATCTGCCGGGCCTGATCCTGCGTGAAGCCGCGACTCGTCAGGTCGGCCAGGGTTGCGTCCGGATGCAGCGTGCCGACCATCTCGTTGCGCGAAACGCGCTGCCCATTGCCCCAGCCGGTCAGCACGATGGAGGTCGAAATGGCGATGGCGAGGGTGCGCAGGAAATTCTGCATTCCCGCAGCCGAGGCGGTCTCCTCCGGCCGGACCGACCCCAGCGTCAGCGTGGTCAGCGGGATCATGAACAGGGGCATGCCGAACCCCTGAACCAGTTGCGGCAGGGCAATCGTCCAGAAATCGGCATCGGTCGTCCAGTGCGCCCGCCACAATGTCATGATGCCGATCCAGGCGACCGAGCCGGAAATCATGATGCGAACGTCAACCTTGTTGACCAGCCGGCCGGCAATGGGCGCGACCAGAATGGCGGTCATCGCCGTGAAGGCGGTCGCATAGCCCGCCCAGGCAGCAGTGTACCCCATCGAAATCTGCAACCATTGCGGGATGACGACGATGCCCGCGAAATAGGCGCCGAAACACAGCGCCAGCGTGAACACCCCGGACGTGAAGCCGACATGGCGGAACACGCGCAGATCGACGATCGGATGCTCCTCCGTCAGTTCCCATATGATGAACACGCAAAAGCCGATCGCCGCGAACACCGCCAGGATCACGATCAGCGGATCGCCGAACCAGTCACGGTCGCGACCGATGTCCAGCATGATCTGAAGGCAGCCAATCCAGAAGATCAGCAGGCCCAGGCCCATATAGTCGATCGGCAGCTTCACCCGCGGCGTTTCCACCGGGCGCAGCAGCGCCATGGTGGCAAGCACGCACACGACCGCGATCGGCACGTTTATGAAGAAGATCCAGTGCCAGCTCCAATTGTCGCTGATATAGCCGCCGAAGATCGGACCCAGGGCCGGGCCGAGCAGCGTCGTCATCGCCCACAGTCCCATCACGCGGGCGCGCTGATCGGGCGGGAAGACGCGCATCAGCAGCGTCTGCGACATCGGCATCAACGGCCCGCCGCACAGGCCCTGGCCGATACGGCATGCCACGATCATGCCCAGCGTCATGGACAGGCCGCACAGCAGCGAGAACAGGCCGAAGCCGAGCATGCCGAAGGTGAACAGCCGCACCGCGCCGAAACGCTGCGCAAGCCATCCGGTCAGCGGCACGCAGATCGCTTCCGCCACCGCATAGCTGGTGATGATCCACGTCCCCTGATCAGCGGAAATGCCCAGATTCCCGGCGATATGCGGCACAGAGACATTGGCGATGGTAAGGTCGAGCACGACCATGAAATTGCTGAGAGCCAGGACCAGTCCCGCCAGCAGGCGATGACGGGGCGACAGCAGCGTCAATGTTTCGGCCGGGCGGCTCACCACAGGCCTCCTTACCGGCCCGAAAGGTCGATTTCGGCTTCCATGGAAAGCCCGACGCGCAGCGGATGCTCAGCCAGTTCCTTCGGATCGAGCGCAATGCGCACGGGCACGCGCTGCACGACCTTGATCCAGTTGCCGGTGGCGTTCTGCGCCGGGATCAGCGCCATCGACGCGCCGGTGCCGCCGGAGAAGCCAACGACCTTGCCATGATAGACGACATCGCCGCCATAAAGGTCCGATGTGACGGTCGCTGGCATGCCGACCTTCACCCGGCCAAGCTGGCGCTCCTTGAAATTGGCGTCGACATAGACCTGGGCGAGCGGGACGATGCTCATGATCGGGCTGCCCTGCGCCACGCGCTGGCCGACCTGCACCGACCGCCGGGTCACGACGCCGTCGATCGGCGCGCGGATGACGGTGCGGTCCAGATCGAGCCTTGCACTGTCCAGCTTCGCCTTGGCGGCGAGCACGGCGGGATCGGTGTCGATGGTCGATCCGCGCACCAGCGCGTCATTGGCGGCGAGTTGCCCACTGGCAGCGCCGCGCGTCGCTTCGGCCGTCGCCACCCCGGCCTTCGCCAGGTCGAGCGCCGCCTGCGCCGCGGCATAGCCCTTGCGCGCGCTGGTCAGTTCCTCACCGGAAACGGCGCCATTGGGGGCCAGCGCCTCGCGCCGGCGAAGATCGATGCGCGCCTTGTCGAAATCGGCCTGCGCACTTGCGAGCTGTGCCCGCGCCTGGTTGATGTCGGCGCCGCGCGCCTCCACCTGCGCGGCCAGCGAACCGCTGGTCGCGACGGCCTGGCGGAACCGGCGACGGGCCTCGGCCAGGTCGGCCTCCGCCTGGGCGATGGCGATGCGGGCGTTGGTGGGGTCGAGCTTCACCAATATGTCGCCGCGCCGGACGGCCTGCGTATCCGTCACCAGCACCTCGGTCGCCTGGGCGGAGATGAGCGGCGTCACCTGCGCCACGTCCGCATTCACATAGGCATTGTCGGTGCTGACATGGTTGCGCCCGATCAGCAGGTACCAAAGAGCATAGGCCGCGCCGAGGATCAGCACGGCCAGCGCCAGCCGCACCAGCCATTTCTTGCGGATTGCCTTGCGCTGGGCGGCGGCTTCGGCCGCATCGTCGGCCTTGCTCGCATCGGACGTGAATTCGGGCTTGGCGTCAGCCATGGGGCGTATCCTTGGACAACTGGAGCTGTGTCTGCGCGCCGTCCGCGGCAAAGCCGCCGCCCAACGCGCGAATAAGGGCGATGTCGAGCGTGAAGGCGCTCGCCTCCAGCTCCGCGACGGCCTGACGCGCGGCCAGAAGCTGGTCCTCCACGTTCAGCACGTCAAGATAGGTGTTGAGGCCGCCTTCATAGCGCTGGCGGACAATGCCATAGGCTTCCTCCGAAGCCGCCAGCGCCGCGCGCGCATCGATCAGCCGCTGGTCCAGCGCCCGCCGTCCGGTCACCGCATCGGCCACCTGCTGATAAGCGCCAAGCACGGTCCGGTCATAGCTGGCCACCGCCTCGTCATAGACGGCGCGTGCGCCGCGATACTGGCCACTCAGCGCACCACCGTGAAAGATCGGCAGGCTGATCGCGGGACCGGCATTGCCGAACAGCGAATCCTTCTTGAACAGCGTGTCCGCGAAGGAGCTTGGCCCGCCCGCGAAAGCGCCATTCTGGAGCACCGTCTGATAGCCGAGCGATTGCACGCCGATCAGCGCGCTCAGGCGAATGGCCGGGAAGAAGTCGGCCCGCGCCACCTTGACCCGCTTCGCCGCCGCTTCGGTCCGGGCCAGCGCCGCGGCGACATCGGGCCGACGCGCCACCAGATTGGTGGTGACGTCCGCAGGCAGGCCGAGCGGGCCCGGCTTGCCGAGCTGCGGCCGGGCAATGGCAAGGCCCCGGTCCGGCCCGGCGCCGATCAGGGCGGCAATCTGATGCTGGCGCACCGCAATCGCCTGGTCCGCGGCGGCAAGCTGCGCCTTGGCGGACGAGACGGTCGCGTCGGCCTGCCGTTCGCTGCCGCGCGTTTCCAGCCCGTTGGCGCGGCGATCCGCCACCAGCTTCTGGCTGGCGGTCCGGATTTCCAGCGCCCGCGCCTGAATATCGCGCTCATCATATAATCGGGCCAGGTCCGCATAGGCGTCGGCCACGCCGGTCGCCAGCGCCAGCCGCGCCTGCCGCGCGTCGATCTCCGCCGCGCGCGCTTGGGACGTTGCCGCCGCCAGCGCCGCCCGGTTCCTGCCCCAGAGGTCGAGGTCGAAACCGAAATTCAGCGCCACGCGGCCCGTGCCCAGCCAACCCTTGGGTACGAATTCCTTCGGCATGCCCATATTGTAGCTGGACTTGGTCGCACCGCC
This sequence comes from Sphingobium sp. LMC3-1-1.1, assembly GCF_040676285.1. Lineage (NCBI taxonomy): Bacteria > Pseudomonadati > Pseudomonadota > Alphaproteobacteria > Sphingomonadales > Sphingobiaceae > Sphingobium > Sphingobium sp. LMC3-1-1.1. Next base: position 69,606 of record NZ_JBEGHQ010000078.1, on the reverse strand, counting down.
GCTGGCGTCGAGGTCGATCGAGGGCAGCAATGGCGCGCCCGCCTGCTGCGCGGCGGCATTGGCCTGGGCGAATCGGGCGGCGGCGGCGCTGACGTCCGGCGACCCTTTCAACCCTTCCTCCACCAGCGCATCCAGTTGCGGATCGCCATAGGCCTTCCACCAGCCGTCCGATGGCCATTGCACGGCATTGTCGGCCTGAAGGCTGCGCTCCGCCGCGATACTGTCGGGCGCCCGCACAACCGGCTGCGGACCAAGCTTTGGCACCGCAGCGCAGCCCGACAGCAGAACCGCGCCAGCAAGAAGCAGGGCGCGGGCGGAAGAAGACAGGAAATCGGGATGACGACTCATGAGCATAAAATCGTACCACTTAGTATGAAATCGGCCTTTGCGCCGGTTGCAAATCCTTGTCAACCAAATTATCGTACTATATGGTACGATATCATGACAGTGCCTGATCCCCTGCCGAATCCCCGGCCCGACCCCCCGTTCAGCCGCAGGGAAGCCCGCCGCCTGGACCGGCGGAAGGCCATATTGGCGGTGGCGTCGCGTTCATTCCTGGAGGACGGCTATGCGGCGACCACCATGTCGGGGATCGCCGCGACGCTTGGCGGTTCAAAGGGTACGCTCTGGAGCTATTTTCCGTCCAAGGAAGCATTGTTCGCCGCCGTCCTGGACGAAGCCACCACCGCCTATAAGGCGCGCCTCGCGGAAATACTCGATCCCGATGGCGACCTGACGGAAACATTGCGGACGCTGGGGCTGGGCATGCTGACGAAGATCACCGCGCCGGAAAGCATCGCGCTCTACCGGCTGGTGGCGTCCGAATCGGGGCGCTTTCCCGAAATGGGAAGGATCTTCTACGAACATGCACCGGGCGGTGCGCGGCGGCTGGTATCCGCATTTCTGGAAAGGGCGATGGATCGCGGCCTGCTGCGCCGGGCCGACCCCGACCAGGCGGCGCGCACCTTCACCATGCTGATGCTTTCGGGCTGTCATCAATCGCTGGTCTGGGGACAGATCGAACAGGCAGGCGCTGACCAGATCAAGGCCGATGTCGAACATGGGCTGGACTGTTTCCTGCGCGCCTATGCGCCGGACATGCGTTAACCATTTCTTTGCGCGCCGATCCTATGCTGCGCGGTGGCAAGAGGTGGGACGTCATGCAATTCTGGAAACGCGACAGCATCAGCAGGCCACAACGGGCACAGGCTGTGGAACAAGGCCGAACGCCCCGGCGCCTGCGGCTGCTGATGGTGGATGAAGACGCCACCTCCCGCGCTGTCGTCGCGCGCCGGCTGTCGCACCTTGGCTATGATGTCGCGCTGGCGGAAGACGGCTTCGCTGCATTGACGATGCTGGTCACGCGGCCGGTCGACATCATCCTGATCGACATGGGGCTGACCCTGTTGCCCAGCCTGACGACGATGCGGAAGATCCGCGCGGCGGGGCTGGCCGGCAATGCCTGTTTCGTGATGATCGGCGGAGCGCAGGACGCGATCTCCGCTGTCGAGGCGCTGGATGCAGGTGCCGACGATCATGTGGTGAAGCCCTTTGATTTTGACCTGCTCGACGCCCGGCTGCGCCATCTCTGGGCGCGGGCCGAAGAGATCGGCACCCTGACCCGGCACAATGCGGAGCTGGACGCCCGGATCGCCCGCCGCGCACTGGAACTGGGGGAAACGCGCGATGCGCTGGCGGAGATGCAGGCGGATCGTGCGCGGCTGGTGTCCTCCATCCAGGCACTGCATGACGAAATCGCGCGCCTGAACGCGGTGCGGAATTAAGGATTAATCCTCCCCATCGTCCCTTGGAGGACCGGGCAAGGGCGCTTGCATCTCATTTCAGCCACTGGGTCGCGGCGAACCATCCGCCGATCCCGGCCGCCATGACGACGCACACCCCCACCACCCCCCAAAAGGCCCAGGATTCATGGGCAAAGGGGATCCCGTCGACATTCATGCCCAGCAGCCCGGTCAGGAAGGTGAGCGGCAGGAACACCAGCGCGACGACGGAGATGAGCAGCGCCTGCCGGTTCATCTGTTCCGCGCGCAGGTCGGTCAATTCTTCATGGGCAAGCGCCGACCGCTCACGCACCGCCTCCAGTTCCTCCGCCATGCGGGCGCAACGATCCGCCGCTTCCTGAAGGTGCAGCCGGTCGTCAGGCTCCAGCCATGGCGCATCGGCGGTCGACAATCTTTCCAGCGCCTGCCGCTGCGGGGCGATGAAGCGGCGGTAGCCGATCGCCGTCGCGCGGATTTCCGATACCCGCCGCCGCGCCTCGGCCGGTCCATATTCGATCAATGCGCTTTCAATGTCGTCCAGGCCATCGCCCAGTTCAGCGACTTCCGGGTCGAGCGCTTCGGTGATCTGCTGCGCCAGGGCGGCGATCAGGTCGCCGGGGTCGCGAATGAGGCCGCGCAGCATCTGCTGCCGGACCGGCTCGATCGCCGCGAGCGGACGATAGCTGACGGAAATGACCCGCGCCTCTTCCGCCCAGAGGCGGATCGACACCAGCGGATCGCCGATATCATCCTCTCTGGTCCCAAGCCCGCGCAGGTTCACCAGCGCGCCATGGGCCATCAGCGTGCAGCGCGGCCGCGTCTCCTGCGCCAGCAGGGCGGACAGAGCCGCTTCGGGCATATGGTCGCAGCGGGACGCGACCAGCCGGGCATCCTCCTGCCAGCCATCGGCATGAACCCAGCTGAACGGCGCGTCCTGCGTCCGCGCGCAGAAATCGTCGAGCGACACTTCCTGCGTCCGCGCGCCGTCGAAAAGAAATACCCGGCTTATGGCATCATCTCCAACCAGAGCGACAGCCCCGCCCCCGGCTTTTCGGGCGCGGCGCTGGCCGCGATCCGCACCGCATCGGCCCGCGCCCGGTCCAGGATCGCGTCGGGCACGTCGGGCGCGTGATACAGGCGATCGGCCTCGCCCAGCAGGCGGGCGGCGCGCAGCGTGAGGTCATCGGGATCGCGCGAGAGCAGGCGGACGGTTTCCAGCCGATCGGCCCGTGCATCCCCGGCATCGGCCAGCCAGTCCGGCAGGGCATTCACCGCCCCCTCGGAAAGCGGATCGATAAGGCCGCCCTGGGCAAGTCCCGCATCAATCGCCCTTCGCCGCGCCGCCGCGTCGGGCCAACGGCGGCGGATGGCGGTGCGCGCATCGTGAAGCGCCGTCGCCAGCGACCCCAATCGGGCCGGCAGCATGGCTTCGATCCGCTGGCGCAACGCCTTGGCCAGGCCGGCCGATGCGCCCCCGGTCCCAATGGCGACCAGAACCGGCTCGCGGTCGACTATGGCGGGCAGGGTGAAGTCGCAAAGCTCCGGCCTGTCGGTGGCGTTCACCAATATGCCCCGCGCGCGCAGCCGCTGCACCGTCGCCTCATCGCCGTCCGCGACGATCGCCAGCGCGGCATGCTCGCCCTCGTCCACGACGCGGGCGCCCGCCCGTTCCAGCAGGCGTCGCTTGGCGTCCGCCGCCTCGCCCACGCCTGTCAGGATGACGGCCCGCCCTTGCAACCGCAGGTAGACGGGCAGGCTGTGCATTATTCCGTCGCGCCTTCCGCGACCCAGGCCGGAATGCTGTCGCCTTCGATCAGCGCCTCTATGGGCGGGCGGGCGCGGACCACGGCCCATCGGTCCCCCGACACCAGCACTTCGGGGGTCAGCGCGCGGCTATTATAGGTGCTGGCCATGGTCGCGCCATAGGCGCCCGCGGTCATGAACGCGACCAGGTCGCCCGCCGCCACCACGTCCATGTCGCGATGCATGGCGAAGGTGTCGCCCGTCTCGCACACCGGGCCCACGACATTGGCGGCGGCGCGATCGCCCTTCGGATGGACGGCGCGAATGTCGTGCCAGGCATCGTAGAGGCTGGGCCGCAGCAGGTCGTTCATCGCCGCGTCGACGATCACGAAGGGCGCCTGCGCGCCCTGCTTCACGCGCACCACCTGCGACAGCAGCACGCCGGCATTGCCGACGATCAGGCGGCCCGGCTCGAACATCAGGCGGACGTCCCAGCCCTGCGTCACCCGCGTCACCATCGCGCCATATTCAGCGGGGCTCGGCGGCAGCGGCTGGGAGGGATCATAGGGCACGCCCAGCCCGCCGCCCAGGTCCGCGGTGCGGATGTCGTGGCCTGCCTCACGCAGGCTTGCGATCAGCGCGCCCACCTTGACGAAGGCGGCTTCCAGCGGCTTGAGATCGGTCAACTGGCTGCCGATGTGCACCGCCACGCCCTGCACATCCAGGCCCGGCAGGTCGCGGGCGGCGGCATAGCTGGCAAGGGCGCGGTCATAGGGGATGCCGAACTTGTTTTCCGACTTGCCGGTCGAAATCTTGGCATGGGTTCCTGCGTCGACATCCGGGTTGATGCGATAGGCGACCGGCGCCTTCCGGCCCATGGACAGCGCCACCTGGGACAGCATCTCCGCCTCGGGCTCGCTTTCCAGATTGAACTGGTAGATGCCCTTTTCCAGCGCGATGCGCATTTCATCCGCCGTCTTGCCGACGCCCGAAAAGACGATGCGGTTCGCCGGAATGCCGGCCGCCAGCGCGCGCAGCAATTCGCCCGCCGACACGACGTCCGCGCCCAGACCCAGCTTCGCCAGCGTCGCCAGCACGGCGGCGTTGGGATTGGCCTTCACCGCAAAGGCGATCAACGGATCGGCAAGCTGCGACAGCCCATCGCGGAACACGCCGACATGGCGGCTCAGCGTCGCTGTGGAATAGATATAGACGGGCGTGCCGACCTGCGCCGCGATCTCCGCCATCGACACCTGCTCCACCTGCATGGCGCCGTCGACATAGTTGAAATGGTCCAAGGCTGTTATCCTAGTGAAATCCTGGCGCCGGGATCCAGCGCCAAACGCTATTGCAGTTCGCTTTCGGGCGGCAGGTCGAATTTATCGTCGTCGCGTTCCTTCGACTGGGTCAGCAGTTCGACGTTGCGTTCCGGCCGCGCCTGAATGGAGGGCGCAGTAAGCTGCGCCGCCGTGGGCGCCGTCGCCGCGCCGACCGGCACGGCGGGCAGGCGCTGGCCCTGAACGGGCTTGAGCGGCTGGCGGCCGCCGCAGGACGCCAGAACCAGCGCCACGCTGGCCAGGGCCACTCCCGCGGCAATTCGTGCGACTGTCATTGTTTCTGCCCTTTCGCGTTCTGCCGGGCCTGCGCGATCCGCGCGCGCACCTGGTCGGGCGCGGTGCCGCCATGGCTCCTGCGGCTGGCGACCGAGGCATCGACCGTCAGCACCGCATAGATACGCTCATCGATGCGCGCATCAATGGCCTTGAGCGTATCGATGGGCAGGTCGGCAAGCTGCACGCCCGCCGCTTCCGCCGCCGCGACGGCGCGGCCGGTGATATGATGCGCCTCGCGGAAGGGAATGTCGCCTTCGCGCACCAGCCAGTCGGCAAGGTCGGTCGCCGTGGCGAAGCCGCTCTCCGCCAGTCCGCGCATCCGGTCGGTGCGGAAGGTCACCGTCTCGATCATCCCAGTCATCGCGGCGATCGAAAGGCCCAGCAGGTCATGCGCCTCGAACACCGGCGGCTTGTCGTCCTGCATGTCCTTCGAATAAGCGAGCGGCAGGCCCTTCATCGTCACGCAGAGCGCGTTCATGCAGCCCATGATCCGCCCGGCATGGCCGCGCACCAGCTCGGCGGCGTCGGGATTGCGCTTCTGCGGCATGATCGAACTGCCGGTCGAATAGGCATCGGGCAGTTTCACGAAGCCGAAGGGCTGGCTCGCCCAGATGATGAACTCCTCCGCCAGGCGGGAGAGGTGCAGGCTGCACTGCGTCGCCGCCATCAGGTAATCGAGCGCGAAGTCCCGGTCCGACACGCTGTCGAGGCTGTTGTCGGTCGGCTTGGCGAAACCCAGCGCCGCCGCCGTCGCGTGGCGATCGATCGGAAAGCCCGTTCCCGCCAGCGCCGCCGCGCCCAGCGGACATTCGTTGAGCCGCGCCCGCGCATCGGCGAAGCGGCTGCGGTCGCGGCGAACCATCTCATGATAGGCCATCAGGTGATGACCCAGCGTCACCGGCTGGGCGGATTGCAGGTGGGTGAAGCCGGGCATCACCGCATCGGCATGCTCCTCCGCGCGGGCGAGCAGCATGTCGGACAGGCCCTGCAGCCCCATCTCGACCTCATCGATGGCGTCCCGCACCCAGAGGCGGAAGTCGGTCGCCACCTGGTCGTTGCGCGAGCGCGCCGTGTGCAGCCGTCCCGCCGCCGGACCGATCAGTTCGGCAAGGCGCGACTCCGTCACCATGTGGATGTCTTCCAGGTCCAGGTCGACCGGCACGCCGTCGGATTCATATTCCGCGGCGATGCGGTTCAGCCCCTCGGTGATCGCCTGCGCGTCCTCGCCATCGACGATGCCCTGCTTGGCCAGCATCGCGACATGCGCCTTCGATCCGGCGATGTCCTGCTTCCACAGGCGCTTGTCGAACGGGATCGAGGCATTTATCTCCCGCATGACCGAAGCCGGACCGGCCGCGAAGCGTCCGCCCCACATGCTGTTGGAGCTTTTTCCCGTGCGATCTTCCCCGTTCCGATCTTCCTTGCGCTGCGTAATGACACTGCTCCTGCTGGCTGGCCTTGGCGCGTGCGATAAGCAATCGCCGCCCGCCGGGCAAGGCCCGAACGCCAGCGAGGAGGCGACGGGACCGGGACAAAGCGACGCTCCGGGCAAGGGAGGCGCGTTCAGCTATACGATCGACCGATCAAAGGCCGGAACCCCCGCACCCGATTTCACCTTCCAGAACCCGGACGGCAGCGACGCCGCGCTCAAGGATTTCGCGGGCAAGCCGATGCTGGTCAACCTGTGGGCCACATGGTGCGCGCCCTGCGTGGCGGAAATGCCGACTTTGGACGCGGTCGCGGCGGAATATGGCAAAAAGGGGCTGGCCGTCCTCACCATCTCCCAAGACAGCCAGGGAGAGACGGTGATCAAGCCCTTCTTCGAAAAGCATCCCCTGCCGCATCTGAAGGGATGGATCGACCCGGAAAACCAGTTCGGCTTTCATTACAATACCGGCATGCTGCCCACCACCGTCATCTATGACGCGCAGGGCAAGGAAATGGCGCGTGTGGTTGGCGCCATGGATTGGAACAGCAAGGAAGGGCGCGCGCTGATCGACGCGGCCATGGCAAGCTGACGCAGGACGCTCCTTCCCCTGCCCGCGCCGCCCGCCTCCTGCAAAATGCGGCTGATCCCACGCACCTTGGCGAACTTTCATTCCGCTCCGCAGCATGGAAGTTTGCCGCCACTTCCCTTCAGAAATGAAGCAGAAACGTTTCTTCCCTTATAATTTTTGTGCAGCGCAATAGCGGTTTCCCCGACACAGTCCGTTGAACCCCCTGTCATGAACAAGTGCAAACAGGGGGCATTAGATGACAGGAATATCCGCTCTTCGCCTTTCATTGGTGCTGGCCTCGTCATGGTCGGCCTGCGCGATGGCGCAGGAGGCACAGACAGCGCAGGCCGATGAAGGCGCCGCCATCATAGTGACCGGCACGCGCGCCGTGGGCATGCAGGCCGCCGAAAGCGCCGCGCCGATCCAGGTGCTGAGCGAGGAAGCGATCAGCCATGTCGGCCAGCCCAACCTCAACCAGGTGCTGACTCAGATCGTGCCGAGCTTCACCGCCCAGACGCAGGGCACCGACCTTTCCAGCTTCTCGCTGTCTGCCCGGCTGCGCGGCCTCAGCCCCAACCACACGCTGGTGCTGGTCAACGGCAAGCGCCGCCACGGCAACGGCATCCTCCAAGTGATCTCCGGCGCGTTCCAGGGTTCAGCCGCGCCCAGCATCGACCTGATCCCGCCGGACGCCATCGCCCGCGTCGAAGTGTTCCAGGAAGGCGCGGCGGCCGTCTACGGCACGGACGCGATCGCCGGGGTCATCAACTTCATCCTCAAGGACAACAACGAAGGCGGCAGCTTCAAGGTAACCGGCGGCCAATATTATGACAGCGAGGGCGAGTTGTTCTCCGTTTCCGGCAATATGGGTTTCAAGCTGGGCGAGGACGGCTTCTTCAACCTCAGCCTGTTCCACCGCCGCCAGGACTACACCACCGTCGGCACCGGACAGGTGCAGATCACCCGGCCGGACGGCACGCTGCAATCCAACACGCCCGCCCAATGGTCGAACCTGGCGGGCGACGCGCTGTCGGGGATCAACGGCGGCCAGCCCAAGACCTATCTGACCGAAGCCTTCTACAATATGGGCTATGATTTCGGCGGCGTCGAACTCTACAGCTTCGGCGATTATGCCCGCCGCATCGGCTATGCCAAGCAGGGCTACCGTCATCCCAAGCGCATCTGCTACGAAACCGGCAATCTGGGCGGTGGCATCACGCCCGCGGCCTATGATCCCAGCATCTGCTATGGCGATACCGGCATCTGGGGCATGGTCCCGCTTCAGCATGTGATCGAGGACGAATACAGCTTCACCGTCGGCGCCAAGGGCGAGGTGTCGGGCTGGAACTATGACCTCAGCACCACCTATGGCCACCAGAAGGACGACATCTGGACCGAAGCGTCCGCCCATCGCGAAGTCTGGCAGGAAAGCTATGCCGCATCGCTACAGGGCATCGGCAAGCCGAACACGGTAGACAAGGCCTATGACGGCGGCTTCCGCCTGAGTCAGACCACCGTCACCGCCGACATCCGCAAGGAATATGAGGTCGGGCTGGCCAGCCCCCTCACCTTCGCCTTCGGCGGCGAATATCGCCGGGACACCTATGAGATCGTCGCAGGCGACTATTATTCGACCTACAGGACCGGCGTTCAGTCCTTCCCCGGCTACAAGGCGACCGACGCGGGCAAGTTCCACCGCAGTTCGAAGGCCGGCTATATCAACCTGATCGCGGAGCCGGTCGAACATTGGTCCGTCGACCTTGCCGGCCGTTACGAGGATTATACCGACTTCGGCAACACCACCATCGGCAAGATCACCACGCGCTACGACTTCAGCCCCGCCTTCGCGCTGCGCGGCACCGTCAGCACCGGTTTCCGCGCCCCGACGCTGGCGGAGCAGAAATATTCGACGATCAACGTCGGCCCGACCAGCGCCGTCGCGCAGCTTCCCGCCGGCACGCCCGCCGCGGCGCTGCTGGGCTTCAACGCGCTGAAGCCTGAAAAATCGAAGAACTTCTCGGCAGGCGTCGTGCTGCGGCCGGTGTCCAAGCTCGCCATTACGGTCGACGGCTACATCATCAAGATCAAGGATCGCATCACCGGCACGGCGGCCCGCAACGCCGTCCTGAACGGCGTTGCCCAGCCGGGCGGCGCCGATATCCTGAACGCCCTGAACGCGGCGGGCATCGTCCTCGACAGCGCGCTGTTCACCAGCGGCACGATCGGCGTGTCGAGCTTCACCAACGGCATCGATACCCGCACCTGGGGCATCGACTTCTCCGCCGCCTACCCCGTCGCGCTGGACTTCGGCACGCTGAACCTGTCGCTGACGGCGAACTACAACAAGACGAAGATCACCAACAACAAGGTCGGCTATCCGATCTTCAACGCGGCGTCGGAAAGCAATATCGAACGCTCCAACCCGGACTACAAGATCGTGGCCGGCGCCTTGTTCAAGAGCGGGAAATTCTCGCTCAACCTGCGTGAAACCTTCTACGGCAAGACCAGCGTGCTCGTCCGCCCGGCCTTCACGCCCGCTGGCGGGTTCATTCCCAGCGGCGGGTTCCTGATCGCGGACGGCGCCATCGTGAACGGGGTCAACGCCAACCAGCTCTACTTCAACGGCGTGGTCAAGGCGACGGCGCTCACCGACCTGGAGGCGAGCTACGACTTCACCGATGCCGTCACCTTCTCGGTCGGCGCGAACAACCTGTTCAACAAGCGGCCAGAGGTGCCCGCGATGATGCAGGGCGTCACGCCGGGTGCGGGCGTTTCGCCCTTCATCAACGGTGCCGGCGCCTATAACGCCTATTTTGGACATGGTCCCTATGGCACGTCGGGCGGCTATTATTACGCGCGGCTCGACTTCAAGTTCTGAAGCGTCACGAAGGGAAGGGCCGGTCTCGAAAGGACCGGCCCTTTTATGCCGTGGGAAACTTTATGCCGGCGGAAACCGGGGTCTCAGGGTTCGCCCTTCGATTCCTGCATCCGCCGTTCGGCAAACCATTGTTCCAGCATCTTGGCGGTGCAGCCTGTAAAGCCGTTGCTGCCGATGGCGGAGCAACTGCCCGGCAGGGTCTGCCGCTGCACCTCCTCCATCGTGGCGACCTGGCTGCCCCAGCCCGGTCCGCCCGCCGGCTCCGGCTTTTCGCGCAGCTTCTTGGGAATGCGGTATCGTTCGGCTTCCGGCTTGCGAGCGCAGACGATGATCTCGTCGCCCTCGCCCTTGGGACAGGGATCATCGCCATAGACGACCAGGTTGAAGATCTTTTGCGGCGGCTCGGCACGGGCCGCGCCCCCGAAAGTCAGCGGAACCAGCGCGACGGCGGCCAGGGAAAGGGCGGGGAAGAGACGCATCGATCCATATTCCTTCTTCGTCCCCTGTCCCGCCGTCCGGATTGCCCGGTTGCCGACGGCCTTATTTTCAAGACGCCGGCGACCGGCCCTTGCCGTCACTGCTGCGGCGGCGTTCCCTGTTGCGCGCCTGCCGCCCCGCCTTGCTGCTGTTGCTGGGCAGCCTGCGTCCTTTCCTCGGCAACGGCGCGCGCCTCGATCGCCTTGCTGTCCGCGTCGATGGTGGAGAGGCGCCGGGCGCGTTCCGCCGCGACCAGATCCTTCCAGCCTGCGCTGTCCGCCGCCTGCCGTTCCGCCTTGGCGAGCCGCGCCAGTTGCGCGAAGCAGCCCGTGGCGCCGCCGCCGCCCACCGGCGAGCAGCTTTCGGTGCCGCTGCGGCCGACATATTCCATCGATCTCACCCGTTCGCCCCAGGCCTGGTGGCTCGGCTGGTTGGGGTCGCCGCGCAACGGCTCGGGAATGCGGTAGCGCTCTTCCTCGCCCTTGCGGGCGCAGACGACGATGTCGCTGCCCTGGCTTTGCGGGCAGGGGTCATCGCCATAGACGATGACCAGATTGACGCGTTCCGACCCGGTTTGCGCGGCAGGCGCCTCCTCCTTCGGCAAAGTCGGCCCCTGCTGTGCCAGCACGGGGGAGGCTGCGCCCAGCAAAAGCATGGCGGCGATCAGGCTGGTCTTCATCATGCTTCTCCTCAGATGCGCTTCGAAAGGGCGATGGCAGCGCGACAGCCCAGTCTGATGGCGCCGGACAACAAGGGGTAGGCCGGGGCCTGCTCCGCGCCATGGGCGATGGCGGCATCGCGATGCTCGACCTCCTCCGCCTGGAAATCCGCGATGGCAGTGGAGAGTTCCGGATCGTCCTGCCCCAATTGCTCGAGCTGTTCGGCATAGTGGCGGTCGATCTCCGTCTCGATCGCCGCGGTGCAGGCCATGGCGGCGCGCGGCCCGATGGCAGCCGTTACCGCGCCCAGCGCGAAGCCCGCCACATTCCAGATCGGCTGGAGCGCCGTCGGCCGGCCGCCCCGGCGCGCGATCATCGCGTCGAAATGCTTGCGGTGCCGTTCCTCCTGCGCGGCCATGCCGGCGATCAGGCGGGAATCGGGGTGCCGGTCGCCCATGACGGCCAGTTGCCCGGCATAGATGCGCGTCGCGCCAAATTCCCCCGCCTGGTCGACGCGCAGCATGGAGGCGCGCTCCGCATCGGTCACGCGGCGACCGGGGCGTGGAAAGTCCTTTGCGCTCATGCCTTGCTCCCTTTCCCAAGCAGCAATGCCAAGATGAGGAGCGCCGCCGCCCCCGACAAGAGGCCGTTATAGCCCGCCATCGAAATGCCGAACAGGCTCCAGGCCGCCACATCGCATCGGGTGATCGGCGTCGCCATGATCTGGTTGAGGATATCCGCGGGATTGCCGGCGGTCGGGCTGGTCGAGCAGGCGGTAAGGCCCTGCCACCAGCCATATTCCACCCCGGCATGGAACAGGCCGATGCCGCCGCTTATGCCGATGGCAAGGCCGGCAAGGCCAGTGAACAGCGCGCTGAAGCAAGCCCGGCCGCGCAGCGCATAGGCGATCAGCGCCAGCGGAATCGCGGCGAAATGGGCGTAACGCTGCCACCAGCACATCTCGCAGGGGTGCAGGCCGCCAAGGAACTGAAAGGCGTAGGCGCCGCCCAGCATGGCCAGGGGAAAGATCAGCGCCAGCGCGCGGGCAAGGGGCAGTGATTTCATATCGCCCGCTTAAACCGTCTCGCGCCTTTCGTCATGCTGAACTTGTGGCGGGGAGCCTGTGAAGTGAAGCAGCGTGACGCATCGGCTTCATCCGACCTGCTCCTGCGAAGGCAGGAGCAGGTTGGTTTTCGCTATCAGCGCGTCGCCGGCTTGCGGGCAGGCGCTGCCTGGGCGACGGCCGCCCCCGGCTTTGCCGCCAGCCGTGCCAGCGTCTTCAGCGCATAGTCGAGCTGGAAATCGTCGATCCCCTTCTTCTTCAACTCCTCGGCCGTGGCGGCGAAGCGCGGATCCTCCTTGCCGTCCTCCTCCAGCGCCGCATTGTCGGTCTTGATCTCGTTGATCAGATGGCGGCGCAGGTCGCTTTCGCGGAATTTCGGCCGGTTCTTGTAATCGGGATCGCTCAGCTGCGGCACCTTGACGTCCGGCTCGATCCCGCCTTCCTGCACGGAACGGCCGGAGGGCGTGTAATAGCGTGCGGTGGTGAGCTTGAGCGCGGTGGTGCTGCTGAGCGGCAGCATGGTCTGGACGCTGCCCTTGCCGAAGCTGCGCTCGCCCATCACCAGCGCGCGATGCTGGTCCTGAAGGGCGCCCGCGACGATTTCCGATGCGGAGGCGGAGCCCGCGTCCACCAGCACGATCACCGGCAGGCCCTTCGCATCGTCGCCCGGCTTGGCATAATAGCGCTCGACATCGCCCTTGTTGCGGCCGCGCTGCGACACGATCTCGCCCCGTTCCAGGAAGGTGTCGCTGACCGACACAGCTTCGTCCAGCAGCCCGCCGGGATTGGAGCGCAGGTCAAGGATATAGCCGGTGGGCCTATGGCCCAGGCTCTTGTCGATGCTGCGGATCGCCTGGCGAACGTCGGCGCCTGTATTGGCCGAGAAGCTGACGATGTTGATGACGCCGATGCCGTTCTTCACTTCCCATTTCACGGGCTTCAGCTGGATGATCTCACGCGTCAGGGTAAGGTCGATCGGCTTGTCGCGACCGGGGCGGACGATGGTCAGCTTGATCTGCGTGCCCGGCGCGCCGCGCATCTTGTCGACCGCCTCGTCCAGCGTGCCGCCATAGATGAGCTGCCCGTCGAGATGGGTGATATAGTCGCCCGCCTTGATCCCCGCGCGCCAGGCCGGGGTATCCTGCGTCGGCGCGATCACCTTGACCGCGCCGTCCTCCTGCGTGACGGAAAGGCCAAGGCCACCATAGCTGCCCTCCGTCTGGGTCTTCAAATTCTGGAAATCGCGCGCGTCGAGGAAGCTGGAATGCGGGTCCAGGCTGGCAAGCATGCCGTCGATCGCGCCCTTGATCAGCTTTTCATCGTCGACCTTCTCGACATAATCGCTGCGGACCTTCTGGAACACGTCCATGAACTCGTCGAGCGCCTTGTAGCTGCTTGCCTCCCCATCGGCGAGCGCCGCGGTGGTGGCAGGGATGAGCGCGAGCGCGCCAAGGGCGACGGCGCCCCGGAAGAAATTGGATTTCATGCGTGTCCTGAGTCCTGGCATCGAAGCGGCAGTATAGGGCATTTCCTCGCGGACGCAAAAATCTTGCGCATGCCCATGCTAAGCCGGCCGATGCCCCTTGCGCCATTTGGTGAACAGGTGCCGCGCCAGCATCGCGGGCGGCATCCTGAGCCAGTGGGACCGCAGATAGAAGGCGAAACGCAGCAGCTTTCGCCTTTCCCGGCCCCACCCGTCACGCGCCAGCAGCCGGGCCACGACGATCCGGTCCCAGAACGTGAGCCGCGCCCCTTCGCCATAGAGCGCCATGGCCATGCGTCGCGCCTGCCGCACATGGGGCAGCAGGCCATGCCGCGCCGCCCGCGGCTCCAGCGCCGCTTCGTCGACGCCGTCGAGCAGGCAATATATGTCCCAAAGGTTGCGAAGTCCCCCGGCCAGGTCGCCATCGGCCAGCAGATGCGCCGCCGCGTGACAGACCCGGTCCTCGGCGGACAGAATGGATAACTCGTTGGTAATGGAAACCGCCTGCGCGATCATCGCCGCCACGTCGGGCGTCGGCCGCGCCGTCAGGGGCAGGACGGTATGATGCACGTCGATCATCCGGTCCCGCGCCGCATGGATCATCGGCGGCAGTTCATGCATCCATTGCCGGTAATAGGCATCGTCATAGGGGTCGTCCTTGACCCATTCCCATCCCGCGCCGATCAGCGCCTGCTCCACCCGATCCATGGCGTCGCGCGGCACCAATATGTCGAGATCGCCGATGAAGCGCCCCTGCCCGGCGCGCAGCCCCGCCGCCGCATAGGCCGTGCCCTTGAGCAGCACGACGGGCAGGTCCAGGCCGGCAAGCGCCTCCGCCGCGCGATCCGCCTCCCACAATGCCTGCCGGCCCTCGCGCTCCGCATCCAGCCGGGCGTCCGCCAATATGGCGCGCACCGCCGGGGGCACGGGCCGATCGCCGATCCGCAGGGCGAGCGTGCCGATCAGCCGCTCTGCCCTGGCCATGGCGACCAGGGCGTTCCACCCGGCCGCATCCAGCGCCGTCACCCCGCCAGGGTCGCGCAAGGCCCGCGCCAGCAGCCGGGCGCTCATGCCAGTTCCTCCCAAAGCCGCTCGACAAGGGCGATGGCCTCTTCGCCCGACGGAAAGTCGATGGCGCGCGCGGGGACATTGCGGACGAAACCACTCAATGCCGCGAAACCCGGCTCGCCCAGGGCGACATAGTTGGTCGATGCCTGGGTCAGCCGCATGAAGACTTCGCCCTGGCCGACCGACCGCACATCCGCTTCATGGCCAAAGCGCGGGAACAGCAGCATGGCAGGCTGCGCCCCCTCCCCCATGCGCCCGATCGCGTCGCGGCGGGGGACGAGGTGGCGGATATCCCCCTTGGCCGTGCCGGCCAGCATGGGGCCCAGCCGCTCCGGCGGCGCTTCCGCCGCGAGGACATCGATCGCGCGGTTCTTGAGCGAGACGAGGCGCGGAAAGGGAAGGATCGCCCCCGTTTCCAGGTCGAGCAGCGCGAATTCGTCGCCCATCAGCCGCCAGCCGCGTTCACCCAGTTGCGCGGCCAGGGTCGATTTGCCCGAGCCGGACTCCCCGGTCATCACCAGTGCCCGCCCGTCCTTTTCCACGCTGGAGGCATGGAGCAGCAGGTGCCGCCGCCATCCCAGCGCCATTTGCAGGTTCATCCCCATTTCCGCCGCCAGCAGCCCATGGCCAAGGCTCATCGGCGCCGCGTCGGCCAGCCCATGGTCGCCGGTGATGAAGATGGAGGGACGGACCCAGCGCCGGAACGGGCCCGCCGGTTCCAGCCGCACCGTGAAATCGGCGATCGCATCGGCGGGCCGGGGATAGTCGGCGTAGAGCCGCGCCAACGCGTCCACCGGCTGGCGCCAGGCCGATCCGATCCGGAAGGTCGCCGGGCCGATCTTCAGGGTCAGGCCATGGTTCACGCGATCCGGACCAGTCCGAGCGAGGCCAGCTCCGTCAGATGCATCTCGACCAGGGGCAGCGCCTCTTCCGCCGGGCCCAGGTCATAGTGGCGGGCGAGCTGGCCCAGCACCTCCCCCGCCGTCAACGCCACGCCATCGTCCAGCGTCGCCAATATCTCCGGCACCGGGCTGATCACCATATGCGTCTGGCCCGACGGCCGGTGGTAGAACAACACCATATCCTCCAGCGCGCAGGATAGGATGGCGTCCGGGCTGTCCTGGCAATAGCGGGCTGGCATGGTCGCGAAACTTGGCCTTCGATGGGAATGGTCACGCCATGCTTACGGCAAAGGCGTAGCCAAGTAGCTAACGCGACACGCTGTTTTGCGTGACGCCCGCCATCCCATGCGACCAGATCCCGTCAGCGGGGCATTTGCAGCGATGCGTAGCAGGTGAAGCCGCTCGTCCCCGACTGGAGGCGGCGGATATAGTTCAGATAGGCCTGATTCTGGTCATAGCTGGTGCCCGGCAACCGGCCGCCGCGCAGCGCCTGGCGGACCTGCTCCCCGCTGAAATTCTTGCCGGCGGGGAAGGCGCCCTGCGTGCCCGCCGGCACCAGCTGGCCGTTGGGCGCGATATAATTGCCGGCCCTGCCCTGGTCGGGAACGGGTATCGTGCAGTTGAGCACCGATGCGGCCGTGTTCGCCAGCGCCGGCCGGATCGATATGATCGCGGAAGCCGCGACCGCACCGCCCATCAGCAACTGGCGGCGCGACGGCACGGCAAGGCCGTCGTCCTGCGACTCGGCGTCCTTCTGGGGGGGCAACGGCTCGCTCATGTCATCCTGATCCGCTATCGCGCTTGCCAAACTGTAAAAATTGCCGGCTACTGCGACCGTCTTTGCAGCAAATGCGTCAAATTTCCAGCATGGTAACCATGAATCGCCTGACCGCTTCCCAGATCACCGCCTCGCTGGCCGTTCTGCTGCTCGGCACGGGCGGCGCCTTGATGATGGGCGCGGGGCCGATCGACATCCTCCTGCCCGTGCTGGCGGCCCTGCTGGTGCTCGTGATCTGCGCGGCCGGGCCGGGCCGGGCCGAACCCGCCATCTCGCCTGTCCAGGCGGAGATGCCCGACATCATCGCCCATCCCGATGCGCGCGGCCTGCTGGAAGGCATAGCCGATCCGCTGATGCTGATCGAACGGGGCCGCATCGTCGCTGCCAATCGCGCGGCGCAGCGGCTGCTGGGCGCGCATATCGAGGGGGAAGACGCCCGCATCGCCATCCGCCATCCCGCCGCTGCCGAACGGCTCGCCAGCCAGGCGCCGCTGGCCGAGCCGGTGATGATCGAGCTGGTCGGCCTGGGCACGCGCGAGCAGCGCTGGCAGATGCGGATCGCCCCGGTGGGGGAGGATGACAATGTCCGGCGGCTCGTCCATCTGGCCGACCATAGCGGCACCCATGCAGCGGAGAAGATGCGCGTCGATTTCGTCGCCAATGCGAGCCACGAACTGCGCACGCCTCTCGCGGGCATATTGGGCTTCATAGAGACGCTGGGCGATCCCGATCTCGGCAAGGACGACGAAACGCGGCAGCGCTTCCTCCAGATCATGGACGGGGAGGCGCGACGCATGCAGCGGCTGATCGACGATCTCATCTCCCTCTCCCGCATCGAGGCGGAGAAATATCGCCTGCCCGACGGCGCGGTCGACCTTTCCGGCCTGGTGGCGGAGGTGGTGGGCGTATTCCGCACCAGCCATGGGCCGCGCGGGCGGGAGGTGGAGATGGAGATCGCACCCGACCTGCCCGACGCGCAGGGCGACCGGGCGCAGCTCTCGCAACTGCTCCACAATCTGATCGGCAATTCGATCAAATATGGGCGCGCGGGCTCCCCGATCAGGGTATCGCTGTCGGACGGGCCGAACGGCCTGTTGCGGCTGACCGTCGCGGACGAGGGCGAGGGCATCGGCCCCGATCACCTGCCGCGCCTCACCGAACGCTTCTATCGCGTCGATTCGGGGCGCAGCCGGACGGTGGGCGGCACCGGCCTTGGCCTTGCCATCGTCAAGCATATCGTGGAGCGGCATCGCGGCCGGCTCGACATAGCGAGCGTGCTGGGCAAGGGCACCACCATCTCCATCCTGCTGCCGCGCTTCGCCGTGGAGGAAAAGGCCCTCGCGGCAAAGGCCTGAACAAAAAAAGACGGCGACAGCACCCGCTTCCGCCGCCACTGTCATAAAAGTGCAATCGCTCTGTCACAAAGGCGCGATGTACCGCGGCTACGGCGCATGCCCAGAGGGGGGCGGCGAGAAGCGAATCGCGGCCTTTGACGAAGGAGATTACCCGTGAAGCATTTCGCCATGATGGCCGCGACCGCTGCGGTTGCACTCACTCTTTCCGGCTGCGGCCAGCAGTCCGGCGGCGCCGCCGGCGGCACCCGCGACCAGATCCGGGCGGTCGGTTCCTCCACCGTCTATCCCTTCGCCACCGCGATCGCGGAGATGTTCGTGCAGGGCAATCCCGGCATGAAGTCGCCGATCATCGAATCGACCGGCACCGGCGGCGGCATGAAGTTGTTCTGCGCGGGCGTCGGCGCCCAGCATCCCGACATTGCCGATGCCTCGCGCCGGATGAAGAAGAAAGAATTCGAGGACTGCCAGAAGAATGGCGTCAAGGACATCGTCGAGATCCAGGTCGGCGTAGACGGTCTCGCCTTTGCCGAATCGAAGAACGGCCCGGGCTTCAAGCTGACGCCCAAGATCGTCTATGAGGCGCTGGCCGCCAACCCCTATGGCAAGGGTCCGAACAAGGCGCAGACCTGGAAGGATGTCGACCCCAGCCTGCCCGCCACGCCGATCAGCGTCTTCGGCCCGCCGTCCACCAGCGGCACCCGCGATTCGCTGGCCGAACTGATCCTGACCAAGGGCTGCGAAACCGACCCGGCGATGGAAGCGCTCAAGAAGAAGAGCGAGGACGAGTTCAAGGCCACCTGCACCCGCATCCGCGAGGACGGCAAATATGTGGACTCGGGAGAGAACGACAATCTGATCGTCCAGAAGCTGGCAGCCAACCCCAATGCGCTGGGCGTCTTCGGCTTCAGCTATCTGGAAGAGAATAAGGACAGCCTGAAGGACGTCAGCATCAACGGCGTCGAGGCGACCTATGAGACCGTGTCGACCGGCACCTATCCGGGCGCCCGTCCGCTCTTCATCTATGTGAAGAAGGCGCACATGACCGCGATCCCCGGCCTTCAGGCCTATCTCAACACCTTCGCGGCCAATTGGGACCCCAATGGCGCGCTGACCAAGCGCGGCATGGTCGCGGCGCCCGAAGACGTGCGCAAGGCGAGCGCCGAGGCCGTCAAGTCGCTGCCAGTGCTCGACGGTTCGCAGCTCAAATAAGACAGGTGATATGACAGGTCCTGCAATCCTTCTGCTGCTGGCTGGCCTGGGCGCCATCGCCTGGGTCAGCGCCCGCGCCCGGGCCATGCGGCTGCAAAATGTCGCGCGCGCTTCGGGGCGACGCGACGCCATGCACAGCCTGCCGGGCTATCACGGCTGGTATGTCGCGCTCTGGACGCTGGTGCCCGCCGGCCTGTTCCTGGCGGTCTGGGCAAATATCGCGCCCGGCCTGATCACCCAGGAGGTGCTGAGCAGCCCGGCGGCGCAGAGCCTGCCTGCCGACGATTTCTCGCGCTTCGCCATATTGGGCGAGGCGCGGGCGATCGCCACGGGGATGCAGGCGGGGGCGTTCAATCCGCTCTCGCAGGGCCTTGTCGAACCCTATGCGCAGGCCATCGGCAAATACGGCTTTGCGGGCGCCGCCCTGGCGCTGGTGCTGGCCTTTGCCGGCGGCGCCTATGCCTTCACCCGCGTTCGTCCCGATTTCCGGGCGCGCACGCGGGTCGAACGGCTGGTCATGGCAACCTTGCTGATCGCATCGCTGCTGGCGATCATCACGACGCTGGGGATCGTGGCCTCCTTGCTGTGGGAAAGCTTCCGCTTCTTCACCATGGTCAGCCCCGTCGATTTCCTGTTCGGCGCCAAATGGAGCCCGCAATCGGCGGCGCTCGGCTATGGCAATGACGACGCCTTCGGCGCCGTGCCGCTCTTCTGGGGAACCATCTTCATCGGCGCGATCATCGCCATGGTCGTCGCGATCCCGCTCGGCCTGATGAGCGCCATCTATCTCACCCAATATGCCAGCCCGACGGTCCGCAAGTGGATGAAGCCCACGCTGGAGATGCTCGCGGGCGTGCCGACGGTGGTCTACGGCTATTTCGCCGCGCTCACCATCGCCCCTGCCCTGCGCGACTTCGCGGTGAAGATCGGCATCCACGGCGCCTCTTCGGAAAGCGCGCTGGCGGCCGGGCTGGTGATGGGCGTGATGATCATTCCCTTCGTCTCCTCCATGGCCGACGACAGCATCGCCGCCGTGCCGCAGTCGATGCGCGATGGCAGCCTGGCGATGGGCGCCACCACCAGCGAGACGATCCGCCGCGTGCTGATCCCCGCCGCCCTGCCCGGCGTGGTCGGCGGCGTGCTGCTGGCCGTCAGCCGCGCCATCGGCGAAACCATGATCGTGGTGATGGCGGCGGGCCTGGCCGCCAACCTCACCCTGAACCCCTTTGCCAGCGTGACGACGGTGACGACGCAGATCGTCCAGCTTCTGACCGGCGACCAGGAATTCGACAGCGCCAAGACGCTGGCGGCCTTCGCCCTGGGGCTGGTGCTGTTCATCGTGACGCTGCTGCTCAACATCGTGGCCCTGCGGGTCGTGAAGAAATATCGCGAGGCTTACGAATAATGACCGCAGAACGCCTCCCCACCGACTGGAAGTCGGACGCGATGCGCAGGCGGATCGCGCGGCGCTATGCGTCGGAACGCCGCTTCAAGGCGGCGGGCCTGCTCGCCGTCGCGCTCTCCGCCGCGTTCCTGGCCTTCCTGCTGTTCAACATGCTGGGCAATGGCCTGCGCGGCTTCACCCGGACGGAGATCGCGGTGAAGGTCGACTTCCCCGCATCCCCGCTGCTGCTCGATCCCAATGCCATCACCGACCAGGCGCTCGCCAATGCCAACCTGCCGATGGTGACGGGAGCGGTCGTGAAGAAGGCGCTGGGCGCGGATGCGGAGGAATGGGTTTCGCCCACCGCCTGGATCGTGCTGCGCGACGCGATCAAGGCCGATCCGAAGATCCTGTCGCAAACGGTGACGCTCAAGCTGCCCGCCGCCACCGCGATCGATCTCGCCGCCAAAAGCAAGGGTTCGCCGGAGGCGGAGGCAGCAGTGGCGCGGCTCGACAAGGCGGGCCTGCTGACGACCGGCGTCAACTGGGGCTTCCTGACCGCGAGCGACGGCACCGATCCGACGCAGGTCGGCATCTGGGGCGCGTTCAAGGGATCGCTACTGACCATGCTGGTGACCCTGGCCTTGAGCTTCCCGGTGGGCGTGGCGACGGCCGTCTATCTGGAGGAATATGCGCGCAAGAACTGGCTGACCGACATCATCGAAGTGTCGATCAACAATCTGGCCGCCGTCCCCTCCATCATCTTCGGCCTGCTGGGCCTGTCGATCTTCCTCAATTTCCTGCACCTGCCGCGCTCTGCGGCGCTCGTCGGCGGCATGACGCTGGCGCTGATGACCATGCCGGTGATCGTCATCGCGGGACGCAACGCCATCAAGTCGGTGCCGCCCAGCATCCGCGACGCTGCGCTCGGCATCGGCGCGTCGCGGGTGCAGGTGGTGTTCCACCATGTGCTGCCGCTCGCCCTGCCCGGCATCCTCACCGGCACCATCATCGGCATGGCCCGCGCTTTGGGCGAGACCGCGCCGCTGCTGATGATCGGCATGCGCGCCTTCATCGCGACGCCGCCCGGCGGGATCACGGACCCCGCCACGGTGCTGCCGGTGCAGATCTTCCTCTGGTCGGACGAAGTCTCCAAGGGCTTTGTCGAAAAGACCTCCGCCGCCATCATCGTCCTGCTGGTCTTCCTGCTCGCGATGAACGGTATCGCCATCTACCTGCGCAACAAGTTCGAAAGGCGGTGGTGACCGCGATGACAGCCATGATGCATGAACAACAGTCGTCGGCCCCCGCCGCCGAAACCAGGATGCCAGGAACCAAAATGCCAGAAACCAAGATGACCGCGCGCGACGTCAAGGTCTTCTACGGCGAAAAGCAGGCGATCAAGGGCGTGTCGATCGACGTCGACATGGACAATGTCACGGCCTTCATCGGCCCGTCGGGCTGCGGCAAGTCGACCTTCCTGCGGACACTGAACCGCATGAACGATACGGTCGCCTCGGCGCGGGTGGAGGGCACGATCACGCTGGACGGCGAGGATATCTACGCCCCCAGCATGGACGTGGTGCAACTGCGCGCCCGCGTCGGCATGGTGTTCCAGAAGCCCAATCCCTTCCCCAAGTCGATCTATGAGAATATCGCCTATGGCCCGCGCATCCATGGCCTGGCCCATGCGAAGGCGGACCTGGACGTGATCGTCGAGAAATCGCTGCGCCGCGCCGGCCTGTGGGACGAGGTGAAGGATCGCCTGCATGACAGCGGCACCGCGCTGTCGGGCGGGCAGCAGCAGCGTCTCTGCATCGGCCGCGCCATCGCCGTCGAACCGGAAGTCATCCTGATGGACGAGCCCTGCTCGGCACTGGACCCCATCGCGACGGCGAAGATCGAGGAACTGATCCACGAATTGCGCGGCCGCTACGCCATCGTGATCGTGACGCACAACATGCAACAGGCCGCCCGCGTGTCGCAGCGGACCGCCTTTTTCCACCTGGGCGAACTGGTCGAATATGGCGTGACGTCGGACATATTCACCAATCCCCGCCAGGAACGGACAAAGGATTACATCACCGGGCGCTACGGCTGATCAGGCGGAAAGAGAAGAGACATGGCAGAACATACGATCAAGGCGTTCGATCAGGAAATGGACAAGCTGCGCGGCTTGATCGCCGAAATGGGCGGCCGCGCGGAATCCGCGATCGAAAAGGCGATGCTGGCGCTGCAGCGCCATGACAAGGTGATGGCGGCCGAAGTCGTCGCGGAGGACAAGCGGATCGACGCCATAGAGGCGGAAGTCGAAAAGCTCGCCATCGAAATCATCGCCCTGCGCGCGCCCATGGCCAACGATCTGCGCGACGTGATCGCCGCGCTCAAGATCGTGGGCGTGGTCGAACGGATCGGCGATTATGCCAAGAACATCGCCAAGCGGGTTCCGCTGATTTCCGCCAACCAGCGCACGCAGGAACCGATCGCCCTTCTTCCTTCCATGGGCCAGGTCGCGGGCGAGATGGTGCAGGATGCGTTGAACGCCTTTGCCGCGCGGGACGCGGACCTGGCCGTCGCCGTGGTCGAGCGCGACACGGTGGTGGACGATTTCTACAACAGCGTCTTCCGCACGCTCGTCACCTTCATGGTCGAAAATCCCAAGACGATCAGCGAATGCGCGCATCTGCTGTTCATCGCCAAGAATATCGAGCGGATCGGCGACCATGCCACCAATGTGGCGGAGATGGTCTATTATGCCGCGACCGGCCAGACCCTGCCCGACCGCGAACGCGGCGGCGCGGCGGCGGAGGGCTGACCATGGCGCGCGCAAAGATGCTGCTGGTGGAGGATGACGCGGCGCT
Organism: Sphingobium sp. LMC3-1-1.1; assembly: GCF_040676285.1. NCBI lineage: Bacteria > Pseudomonadati > Pseudomonadota > Alphaproteobacteria > Sphingomonadales > Sphingobiaceae > Sphingobium > Sphingobium sp. LMC3-1-1.1. Next base: position 46,355 of record NZ_JBEGHQ010000078.1, on the reverse strand, counting down.
GGCCGAACTGCTCATCTGGCATTTCAAGCGCGAGGATTTCGAAGTCGCGCACACCGTCGACGGCGAGGAAGCGCTGCTCCTCGCGCAGGAGAATGTGCCCGACATCGTGCTGCTCGACTGGATGGTGGAAAGCCTGTCGGGGATCGAGGTCTGCCGCCGCCTTCGCCGCATGAACGGCACCGCGAACGTGCCGATCATCATGCTGACGGCACGCGGCGAGGAGGAGGATCGCGTCCGCGGCCTGGAAACCGGCGCCGACGATTATGTGACCAAGCCCTTTTCCCCCCGCGAACTGGTGGCGCGTGTCGGCGCAGTGCTGCGTCGCGTGCGCCCGGCGCTGGCGGGCGAGACGCTGACCTTCTCGGATGTCGAGATGGACACGGTGGGCCACAAGGTCCGCCGCAGCGGGCAGGTGATCCCGCTCGGCCCCACGGAGTTCCGGCTGCTCAAGCATTTCCTGGAGCATCCCGGCTGGGTCTTCTCGCGCGAGCGGCTGCTGGACAGCGTCTGGGGGCAGGACAGCGACATCGAACTGCGCACGGTGGATGTGCACATCCGGCGATTGCGCAAGGCGATCAACGCGGACGGCCGCCATCACGACATCATCCGCACGGTGCGTTCGGCGGGTTATGCGCTGGATACGGACGGAGTGGCATAGGCCGGATCGGCATTCAGCCCTGACGGCCTGCAAATGGCGGCTTTCCGTGCTTCCGGTGCTCACCTACTGGAAGTACGCTGCGCGCCGGGTCACGAAAAACCACCATTTTCGGCTCGTCATCATCTGAATGTCGATCCGTCCTAGAGCGTCGCGGAAAACAAGGAATCCAGAGCAGCAATCTGATTCAATCAGATCGAAACCCGCTCTAAGCGGCTGTCTGGAAATCACCCCCTGGCGCATCCGCGCCGGCCCTTACCCGCTGATGGACCGCGCCTCTCGCACCACCAGCACCGGGACGCCGTCCCGTACCGGAAAGGCGAGCCCGGCCGCCTCGGACAGCAATTCGCGCCGCTCTGCGTCCCAGCGCAGCGGCGTGCGCGTGACGGGGCAGACCAGCTTCGCAAGCAGTGCCGGGTCGAGCACGGCGCTCATTGCATCGTTGCTCCGCCGTCGCGTTCGATCCGCCCGACGATCTGCATCAACTGGATGATCCGGTCGGCCCGCTCGCCCAGCGTATCGGCCTCCAGCAGGGTCTGCTTGGCCGCGGGATCGAAGGGCACGATCTGCGCGATCCCGTTCACCAGCGCCATGTCGTCCAGCCGCGACACCGCCGTCCAGTCGACCACATAGCCCAGCGTCTCGGCAAAGCGGCGCGATTCCTGCTCCAGCGCCGCCCGCTCCACGGCGGAGAGGATTTCATCCTCTTGCGGAACCGGCTCGACATCCGCCTCGATCTGGCGGAAGGCGGTGGGAACGGCCAGTTCCCGTACGACCCGAAAGCGCGCAATGCCCTTCAGCAGGATATTGTACCGCCCACCCTCCAGCGCCTCGATATGGGTGATATGGCCCAGGCATCCGACATCGAAGAGCGCGGGCTTCACCCCCTCCTCCCGCGGCTGGATCATGCCGATGCGCCTGTCCCGCGCCATGGCGTCATGGATCATCGCCTGATAGCGCGGCTCGAAAATATGCAGCGGCAGGTCCATGCCCGGCAACAGCAGCGCGCCCGGCAGCGGAAATATAGAGACGCGCGCCATCACGCCGCGCCGGTCAGGAAAAGAGGATCTGGGACAGCTTGCGCCGTTGCGCCGCGACCCACGGATCCTCCAGCCCCGTCGCCTCGAAGAGCGTGAGGAGCTGCGCCCGCGCCGCGCCGTCGTTCCATGCCCGGTCGCGCCGCACGATCTCCAGCAGTTCCTCCGCCGCCCGGTCGCGCTCGCCATTGGCCACCAGGCCGTTCGCCAGCTCAAATCGCGCCTCATGATCATCGGGATCAGCAGCGACCTTCGCCTCGACAGCCGAAAGATCGGCCACCGGCTTCGCATCGCGCGCCAAGGCGATGGCGGCGCGTGCCCGCTCCACCGCCTGGTCCTTCGCCGCCTCGGCGGGCAGGGCCGCCAATGCCGCTTCCGCTTCCTCGAACCGGCCCAGCGCCACCAGCGCCCGCGCCGCGCCCGAAGCCACCTCGGCATTGTCCGGCACCATCTGCGCAATCTGCTCGAAAACGGACAGCGCCCGCTCCGCTTCCCCACCGGCCAGCAATTCCTCGCCCATGGCGATCAGCGGGGCGATCTCTTCCAACTGCGCCTTCTCGTCCGATTCGATCGGCAACTGACCAAGCAACTGGTCAAGATATTGCTTGAGCTGCCCTTCCGTCCGCGCCTGGCTGAGGTCGGCCACGGGCTGGCCCTGGAACACGGCATAGACGGTGGGAATCGACTGGACGCGGAATTGCGCGGCGATGAACTTGTCCTCATCGACATTGATCTTGACCAGCTTGACGCCCTTGGCCGCATAGTCGGCGCAAACCTTCTCGATCACAGGCGCAAGCTGCTTGCAGGGTCCGCACCATTCGGCCCAGAAATCGACGATCACCAGGCTGGTGCGCGAAGGCTCCACCACATCGCGGCGGAAAGTCTCCACCGATGCCTTGTCGGCCTCGCTCAGTCCAAGGGTCGCCACTTCTCTCATCTCCTGCTGCAACGCGGTTGCCAAGCCGCCCTCATACAGCGCCTTATGTGGGGCGTCACCCCATAGGAACAAGGGAGATCAGAAGGTATAGCCGACGCCGACGGCCCCGATCCACTGGTTCCGGGAGCCCGCGACGGACACGATCGGCGAGGCCGCATAGTCGCCCAGGATGCGCGAATAGCTGGCCGCCGCGAAGATCGCCCAGCCATGGCGCAAATCGCCCGACAGCGACTTGCCGCCCGCCAGGCTGAAATTCACCTTCTTGAACCCCGAACCATTGCCCGCCCCGTCATAGGCGGGCAGACCCGATGCGGCCGCCGCCGCCGGATCGATGTCATAATAATAGCGGCCATATTTCCTGCCGACATAGTCGGCCGACACGCCCAGCCCGACAAAGGCCGTCTGCGACAGCGGCGTCATATATTCTATCGCGGGGGTGATGACATAGCTTTCATGCGCGCCCGCCACGTCCCTGGTCACGGCGACGCGCGCGGACAGATTGTCATAGGCGCTGGTGATCACCCCGGTCTTGCCGATGCCGACAAAGCCCCCGACCTCGACCGCCATATCGCGCTTTCCCAGCAGCCGGACGGCGTCATCCTTGATGTTCTTGCGGCTCGACCGGTCGAAGCGGACATTGACCACCGGCCCCAGTTCAACGTCCAGGCCGTCGGTGTCGCGGTTCGGGATCGCGTCGACATAAAGGGCGGACCCGCGCGTCCAGAAGGCGAAATCCTTCACCTTGCCGCGAAATTGCGGGATCGGCAGCACGCGATAATCGTCCGACCCCTCATAGCTTGGCACCGTGGCGACGCCCATGCCGACCGTCAGGCTGCTGTGATCCTCCTCCTGGGCGAAAGCGCCAGGCGCAAGGCAGAGGGCCGCGACGGCGAGCGCCGCGGAGAAACGATGGCGATGATGCATGGCGACCCTGTTCGCAGATATAGTCGGTCAGGATAATGTTTTTACGCCATTCCCGTTCCGCCAGCGCGACTTTCAAAGGAAATATTTGACCTTGATGTCCTGCCGCACCGCTGCCCCCGCCATGGCGAACTGCGCCGACCGGAAACTGGGCGCGCCGAAACGGATGGCCGGATTGCGGGAAAAACCCACCCCCTCGCGCGGGATGCCGATCAGCGTGTCCAGCTTTCCATTGCCATTTTCGTCATGGATGATGGCGATGGCGTAGGTGCCCGGCTCCATCCGCCCCAGCGGCACGATGCCCGTGGTTGCGGGGACCGTGAACTGGCGCGCGTCCGGATCGCCCCGGCAATCGGGGAAATGGTCCGCCTGCCGCGTCACGCAGATCAGGAAATTGCCCTTGGAGGAACGCAGGCCCTGCACGTCCATGCTGAGCGGCTGCGCCTGGTCCACAGACGCCGCGCCCATCGCCATCGGGACCGCCGCCATCAATGCTGCCTTGCCCTTCACGCCTGTCTTTCCCTAAAAATGACCCAATCCCCTGTCGGTCCCGCACAGCCGGTCCCATACACGAAAATACAGGCCGTAATTGCACGCATATTGTTCATGATGCCGCTGATGGTGGCTGGCGGTGATCAGCCAGCGCCCCGCCGGACCGTGCACCATCCAGCGCGGAAACATCTCCCACCCCATATGATTGCTGACGCCCATCACCGTCATGATCGTCAGCACGACGCCCAGCGCGCCCACATGGATCGGTATCAGGAAGACCAGCGCGGGAATCACGACCGCGCCGGTCACCGCCTCCCATGGATGGAAACTCATCGCGGCCCAGGCGGTCGGCGGGCGGCTGGCATGATGCACGGCATGGGCGATCCGGAACGGACGGGGCCGGTGCATCCATCGATGCGTCCAGTAGAACCAGCCGTCATGCGCGGCGAGGTAAAGGAGGACCGAGAGCGGCAGATACCAGAGCGGAAAGGCATGGACGTCGGCATAGACCTGCGTCCAGCCATGCGCCTGCCAGCCCCAGGCGACGACGCCCGCGGGCACGCCATAAATGAGGGCGGAGGCCAGCGACCAGGCGATTTCCCGCCGGATCTGCCGGTCCAGGCCCCGGTAGAGGCCGGGCTTGCGATAGCGCGTCGCCCAGGCGAATGCGCCGCTCGTCAACAGATAGCGAATGCCCACGATCAGGCTCATGGCCAGGGCGGACAGAAGGATCGCGACGAGCATGCGGCCGACCATAGGCGGTCCCATGCTGTCAGTCACGCGTCAGGTGCGGGGTCGCGCCTGGCGATAGCTGCCCAATATCCGGACCCATTTGGTGTGGAATTCAAGCTCGGCCAGCGCCCGGTCGACGGCGGGATCGCCGGGCATCCCCTCGATGTCGCAATAAAATTCGGTCGCGGCGAAGCTGGCGCCGCGCTGGTAGCTTTCCAGCTTCGTCATGTTGACGCCGTTGGTCGCAAAGCCGCCCATCGCCTTGTAGAGCGCGGCCGGTATGTTCTTCACCTCGAACAGGAAAGTGGTCATGACCGGTCCGACGCCAGCCACCGGCATTCCGGGCTCGCGCGCGAGCACCAGGAAGCGGGTCATATTGTCGTCGCTGTCCTCGATATTCTCGGCCACCAGCCGCAGGCCATAGAGCTCCGCCGCCAGATAGGGGGCGACCGCCCCCTCGCCCGACACCCTGGCTTCCGCGATCAGCGCCGCCGCGCCCGCGGTATCGGCATAGCTGATCGGCTGAATGCCCCGCTCCCGCAGATAATGGCGGCACTGGCCCAGCGCCTGCGGATGGCTGATGGCGCTTTTGAGGGGGGTGTCGTCGATCGCCATCAGGCAGTGCCGGACGCGCAGGAAATATTCGTCGATGATGTGCAGCCCGGATTCAGGCAGCAGGAAATGCATGTCGGCCACCCGGCCATGCAGGCTGTTCTCGATCGGGATGATCGCCCGCGCGGCATCGCCATTGCGGACCGCATCGATCGCATCCTCGAACGCGAAGCAGGGCAAGGGCACGCAATCGGGCGCATAGCCCAGCGCGGCCAGGTGCGAATTGGCGCCCGGCGCACCTTGAAAGGCGACGGCGCGCGCAGGATCGGCGGCTGCCTTCGCGTTCAGTTCCGCGACCAGATCGCGGGCGGGAGCGGGATAGTTTTCCATGGACGCCTGCGCGCTTATTCACTTCGTCCCGCCCGCGCAAGCATCCTCTCCGGCTGCAAAGCCATGAAAAGCGTGCGCGAACCCGTTCAAGCCCGCTTGCGCGTTCGCGCTTGCGCCATTATGGCAGCGCGCTAGAGGGGACGCGTTCCAAGCGGCCAGAACAGAAATCCAGGGGAATCCGAGCGAATGGGCGATCGTTTCAACACCGCTGCCGGTTGGGCTTTGTTCGCGGGTATCATCGCGCTGGGCGGTGCCATCGTCAGTTCCAAATTCTTCCATGAGGAACGGCCCGAGAAAATGGGCTACGCCATCGAAGGCGTGGAAGCGGAAGGCGGAAGCGCCGCGGCCAGCGGGCCCGGCCTCAACACCCTTCTCGCCAGCGCCGATGTGGCGGCGGGCGAGAAGGTGTTCGCCAAATGCGCGGCCTGCCACACCTCGAACCAGGGCGGCGCCAACGGCATCGGCCCGAACCTGTACGCCACGGTTGGCGAGGGGATCGGCCAGGGCAAGGGCGGCTTCGCCTTCTCCGACGCGCTCAAGAGCAAGGGCGGCAACTGGACTTTCGAGAATCTCGATCACTGGCTGACCTCTCCGCGTGAATTCGCGCCCGGCACCAAGATGACCTTCGCGGGCCTGGGCAATCCGGTCGACCGCGCGAACCTGATCGCCTGGCTCAACACCCAGGGTTCGAACCTGCCGCTGCCCGCCGCGGATGCGGCCCCGGCGGCCGCCGGCGACAATGCCGCCGAAGGGGACAACGCCGCCGCCAATGCAGCAGAGGCGCCCGCCGCCAACGCGGCGAAGTAAGAACCGGCGCTCTTTCCACTGGAGCGATTTCCAAGCGATCGGAACCGAACGCTGGTCAAGAAATCGCGGCAAACAAGGAAACCAGAGCGGCGATCTGATTCAATCAGATCGAAACCCGCTCCAGAATCATGAGGATGAGGGGCGTGGCCGATCGCGGTCGCGCCCCTCGCTGCATCAGAAGCGCGCATTGGTGGTAGATCGATTCGCTTCCTGACCAACGCGCTGTTCAGGGGTACGCCGCGCTCGGCGGGCCTTCCTCCGCCACAATCACATCATCTGTGTCAGACGATCCCTGCCCTGCGCCCGGTGCAGCCCGATCACCAGCAAGCTATCGCCAAATTCCATCGATACCAGCGTCCTCGGGCGCGTAGCCACGCCAGCGCCCTCGACCGCGCCCAACGTCCAGCGCCGTGCTTATCGCTCCGCGATCAGCAGCTTGTCGATCTTGCGCCCATCCATGTCCACGATCTCGAATCGCCAGCCCTGATCGTCGATGAAATCGCCCACTTCGGGCAGGCGCTTGAGCAGCCACAGCGCATGGCCGGCGACCGTCGCATAATCCCGGTCCTCCGGCAGGTCGATGCCGATCCGATCCGCCAGCAGGTCGACGGGCATCTGGCCCGACACCAGCAGGCTGCCGTCCTCCCGCTCGACCAGGTCCGGCTCGTCCTCGCTGTCCAGGTCCGACACGAAATGGCCGGCAATGGCGGACAGCAGGTCGGCGGGCGTGGCTATCCCCTCGAAATGCCCATATTCGTCATGGACCATGACCATCGGCACCTCGGCCCGGCGCAGCACTTCCAGCGCGTCCATGGCGTCGACCTGATCCGGCACCACTTCCACTTTGCGCATCAGCCTTTCCAGGCTCAGCCCTTCGCCCCGGAACAGCGCCGCCATGATATCGCGCGCCTGCACGACGCCGATAATGTCTTCCACCGTGCCCCTGCCCACCGGCAGGCGGGTGTGCGGCGTGTCTAGCAGCTTGGCGCGAATCGCCTGCTCGTCCGCCCCGATGTCGATCCAGTCGACATCCATGCGCTGGGTCATCACCTCGCGAACCGGCCGGTCGGCCAGCCGCACCACGCCTGAAATGATCGCCCGCTCGCTTTCCTCGATCACGCCGGACCTGCTCGCCTCGGCCACGATCAGGTGCAGCTCCTCCGCCGTCACCTGGCTCTCCGATTCGCGGGTCAGCCCCAGCATGCGGAAGATGAGCGCGCTCGACCCGTCCAGCACCCAGACGATGGGCGCGGTGATCTTCGCCAGCCAGAGCATCGGTCCGGCGACCAGCACCGCGATCGGCTCCGGCGCGCGCAGGGCGAACTGCTTGGGCACCAGTTCCCCGATGATCAGCGAGGCATAGGTGGTGAGGCCGATCACCAGAACGAAGCCGACATGCTGCGCGGCGTTGGGCGACAAGCCCAGCATCGCCAGCCGCTCGCCGGTCGGGCCGCCCAGGCTGGCCCCGGAATAGGCGCCGGCGATGATGCCGATCAGGGTGATGCCGATCTGCACCGTCGAAAGGAACTTGCCGGGATCACTCGCCGCCGCCAGCGCCGATCGGGCGCCGCGTCGCCCGGCTTTCTCCATCGCCTGGAGGCGCGGCTTGCGGGCGGATACGATCGCCAGTTCCGACATGGCGAACAGCCCGTTCAGCGCGACCAGCGCCAGGATGATGACGAGGTCGACCCAGGGAAAGGGCGTCGGAGCGTGCGGGGGGATATTGGCCATGGTGGTCGGCGGCCACCTATAACCTTGATTCTGTCAATTTCACAACCGTCCCATCATCCGCAGTTCAGTTCGCTTGTGGAACAAAGGCCTTGTCTCAACCATTGGGGGTGCATCCGCTCCGTTCGGACGCACGAGAAAGGGAACCATATACATGCGGAATTCTCATCGCATCATCGGCGTCGCCGGTCTGGCCGCCATGCTGGCCACCACCGCCTGCACCACCGATCCCAACACCGGCAACCGTACCATTTCCAAGGCGGCGATCGGCGGCATCGGCGGCGCGCTGGGCGGTTATCTGCTGGGCGATCTGGTCGGCGGCCGCCATGACCGCACCGAAAAGATATTGGGCGCGGGCATCGGCGCGGTCGCGGGCGCGGGCATCGGCGCCTATATGGACGCGCAGGAACGGAAATTGCGGGAACAAACCGCCGGCAGCGGCGTGGACGTGATCCGCGACGGCGACAATCTGGTGCTCCGCATGCCGTCGGGCATCACCTTCGCCACGGACAGTTCCGCCGTGCAACCGCAATTCCAGCCGACGCTGAATGACGTCGCTTCCGTGCTGGCCCAATATCCCAAGACCTATATCGACGTTTACGGCCACACCGACAGCGACGGCACCGATGCCTATAATCAGGCGTTGTCGGAACGGCGGGCCCAGGCGGTGGGCGATTATCTGACGACGCACGGCGTCCAGTCGGCCCGCATCGCCACGCGCGGTTTCGGGGAAACCCAGCCGATCGCCTCCAACGCCACGGCGGAGGGCAAGGCGGCCAACCGCCGCGTCGAAATCAAGATCGCGCCCGTGACGGAGCAGGACGTCCGCAGCTGAGGCTGAACGCCGGATCATGCCCTGCCTGCGTGGGGCATAGCCTTAAACATTGCCCGGAAATGCGCGAAAGGCGCATTTCCGGGCAATCTCCCATGCCGGATCGACATTCAGATGATGACGAGCCGGAAATGCTGATTTTTCGTGACCCGGCGGGCAGCGTACTTCCAGTATGGGAGCACCGGAAGCACGGAAAGCCGCCATTTACAGGCCGTCAGGGCTGAATGTCGATCCGCCCTACCAGACCAGCCGGTATTTCACGCCCATGGCCTGGGCCAGTTGCCGCTGCCGCCGCTCGACCGCTTCGCCGAAAAGATCGGCGTCCACGCTTCGCAACCGCAGTTCAAGCACATTGCCGTCCATCTCCAGGCGGGAGGCCAGCAAAGGCCCCTCCACTCCGCCGGACAGCCGCTGCCCCAGCCTGATCGCCAGGCCCCATAAGGTCGCTCTCTGAAGCGCTTCGGGCGGGGCCAGCCGCTCGATGCCGGGCGGCGTCGACACGCCGCCGCCGAAATTGCTGTGCAACGCCTGCGCCAGCATGGCGCGCTCGGTCGCGTTGATCCCGACCCAATTGCTGTGCAGCGCGATCTCGACGCCCCGGTCCGACCGGAAGTCGGGATTGGCGCGCCAGCCGACATCGGCCAACAGGCAGGCCGCCCGGCGAATCCGCCGCCATGCGCTGCCATCCTCCAGGAACAGCGGGGCGATCCAGCGTTCGATCATGTCGCCATGACCGGTGAAGCGCGCCTGCGCCTCGCCCTCCGCCTCCGCCGCGATCAGCAGCGGATCATCCGCCCGAATATCCGGCGGCAGATCGCTGAACAGCAGGCCTTCGCGCAGGCCATAGGCCGACACGACCAGCCTGCTGGACTTCAACTGGCGCACGATCACCGACAACAGCGCCGCCGCATCCGGCAGGGTCGGCACGCGCGATCCGGTGATCTGGGGAATATCCTTGAACCGCGCCTTGCCGACATGGGACACGATGCGCGTCAATTGTTCGGCGCGCGCGGCGGGCATCTCATATTGGTGGACGACGGGAAGCGGAAACTGGGTCAGTTCCATGTCGAACCGCGCCAGCGCGCGCCAGGATCCGCCGACCAGAAAAAAGGGAAGATCCGCAGGCGCATTCCACCCGGCCCTGGCCAGCATCTTCTTGACCATGCGTTCCAGCACCGCCGGCCCCTTGGCGCGGATTTGCGGCAGGCGCAGCACGCCCAGCGGCAGGGACACCGTCTCATGCACCGCACCATCGCGGATTCGCGCGAGTTCCAGGCTGCCACCACCCAGATCGCCGACAATGCCGTCCGCGCCCGGAATGCCCGACAGCACGCCATAGGCCGCGGCGATCGCCTCCTGCCCGCCGGACAGCAATTCGACCTCCAGCCCCATGGCGCTGGCGCGGCGGATGAAATCGTCGCCATTTTCCGCGTCCCGCACGGCGGCGGTGGCGACGCAGCGCACTTCCTGCACCTCCATCTCGCGGCAAAGATGGGCAAAGCGGCCGATCGCGCGCAGGCCCCGGTCCATGGCCTCCGCCTCGATCCGGCCGGTCTTGCCCAGGGACGCGCCCAATCCCGCCATCACCTTTTCGTTGAAGAGGATGAAGGGAATGCGGCGCGGCCCATCATAGACGACCAGGCGCACGCTGTTGGAACCGATGTCGATGATCGCGGTCCGCGCCTTGGCCCGATGGGGGGACGTCGCCATGCCGGGGGCAAGCGCCCGGACCTGGCTCAGCATGGAATTCATGCGGTTCAGGCCCGCCCGCGCAGGCGCAGCGTCGGCACCGCCTCGCTGTCCAGCGCGGCGCCGCGGCCCGAAAGGGACGGGTTGGTCATGAAATAGCGATGCAGGTTGAACGGCCGGTCGCCTGCCTCGACCCGGCTGTAATGGCCGTCGCTGTCCAGCACCCAGCTCTGCTCGCTGTCGATGAGGTTGGCGACCATCACCTGGTCCAGGATCTGGTCGTGCACGGTCGGGTTCTCCACCGGGGCCAGAAACTCCACGCGCCGATCGAAATTGCGCGGCATCCAGTCGGCCGAACTGATGAACACCTTCGCGCCGTTATTGGGCAGCGCCTTGCCATTGCCGAAGACGGTGATCCGGCTATGCTCCAGGAAGCGACCGACCACCGACTTCACCCGGATATTCTCCGACATGCCCGGCACGCCCGGCCGCAGGCAGCATATGCCGCGCACGATGAGTTCGATCTGCACGCCCGCATTGCTCGCCGCATACAGCTTTTCCATGATCGCCGGGTCCACCAGCGAATTCATCTTCGCCCAGATGGTTCCCGGCCGCCCGGCGCGCACATGCTCTATCTCCGCATCGATCAGGTCGCACAGGCGGTTGCGCAGGTCGCGCGGCGACATGACCAGCTTTTCCAGCCGCTGCGGTTCGACATAGCCGGTGATGTAGTTGAACAGCGCCGCCGCATCCCGGCCATAGGCAGGGTCGGCGGTGAAGAAGCTGAGATCCGTGTAGATGCGCGCCGTCACCGGATGATAGTTGCCGGTGCCGAAATGACAGTAGGTGCGGAACGCCTCCCCTTCCCGCCGGACGACCATCGACACCTTGGCATGGGTCTTCCAGTCGATGAAGCCGTACACCACCTGGACCCCCGCGCGCTCCAGCGCGTCGGCCCACATCAGGTTCTGCTCCTCGTCGAAGCGAGCCTTCAGTTCCACCACGGCGGTCACGGACTTGCCCGCCTCGGCCGCGTCGATCAGCGCCCGGATGATCGCGGACTGCTTGCCCGCGCGGTACAGCGTCTGCTTGATCGCCATGACATCGGGGTCGGACGCCGCCTGCTTCAGGAAGGACACCACCACGTCAAAGGCTTCATAGGGATGGTGGACGACGATGTCCTTCGCCCGGATCGCGGCAAAGCAATCACCGCCATATTCGCGGATGCGCTCCGGAAAACGGGGGGCATAGGGCTCGAACTTCAGGTCCGGCCGGTCTTCGTCCACCACGCCGGACAGGTCGCCGATGCCGACAAAGCCCTCCACCTCCGCGATGATCGCGTCATGGCCCTGGAGCATGTCCTGCAACATCTCCTCGACCGGCTCGGGGATGCGTTCCTCTATCTCCATGCGGATCACGCGGCCCCGCCGGCGGCGCTTGATGGCGCTGCGGAAATAGCGGACCAGATCCTCCGCCTCTTCCTCGATTTCGATGTCGCTGTCGCGGATGATGCGGAACACGCCGCTGTTGCGGACGCGATAGCCGGGGAAGAGGTCGGCGGAAAAGCGCCGGACCACCGCCTCCAGCGCCATATAGCGCGCCGTTTCGCCCGGCATCCGCACGAAACGGGCGAGCGAGGACGGGATCATCACCAGTTCGCGAATCGGCTGCTTGTCCGACAGCCGCTCCAGGTCGAAGACGATCGACAGGCCCTGATTGGGGATGAAGGGAAAGGGATGCGCCGGGTCCAGCGCCTGCGGCGTCAGGATCGGGAAGATCTGCGTCAGGAAATGATCCCGCAACCAGTTCTCGCAGCTTTCGTCCAGCGCGGTGGACGGGCCGACCACCTCTATCCCGACCTGCACCAGTTCGCCGTGCAGCGCACCCCATACCTTCTGCTGCGCAGCCATCAGCCGGGCGGTTTCCTCTGTGATGGCGGCCAGTTGCTGCGCCGGGGTCAGCCCGTCGGCGGAGCGCATGTCGACATCCTGCAACTGCTGCCCCTTGAGGCCCGCCACCCGCACGGAGAAGAACTCGTCCAGATTGGCGCCGGAAATCGACAGGAAGCGCAGCCGCTCCAGCAAGGGATGCGCCCGGTTCATCGCCTCCTCCAGCACGCGCTGGTTGAACGCCAGCCAGGACAGTTCCCGGTTGAAATAGCGGTCGCTGGGCAGGGTCAGGCTGGCGGATGGGTCGGCTTCGGCCACATGTCTCTCATCGTTCGGAACCGGAGGATCAGTCCGGGACTATAGGCAAAAATCCTGCACCTTGCAGGACATCTTTCGCCATAGCGGCAGAAATCTTACGTCCCGATGACAAGGCCGCCTCGTCCAGCAGGCGCGTCACGGCGGCGATGGCGGCATAGCTGCGCTCGATCCGGCGCAGCAGCCATTGCGGCAAGTCCGCCGCATAGCTTGCCCCGGCCGATGCCAGGAACCGATCGATCAGGGCATGCGCCAGCGCCTCGTCCGGCTGCTCCAGCGCGACATGGGGTGCCGCCGCCAGCCTCGACCGCAGGTCGGGAAGGGCCACCTGCCATTGCGCCGGCGGCGCGTCCGCAATCAGCAGCAGCGGGCGCCGGGCCGTCTGCGCATCGTTCCAGGCGTTGAACAGCGCCTGCTCATCCTGCCCCTGCGCATCGTCGATCATCGTCCCGCCGCTCTGCGCGACGAAATGGCGGCCCAATGTCGAACGGCCCGACAGGGGCGGCCCGCTCAGCACGCTGATCGACAGCGGCCATTCCCGCCAATTCTCCAGATGGCGGACGGCGATGCGATTGGCGTCGCTGACCAGGAAATCCTCGCCGCTCGCCCGATCAGGCCGGTCGAACGGCAGGCTGATCTGTCGCATGGCGCCGGTCATTGGGCGGCGGGGGCTCCGCTTCCCCCGCCCCGGCGGATGCGCAGCGTGTTGCCTGACACGGCGACATTATATCCCTTGGCGGCCAGCGCGGCGCGCAGCGAATCGACGGTGCCGTCGAAGCTCACCTGCATGACCGACGTGCCGCCGAGCGCGAGGCTGCTGGTCGCGGCCGAACGCACGCCCGGGACGGAACGCACGGCGGCCTCGCCCTGCGCGACCGATCCGACGTCGGGCGTGTCGAACTGGATCGCGTAGCTGCGCGTCGTGGCGGAGACCGCCGGCATGTCCAGCGTTTCCACCGGCAGATCGGCCGCATTTTCGATCTCCAGCGCATTGGGATCGACCGGCTCCTCGATGATCAGCGACGGGTCGGGACGCAGGCGGCCATCATTCAGCGCCTGGGTATAAAGCTGGTCGATCCGCTGCGTCGCCTGGTCCAGCATCTGCGGGATCGCGCTGTCGTTGGAAGCGCGCAGGGAAAAGCTGCCGATCAGGAAATTGTCGGGGCCATAGCGCGCGGTGAAGGTGCCGGTCACCGGACCGCCGGGATATTGCCGGTCGAGCCGGGCGATCGGTATCACCACGTCCGCCGCGCCATATTGGTCGAGCAGCACGCGCCACCACAGCCGCCCACGCCGCCCGGTCTGCCCCGCATTCAGCAGGATCGGGTCAGCGATGGACCCCGCCACGCGGACATAGTCGATGGCGCTGTCCCCGGTGCGGAAACGCGCCCAGGCCCTCTGCCATTCGTTGATCCGTTCATAGGACACGGCCGACCCGCCGTCCCACAGCACCGGGATCACCAGCAGCGGCGGCGAATGCACGACATTGCTGCCGGTGACGCCCAGCAACTGGCCGGTCCGCGCCCGGTCGAACATCACGCCCAGCGTGGCGACATAGCGGTTCGGCCCGGCCTGCTCATATTCTATCTCTATGCCCGAGATCATGCCTTCAAGCTGCGAATCGGACAGCGCCGGCGCGCCGCTGCCGCCATGAGTCCGGGCCCACAGCATCTGCCAGGCCCGCCGCTGCGCCAGCCGCCAGCCGGCCGTGCGCGCGCTGTCGGCATCCTTGGCGAAGACGTCGACCTTGACATGGCTCACCTGGAAATCGCCGCCGCTGGCGATCGGGGGCACGCCGCGCTCCCCCTCCATCTGCGCGACCAGAGTCGCGGCAGCGAGGCCAAGCACGATCGCGCCCAGAATCTGGAGAGGGCGCGAAGCCGCGCGAAACAGGTTCAGAGGCCGGAGGGACAGGCCGCGAAGGACAGGAGGCACGTTCACGCGCGTCCTTTTGGCGGGATTTGCCTGCGCTGCCAAGCGGCAACCCATTTCCCGTTTCGTTTTCCCCTCCTTTGTGCGTTATTGGGCTTGTCGCATTTTCTTCAGCGGTCAGATGTTTCCATCTGACCTGAAAATGCTTAGGGGCGACGGCCATGAGCGACACCGAATCCTACAGCTACGCCAAGGCTGGCGTCGACATCGCAGCGGGCAATGCGCTGGTCCGCGCCATCGCCCCGCTTGCCAAGGCCACCCGCCGCCCCGGCGCCGACGCGGAACTGGGCGGCTTCGGCGGCTTCTTCGACCTGAAGGCGGCCGGTTATGACGATCCCTTGCTGGTCGCGGCCAATGACGGCGTCGGCACCAAGCTGAAGCTCGCCATCGACCACAATGCCCATGACGGCGTCGGCATCGATCTTGTCGCCATGTGCGCCAACGACCTGATCGTGCAGGGCGCCGAACCGCTCTTCTTCCTGGACTATTATGCCACCGGCAAGCTGGAGAGCGGCGTCGCCGAACGCGTGATCGCGGGGATAGCGGAGGGCTGCAAGCAGGCCGGATGCGCCCTCATCGGCGGCGAAACGGCGGAAATGCCGGGCATGTACGGACCGGGCGACTATGACCTCGCCGGTTTCTGCGTCGGCGCGGTGGAACGGTCCAGGGCGCTGACCGGCAACAAGGTGAAGGCGGGCGACGTGCTGCTCGGCCTCTCCTCTTCGGGGGTGCATTCCAACGGCTTCTCGCTGGTCCGCCGCCTCGCCGCGGACAAGGGCTGGAAGCTCGACCGGCCGGCGATCTTCGACAATGAGGTGCTGCTGATCGACGCGCTGATGGCCCCGACGCGCATCTATGTGAAGTCGCTGCTGCCGCTGGTCCGCTCGGGCAGGATCAATGCGCTGGCCCATATCACGGGCGGCGGCCTGCTGGAAAACATCCCGCGCGTGCTGCCCGACGGTTGCCACGCCGTGGTCGACGCCGATGGCTGGGAACAGCCCCGCCTGATGGCCTTCCTGCAGGCCCAGGGCAATATCGAGCCGGAAGAGATGGCGCGCACCTTCAACTGCGGCGTCGGCATGGTGCTGGCGGTGGACGCAGGCGCAGCCGATGCCGTGGCCGCCGATCTTGAGGCGGCGGGCGAAACCGTGCTGCGGGTCGGCATGGTGGAAGCAGGCGAACGGGGCTGCACGGTCAGGGGCTCCCAGGAAACGTGGAGCGCCAAGGCCGAATGGACCGCCACCCATCTGGGGTGAGTCGCGCGAACCGGACGGGGACTGTGCAAGTGAAGGCAAAGGTCGGCGTTCTGATTTCCGGACGTGGCTCGAACATGGCGGCGCTGCTCTATGCCGCCAGGCATCCGTCCTGCCCCTATGAGCTGGTTCTGGTCGCCGCCAACGACCCCGAAGCCCCCGGCCTGAAACTCGCCGCCGCAGAGGGCGTCCCCACCTTCGCGCACAGCCACAAGGGGCTGAAGCGCGCCGAGTTCGACCGGATCGTCGACGCGCAACTGCGCAGCGCCGGCGCGGAATATGTCGCGCTCGCCGGCTATATGCGCCTGCTCTCGCCGGAATTCGTCGCAGGATGGGAGGGCCGGATGCTCAACATCCACCCCAGCCTGCTGCCCAGATACAAGGGCCTCGGCACGCACCAGCAGGCGCTTGACGCCGGCGATTCCCATGCCGGCTGCTCGGTCCACATCGTCACCGCGGAACTGGACGACGGGCCGGTGCTTGGCCAGACCGCGGTCGCGATCCTGCCCGGCGACACCGCCGAGAGCCTGGCCGCGCGCGTCCTGATGGCGGAGCATCAGCTCTATCCCCGCATGCTGGCGGAATTCGTCACCCGCGAACGCCAGCCCGAATGGCTGCTGAACAAGGTCAGGGAACACGCCCTTGCCCTGCCGCAGGCGGATGAGGTCACGTCCCATGGCATGCCCTGCTTCGGCATCGAAAAGGGCAAGAAATTCGCCTATTTCTCTCAAGGTAATCACGGCGACGGCGTCATCGCCATCCTCGTCAAGACGACGGCGCCCGAAGAACAGGCCATGCTGATCGAGAGTGACCCCGCCCGCTATTACCGCCCCGCCTATTTCGGCGACGGCTGGGTCGGCATCAAGCTCGACCTCGGCGATACGGACTGGGACCATATCGGGGACCGCCTGGACAAGAGCTGGCGCACGGTAGCGCCGCGAAAGCTGTTGGGATTGAAGGATATCGCCGATCAGTTCTGAGCGGCGCTTCAGGGCGCTTTGATTTTCTCCTGTTTTCCCCCCAGATAGGCAGCCATGACCGACACCGCCCCCCCTCCCGCCCCCGCCCCGCAGGCCGCCATCGAGATCACCAACCTCTCCAAGGTCTACAAGGGCGGGAAGCAGGCGCTCGACAACATCAATCTCACCATTCCGCGCGGGCAGATATATGGCCTGCTCGGCCCCAATGGCGCGGGCAAGTCGACCACGATCAACATCCTCGCGGGCCTGGTGAACAAGACCAGCGGCATCGCGCGGATCTGGGGCTTCGACATCGACCAGAACCCCCGCAACGCCAAGAACAGCATCGGCATCGTCCCGCAGGAGATCGTCTTCGACCCCTTCTTCACGCCGTTCGAGACGCTGGAGAACCAGGCGGGCTATTATGGCGTGCCCAAGGACCGCCGCCGATCGATGGAATTGCTGCGCGCCGTGCATCTGGAGGACAAGGCCAACGCCTATGCCCGGACGCTTTCGGGCGGCATGAAACGCCGCCTGCTGGTGGCGAAGGCGATGGTGCATTCGCCGCCGATCCTGGTGCTGGACGAACCGACCGCCGGCGTCGACGTGCAGCTTCGCCAGCAGCTCTGGGCCTATGTGCGGGAATTGAACCGGCAGGGCGTGACCATCGTGCTGACCACCCACTATCTGGAGGAGGCCGAGGAGCTGTGCGACCGCATCGGCATCATCAACCATGGCAGGGTCATCACGGACAAGCCGACCCGCGAACTGATCGCCATGGCGCAGGAGAAAGTGGTGCAGGTGACGGTCGACCGCGACGTGGTGACGCCCCCCGCCGACCCCAGTTTCGAGAAGATAGAATTGTCCGACGAACGCACGCTGACGATCACCTATATGAAGAACCGCGCCAATGCGGGCCAGGTGCTGAGCGCCGTGCAGGCGAGCGGCCTGTCGATCGTGGACGTGGTAACGCGCGACCCGGACCTGGAGGATGTGTTCCTCAACCTGACCGCCGCGGCCTGAGCGAGTAAGTAAATGCCCATCACTACCTATGACGTCGTCATCATCGGTTCCGGCGCGGCGGGGCTGACGGCCGCCATCAACCTGGCGCAGGATCGCAAGGTCGTGGTCCTTGCCAAGGGCGCGCTCGACGGCGGCTCCACCAACTGGGCGCAGGGCGGCATTGCCGCCGTACTCGACGCCGGTGACAGTTTCGAGGCGCATATCGACGACACGATGGTCGCGGGCGCGGGCCTGAACGACCGCAGCACGGTGGAATTCGTCGTCTCGGAGGCCCCAGCCGCCATCGAGCGGCTTGCGGAACTGGGCGTGCCCTTCAATCCCAATGAGGAGGGGAGCGGGGAGGAATTCGGCGAGCGCTGGCACCTGACTCGCGAAGGCGGCCACAGCCACCGCCGCATCGTCCATGTCGACGACGCCACGGGCCACGCCGTTCAGGTCGCGCTGCTGAAGGCCGCCCGCGCCAATCCGAACATCACGCTGCTGGAGGACAGGGTCGCCGTCGACCTCATCACCAGCCGCCATGGGGAGAAATATTCGGGCGACGGCCATGTCTGGGGCGTCTACGCCTTCAACAAGCAGAGCAAGCATGTCGACGCCATAGTGGGCAAGGCGACGATCCTCTGCACCGGCGGCGCGGGCCGCACCTATCTCTTCTCCACCGCGCCCCGTGGCGCGACCGGGGACGGCATCGCCATGGCCTGGCGCGCGGGCTGCCGCGTCTCCAACATGGAGATGAACCAGTTCCACCCCACCTGCCTCTACAATCTGGAGGTCAAGAATTTCCTGATCACCGAAGCGGTGCGCGGCGAAGGCGGTCACCTCAAGCTTCCCCCCGGCGTGCCGGGCGGTGGCGAGCGGTTCATGCCCCGCTTCGACGATCGCGCCGAACTGGCGCCGCGCGACGTGGTTGCCCGCGCCATCGACCATGAGATCAAGCGGCTCGGCCTCGACTATGTCCATCTCGACATCAGCCACAAGCCGCCGGAATTCGTGCGCACCCATTTCCCGACCATCTATGCGCGCCTGCTGGACCTCGACATCGACATCACGAAGGAGCCGATCCCGGTCGTCCCGGCGCAGCATTATACCTGCGGCGGCGTTGTCATCGACCTGGACGGCCGCACCGACCTGCCCGGCCTCTATGCCGCGGGCGAAGTCACGGAAAGCGGCCTGCACGGGGCCAACCGCCTCGCCTCCAACTCGCTGCTGGAATGCTTCGTCTTCGGGGAAGCCGCCGCCCGGCATATCCGCGCGCATTGGCACGAACTGCCCGCCCCTCCCCCGATCCGCCCCTGGGACGAAAGCCGCGTCACCAATTCGGACGAGGAAGTCATCGTCCAGCATAACTGGAAGGAAATCCGTCGCTTCATGTGGGACTATGTCGGCATCGTCCGCACCACCAAGCGGCTGGAGCGCGCCCAGCACCGCATCGACCTGCTGGCCAAGGAAGTGGACGAATATTACGGCCATTTCCGCGTCACGCCCGACCTGATCGAGCTGCGCAACCTGCTGGAGGTGGCACGGCTGGTCGTCCGGTCGGCCCTGCACCGGAAGGAAAGCCGGGGGCTGCATTACACGCTCGACTATCCCGACATGCTGGCGCAGGCGGTCGATACGGTGCTGGCGCCATGAAAGAAATGGCGCAACGCGGGTCGCGCTGCGCCATCAGTCGGAGGAGTGACGCGAGGAGAAGCGTCGGCCTGTATTTAGCGCCGCCGACTCGCCCCGCCCTTGATCGGCGTCAAATCGGCTTCAGGAAATCGCCCAGGATCGCGTTGAAGCGCGCCGGCTGATCCGCCATGACGACATGGCCGCTGGGGCCGACGGGCACCAGCCGGACGCCACGCTTGGCGGCATAGGCGGCGCGGAAGGTACGGCCGATGTCGCTCGCCTGCGCCGCGTCGCTGCCGACGGCATAGACGACCTCCATCGGCGCGGCGAGCCGCGCCAGTTGCGGCCCCAGATCGACATTGGCCAGATCGCGCAGCGCATTGGCGATGACGTCCGGATCGCTGCCGCGCGCGCCCGGCATTTCGGCCAGCATCTGCGCCAGATAGGCACGGCCTGCCTTGGTGCCCGTGAAATATTGGCCGAGTTGATCGGCGAGGAACCCCATGCCCTGCGCCGTGCCGCCGACCATCGCCGCTCCTTCGGGCAACATGTCGACCACCATCAGCCGCCCCGCCAGCCCCTTGAGGCCCAGCATCATCGCCAGCGTGCCGCCCATGCTGTGGCCGACAATAGCGGGCCGTTCCAGCCCGGCCGCCGCGATATAGCGGGCAATCTCATCCGCCACCGGCTGGACCAGCGGCCCGCTGGCATTGGCCTCCGCCGGCAACCCCGCAAAACCCCGTACATGCACCAGATGCCAGCGATAGCCCGAAAGCGCGCCGACCACCCCGTTCCACAATCCCGGCCCGCTCGCCAGGCCCGCGATCAGGACGACGTCCCGCCCCGTGCCGCGCCCCGTGCCCCGCATCGTGACGGCGATCCGGCGGGAGGCGAAGGGCGCCGCCCAGGCCCCCGGCGCCAGCACCCCGCCCGCCAGCAGCAGCGCCGCGCCCTGCATCATCACCCGTCTGTTCATCACTGCACGCATGCCCGCCTTCTTGCAGCCCACCGCCTGAACCTCAACTGAGTTAAGGCGGGCTTTGTTCAGCCTCCTTACATCGCGTTTGTGGAATCGTTCGTCGCATGATTCTTGTCAGCCGCCGCGCGTGCGAACCCTAATGAAACAGGAGAGTGCGGGGATTTTGATGACCGATTTCAAGCGAGGGCGCAAAGGGCGTCCAAATGGCGGCAATGGCGGCTCCGTCCGGCTTGTCCTGTTGATGGCGGCGCTGTCGGCCTGCGTCAGCGCGCCGCAGCAGCCTTATGCCGCGGTCCGGCAAAAGCCCCAGCCCACCACGGCGACCTTCCCGATCAAGCCGGTCGCCAATCCGCCCAAATCCTTTGACAGCCTGAATGTCGACCAGCGGGAAACGCCCCCGCCTGCCCTGGTCAGCGTCGTCCGCAATCTCGGCCAGAGCTTCAACGGCAAGGTCGGCATCGCGGTGCGCCGCGTCGGCAGCGACTGGACCGTCGCCTGGAACGGCAATCTGCTTTTCCCGCAGCAGAGCGTGTCGAAGCTGTGGGTGTCGATGACCTTCCTCGACGCCGTGGACCGCGGCAAGATCCGCCTCAGCGACAGCACCACCATCACCAGGAAGGACCTGACCCTCTTCCATCAGCCCAGCGCGGCGCTGGTCGGCAATTCGGGCTGGACCACCACCTATTCCGACCTGATGCGCCGCGCCATGACGCAGAGCGACAATACCGCCAACGACACGCTGCTGCGCGCCGTCGGCGGGCCGGACGCGGTGCGCAGCTATCTTGCCCGCCGCTATATCAAGGATATCCGCTTCGGCCCGGGTGAACGGCTGCTGCAATCCACCACCGCCGGCCTGGAATGGCGGCAGGATTATTCCATCGGCCGCAATTTCTACGCCGCCCGGGCCAAGCTGCCCATGTCGGCGCGGCAGAAGGCGCTGGACAATTATCTCGCCAGCCCGCCCGATGGCGCGGCGCCCTCTTCCATCGTGCACGCCCTGGCAAAGCTGAAGCAGAACGACATGCTCTCCCCGGCATCGTCGCAACTGCTGCTCTCGATCATGGGCGAGGCGAAGACCGGACCGCAACGCATCAAGGGCGGCGTGCCGGCCGGCTGGCACTATCTGCACAAGACCGGGACGGGGCAGGAACTGGGGGCGCGCTCGACCGGCTTCAACGACATCGGCATCATGACCGCGCCCGACGGCACCTGCTATGCGGTCGCGGTGATGATCGGCAGCACCACCGAACCGATCCCGGTACGCTGGCAATTGATGCAGGCCGTCGCGAAGGCGGTCGTGGCGAACCACGAGGCGCGGTAGCCCGGAAACGCAACCTGCTCCTGCGCGGGCAGGAGCAGGTTGTTCATGAGGCCAGGCGTCAATCCAGATTCGGCCGCAGCCAGCGCTCCGCCGTTTCCAGATCCACGCCGCGCCGCTGGGCATAATCCTCCAGCTGGTCCCGCCCGACCCGCGCCACGCCGAAATATTCGGCCTGCGGATGCCCGAAATAAAAGCCGCTGACCGCCGCCGTCGGCAGCATCGCGAAGCTCTCCGTCAGCGAAATCCCGGTCGCATGATGCGCGTCCAGCATGTCGAACAGCAGAGGCTTCAGGCTATGCTCCGGGCAGGCCGGATAGCCCGGCGCCGGTCTGATACCGCGATATTGCTCCTTGATGAGCGCTTCGTTGGTCAGCTGCTCGCCCTCGGCATAGCCCCAGAGCGCGGTGCGCACATAATGGTGCAGCCGCTCCGCAAAGGCCTCCGCCAGACGATCCGCCAGCGCCTTGAGCAATATGTCCGAATAATCGTCGATGGCGTTCTTGAACCGCGCCAGATGCGGTTCGATGCCGTGGATCGACACGGCAAAGCCGCCCATCCAGTCCCCGTCATGGCTGATGAAGTCGGCCAGGCACATATTGGCGCGGCCCTCCCGCTTGGCGATCTGCTGGCGCAGCATCGGCAGGGTCACATGCTTTTCATCCTCGACATGGACAATGATGTCATCGCCCTCGCGGCGGCAGGGCCATAAACCCGCGACGCCGCGCGCGGTCAGCCATTTTTCGTCGATGATGCGATCCAGCATCGCCTGCGCGTCCTTGAACAGGCTGGTCGCGCTTTCCCCGACGATCTCGTCATCGAGGATCGCGGGATAATTGCCCGCCAGTTCCCAGGCGCGGAAGAAGGGCGTCCAGTCGATATAGTTGCGCAGGTCCTTCAGGTCCCAGTCCGGGAAGCGATGGACGCCGGGCAGGCGCGGCTTGCCGGGCTTCAGGCTCTCGTCGATCTCGAAACCGTTGGCGCGGGCATCCTCGATGCTGACCAGCGCGCTCTGCCCCTTGTTGGCGCGGGCGACGCGGACATGCTCATAATCATCCTTGGTCTTCTGGACGAAGTCGTTCCTCTGCGTCTCCGACACCAGCGCCGTCGCCACACCGACCGCCCGGCTGGCGTCCAGCACATGTACGACCGGGCCGGTAAAGGCCGGATCGATGCGCAGCGCGGTATGCACTCTGGACGTGGTCGCGCCGCCGATCAGCAGCGGTATCGTCATCTGCGCGCGCTGCATCTCCGTCGCCACCGTCACCATCTCGTCCAGCGAGGGGGTGATGAGGCCGGAAAGCCCGATCATGTCGGCATCATGATCGTTGGCGGCCTTGATGATGTCCTGCCACGGCACCATCACGCCCATGTCGACCACCTCGAATCCGTTGCACTGGAGCACGACGCCGACGATGTTCTTGCCGATATCATGGACGTCGCCCTTGACCGTCGCCATGATGATCTTGCCCTTGCCCTTGGCGCCGGGTTCCTTCGCCGCCTCGATGAAGGGCAACAGGTGCGCCACCGCCTTCTTCATGACGCGGGCGGACTTCACGACCTGCGGCAGGAACATCTTGCCCGCACCGAACAGGTCGCCCACGACATTCATGCCGTCCATCAACGGGCCTTCGATGACCTGAATGGGCTTTTCGGCGGCGAGGCGGGCTTCCTCCGTATCCTCGACCACATACATGTCGATGCCCTTGACCAGCGCATGTTCCAGCCGCTTGGCGACCGGCCAGCCGCGCCATTCCTGCGCGGCCTTTTCGGACGCCGCATCCTTGCCCTTGAAGCTCTCGGCCAAGGCGACGAGGCGATCGCCCGCCTCCGGATCGCTGTTCAGCAGCACATCCTCGCACGCCTTGCGCAGCGCCGGGTCGATGGCGTCATAGACGTCCAGCTGGCCCGCATTGACGATCGCCATGTCGAGGCCAGCCGGAATGGCGTGATAGAGGAAGACCGAATGCATCGCCCGGCGCACCGGCTCATTGCCGCGGAAGGAGAAGGAGAAGTTCGACAGCCCGCCCGAAATATGGACATGCGGGCAGCGCTTCTTGATCTCCCGGCACGCCTCGATGAAGTCGACGCCGTAATTATTATGCTCCTCGATCCCCGTCGCCACCGCGAAGATATTGGGGTCGAAGATGATGTCCTCGGGCGGGAAGCCAATGGTCATCAGCAGCTTGTAGGCGCGCTCGCAAATCTCGACCTTGCGGTCCTTGGTGTCGGCCTGCCCCGTCTCGTCGAAGGCCATGACGACCACCGCCGCGCCATAGGCCATGCACAGCCGCGCATGATGCAGAAAGGCCTCCTCGCCCTCCTTCATGCTGATCGAGTTCACGACCGGCTTGCCCGAAACGCATTTCAGGCCCGCCTCGATCACCTCCCATTTGGAGCTGTCGATCATCACCGGCACGCGGCTGATGTCGGGCTCCGACGTCATCAGCTTGAGAAAGGTCGTCATCGCCTCCACGGCGTCGAGCAGGCCCTCGTCCATGTTGACGTCGACAATCTGCGCGCCATTCTCCACCTGCTCGCGAGCGATGTCGATGGCGGCGGCATAATCGCCCGCCATGATCAGCTTCTTGAACTTGGCGGAGCCCGTGACGTTGGTGCGCTCGCCGATATTGACGAAAGTGGCGGTGGATTGTTGGGTCATTTCAGCCTTCTTTTTCCCGCTCACGGGAAGGGACGCTGGTCTTAAGCAGCGATGTGCATCGGTTCGAGGCCCGCGAGCCGCGTCACCACCGGCAGTTCCGGCACTTGCCGAGGCTTGTGCCCGGCCAGCGCCTTCGCCACCGCGCCGATATGCGCCGGCGTGGTGCCGCAGCAGCCCCCGACCATATTGACCAGCCCCTCATCCACCCACTGGCGGATCAGGCTCGCGGTCGTTTCCGGCAACTCATCATATTGCCCCAGCTCATTGGGCAACCCGGCATTGGGATAGGCCAGGATCAGCGTATCCGCATTCTTCGCCAGCTCGCTCAGATAAGGCCGCAGCAGATCCGCCCCAAAGGCGCAGTTCACCCCGATGGTCAGCGGCTTCAAATGCCGCAGCGAATACCAGAAGGCATTGATCGTATGCCCCGACAGGTTGCGCCCGGACATGTCGGTGATGGTGAAGCTCAGCATCAGCGGCACGGGCCGCCCCGCCGCCGCCTCGGCCTCTCGCGCCGCCATGCCCGCCGCCTTGGCGTTCAGCGTGTCGAAACAGGTCTCGACCAGCAGGAAATCGACCCCGCCCTCGATCAGCGCGTCGCACTGCTCGCGATAATCGGCCTTCAGCGTGTCATAATCGACCTCGCGATAGGCCGGATCATTGACGTCCGGCGATATCGACAGCGTCTTGTTCGTCGGCCCGATCGACCCCGCGACAAAGCGCGGCCGCCCATCCTTCGCCGTCGCCGCCTCGCACGCCTTGCGGGCAATCCGGGCGGCGGCGATGTTGATCTCCCGCACCAGATGCTCGCATCCATAGTCGGCCATGGCGATCTTGGTGGAACTGAACGTATTCGTCTCGATCATGTCCGCCCCGGCGTCGAGATAGGCGGTGTGGATGCCCTCGACGATATCCGGCCGCGTCAGGCACAGAAGGTCGTTATTCCCCTTCTGGTCCTTCGCGAGGTCCAGCGATCCGCGATAATCAGCCTCGGTCAGCCCATGCTTCTGGATCGACGTGCCATAGCCGCCGTCGAAAATCATGATCTTCTCCGCCGCAACGGCGCGGAAGCGTTCCTCGGCGGTCATGCCGTCTTCTCCAAAGCAGCCGGCCGAAGCCCGAGCAGATGACAGATCGCATAGCTCAGTTCCGCCCGGTTGAGCGTATAGAAATGAAAGTCGCGCACCCCGCCGGCATAGAGCTTGCGGCACAGTTCCGCCGCCAGCGTCGCGGAAACCAGTTGGCGCGCGGCGGGCAGGTCGTCCAGCCCCTCGAACAGCTTGCCCATCCAGCCCGGCACATCGGTGTTGCACATGGCGGACATGCGCTGGACCGCCGCGAAATTGCTGACCGGCATGATGCCGGGGATGATCTCCGCATCGATCCCCGCCGCCGCCACCGTGTCGCGGAAGCGGAAGAAGGTGTCAGGCTCGAAGAAGAATTGCGTGATCGCCCGCGTCGCGCCGGCGTCCAGCTTGCGCTTGAGATTGTCGATGTCGCCCTGCGCCGACAGCGCGTCGGGATGGGTTTCGGGATAGGCCGCCACCGAAATCTCGAACGGGTGGCGCTTCATCAGGCCCTCGACCAGTTCGGCCGCGCCGCTATAGCCCTCGGGATGGGGCTGGAACTTCGCGCCCGCTTCGGGCGGATCGCCGCGCAGCGCGACGATATGCCGCACGCCCGCCTCCCAATAGGCGTCCGCCACCTCATCGATCTCGGCCCGGCTCGCCGCCACGCAGGTCAGGTGCGCCGCCGCCGACAAGGGCGTCTCCTTCGCGATCCACGCCACCGTGCTGTGCGTGCGTTCCCGCGTCGATCCGCCCGCGCCATAGGTCACCGACACGAATTTGGGCGCCAGCGGCGTCAGCGTCTGGATCGCGGACCAGAGCTGCTCCTCCATCTTCTCGGTCTTGGGCGGGAAGAATTCGAAGCTCACATTGATGTCGCCCGCCAGATCGGCATAAAGCGGCGCCTGCCAGGATTGCCGGGCCTCATCGACGGAAGATAAGCTCAAGGTCATGCGGAAAGTCGTCCTTCGATAGGCAGGATGCGCGCGCCACGGCGGCGGCCCAGCCATAATTGCACCGTCAACTCCTGGCCGGGCAGCACATCCACCCGTTCCAGATCCAGGCCCGCTTGCCCGAACCAGCTTTCGATCTGCTCGTCGGAAAAGCCCAGCCGCGCATGCTGGTCGCGCAGCCTGAGTTCCTCCCGTTCATGCGCCGCGAAGTCCGCTATCAGGACGCGGCCACCCGCCGTCGTCACCCGCGCCGCCTCCTCGATCACCGCCTCGGGCGCCTGCGCATAGTGCAGCACCTGGTGCAGGACCACCGTATCGGCGCTGCCCGGTTCCAGCGGCAGGGCGCCGAAATCGCCCAGCACCAGCGCATATTTGTCGCCCGCATCCTCGGGCAGCTTGGCCCGCGCCAGCCGCAGCATGTCCGGGCTGCGGTCCAGCGCCGTGACCTGCTCGGCCAAGGGACCGAACAATTCGATCATCCGCCCCGTCCCCGTGCCGATGTCGAGCAGATGACCGATCGGCTCCGCGCCCAGCAGCGCGGTCATCGCCGCCTCCACGTCGCCCTCCGGCACGTGCAGCGACCGGATCGCATCCCATTCCTCGGCATGTTCGGCAAAATAGCTTTCCGCCGCGCGGGCGCGATCCGCCCGCACCGCCGCCAGCCGGGCGAGGTCGGCCTTCTGCCACAAATCCTCGCGCTCGGAAGGGGCAAGATGATCGAAAAGCGTCAGGAACGGCCCGATCTCGTCGCCCTTGCCCAGACGCAGAAAAACCCAGTTGCCTTCCTTGCGCCGCTCCACCAGACCGGCTTCGGCCAATATGCGGACATGGCGGGACACGCGGGGCTGGCTTTGCCCCACGACCTGCGCAATCTCGCCCACCGCCAGTTCCATGGCGCGCAACAGATAGATGATGCGCAGCCGCGTCGGGTCGCCCAAGGCCCGGAAAATGTCGAGTGCTGCGCTCATGGACAGATCATATAAAGAATTCTTTATATGCGTCAATGGCCGTTTGAAACTGCGCCATTCATCACCCCGCACCCCCCAATCACGGGCTTGAAGCACGATTGGGATTGCCATGAGTCACGGGATTCATTACGAATCGCGGCGCAGACGCAATGGGGGGTGAACTTTTCTCCGAGAGTGGTCTGCACCGTTATTATTCTCAGAGAGGGGTTAACCCATGACCAAGTCGATTGCTCTTTCGCTCGTTCTCGCCGCGTCGCTCGGCCTGGCTGCCTGCTCGGGCGGTGCGGAAAATGCCGCCAACGCCTCGGCCAATGCCGCGGAGAACGCTTCGAACGCTGCCGACAACGCCATGAATGCCGCGATGAACGCTGCCGACAACGCTTCGAACGCCGCTTCGAACGCTGCCAACACGGCCAGCAACGCCGCCGGCAACGCGATGTAATTCCCGTCAGGGAATCGTCTGGAATGGGCCGCGCCGGCAACGGCGCGGCCTTTTTCTTTGCCGGAACCGATGGCCGCAAAGAAAAAGGGCCGCCCCAATGGAGCAGCCCTCGTCCTTTTCCGTCTATCGGCGGATCAGCAATCCCGGTCGATCGCCCGACCGGCCAGCGCACCCACGCCCGCGCCGATGATGGCGCCCGTGGTGCCGTCGCCGCGACGGCCATAGCGGCCGCTGCCCTTGCCTACTTCGTTGCCCAGCAGGCCACCGGCGATCGCGCCGATGATGGTGCCGCCCGTGCCATTGTCCCTGCAGCGATAACCGCCGCGATAACCCCGATAGCCGCGATAATAGCCATCACGATAATATCCGCCGCCACGATAATAGCCGTCGCGATATCCCCGATAACCCCGGTCGCCGCGATAATAGTCGCCGCGCTCATAATGGCGCCCCCAACCGTCGCGGGCCATGGCCGGCGTTGCGGTGGCGGCGAGCGAGGCAACGCCCATCGCCAGCGCCGCCCCCATATTGATCAGAAACTTCGTCTTCATGGCGTTGCTCCTCATTAGCCATAAATCCCGGCAGGCCCTTCCCACGGAGGACTCGCCAATGATTGCAGCCCTTTTGCCCGATTCGCATTGAGCCAAGCCTGAATGGCGATGTCAGCCACCGTTCAGTATTGGAGCGACCGCAACATGCCTTATCGCGCTTTTCAGGGGCCGGCGCCAGCGCCGCGAAAAACCCTGCACGCCTGCCGATTATCCCCTATGGCAGGGGGCGATGCGCCGAATCCTGATCGTCCTGCTGCTCACGATCCTGCTGCTGCCCGCGCCGCACAAGAACAAGCCTGAACCTTTCGGCCCCGGCCCGCTGCTGGTAAGCGCCCGCGCCCTGCCCCTGAATGCGGCCGATCCTGCCCAGCGCACCCTGGGACCGCTGCACTATCTGGAAGGATGGCAACTCAGCAGCGCCCATCACGGCTTTGGGGGCATCTCCTCCCTGCTGGCCGAACCCGATGGCCAGATCCTGGCGCTCAGCGATTCCGGCACGCTGATGGGCTTTCATGTCGGCCCCGGCAAGGCGCAACGGCATCCCTTCATCGCCCCTCTTCCCATCCGGCCGCAGGACCGGGATCGCCCCTGGTGGGCATGGGATTCGGAGGCGATGGCCCTCGACCCGACGACCCAGCGCTATTGGGTGGGTTTCGAGCTGCAACAGATGATCTGCCGCTACTCCCCCGGCTTTGCCCGTGTCGAGGCTTGCCGCACCTGGCCGGACATAGAGGCCTGGCCGGAAACGGGGTCGATCGAATCGCTGGCGCGCCTGCCCGACGGGCGCTTCCTTATCCTCGCGGAAATGGGGATGACCCCGGACGGCAGCCATGACACGCTGCTGTTCGCGGCCGACCCGGCCGAAGCCTCGACGGCCGCCCCCATGCACCTGCGCTATGTGCCGCCGCGCGGTTATCGCCCGACGGACGCCGTCGCGCTGGACGACCGGCATGTGCTGGTCCTCAACCGGCGCCTGACGCTGCAGGAATTGTTCACGGCAACCCTGGCCGTCATCGAACTGCCGGCAAAGCCGCGTCCCGGCGATCGCCTGAAGGCGCGCGAACTCGCCCGGCTCGCGCCGCCCCTGCTGGCCGACAATTTCGAGGGACTGGCGATAACGCGGGAGGATGGCCGCAGGGTCGTCTGGATCGCATCCGACGACAATCACGAATTCTTCCAGCGCACCCTGCTGCTGAAATTCGCACTGGACTGGCCGGAATAGGGCAGACCGGCGGCCCTTGAGAAACCTGACCCCGCCCAACGCAAAAAAGCGGCCCGTCGCCGGGCCGCTCCTTCAAGCGAACGAATCGAACCGAATCAGGCGGCGACCGCGGCCTTCTTCTTCACGATGTCGCGCTTCAGGCGGCGCGCCTTCAGCGACAGCTTGTCGTCGCTGGTCTTCAGCAGCCAGTTGTCCAGGCCGCCATTATGCTCGACCGAACGCAGACCATGGGTCGACACGCGCAGCTTCACGGTCGTTTCCAGCGCTTCGGAGATCAGCGACACGTTCTGCAGGTTGGGCAGGAACACACGCTTGGTCTTGTTATTGGCGTGGGAAACATTGTGACCCACCTGGCGGCCCTTGCCGGTCAGCTCGCAAATGCGCGACATAGTCAATCAACCTTGTAATTCGGGTTCGTTCGGAAAGCGGCGCGGATAACGGGATTCCCGACGCTCGTCAACCCGCCCAGCGCCTTTCCGGGCCGCAACCCTTTCCGACTCATGAGCGTTGATGCGCCATAAGCCAAAGGAGGCGGAAATGCGATTCATTGGTGGCCTGTTGCTGATCGTGCTGCTGGTCCTCGCTGGCGGCATCGCCACCGGCTTCATCGACCTTCAGAAAACGCAGGAGGGGCGCCTGCCGGAAATCGCCGTCAAGGGCGGCTCCCTCCCCAAATATGAGGCCAGCGTGGCCAGGGTGGAGGTCGGCAAGCGCAAGGAGACGGTCGAATTGCCGACCGTGGACGTGCAGAAGCCCTGAGAGCCGTCAGGAAACGGGCGGAAGCGCGTATTTGAGTCGCCGCACCGCCCCTCTCCCGCAAAGGCCGTTCATCCTGTAAGGGCGAAGCCCATGTCTTCGCCCTTTCCCCTGCCTGATCCGATGCGGCGCGCGCTCGACCTCGCCCATGCCGCCGCCCAAGCAGGCGAAGTGCCCATCGGCGCGGTCGTCACCCTCGACGGCCGCATCATCGCCGAGGGGGAAAATCGCAACCGGCGCGACAATGATCCCACCGCCCATGCCGAAATGGTGGCGATCCGCGCGGCCGCCGCCCATCTGGGCGATTTCCGCCTTACCGGCTGCGACCTCTGGGTGACGCTGGAACCCTGTCCGATGTGCGCCGGTGCGATATCCCACGCCCGCATCGCCCGCCTCTATTATGCCGTGGCGGACCCGAAGGGCGGTGCGATCGAACAGGGGCCGCGCCTCTTTGCCCAGCCGCAATGCCTCCACCGGCCGGAAGTCTATGGCGACCTCGCCACGGCAGAGGCATCAACGCTGCTCAGGGATTTTTTTCTCGCCCGGCGCTGAATAATCGATGCGATAGAGCGTGTAGGGCAGCGTCATCCCCGCCTTCAGCGGCACCGGCTTCAGCCAGCCCGGCACCTCGCCCCGCATCAGACCGGCATAAAAGCCCTTTGGGCTGCGCGCCTGATAGATGGTGCCTTCGGGGAAGCCGGGGCAGACCAGCAGATAGGTGGCATGGTGCTTCGCGGCGATCGGCCGGAACGCGTCGGCGGGGCCGTCATAGGCATGATGCATGTCCAGGATCGTCGCGCCATTGCGATGATAGGGGCCCGCCACGGCGCTGTGGTGCGTGGCGACGATCAGGCGCGGCCCCAGGTCGACCATGGTGAAGATGGTGGCGGCCGGCAACTGGTCGAGCACCTGCAGCGCCGGCAGGGTGCGGCACCGGCCATTGGCCTTGTCGATGGCTTTGCGGCGCTGCTGGGTGCTCGGCTTCTGCGGCTTGGGCTGCTCGCCCGTGGCCCTGACCCAAAGCTGGTTGATCTGCGGATAAAGCGGCGTTGCAAAGGCTGCCCCGGCCAGCGCGGCCACCCCCAGCGCCGCCGCCAGGCGCGCGGCGGGCCTTCCCGTCCCGATCAGGCACAGCAGCCGATAGGCGGCCCAGGCGGCCGGAGGTATGGCCAGCAATTGCGCCGCCGGTCCGGCGCGAAGCTGCCAGAAGAGCAGCGCGGTGGAAAAGAGCATCATCAGCCCCACCGTCGCCCAGGCCCATAGCCGGTCCGCATCCCTGCGCGCATCCCACAGCGCCCAGAACAGGCCGATCAGGCCAGCCGCCGGAATGGCCATCAACGGCACGACCAGACTGCGCGCCTGCACCGTTATCGGCTTGGCCTCGCGGATATTGGCCAGCCACAGCCTCTCCAGTTCAGGGGAGATCTGATAGGCGCCCGACAGGCATTGCGGCCAGTTGATCCAGGCGAAGGCCGCCACCGCCGCACCCACCAGCACACCCGCTCCCAGCCGCGCGGGCCAGCTTTTGAGCGGAAGCAGCGCCAGCAGCACCATCCCGGCCGACGCCGTCGCAAAGATCGCCACCCAGATGGGCGAGATCGCGTCGCACACCATTTCCCGGTTGGCGTAGCTCGCGAACAGCACGAACAGCACCGATGTCGCTCCGCCCAGGCTGATGGCATAGGGCAGCATCCGCCGCGCCGCGCCATCCTTGAATACCCAGCGCAGCGCGATCAGCGCGCCCCCTGCCGCCAGATAGACGATCATCTCCATGCCGATGGTGATGGAAAGCGCGCTGCTCACGCCCGCGACGATGCCACCGCGCAGCCAGTTGCGGTCGACGACGCCCGCCAGCATCAGCACGGTGAACGCCAGTTGCCAGCCATGATGGTCGATCCGCATCGGCAGGAACATGCTGATGCCCATCTGCGCGGCGAAGGGCGCCAGCGCGGCGAGGAACCAGCTGTTCCCGCCCGCCAGCCGCCGCGCGATGAAGCCAAGGCCCAGCATCAGGGGCAGGAGCGGCAGCATCGGCGCGATGCCGCAGGCCAGCCGGTCGGCCAGCCCCTGGTCCAGGAAGGCGCGGAAGAACAGCATCAACCCCGCAAGCGGCAGGTCCACCAGCCGCGACCAGTGGATGTTGAACCCGGCGGGCGGATCGAGCCGATATTGCCGCAGATCGTACCACGCCTGCCCGGCGAGCCAGTCCTTCACCTGCAGATAGCGGATATTGTCGTCCGTATCGCTGAGCGTCAGCCAGTGGATCTGCGGCCAGCGGGTGGCGATCATATAGGCCATGGCGCCGATCCACAGCAGCACGGTCAGCCATTTCCAGTTGCGTTCCGCATAGTCGGAGAATTTCGCCGCGAGAGAGGCGACATGAGCGCGCAGGGCAGGCCAGCTTTGCAGTTTCATGGTGGCTCGATTAGAGGGATTGCGAGCGAGATGGAACATCTGGCGGCTCGGAAATCCCGGAAAACAGAGATGCTGGAATGATTTCCAAGCGATCGGAACCGATCGCTGGTCAGGAAATCGCGGAAAACAAGGAATCCAGCGCGGCAATCTGATTCAATCAGATCGAAACCCGCTCTAATGGCTTTCAGGTTCAATCCGAACCGGAAAGCCATTAGAGGCTTCGCATCAAAGCGCAACGGGGCACATGAAAATCCTCCCAATCTTCACTCCGCAAAAGCAGGCCTTGTTCTGGCAGGTGGTCCGCTACGGCATAACCGGCCTGTTCGTCACCGCCTGCCAGGCCGCGATCTACTGGGCCCTGGCCGCGCCCGTCGGCCTGCATCCCCAGATCGCGAACGGCGTCGGCTATATGGCGGCGGTGGCGATCGGCTATGTCACGCATAGCAGCTTCACCTTTCGCGGCCATGGCAGCCGCGACAACCAGGCGGCCCGCGGCATCCGCTTCTTCGCGGTCTCGCTGGTCAGCTACGCCCTCAACGCATTGTGGGTATGGGCCTGCGTCACCCATATGCACTGGCCGGAATGGTCACCCATCCCGGCCATGCTGTTCGTCACCCCGGCCGTGATGTTCGGATTGAACAGGCAGTGGGTGTTTCGTTAGATCAGCTTGAAACGCCGCCAGGAGCGCGTCACTTTATCGGGCGATGTTGTCGAACAGATCCCGCCAATCAGGGTTGGTCGCCTCGATCAAGTGCAACTTCCAGTCGCGCTTCCATTTCTTCATGCGAAGCTCGCGAAGGCGAGCCTCCTGAAGATCGTCATGCGCTTCGTACCAGACAAGGAAACGGCAGCGATGCTCGGCGCTGAACTCGCTGCCGAAGCCGTTCCGATGTTGCCATGCGCGTCTCACGAGATCGCTGCTGACGCCCAGATAAAGCGTAGCATTACGGCCACTTGCCATGATGTAGGCATAACCGGGCTTGCCCATGCCCAACACCGTAACATGTTCCTGCGAAGGCAGGAACCCAGTCCCGCCCTCACCTCATCATCACAATGTCTGGACTGGGCTCCTGCCTTCGCAGGAGCACGTTTGCATCCTGATCGCGAGCGTTTCGATCAATGCACGAACCGCGCCACCACGTCGCGATAGGACCGGCTGACCTTCACCTGCGCGCCTGATTCCAGGACCAGGAAGCATTCGCCATTGGTATGCGGCTTCACCTGCCGGACCTGGCTGAGATTGACGATGGTCGAGCGATGCACGCGCTGGAAATTGCGCGGGTCGAGCCGCTTTTCCAGATCCTTCATCGTCTCGCGCAGGATCAGCGAATTGTCGGCGGTATAGATGCACATATAATCGCCCGCCGCGTCGATCCGCTCGATCGAATCGACATCCACGCGGAAAATCTGCCCGCGATCCTTGATGTTGATCAGCTTCTCGAAGCGATTGGCGGCCGGCGCGTCGCCATCGCCCGAAAAATCGTTCATCGCGTCCGGCGCGACCTCGGCCAGCACTTCGCGCAGTTTTTCCACTTCCTGCACCTGGCGCTTTTCCGAAAGCCGCTGCCGCACCCGATCGAGTGCATCGGCCAGCCGTCCTTCCTCGACCGGCTTCATCAGATAGTCGACCGCCTGCGCCTCAAAGGCGCGGATAGCGTGGTCGCTATAGGCGGTGCAGAAGATGAAAAGCGGCGGCTCCACCTCCATCAGCCCCTGCACGACGGAAAATCCGTCGAAACCGGGCATCTGGATATCGAGGAACACAAGGTCGGGTTTATGCGTCTTTATGGCGCGGATCGCTTCGCGGCCGTTGGAACAGGTTTCTACGATTTCGACATCCTCATGCGCTTCCAGACGCAGCTTGAGGCCTTGTATAGCCAGGCTTTCGTCGTCGACGAGGATTGTTCTGATGGTCATGCGGCCACTCTCGATGGTTCATCCAGGTTAAGCGGCATTTCGATCAGGACCGAAAAGCCGCCAGGCGTGGAACGCGTTTCGAAGCTCTGTCGTTCCCCGAAGGCCTGAATCAGCCTGTCGCGGATGTTCGCCAGTCCGACGCCCGTTCCTTCGCTGACCGGATTGTTCGGGCGGGTGAACCCCTCATTCAATCCCGGACCCGTATCGGATACGATGATCTGGACGTTTTCACCGGCAGGCTGCGCCGTGACGGAAATCTCCGCCCCTTCTTCCTTGGGCGTCACGGCATATTTGATGGCATTTTCGACCAGCGGCTGGAGCAGGAGCGAGGGCAGGCGCGACTGCGCCACCGCCGGATCGATGTTGAACACCGGCCGCAAGCGGTCCTCGAACCGCATCTTCTCGATCTCCAGATACAGCTTCAGCGTCTCGATCTCCTGCTCGATCGTCACCTGCGCGGTCGGCTCGTTGATCAGAGTATAGCGCAAAAAGGAGGACAGGCGCGACAGCATGGCATTGGCCCGGTCGGTCTGCTTCAGCAGCACCAGCGTCGAGATGCTGTTGAGCGTGTTGAACAGGAAATGCGGATTGAGCTGATAGCGCAGCATGGCAAGCTGCGCGCTCGACGCCTGATTCTCCAGGCGCAGCAGCTGGTCCGCCTGCTCTTCCACCGTCAGGTAGAAGTTGATCGCGTAGTAAAGCGCCGACCACGCCCCCAGCAATGTCATGCTGAGGTAGAAGGCGCCCAGGAACAATTGCAGCCCCGCCGTATCGCTGCCCCGGTTCTGGGTGGAGAACACCCAGGCGTCGATGAACGCGACCAGCCCCGCCGCGACCACCACCGTGACGATCGAAGCGCCCCAGGTGACGATCGGCCGTTGCCGCTGGAGAAAGCGGAACACCACCGCGATCAGCAGCGTCACCGAATAGCCCGAAACGGTCGAGATCATCACCGGGATCAGGCTGGAGAGCGGCTGCCCATTGGCGATGGTGGAGGAACCGCGCAGCAGGAAGGCGCCGGCCCATCCCACGGACTGGAGGTTCCAGAAGGCGCGGTTCTTGTCCGCGAAGAAGGGCTGGGGCTGGAAACGATGCACTGACATTATCGCCAGCCTAAAGCATCAGGGGCCATCAGAACAACCGGCATGCTGAAGCGATTCCGCACGAATCGCGCGCAAAAGCGGCAGCGATCAAGCCGCCGCCGTTTCCTGGACCATGTCCCGCACCAACGGCTTCACCTCGTCCGGGTTCAGCCATATCAGGTCCGCCAGTTCCAGCGTCCGGCCGTCATGCGCCTGAATGGCGATGCGCCGGATCGGCTGCCCGTCGCGACGGTCGGCCAGCACCTGGCAGGAGGACGGCGCACAGCCCCATCTCTCGCCCCATTGACGCAGCGCAACCATGACAGGGGCCAGTTCCTCGCCCTTTTCGGTCAGGCGATATTCCACCTTGCGCCGGTCGCACTGCATGGGCTGGCGCACCAATATGCCGTTTTCCACCAGCCGCGTGAGCCGATTCGCCAGGATGTTGCGAGCGATGCCGAGGGTCGACTGAAACTCCTCGAAATGCCGGATTCCCGACAGAGCACCCCGCAAGATGAGGAACGACCAGCGTTCTCCCATCGCCTCCAACGCGCTGGGCAGCGCGCATTGCTCCAGATCCTGCGCAAGATTATGTGTCATCGTCTTCATTTGATAGCTCAAAGCCACCCGCGTTGCAAAAGCGCATCGCTATTCGACCAAAATGGGATTTTTTTGTTGCACAGCAAGGGGCATCGCGGACAATCGCAACAGGATGCTACGCCAGTACGAACTTGTTGAACGGGTAAAACGCTACGATCCGGACGCGGACGAAGCGATGATCAACCGCGCCTATGTGTTTTCGGTCCAGAAACATGGCAGCCAGAAGCGCGCCAGCGGCGACCCCTATTTCAGCCATCCCATTGAAGTCGCGGGCATCCTGACCGACTTCAACCTGGACGACCAGACCATCGTGACGGCGCTGCTGCACGATACGATAGAGGATACGCTCGTCACCTATGAGGAGATAGAGCAGGCCTTCGGCAAGGACGTCGCCAAAATGGTCGACGGCGTCACCAAGCTCAGCAAGATCGAGGCCATGTCCGAAAATGAACGGGCGGCGGAGAATCTGCGCAAATTCCTGCTCGCCATGTCGGACGACATCCGCGTCCTGCTGGTGAAGCTGGCCGACCGGCTGCACAATATGCGCACGCTGCACTTCATCAAGAACGAGCAGAAGCGCCGCCGCATCGCGCGCGAGACGATGGACATCTACGCCCCGCTCGCGGAGCGGATCGGCATGTACGACTTCATGCGGGAAATGCAGCTCCTCGCCTTCCGGGAACTGGAACCGGAAGCCTATGACAGCATCACCAAGCGGCTGGAGCAACTGAAGGAAGGCGGCCATGACAAGGTCGACCGGATCGGCGCGGAACTGCAACTGCTGCTGGGCGGCAAGGGGCTGCCGGTCACTGTCTCGGGCCGCGAAAAGCATCCCTATTCCATCTGGAAGAAGATGCAGGAACGCCACATCAGCTTTGAACAGCTGACCGACGTCATGGCCTTCCGCGTCATCACGGAAACGACGGAGGACTGCTACCGCGCGCTCGGCGTCATCCACCAGACCTACAAGATGGTGCCGGGCCGCTTCAAGGATTACATCTCCACGCCCAAGCGCAACGGCTATCGTTCGCTGCACACCACCGTCATCCATCAGGAAAATGCCCGGATCGAGGTGCAGATCCGCAGCCGCGACATGCACAATGACGCCGAACTCGGCCTCGCAGCGCACTGGGCCTACAAGCAGAAGGGCGACGCGACCGACCATCATGCCGCCTGGCTGCGCGACCTGGTCGAAATCCTGGAGCAGAGCCAGGATGCGGACGAGCTGCTCGAACATACCCGCATGGCGATGTACCAGGACCGCATCTTCGCCTTCTCCCCCAAGGGCGAACTGCACCAGTTGCCCAAGGGGTCGACGCCGGTCGATTTCGCCTATGCGGTGCACACCTCGCTCGGCAACCAGACGGTCGGCGCGAAGGTCAACGGCCGCGTCGTGCCGCTGCGCACCACGCTGGAAAATGGCGATCAGGTGGAAATCCTGAAGTCCGAGGGGCAGGAGCCGCAGCCCGGCTGGCTGACCTTCGCCATCACCGGCAAGGCCCGCGCCGCCATCCGCCGCTATATCCGGCAGAAACAGCGCGGCGAGGAAGTGGCGCTTGGCGAGAAGCTCTATGAGGAGATCATCGGCCGCTTCTCCCCCGAACTGGCGAGCGAACTGGGGGACAAGGCGCTGAAGGCCGCCTTGAAGCGCCTGAAGCTGGACGACCGCGCCTCGCTGATGGTCGCCATCGCCACCCACCGCCTGCTCGATTCGGAGGTGATGGAGGCGCTGATCCCCGGCTCCACCAGCGCCGAAGGCGTGGAGGAAGCCCATCCGCGCCAGCACGCCCCCGTCTCGATCCGCGGCCTGACGCCGGGCATCGCCTATAATCTGGGCGATTGCTGCCACCCCGTCCCCGGCGACCGCATCGTCGGCGTCCGCCGCACCGGCGAACCGATCGAGGTGCACACCATCGACTGCCGCTCGCTCGAAGCCGGACAAGATGACGACTGGGTGGACCTGAGCTGGGACAGCAAGTCCAAGGGCGGCACGGCCCGGCTCCAGGTGATCGTCAAGAACCAGCCGGGCGCGCTCGCCGCCGTCACCAACGTCTTCGGCGCGACCAAGGCGAACATCCTCAACCTGCAACTGGTGAACCGCGAAGGGCCCTTCCACACCGATATCATCGATCTGGAAGTGGCCGACGCCCAGCATCTCAACCGCATCCTGTCGGCGCTTCGAGGGCTGGACACAGTGGTGCAGGCGGATCGGGTGTAAGGACAGAGAGGAGCGGGTTTTGAACTACCGGCTTGTGCCGCCCGATAGGGGCTGCGGAGGATCGATTGCCATTCTCGCAGGACGCAGATCATTCACGCAAAAACTCTCTGGTACATGGTCACCACATCAAAAAATTTGGCAGCGCCGCATTTCCGCATGATACGACACCGAT
The DNA here is from genome assembly GCF_040676285.1 of Sphingobium sp. LMC3-1-1.1. Taxonomy (NCBI): domain Bacteria; kingdom Pseudomonadati; phylum Pseudomonadota; class Alphaproteobacteria; order Sphingomonadales; family Sphingobiaceae; genus Sphingobium; species Sphingobium sp. LMC3-1-1.1. The sequence goes on along the minus strand of NZ_JBEGHQ010000078.1, from coordinate 7,282 downwards.
AAGTTTCCACCGATCTGACCGACAAATTCAGATTGGATGCGGCGCGAGAGTTGTCGCCATATAATGCCAGTTCTTTAAGGACATCCATTTCACGAGAACTTAATTTTCCCAATATGGATTCTGACTCCATTTTTTCTTTTTGAACAATGATTCTATTTTTCAGCAATGACTGGCTGTTTTCGATCGTCGCCAACAGATCCGCTTCGTTGACGGGTTGTTCCAGAAAATCGTCCGCCCCTCTCTTGATCGTTTGCACGGCCGCGCGAATGTCGGCCCTCGCGGATGTCATGACGACAGGGATGTCCCGTCGCTTGAAGAGCAATTCCTGCAGGACCGTCAGACCCGTCATGTCGGGCAGATCCATATCCAGGACAGCGATGCCCGGGCTGATGAAGCGGGCGGCGTCAAGAAAGTCGGATCCGCTGGCGAAAGGAGTCGGAGCGTAATGATGCGCGCGCAAAATAGCCACCAGATCGCGACGGATCAGCGCCTCCCGCATTACCACGTAGATGGGACCTTTTGTCCTCATTGCGACCTACATGAAATTCCCCGGCGACGAAACGCGCCGTCCCCCGATCGGTTCCACATATGGTTGAAATTTTTTTAAACGCCCTGTTCGAAGAAAATGCCGGCCATTCCACCGCTTATCCACTGCACCCGCCCCATCCGCGTGCCGTTTCCCCGGCTTTTGATGAGCAGCCTCGTTCCTTCCCTGACATTGCCCACCTCAATCAGCATGCCTTCCGCCGAAATATTCCGGATCGTCCCGACCATCACAGGTGCCGAGGTAACCAGCGTCGCGGCGATATTTACAGGAACGCGGCCCTCTCGGGGGCGATGGCTGTCAGCCAGATGCTCGAGCAGGACGTCATTGCCGGTGGTCCAAAGAAGAGGGTCCTCCGCCAGCAGGCCCACCCTGAAGCCATTTGTCCAGCGAACCTCGGCGGTGATGAAGTCCCTGTCATTGAAGCCGACATGCACCTGTTCACGCAGGCTCAGGGTGAGGGCGGTCTCCCCACTCAAACCATGAGCCGAAACGTTGGTCACGGTCAGGCCCGCGTGCTGTAGCACGGGATAGATAAACGCGGATTTGAAAACGGTTTTGCGCGGATGCCGACGTTTCTCGATGATGGATCCGTCGGACTTTATTTCAGATTTGTTCTGTAAAAACATAATCTTGCTCCGTGAATGCGGAGCGGATACTATCCCGTCATAAATAAGGATCCATATGTCGAGGGTGTCGTATTTTTACGATGCGGGCGTAGGTCGATCATTCATTTCTCTTTGATAAAAGGGCGTTCTTCGATGGCCCTGCCTTCCCCCGAAGGAAGGGCAAAGGGAAAGGCGAAGCGCACTGATCAGTCCCATCGTGCGTTTCGCCTTTACTCCAATTTTACAGTCGTCATAATGTCGAAATGTTCGACCGATGGCTCTATGTCAGTACCTGTCAGTTGGCTGCGGGCAGGCTTGAAGATTGCGTGCGCGACATCGTTGAGGTTTCCGTGCTGCGCAACCGGACCCTCGACGTAACCGGCGCGCTCCTTTTTACCGGCCAGAAATTCACGCAATATATCGAAGGGCCTCCGGCATCCGTCGCCGCCCTGAAGCAAAGCATATGCCGGGACAGCCGGCACAGCAGCATTACGACGCTGACATATGGGCCATTTGATCACCGGCGGTTTCTGGGTTGGTCGCTGGCATATGCCGGGCCATCGCGTTTCGTCGCGGCCAAGGTGGAAGATGCGCTGAATGGCGCAATCAGCGGGGGTGAAGACAAGACTGAATCGCTTGCCGAGTTACTGGCGGGGTTTGTGATCGATGGGCATTCCTGATCCAGACGATGTCATACCGGGCGAAAACGGAAGAAAAGGGCCGGCTTCGCCCTGGCGGCTTTTTCATCCGGCCCCGCTACTGTGCCATTCCTCATGAATCCAGCCATGTCAGCGCCTCCCGTTCTTCCTCGAAAAACCGGGTCGATACCGGCGTCAGCCTTTTCATCTGGAGCCTCAGCAAGGCGGATTCGGGCAGAAGCACGCCATATTCCCTTATCTGGCCCGCATAATTCCCGATGATGCGCGCGAAACCGTCAATGACCGGCTGGGACTGGACAGTGCACGCCTTGATATCCAGCAAGACCCTGTCGATCCGCGGGGCGCCCGCTGACGCCGCAGCAGCACGTTGCTGCAGGGCGGCAAGATAGCCTTGCAGGGCCGCCTCATCCCAGAAGCCTCGAAAGATGATGCGGACCGACCGGGGCGATTGCCCCGCCACAAACTCGAACAGCCCATCTGTCATGCGACCTCCCCTTTCCCACCTCGTCAACTTATCATTCCGGAGGAAGGAGATTAGCCTTTTTTGTTGCGCCAGCTATTCCACGATGCCCGCTGTGGTCCCCATGCCACGGCGCGTGAAAAAATATCCTATTACCCGGCCCGGCTCCGCTTTTCTCCTGTCCTACATCTCTCGACCCCGGCTATCGCCGCCGCGTCTTGGAACAGTCGATCCGCTTTCCGACACGCCTACGCGCGCCCGCACACGCGCGCGCATATGGTGTGAACTTCGATGACAGAACGACGCTTTTCCGTCACTTTGCACGGCCATCGCCAGATTTTGCGTGACAGGACACCTCCTATTCTGTAGGGGCGCGCCCAGCAGACCCCCTGCAACATGCCGGGGGTCTTCCGTCCGAGACAGTTGGTGAAGGGAATCTGCCCTTCTTAATCTCCAGCCTAGACGGGGAAAAGTTCTTTACCGGCCGGGCTTTATGCCCTGTCCGGGTCTGCCTGTTTCCTTGAGGGATACGGGCCAGTCGATCTCTCCCCTTCGGACCAATGCCCCGCGAGTTCGCCCGCGGGTTTTTGCCGTTCATCGGGTCGTCCGATGGACATGAAGTGGAGTAATGGCATGGATCGTAATCAGAAAGCTGAGGTCGTTTCCGCGCTGAACGCACATCTGGCAGAGGTCGGCGTGGTCGTCGTGACCCGCAACCTCGGCATGACGGTCGCCCAGTCGACCCAATTGCGCCAGAAGATGCGCGAAGCCGGTGGCACCTACAAGGTTACGAAGAACCGCCTCGCCAAGATCGCCCTTGAAGGCACCGACTATACCGGCATCAGCGACCTGCTGACCGGCCCGGTCGGCCTCGCCTCCTCGGCCGATCCGGTCGCAGCCGCCAAGGTTGCGGTCGAATTCGCCAAGACCAACGACAAGCTTGAGATCGTTGGCGGCGCGATGGGCGATGTGATGCTGAACGCCGAAGGTATCAAGGCGCTCGCCTCGATGCCGTCGCTGGATGAACTGCGCGCGAAGATCGTCGGGTTGCTCGTTGCACCCGCGACCAAGCTCGCAACCGTCACCCAGGCACCGGCAGCCCAGCTCGCACGGGTCTTCAACGCCTATGCGGAAAAGAACGCGGCCTAAAGGGGCGCGCCTTTCCGAACGGAACGTTTTCAACTCAATTTAAGGGGCATATGCCCCGCCCAGAAGGGAATATAGTAACATGGCAGACATCAACGCACTGGTCGATCAGCTCTCGGCCCTGACCGTCCTCGAAGCCGCTGAACTCTCGAAGGCCCTGGAAGAAAAGTGGGGCGTTTCGGCCGCCGCCGCCGTCGCCGTCGCTGGCCCCGCCGCTGGCGCCCCGGCTGCTGCCGCTGCTGAAGAGCAGACCGAGTTCGACGTGATCCTCACCGGCGACGGTGGCAAGAAGATCAACGTCATCAAGGAAGTCCGCGCCATCACCGGCCTGGGCCTGACCGAAGCCAAGGCGCTCGTCGAAGGCGCGCCGAAGGCCGTCAAGGAAGGCGCCAGCAAGGACGAAGCCGAGAAGATCAAGAAGCAGCTGGAAGAAGCCGGCGCGACCGTCGAACTCAAGTAAGTTCGGTCGAGCCCCGCGCAAGCGGGGCTGCTGTCCGGTCTCGACCGGAGGAATTTGGGGCGGCGCCTTTGGCGCTGCCCTTTTTCTTCGGTGTTGCCCGGCTGGATTCCCGCCGATTCACTCCGCCGCCATGGCGTAGTCCGAACGCGGCAGCTCATGTGCCAATGCGTTCGCAATGGCCGCCACCACCTGCTGCAGGCGGGCAAGGCCCGGCCCCGGCTGATCCAGGGCGGCATCCAGATAAAGGCTGCGGTCGCATTCCAGCTGGATCGCATAAAGCCCGTGCATCGGCCTGCCATGACGCTCCAGCATGTGGTCACCGGCATAAGGATGATTTTGCGCAACGGCGATGCCATGCGCGGCCGCCACATCCGCCGCCAGCGTCATCAGCCTGGCCGAAGCGCTGCGGCCGAATCGGTCGCCAAGCACCAGCCTGGGGGCAGCCTGGCCCGCGGTCGGCGGGGGAAGCGGCGGCATCGAATGCAGGTCGATCAGGATCGCATGACCATAGGCATCGCGCGCCGCCCGCATCAGCCGCGCAAGGGTCGCATGATAGGGCCGGTGGAACAGTTCGATCCGGCGCACGACCTCCCCCCAACCCAGCGAGCGGTGCCAGAGTTCATGCGCACCCGGCAGGCGACGCGGGATCAGGCCCAGCCCACCGCGCAGCTTGGCGCTGCTCTGCAAGGGGACATCGCGCGGGATGCCGCTGACCATGCCGGCGTCAATCTCCCGCTCATGCCGGTTGAGATCGATCATCGCGCGCGGCACCTGCGCCACCAACACCGGAACGCCCCGCTCCACCAGCGGATAGGCCAGCCTGTCGACCCACCGATCCTCCAGCCTTTGCAGGACATCGCGCCGTACCCGCGCCTGCGCCAGCAGCGCCTCGTCATAGGCCCGGCCCGCATGCGGCACGGAAACGACCACCGGCCCGGCGGGAACGTCGGGTTCATAGAGATGGTAGGCGGGCGTGGTTTCGGTCGGAACCGGCGGCGCGCTATGTCCCAAGCAAGGTCCTTTCACGGGCGGCCGCCCAAAAATGGTTACTCGGCTGGATAATATTTACTCCTTGTCGCATATATAGTCGCTTCACGCCATCCGCGAAGGGGGCGATCAGGGGCGGCCCTCACGGGCCTGGGGCGAGACGTACGGGGCAATGATTCGAATTCTGCTGGCGGAAGATGATGACAGCATGCGCGCCTATCTGGCCCGCGCCCTGGAGCGCTCTGGCTATGAAGTGGTTGCAGTAGCTACCGGTGCGCAGGCGGTGCCGCACATCGACAGCGACCGGTTCGACCTGTTGCTGACGGACATCGTCATGCCGGAAATGGACGGGATCGAACTCGCCCAGCATGCGGCCGCGATCGCGCCCGAGATGCGAATCATGTTCATCACGGGCTTTGCCGCCGTCACCCTGAAGGCGGGCAAGGCCGTGCCGCAAGCGAAGGTCCTGTCCAAGCCCTTCCACCTGCGCGAACTGGTGTTGGAGGTCGAGCGCATGTTCGGCACGGAAAGCCTGACCGGGTTAAGCTGAGGCTTTCAATTTCCGGCCGCTGGCCTTGAACAGTCAAACCTGAAAATGCCCTGGGGCATCAGCCGGAGATGACCTCTTCCATGTCGGACGTGAGCGGCAGGGGCTGCCCCGCCATGGCTGCGGCGAACCGCTCCCGGTCCAGCCCCTTTTCCCATGCCGACACGACGACGGTGGCGACCGCGTTGCCGATGAAGTTGGTAAGGCTGCGGCACTCGCTCATGAAACGGTCGACGCCCAGAATCAGCGTCATGCCCGCGACCGGCACCGACGGCACGATGGAAAGCGTCGCGGCCAGGGTGATGAAACCCGCCCCCGTCACGCCCGCCGCACCCTTGCTGGAGAGCATGGCGACCAGCAACAGCAATATCTGCTCCTCCAGGCTGAGGTGCACATTGGTCGCCTGCGCGATGAACAGCGCCGCCAGCGTCATGTAGATATTAGTGCCGTCGAGGTTGAAACTGTAGCCGGTCGGCACTACCAGCCCGACCACCGATTTGCGGCACCCTGCCCGCTCCATCTTCTCGATCAGGCTGGGCAACGCCGCTTCGGACGAGGAGGTGCCTAGCACCAGCAATAGCTCCGCCCGAAGATAGCGGATCAGATGCAGGATGTTGAATCCCACAAGCCGCGCCACCAGACCCAGGACCACCAGCACGAACACTATCGAGGTCAGATAGAAGGTCGCCACCAACCCTGCCAGATTTGCCAGCGCGCCGACGCCATATTTGCCGATGGTGAAGGCCATCGCGCCGAAAGCCCCCAGCGGCGCCGCCTTCATCAGGAGGGACACAAGCTTGAAGATCCCGTGGTTGGCCGATTCGAGGACGGTCATCAGGGGATCGGCCTTCTCGCCGATCATGGTGAGCGCGATGCCGAACAGGATCGCGACAAACAGCACCTGGAGGATGTTATGCCCATCGGCCACGGCCGAAACCAGCGTGCCGGGGATGATATCCATCAGGAAGCCGGTCAGCGTCCGGTCGTGCGCCTGCTGCTGATATTGGACGACTTTCCCGGCGTCCAGCGTCGTCGGATCGATATTGAGGCCCGCGCCCGGATGCACTACATTGGCGACGATCAGGCCGACGATCAGCGCCAGCGTCGAAAATGTCAGGAAATAGGCGAAGGCCTTGGCCGCCACCCGGCCGATCGCGCCCAATTCCTTCATCCCCGCCACCCCGGTGACGATGGTGAGGAAGATGACGGGCGCGATGATCATCTTGACCAGCTTGATAAAGGCCTCTCCCAGCGGCTGAAGCGCTACGCCCGTTGCCGGGAAGAAGTGACCAATCCCGACGCCCAGCGCGATGGCGATCAGCACCTGAACGTAAAGCTGGCGATAGAATGGCGGTGGCGCCAAGGGCTGATCAGACGGCGCAGACGATGGCAACATGATGTTTGGCGTCCCCTTTGCGCACTGCACCATATGGCCTGCCGTGCCGCTGTCCAGAAGATTAGCGGAACTGCTCAATTTCCCGCTTGCGCTACCTGCCACCCCCCGCTATTGGCCCACTCCACCGTGGGCGTGTAGCTCAGTGGTAGAGCACTGTGTTGACATCGCAGGGGTCGCAAGTTCAATCCTTGCCACGCCCACCATTGAAAACCCCGTCAAATCAACGGTTTGGCGGGGTTTTTGTTTGCCCGAAACGGGTAACCAACCCCTGCCGTGTTCATGGCATTTCTGAGCAAATTTTAGGCGTCGTCCCTCCATTTGGCAAATTCTGGGCATGGAAATGCCGGGTGGTCGCCACGCCCGCCTCAGGACGAAAGCTCCCTCGCAATAGCCCATAGCTGTGAAGGCGTTGCAGCCAGGCCGCATCGCTGACATCGGTCTTTCGGCCCGGGACGTTCTTGGCGTATCGGGCGTT
>NZ_JBEGHQ010000077.1:0-269 GCF_040676285.1 Sphingobium sp. LMC3-1-1.1 | reverse complement strand
TACGGTGCGTCAAGTCATCGAAAGCCTTATTGAGCCGGCGTATTTCAGCATGAGTCAGAAGTTCGCCGCGGGCCACCTGGTCACGCGCGCTGGTGAGAAGGCCTTCAAGAATCTGCAGACGCGTTTGGGTTCTGTTGGGCACCCTTTCGAGGCGAGACTGGGCATTGATGATCGTCGCGGCGAAATCCAGGCTATTTGCGGTTGGACATTTGTTGGTTTCTTGAACGACTTCCACTTTTCCAGCCTTAATTGTAGATCAATACGAGGAT
>NZ_JBEGHQ010000076.1:0-269 GCF_040676285.1 Sphingobium sp. LMC3-1-1.1 | reverse complement strand
ATCCTCGTATTGATCTACAATTAAGGCTGGAAAAGTGGAAGTCGTTCAAGAAACCAACAAATGTCCAACCGCAAATAGCCTGGATTTCGCCGCGACGATCATCAATGCCCAGTCTCGCCTCGAAAGGCTGCCCAACAGAACTCAAACGCGTCTGCAGATTCTTGAAGGCCTTCTCACCAGCGCGCGTGACCAGGTGGCCCGCGGCGAACTTCTGACTCATGCTGAAATACGCCGGCTCAATAAGGCTTTCGATGACTTGACGCACCGTA
>NZ_JBEGHQ010000075.1:0-279 GCF_040676285.1 Sphingobium sp. LMC3-1-1.1 | reverse complement strand
TCGATTCACGAATGGCCAGGCCATCGATCCAGCAGCGCGTCTTGACGAGTTCCTTCAGCTCCTCGGCGCTCACCGGCGCGACACGAAAGCCCTTCTGCTCCTCGAGCGCGACGAAGCCTTCTGAAAGGAGCCGGTTGAGAGCTTCCCGAACGGGGCTGCTGGCCGTGTTGAACCGCTTGCGCAGGGCTTCGGCACGGATCTTCTCGCCAGGACGCATCCGCCCGCTGAGAATGTCGGCGCGCAACTGCGCATAGACGGACTGGGTCAACGTCGCCGTTT
>NZ_JBEGHQ010000074.1:0-282 GCF_040676285.1 Sphingobium sp. LMC3-1-1.1 | reverse complement strand
AACAGCAGCTTGCGGCATCGAGGCTCGGCGATGTCGAACTGCGTGGCTATTTCACCCAACTCTGCGAAAGCCTCGGTGCTTCGATGATCCACGATCATGACCAACTGTCGATCGCGGTTACGGCCGATGGCAGCAGTGTGAACGCGGATATCTCTGTCAGTCTGGGGCTGATTGTCACCGAGCTGGTGATTAACGCGCTTAAGCATGCTTTCCCGGGCGAACGCAGCGGCAAGATCCTGGTCGATTACCACTCCCATGAAGCAAACTGGACATTGTCAGTCA
>NZ_JBEGHQ010000073.1:0-290 GCF_040676285.1 Sphingobium sp. LMC3-1-1.1 | reverse complement strand
CATCGAGTCCTTCCGACGCGGCGCTGAGAAAGCTGGCGCGATCGAAGCGCGCCGATACTGAACCGCCAGCGTCGGCGATGATGGTCAGCGCCTGCGGACCGAGTATGTCCTTGAGCAAGGCAGGTGTAGTCTCGTCCGTCATCGCGAAGCCGTTTCCAATCTCATTGTCGCCAAATGACCTTTGAACAATGCGCCCGGCTTGCCGTCATCCGGCGATTTGACGGGCCATTCCGATCAAAGCCTTGAATGCAGCCGATGGATTGCGCCGGCTGGGATAGTAGAGACACAAA
>NZ_JBEGHQ010000072.1:0-298 GCF_040676285.1 Sphingobium sp. LMC3-1-1.1 | reverse complement strand
AACGCCCGATACGCCAAGAACGTCCCGGGCCGAAAGACCGATGTCAGCGATGCGGCCTGGCTGCAACGCCTTCACAGCTATGGGCTATTGCGAGGGAGCTTTCGTCCTGAGGCGGGCGTGGCGACCATGCGTGCCTAACTCCGGCAGCGCGAGCGTCTGATCGAATATGCGGCGTCCCATATCCAGCACATGCAGAAGGCGCTGATGGAGATGAACGTGCAGCTTCATCACGTCGTTTCCGATATCACCGGGGTTACGGGCATGCGGATCATCAGGGCCATTGTGGCCGGCGAACGCA
>NZ_JBEGHQ010000071.1:0-303 GCF_040676285.1 Sphingobium sp. LMC3-1-1.1 | reverse complement strand
GAACGCCTTGCGGTGAGACCTGCTTGGACAGGCTCTTGCTGTAGGTCGAAAGAGCAGCCTTCGCTGCGGCGTAGGCGGTGGTCGCCTCCGGCAGGGGCAGTTCGCGCTGGATGGACGTCACATGGATCACGACGCCGCTACGGTGCGTCACCATGGCCGGAACGAGTTCCCGGTCGAGCCGCACGGCCGGCATGAGGTTGAGGTCGAGTTCGCTTGCCCAGATCGCGTCGCTGAGGGCCTCGTAGCCCCCAGCCGGAGCCGAGGAGCCGCCGAGCATGTGGACGATGATATCCACGCCACCCA
>NZ_JBEGHQ010000070.1:0-316 GCF_040676285.1 Sphingobium sp. LMC3-1-1.1 | reverse complement strand
CATCAGCCGCCGTGGAGCGGCACCGCCCTTGAGGTCCATTTCATAAGCCTCGATCCTTGCATGACCGCAGAGCGTTGCGCTGAGCAGCGAGCGAAGCTGCGGTACGTCCCACTCACCGGCGCCGAGTCTGAATACAGGCCGTCCGGCCACGTTTTTCGGCACAAGAGCGAAGGCGGCGTAGAAGGATGTGCTGCCGGCTATCACGGTGAGATCTCCGTCGAGCAGCAGCGCAGGCGCGGTGGATGAGGCGAGGATCGCCAGCGCCAGATTGCGCACGACGTCAGGATGGATAACTCGGTTCACGATGATGCCCCTT
>NZ_JBEGHQ010000069.1:0-342 GCF_040676285.1 Sphingobium sp. LMC3-1-1.1 | reverse complement strand
TCCGCATGATCCTCGCCGAAGGCTGGGAGGACAAGGAGTTCTGCGAGCGCTATGTCGGCCCCGAGGGCATGGCCGCGCTGCGCGAGGCGGTCGAGCCGTTCAACGAGGAGATGGTGACGCACCGCGCCGGATTGCCCGAGGGCCAGCTGCGCGCCGCCACCGAGATGTTCGCGCGCGATTCGAAGCGCGGGCCGGTTTCCACGGGCACGGGCAATAATTTCGGGCCGAACTCGAACGTGGCCCAGCATCTGGCAGACGCCATGAACGTCGTGTGCGGACGCTTCCTGCGCGAAGGGGACACCACGCTCGTCGAGATGCTCAGCCCCGAGGCGCCGATCTATC
>NZ_JBEGHQ010000068.1:0-359 GCF_040676285.1 Sphingobium sp. LMC3-1-1.1 | reverse complement strand
GACGCCCTACTCTTCCGGGGCTTGAGCCACAGTACCATCGGCGCAGACTGGTTTCACGTCCGAGTTCGGGAAGGGATCGGGTGGGTCACAGACGCTATGGTCACCAAGCAATAGAGCTTGCGCTTCGTTTTTTAATCGATGTTTTCCGTGCAGATTATCTGGCTGTTTGATCACCACATTTGCTGACGTTTGCTGGAATATCCAGTGTTGTCATTGATGGTGGGACTCTCAGGCGCGATCAGAGCAATTAGGACCGGTTAGCTCCATATGTTACCACACTTCTACATCCGGCCTATCAAGGTCGTGGTCTACGACCGCTCGAAGAAATCTTATCTTGAGGGAGGCTTCCCGCTTAGATG
>NZ_JBEGHQ010000067.1:0-233047 GCF_040676285.1 Sphingobium sp. LMC3-1-1.1 | reverse complement strand
TGACCCCGCTGTCGCGGATCGCGTCGATCAGCCGTTCCGGTATCCCGCACAGCCCAAATCCGCCCGCGCACAAATGCATCCCGTCAAAGAGAAGCCCCTCCAACGCGCGCGCAGCATCGGGGTAAAGCTTGTTCACCATCGCCAGTCCTCCTGTCCGGGAATCCGCCCAAGGAGATAGAAGCAACCCGGCAATGGGTCAATTTGCTGCGATCGCGAAAACATGCGGCCGTGCTCCTGCACAGGCAGGAGCCCAGTTCGGACTTCAGAAAATCAGATCAACCCCGCCAGCGGGCTCGACGGATCGGCATACATGCGCTTGCCCATGCGGCCGGCGCGATAGGCCATGCGGCCCGCCTCGACCCCCGCCTTCATCGCCGCCGCCATCAGCACCGGATCCTTCGCCTCGGCAATCGCGGTGTTCATCAGCACGCCGGTACAGCCCAGTTCCATCGCCTGCGCCGCTTCGGACGCGGTACCCACGCCCGCGTCGACCAGCACCGGCAGCCTGGTTCCCTCCACGATCAACCGGATGGTCACGCGATTCTGGATGCCCAGGCCCGACCCGATCGGCGCGCCCAGCGGCATGATCGCCACCGCGCCCGCATCCTCCAGCCGCTTCGCCGCAATCGGATCATCGACGCAATAGACCATCGGCTTGAAGCCTTCCCTGGCCAATATCTCCGTCGCCCGCAGCGTTTCCACCATGTCGGGATAGAGCGTCCGCGCCTCGCCCAGCACTTCCAGCTTCACCAGATCCCATCCGCCCGCCTCACGCGCCAGGCGCAAGGTCCGGATCGCCTCCTCGCCCGTGTAGCAGCCCGCCGTATTGGGCAGATAGGTGATCTTCCGGGGATCGATAAAGTCGGTCAGCATCGGCGCCTTGGGGTCCGATACATTGACGCGCCGCACCGCCACGGTGACGATCTCCGCCCCCGAAGCCGCGACCGCCGCCGCATTCTGCTCGAAATCCTTGTACTTACCCGTGCCGACGATCAGGCGCGATCGGAAGGTCCGGCCCGCCACGGTCCAGCTATCCTCATCCACCGGCGACACATCGCCGCCGCCCACAAAATGCACGATCTCCAACTCGTCCCCATCCTCGACGCACACCTGCGCCAGGGTCGATCGCGGCACCACCTCCAGATTGCGTTCCACCGCCACCTTTTCCGGCACGAAACCCAGTTCGCTCGCCAGTTCCGCCAGCGTCATGCCCGCGCGGATGCGGCGATGCTCGCCATTGATATGGATGGAGATGGTTCCGTCGACGCTCACTATCCGGTCCTGTCAAACAAGGTGTCTCGACTTGGCGCGACACGAAGGGCTAAAGATCAGCGCGCATATAGGGGCGTCAACGCCCCACCCGCAACCTCAAGGGGACCGTCATGACCGAAACGCGCAAAATCTATGTCCTGAACGGTCCCAACATCAACATGCTCGGCACGCGGGAGCCGGAAATCTACGGCTATGACACGCTGGACGACATTGCCGAGCGAATGGAGGACGCCGCCAACCGCGCCCATGTGGAGATCGATTTCCGCCAGTCCAACCATGAAGGCCATCTCATCGACTGGTTGCAGGAGGCGCATGCGGAGGGCGCGCACGCCGTCATCCTCAACGCCGCCGGCCTTACCCACAGCTCCGTCGCGCTGCACGACGCGATCAAGGCCATCACCGTCCCGGTGATCGAGGTACATCTGTCCAACCCGCACCGGCGCGAGGAATTCCGCCATAAAAGCTATATCGGCATGGCGGCGAAGGGCACCATCGCGGGCTTTGGCGCCCTGTCCTACATGCTGGCGCTGGAAGCGGCGCTCGAACTGTAACTCGACGCACATAAGTTGCGCTCCGGCGCAAATGCGCATAGGCGCGGGCATCGGAACACGAAATTCACCGTCCAGGGAATGAAAATGAACGACAAGGCTGAAAAGGGCGCAATGCAGGTGGACGTTCAACTGGTGCGCGATCTCGCTGCGCTGCTCGACGACACCAACCTGACGGAAATCGAGGTGGAAGACGGCGACCGGAAGATCCGCGTCGCGCGCAAGGCGGGCGGCAACGCCGCACCCGCCTATATCGCCGCCCCGGCTCCGGTCGCGGCCGCTCCGGTCGCCGCGCCTGCCGCTGCTGCCGCTCCGGCGGAGGCGCCGGCCGCGACCAACGCCATCCGCTCGCCCATCGTTGGCACCGCCTATCTCGCCGCCGAACCGGGCGCCACGCCCTATGCGGCCGTCGGCTCCACCGTGAAGGCAGGCGACACCGTGCTGATCGTCGAGGCCATGAAGGTCATGAACGCTATCACCGCCCCCCAGGCGGGCACGGTCAAGGCCGTCCTGGTCGATAATGGCCAGCCGGTCGAATATGACCAGCCGCTGATCGTCATCGAATAAGGGCCGCTTCACACATGGCCATTGAAAAGCTGCTGATCGCGAACCGGGGCGAAATCGCGCTCCGCATCCACCGCGCCTGCCATGAAATGGGCATCAAGACGGTGGCCGTCCATTCGACCGCCGACGCCGACGCCATGCATGTGCGCCTTGCCGACGAGGCGATCTGCATCGGCCCGCCGGCCGCGAAGGACAGCTATCTCAACGTCGCCGCGATCATCTCCGCCGCCGAAATCTCCGGCGCGGACGCGATCCATCCGGGCTACGGCTTCCTGTCGGAAAACGCCCAGTTCGCGGAGATCGTGGAGGCGCATAACATCGCCTTTGTCGGGCCGAAGCCCGAACATATCCGCATCATGGGCGACAAGGTGGAGGCAAAGCGCACCGCCGGCGCGCTCGGCCTGCCGCTGGTCCCCGGTTCCGACGGCGCGATCACCAGCGTCGAGGAAGCGAAGGAAGTGGCCGCGAAGATCGGCTACCCCGTCCTCATCAAGGCGGCATCGGGCGGCGGCGGGCGCGGCATGAAGGTCGTGCCCTCCGAAGACCAGCTCGAAACGCTGATGAAGCAGGCAGGCAGCGAGGCGAAGGCCGCCTTCGGCGACGACACCGTCTATATGGAAAAATATCTGGGCAATCCCCGGCATATCGAATTTCAGGTGTTCGGCGACGGCAACGGCAACGCCATCCATCTGGGCGAGCGCGACTGCTCGCTCCAGCGCCGCCACCAGAAGGTGCTGGAGGAGGCGCCCTCCCCCGTCCTTTCCGCCGCCGAGCGCAACCGCATGGGCGAAGTCGTGCGCAAGGCGATGGCCGACATGGCCTATCGCGGCGCCGGCACGATCGAATTCCTCTGGGAAGACGGCGAATTCTACTTCATCGAGATGAACACCCGCCTTCAAGTGGAGCATCCGGTGACGGAGATGATCACCGGCGTCGACCTGGTGCGCGAACAGATCCGCGTGGCGGAGGGCAAGCCGCTCTCGGTCGAGCAGAAGGATCTGGTCTTTACCGGCCATGCCATCGAATGCCGCATCAATGCGGAGGATCCCAGGACATTCGCCCCCTCTCCGGGCACCGTCACCAGCTATCATGTTCCCGGCGGCATGCACGTCCGCGTCGATAGCGGCCTCTATCAGGGCTACAGGGTGCCGCCTTATTATGACAGCATGATCGGCAAGCTGATCGTCTATGGCCGCACCCGCGAGGGCTGCATCATGCGGCTGAAGCGCGCGCTGGAGGAATATGTGATCGAGGGGATGAAGACCACGATCCCGCTCCACCAGAAGCTGCTGACCGATCCCGATTTCCTCAACGGCGACTATACGATCAAGTGGCTGGAAGAATGGCTGGCAAGGGACGAGGCGCAGTGAAGGCCATGACGGCATGAGGGCGACCATCTGGCACAATCCGCGCTGCTCCAAGTCGCGGGCGGCGCTCGCGATCCTGGAGGAGGCGCCGGGCGTCGATGTGGAGGTCGTCGAATATCTCAAGACCCCGCCCAGCCGCGTCGAAATCGAGGCCGTGCTGAAAAGGGCGGGCGTCCGCCCTTCCGAAGCGATCCGCAAGGGCGAAGGCGTCGTCAAGGAAATCGGCCTTGATGTGCAGGACGACAAGGCCGTGCTGGACGCGATGGCCGCGCACCCGATCCTGATCGAGCGCGCCATCGTCATCACGGACAAGGGCGTCGTCATCGCCCGCCCTCCCGAACGGGTCCATGAGATTCTCTAGAGCGGGTTCGATCTGATTGAATCAGATCGCCGCTCTGGATTCCTTGTTTTTCGCGATTTCTTGATCAGCGATCGGTTCCGATCGCTTGGAAATCGCTCCAGGACGCCGCTCCTGTCCACATATGCGATGACCGCCGCTGGACATTGCGGGCTGCGACCTGTCGCCTCTATTGGAAGCATCGTTCGGAAAGGGTCGGAACCGGCCCCTTCCGAAATGATGCGACAACAAGAACCTGCGCCGATTTCCGGACGATTGGTGCCGGGCACTGGTCAGGCAATCGGAGGATGGCAGAATGGCGCGCTACATATTGATCCATGGCGCCTGGCATGGCGGCTGGTGCTGGGAAGAGATCGCGCCACGGCTGCAAGCGCTCGGACATGATGTTCGCGCGCCCGACCTGCCGGGCATGGGCGCCGACGCGCCATCGGGCCACGTCGCCACGCTCGAGGAATGGGCGATGTTCGTGGCGGGCATGGCCCGGGCCGCGGACGAACCGGCCATCCTTGTCGGCCACAGCCGGGGCGGCATCGTCGTCAGCCGGGCGGCAGAACTGGCGCCCGACGCGGTTTCCCACATCGTTTACCTGGCGGCGGTGATGGCCCTGCCGGGGCAAAGCATGGCGGAGATCTTCGACAACAGCACGGAAGCGCGCACGCCCCATGTCGCGGGCTCCATCAGCATGGCGCAGGACGGCCGCACCAGCCTCTGGCATGACCAGGATACGGCCTTGCGCGCCTTCTACGGCATGACGTCCGAAGCCCAGGCGGCGGCGGCATTCGCGCGCCTGACGCCCGAACCCACCTCCATGCGCGACGCGCCCATCCATCTGACGGCGGCACGCTACGGCACGGTGCCGCGCACCTATATTCATTGCGAACGGGATGAATCGGTCCTGCCCGGACTGCAACGCGCGATGGTGACGGCGCAGCCCTGCGCGACCGCATCCCTCGACACCGATCATTCGCCCTTCTATTCCGCCCCCGACGATCTCACCGCCCTGCTCGACCGCGTGGGCCGCTGACAGCCTGTCCCTTGCGACGCAGCCGCCATCCCGCGCGGCGCGTCGCATCGGCCATGTGATTTGACGATGCGCCGGATTTACGATCCTGCGCCGCCTTTCTAGCTCTTCGTCCAAATGATGGAGACACCCATGGCAACGCAGCCTGCACAGGTCAGTGACATTCCGCCTCATGTGCCAGCGGAACTGGTGGCGGATTTCGACGCCTACCACCCGATCCTGGCCGATGAAGATTATCAGACGGCATTCAGCCGGCTCAACGATGCGGCCATACCGGATATATTCTGGTCCCCCTATAATGGCGGCCATTGGGTGCTGAAGCGCCGCGACCACATCATGGAAGCCTTTGCCGATCCGGAACGCTTCACCTCGCGCAACGGCGTCTCGGTAGATTCGCGCTTTCAGGCCAATATGGGCCTGCGTCCCCGGCTGATCCCGATCGAGGAAGATCCGCCGCGCCAGCAGGTCTATCGCAAGCTGTTCGCCTCGGCCTTCACCGCTGTCCGCGTGAAGGACCTGGAAAAGGACGCCCGGTCGCTGGCGATCGAACTGATCGATGAGATAGCACCCAGGGGCCGCTGCGAATTCGTGACGGAATTTGCCCAGCATCTGCCCATCCGCATCTTCATGCGGATGCTCGGCCTGCCGGAGGAGGACAGGCTGCGCCTCCTGCCGCTCGCCGCCAAGCAGGTGCAGGCCAGCGCCGACAAGGGCGCGGCCATGGCGGAACTGGCGCAATATATCGGCCAGCGTGTCGCCGAACGCCGCGCCGCGCCGGGCAGCGACCTGATCAGCCACATCGCGACGGCGCAGGTCGAAGGCGACCTGATCAGGATCGAGGATGCCGTCGGCGTCTGCCTGCTCCTGCTGATCGGCGGATTGGACACGGTGGCGACGATGATGAGCCAGATCATGTGGTTCCTCGCCCAGCGGCCGGAACATCGCCATGCGCTTCTGGCCGATGAGAATCTCCTGCCGAACGCGATCGAGGAATTCCTGCGCCGCTTCTCGCTCACCAACCCGGCCCGGTCGGCCGCCAGGGACATGGATTTCCACGGCGTGGCGATGCGGGCGGGGGACATGGTGATGCTGTCCACCCCCACCGGCGCGGTCGACACGACCATTTACGCCGACCCTCTTACGGTGGACTTCGCGCGGAAATCACCCACCAAGGCAACCTTCGGCGCGGGGCCGCATGTCTGCCCCGGCTCCATGCTGGCCCGCGCGGAAATCAAGGTCATGCTGCAGGAATGGCTGAAACGCATCCCTGACTTCGGCCTTGACCCCGAAGCAAGGCCGAAGATCACGACGGGCGTCAACATCACCGTCGATAGCCTGCCGCTCAGCTGGTAGCAGATAGTTCGACCCCGCCCCATGGCGTGACCGGAAAGCTACAGAGCGGCCGAAAAACGTCCTATTTCTCCAACAAGGGCCGCTTTTGGCTGTCCTACAGCAGGCGGGCGGGCCTATCCCGCCCGCTCTTTGAAACATCGTGAAAAATCATGGCCCGCCTTCCACGCGCGCGCGGGCATGCGCGCGCATATGGTGTGAACTTCGGCAAAAAATGACGTAAATCCGCCCTCTCCGCCGGCCTGTCCGCTTCGGCCGGCATCCAATTTCCTTTGGATCAACAAACCGGACGCCCGCTCGCCGGGCATGAGGGGGACGGCCGCACCGCCGGCAACCAACAACGCCACTGGAGGCCCCCCGCATAACCCGCTATCCCCTCCCCATGCCTCAGAATCATCTCTATCTGGTCGACGGCAGCGGCTATATCTTCCGCGCCTATCACCAGCTTCCGCCCCTTACCAACAAGCATGGCCAGCCCGTCGGCGCGGTCTATGGCTATACCACCATGCTCTGGAAACTGGCCGATGAACTGGGCAAGGCCGAAGGGCCGACCCATCTTGCCGTGGTGCTGGACAAGGGCAGCCACACCTTCCGCAACGACATGTATGACGCCTACAAGGCGAACCGTCCCCCGGCGCCGGAGGATCTGGTCCCCCAGTTCCCGATGATCCGCGACGCCACCCGCGCCTTCTCCCTGCCCTGCATAGAGGAAGCCGGCTTCGAGGCCGACGACATCATCGCCAGCTACACGAAGGCCGCCGTCGCGGCAGGCTGGCACGTCACGATCGTCAGCTCCGACAAGGATCTGATGCAGCTCATCCAACCCGGCGTCGACATGTACGACACGATGAAGAACGAGCGGCGCGGGGCGGAATATGTGATGACGAAATTCGGCGTCCGGCCCGATCAGCTGGGCGACGTCCTCGCCCTGATGGGCGACAGCGTCGACAATGTTCCCGGCATTCCGGGCATCGGCCCCAAGACCGCTGCCAAGCTGATCACCGAATATGGCGACCTGGAAGCCGCGCTGGAAGCCGCGCCGGGCATGAAGAAGTCGAAGATGCAGGAAAACCTGATCGAACATGCGGACATGGCCCGCCTGTCGCGCAGGCTGGTGGCGCTGCATGATGCCATGGACCTGCCCGAACCGCTCGACGACCTGACGCTCAAAGGGATTCCGCTCGAACCGCTGCAGGCCTTCCTCGAACATCACGGCTTCAAATCGCTGCTCGCCCGCGCCGGCGCCCCCGCCGCGGCCGTGGCGGTCGCGACCGCAGCCGCCGCCGTCACCGAACGCGCCGCCCCCTCGGCCCCGGTGCTGGAGGAAGAACCGCCGATCGACCGCAGCCTCTATGAAACGGTGGTGACGGAAGACGCGCTCGACCGCTGGATCGCCGCCGCCCGGGCCGAGGGGCTGGTCGCCGTCGATACGGAGACGGACATGCTCGACTGCGTGTCCTGCGCGCTGGTGGGCGTCAGCCTCGCCGTCGGTCCCAACGCGGCCTGCTACATTCCGGTCGGCCATGGCGGCAAGGACATGTTCGCGGAGAAGCCCGAACAGCTTCCCAGGGATCTGGTCCTCGCCAGATTGAAGCCGCTGCTGGAGGACGACAGCGTCCTCAAGATCGGCCAGAACCTCAAATATGACATCACCGTCCTGCGCCGCCACGGGATAGAGATCGCCCCCTATGACGACACCATCGTCATGAGCTTCGACCTCGACGCGGGGCAGAGCCTGGCAGGCCACGGCATGGACGAGGCGGCGAAGGTTCACCTGGGGCACACATGCATCAGCTTCAAGGACGTCTGCGGCACCGGCAAGAGCCAGATCAGCTTCGCCGAAGTCCCGCTCGACAAGGCGACTGAATATGCGGCGGAGGATGCCGACGTCACGCTTCGCCTGTGGAAGCTGTTCAAGAGCCGCGTCGCGAACGAAGGCGCCAGTCGCGTCTACGAACTGGTGGACCGCCCGCTCGTCGCGGTGATCGCGAAGATGGAGCATGAAGGGATCAAGGTCGACCGCGAGGCCCTTTCCCGTCTCTCAACGGAATTCACCGCCGAGATCGCAAAGCTGGAAGGCGAGATCCATGGCCTCGCGGGCCAGCCCTTCGCCATCGGATCGACCCAGCAACTGGGCGCGATCCTGTTCGACAAGATGGGCTACAAGGGCGGGAAGAAGGGCAAGTCCGGCGCCTATTCGACCGACGTCACCATATTGGAGCAGCTCAAGGCCCAGGGCGCGGAAATAGCGGGCAGGATCCTCGACTGGCGGCAGCTTTCCAAGCTCAAGTCCACCTATACCGACGCGCTCCAGGCGCAGATCAACAAGGACACCAGCCGCGTCCACACCAGTTACAGCCTGTCCGGCGCGCAGACCGGCCGCCTGTCATCGACCGACCCCAATCTCCAGAACATCCCGATCCGCACCGAAGTCGGCCGGCAAATCCGCCACGCCTTCGTCGCAGAGCCGGGCAATGTCATTCTGGCGGCCGACTACAGCCAGATCGAGCTGCGCCTTGCGGCCCATATGGCGGACGTGCCCGCGCTGAAGGAGGCGTTCGCGAACGGCGAGGACATCCATGCCGCCACCGCGCAGCAACTCTTCGGAGAGGTCAATCGCGACACGCGCGGCCGGGCCAAGACCATCAACTTCGCGATCCTGTACGGCATCAGCCGCTGGGGCCTTGCCGGACGGCTGGAGATCAGCGCCGACGAGGCGCAGGACATGATCAGCCGCTATTATGAACGCTTCCCCGGCATCAGCCTCTACATCACCGACACGATCGAAAAGGCGCGCTCCAAAGGCTATACGGAGACGCTGTTCGGCCGGAAGACGTGGTTCCCCCGCATCAAGGCATCCATCCAGCACGAGCGCCAGGGCGCCGAACGCGCCGCGATCAATGCGCCGATCCAGGGCACCAGCGCCGACATCATCAAGCGCGCCATGGCCCGCATGGGACCGGCGCTCGCGGCCCAAGGGCTGCACCAGGTCAAGATGCTGCTGCAGGTTCACGACGAACTGGTCTTCGAACTGCCCGAAAGCGACGTGGAGCAGGCGAGCGCCATTATCCGGCGCGTGATGGAGACTGCTGCCGAACCGATCGTGAAGCTCAGCGTGCCGCTGGGGGTGGAAATCGGCCATGGCCCAAGCTGGGGCGCAGCGCATTAAAGCTTTCCTGTGAGAGGAAACGCTCCAGTCTTTTGATGCCGCATTTCCCGAGCCGTTGGCCGTAAACGGTCAACTTGAAAAATACTCCGAAGTCCCTTTCCCGACCCGTCGTCCCAGCGCAAGCCGGGATGACGGGTGAGCTTCACTTCCGCGCGTATCGATCCTCGTACCGCACGATGTCATCCTCCCCGAAATAGGTGCCGGTCTGCACCTCGATGAAGACCACGGGTATCTTGCCCGGATTCTCCACTCGATGCCTCGCGCCCGAAGGGACATAAAGCGACTGGTTTTCCGTCAGCAGCGTCACGTCGTCGTCCACCGTGACCTTGGCGGTTCCTTCGACGACGATCCAATGTTCCGACCGATGGAAATGGCTCTGCAGGCTCAACGACTGCCCTGGCTGCACCACAATCCGCTTCACCTGGAAACGATCGCCGGCCAGCAGACCTTCCACCCAGCCCCAGGGCCGGTGATCCTTGGGAAAGCGCTCTGCCTGCGCTGCGCCCTTTTGCTTCAGCGCCTCGACGGCCAGCTTCACATCCTGCGCGCGCGCCTTGTCCGCGATCAGCACCGCGTCGTTCATCGCCACCGCAATGATGTTGCTGAGCCCGATGCCGACCAGTTCCATGCCCTCGCTGTCCGACCGCAACAGCGTATCGCTGCAATCAATGGCCGTCGCGCCACCGCTTAGCGTCACGCCGACCGCATCCGGGCCGGCATGGCTCCACACCGCGTCCCAGCCACCCAGGTCCGACCATGCCGATCCATAGGGCACGACCGACAGATTGTCGGCCCGTTCCATGATGGCATAGTCGATGGAAATATCCGGCGCGCCGTCCCACGCCTCCGCCGCCAGCCGCAGGAAGCCCAGATCGCCCTCCGCGACCTCGACCGCCGGCCGCACCGCAGCCAGCACGTCAGGCGCATGCACCTCGAAGGCGGCGATCAGATCCTTCGCCGCGAACAGGAAAATCCCCGCATTCCAGAGATGATCGCCGCTCGCCAACATCTCGGCCGCCCGCAGCGCGTCCGGCTTTTCGACAAAGCGCGCCAACTTGATCGGTTCACCCGATCCATCCGGCCGGGCGACAACCTGCAGATAGCCATAGCCCGTTTCCGGCCGCGTCGGCTGAATGCCGAAAGTCACCAGATCGCCGGCACGCGCCGCCGCCAGCCCCTGACTCACCGCCGCGCGGAAGGCCTCTGCGTCGGGTACCACATGGTCGGAGGGCGCGACCAGCATCACCGCCTCCGGATCGCCCGCCATCAGGTGCAGCGCGGCCGCCAATATGGCGGGCGCCGTGTTGCGCACCGAAGGCTCGATCATGATGGCCCGCGGATCGGCGCCCTCCTGCGCCAGTTGCTCCGCAACGATGAAGCGGAAGGCCGCGTTGGTCAGAACGACGGGGCGGCCAAAGGAGAAACCCTTCCCTTCCCCCGAAAGTCGCCGCACGACAGAGCGGAACAACGTCTCATCGCCCAGCAAAGGCACGAACTGCTTGGGATAGGATTTGCGCGAAAGCGGCCAAAGCCGCGTCCCTGATCCACCGGCCAATATGACTGGCGTAACCTGCTGAAATTCCTTTTCGTCAATACGCGGCATGCAACTCACTCGAACAAGGCGATCCGTCGTGATGGGACCGTATCCGACCTCTTAGCGGCATTCCATGAAAGCACCTATGGCGCAGCCCCAAAAAAAACGGTCCGCAACCAGGGCCGCTTCTGTCAGTCGAAAAGCTCTTCCAGAAAGCTCTTCTTCCGCTTTTTCTGATAATATCGGCCATCGTCCTGGCGGCCCCGGTCCGGGCGGTAGCTTGCCGGCGGAGCCGGGATGCCGCCTGACGAACGCTCGATGATCTTGTCCAGTTCACCCCGGTCCAGCCAGACGCCGCGACATTGAGGGCAATAATCGATCTCCACCCCCTGCCGGTCCGTCATGGAGAGCCCCACATGACAGACCGGGCAGAGCATGGCCGACACAGCGGCCTGGTCCCGCATTGGCTGTTACTCCCGCTCGCCGGTCAGGTTGAGCAGCATCTGGAACAGGTTGACGAAGTTCAGGTAGAGCGACAACGCACCCATCACCTGCATCTTCTGCGCCACTTCATGGCCAGCGTAATAGAAATATTCCGACTTGATGCGCTGAACGTCCCAGGCGGTCAGACCCGTGAAAACCACCACGCCGATGATCGAGATCACCATCGCCATGGCCGAGGAGCCGATGAATATGTTGATCAGGCTCGCGACCAATATGCCGATCAGGCCCATGATCAGGAACGATCCGAATTTGGACAGGTCGCGCCCAGTGGTATAGCCCCACAGCGCCATCGCCAGGAACATCACCGCGGCGGAGAAGAAGGCCTGCGCGATCGATCCGCCGGTAAAGACCAGGAAGATGCTGGCGAGCGACACGCCCATCACCGCCGAAAAGGCGTAGAAGGCCATGCGCGCGCCTGTGGTCGTCATCTTTTCGATGCGGAAACTGAAGAAGAACACGAAGGCCAGCGGCGCGAAGATCGCCACCCATTTGAGCGGCGTGCCGAAGATCGCGGCGGCCAGCGCCGGCGTATTGCCGATGAAAGCGGCGACCAGCCCGGTGATGACCAGGCCTAGGCCCATGTTGCGGAAAACGCCCAGCATGTGCGCGCGCAGCCCGGCATCGGTCTGCGCCGTCTGGCTCGCACCATAGCCCGGCATAGGAACGCGATTGTTCACGGCGTTATCACTCCATCCAAAAAACCAGTCTTGACGGATCGAGTGGCCCGGCGCGGTCTTCGTGCAACGTCAGAGGGGGGCAAACGCACACGAACCTGCACCGAGCACACTCGATGCGGTCCGACATCGCGGTTGGATGTCACATCATCCAACCACCAGAGGGGCCCGGCCCGCATCAGCAATATCGGTGGGCAAACGCGCCAATGCAAGGGATGGCGCGGAGGGAGGCTCTGCCAGCAACAATTTATTACAAATGCCAAGGCCAGTTGACGCCTTGGCCCGATCGCCGCATGGCTGCGCGCATGAGCGACCAGTTCACCCCCGCCCAGCAGCATGCCGACGCGTCCCTGCGCCTGTTCAACAGCCTGACGCGCAGCGTGGAACCCTTCGCCCCGATCGAGCCGAACCACGCCCGCGTCTACAGCTGCGGCCCGACCGTCTACAACTATCCCCATCTCGGCAACCTGCGCGCCTATGTCTTCACCGACACACTGCGCCGCACCCTGCAGTGGAAGGGGCTCATCGTCACCCATGTCATCAACATCACCGATGTCGGCCATCTGACGTCGGATGCGGATGCCGGCGACGACAAGATGGAGGCCGCGGCCCGTGCCCAGGCCAAGAGCATCTGGGACATAGCGGCCCATTATACCCAGGCGTTCAAGCAGAACATCACCGATCTCAACATCATCCCTCCCAGCGAATGGACGGTCGCCACCGACTATGTCCCGCAGATGATAGCCTTTGCGGAGAAGATCGCCCCGGCCCATTGCTACGAACTGGAAACGGGCCTCTATTTCGACATCAGCACCGTGCCCGATTATGGCGCGCTGGCCGGGGGCCGGGACGACGCGGCGCATGCCCGGATCGATCCGGTCGCGGGAAAGCGCAACCCCAGCGACTTTGCCATCTGGCGCAAGTCGCCACCCGGCGAGCAGCGCCAGATGGAATGGGATTCACCCTGGGGCAGGGGCGCGCCGGGCTGGCACCTGGAATGTTCGGTCATGAGCGAAGCCCGGCTTGGCCATCCGTTCGATATCCACACCGGTGGCATCGACCATCGCGAAATCCATCATCCCAATGAAATCGCGCAGAACCAGGCATTCCGCAGCTGCTGCGGCGAAGCGGACGCGGCGACCGCGGGCTTCACCGGTGCGAAATGGTGGATGCACAACAATTTCCTGGTGGATCGACAGGGGAAGATGAGCAAGTCGAAGGGCGGCTTCACCACCCTCTTCTCGCTGATCGACGCGGGCGTCCATCCGCTCGCCTATCGCCTTCTTTGCCTGGGCGCGCATTATCGCAGCGAGCTGGAGTTCAGCGCGGACAATGTCGGCGCCGCGCTCACCCGCCTGAAACGCCTTGTCATGGGCGTGGAAAATCTGAAGGCGCGGGCCGAGGGCGTGACATGGCAGTCGCTGCGGCTCGACTGGCTGCGCGCCAATCTGCATCCCAGGCTCGCGCCTTTGCTCGAACAGTTCGACGCGGCGATCAGCGATGACCTGATGACGCCCCGCGCACTGCCGCTGCTGGAGGAAACCATCGCCATGAAGAAGGTGCCGGTGGACGAAAAGCTCTGCCTTATCGCGGCTTTCGATCAGGCGCTGGGCCTCAACCTGCTGACCATCGGGCGCGCCGACCTGCGGATCCGGCCCCGGGATGCGGCGATCATGCCCGAAGAGATCGAGGCCGAACTGGATCGCCGCCAGCAGGCTCGCGCCGAAAAGGAGTTCGCGTTGTCGGACGGGATACGCGACGCCCTGATAGAGCGGGGGGTGGAGGTCATGGACGGCGATCCGCTGCGCTGGGACTGGCGCCTGACACTCGAGGCGGCTTAAGGTTCCAACCACTGAGGCAGAGCGTGCGGCGGATCAGCCCGCCCGTTTGTACTTATGTCAGGCAAGCGGGCATATTCCGCCCATGCTAAAAGCCGCAACCGCAGCGTTCATGGGGATTGGCGCCATGGCGACAATGCCCCCCGTTGCCCCGGCGCAAAGCTATATGTTCGAGACGGGCACGACCCTGCTCGCCAAATGCCGCAACAAGGCGCCGGAATATGCGCTCGCCTGCACCGCCTATATTGTCGGTGCGGTGGACGGCATCAAGAAAGACGTGTTCATCGGCCGGGCTCAGCCCAATTGCTGGCCAGCCCAAATGGATGCGCAGGAAGTGAAGCGTATCGTCCTGGCCTATCTCGCCCGCTACCCCGACCAACGCCAGGCGCCCGCCTCCGTCCTTGTCAGCGTGGCGCTCAACGAACATTATCCTTGCCAGAAATGACGCCCCCCGGCCCACAACTGCTATAAACTTGCGTTGGCCACTGGTTGCGCGTAGGTGCGGCCCCTATTTTACGATCTTTGGGAGACTCGACGTGGCGGCGAAGTGGACGCCGGAAAGCTGGCGCAGCCAAAAGGGCATTCAGATGCCCGTCTATCGTGATGCCCAGGCGCTTGGCGCCGTGGAGGCGCAGCTCAGCCAGTTTCCCCCGCTCGTCTTTGCCGGCGAAGCGCGCAGCCTGAAGGCCGAACTTGCCAAGGTGACCGCAGGCGAGGCGTTCCTGCTGCAAGGCGGCGACTGCGCGGAGAGCTTCGCGGAGTTCCACCCGAACAATATCCGCGACACCTTCCGCGTGCTGCTGCAAATGGCCGTGGTGCTGACCTTCGCGTCCAAGCTGCCGATCGTGAAGGTCGGCCGCATGGCGGGCCAGTTCGCCAAGCCGCGTTCCTCCGATACGGAGACGATCGGCGGCGTGGAACTGCCCAGCTATCGCGGCGACAATGTGAACGACATCGCCTTCACGGCGGAGGCGCGCGAACCCGACGCAGGGCGCATGATCCGCGCCTACAACCAGTCTGCGGCGACGCTAAACCTGCTGCGCGCCTTTTCGACCGGCGGCTATGCCAGCCTGGACCGGGTCCATGGCTGGATGCTGGATTTCATGGGTCGCAGCCCCTGGGCCGCGAAATTCGAGGCGATGGCCGACCAGATCGGCCAGGCGCTCGATTTCATGCGCGCCTGCGGCCTGTCGCCCGACACCGTGCCCCAGCTTGGCGGAACCAGCTTCTATACCAGCCACGAGGCGCTGCTGCTGCCCTATGAGCAGGCGCTGACCCGGCAGGATTCGCTGACCGGCGACTGGTACGACACCTCCGCCCATATGCTGTGGATCGGCGATCGCACCCGGTTCGAAGGATCGGCGCATGTCGAATATCTGCGCGGCATCGGCAATCCGATCGGCATGAAATGCGGCCCCAGCCTGGAGCCGGATGCGCTGATCCGCCTGCTGGACGTGCTGAACCCGAGCCGGGAAGCCGGTCGCATCACGCTCATCACCCGCTATGGTCATGACAAGATCGAAGCCGGCCTACCCAAACTGGTCCGCGCTGTCCTTCGCGAAGGTCATCCGGTGGTCTGGTCCTGTGATCCGATGCACGGCAATGTGATCAAGGCAGCCAACGGGTACAAGACGCGGCCGTTCGACCGCATTTTGGCGGAAGTGCGTGGCTTCTTCGCCGTTCACCGGGCGGAGGGCAGCTTCGGCGGCGGCATCCATGCCGAAATGACCGGGCAGAATGTGACGGAATGCACCGGCGGAGCGATCGCCATCACGGACGAGGGGCTGGCCGACCGCTATCACACCCATTGCGACCCGCGCCTCAACGCCGCGCAGAGCTTGGAACTCGCGTTCCTGCTCGCGGAAATGCTGAACGAGGAGCTGAAGGAACGCCGGGCGGCCGCCTGATCCTTCGCAACGAACCATCTCATCCCGCCGTGCCTTTGCCGCGCGGCGGGATTTTTCATGCCGTCGCCGCCGTGTCGTCGGACATGACCCACCCTGTCACGACGCTGTAACATTGCCGTGATTCAGCCCTTGCTTTGGCGGTGCAGCAAGATAGCCTCCGCACATGGCAAAGGAACCGCAAGTGGCGACCATCGCCGTTTACAGCCTGAAGGGCGGAGTTGGGAAAACCACCTTCGCGATCAACCTCGCCTGGGCGTCGGCCAGCATCTCGAAGCGGCGAACGCTGCTCTGGGATCTCGATCCGCAAGCCGCGTCAAGCTGGCTGATCTCCACCGACAGCGAAAGCCGCGATGCCGCGCACGCGATCTTCAGCAAGGATGTGGAGGTTCGCAAGCTGATCCAGCGGTCCACCGTGCCGGGCCTGGACCTGATCGCCGCGGACACCTCGCTGCGCAGCCTCGACCATCTGTTCCGGGAGATGGACAAGAAGAAACGTCTCGCCAAGCTGATCGAGAGCCTGGGCAAGGATTATGACCGCATCATCCTGGATTGTCCGCCCGGCCTGACCGAAACCAGCGAGCAGGTGTTGCGGGCGGCCGACATGATCGTTATTCCCGTCATCCCCTCTCCCCTGGCCCAGCGGGCCATGGGAGAAGTCGCCCGCTATCTGGTGCAGCGCGGCGGCAACCACCCACCGATCATGCCGGTCTATTCCATGGTCGATCGCCGCCGCGCGCTGCACCGCGCTGCGCTGGAAGCGCAACCCGGCTGGCCAGCCATTCCCATGGCCAGCGCGGTTGAGCAAATGGCTGTTCGTCGCAAGCCGCTTGGCGCTTTTGCGAGTTCGTCCCCGCCCGCTCAGGCCTTTGCGGGACTTTGGACGATGATCGAGCGGCAGGTTCAGAAACGTTAGGAGGTTGAGAGCAGGTTCGCTTGTTTTCCGCGCTTTTAACCAGCAATCGGTTCCGATCGCTCGAAAATCGCTCTAGGCGCTGGCCCGTGCCTGACGTGCCGGAAAGAGCGCCGCCGCTTCGGCCGCCGGCATGGGCCGCCCGAAATAGAAGCCCTGAATCTTGTGGCAGCCCAAACCACGGACCATCGCCAGTTCGGCCTCGGTTTCGACACCCTCCGCGGTGGTCGCCATGTCCAGGCTTTCGGCCAGCGTGACCACCGCGCGCATGATCGCGAGACTCTCGGCCTTGTTGTTCGATGCGCCCACCACGAAGCTGCGATCGATCTTGATCGTATCGAACCGCGTTCGGCTGAGATAGCCGAGCGAGGAATAGCCTGTGCCGAAATCGTCGAGCGACAGTTGGACGCCCAACCCTCGCAATTGGTCCAGGATCTTGAGCGCTCCGGTATCAGCGTTGACGAACACGCTTTCGGTCACTTCCAGCTCCAGCCGCCGCGCCTCCAGGCCGCTTTGGGCAAGCGCCGACACCACGGCGCCGACAAAGCTGGGATGGGTAAGCTGCTGGGCCGAGACATTGACCGCGATCCGTATATCCTCAGGCCAGCATGCCGCTTCCTTGCATGCGGTCCGCAGCACCCATTCGCCGATCGGTCCGATCAGCCGCGCCTCTTCCGCGACCGGAATGAACTTTGCCGGTGAGATCGGTCCCATGTCCGGGTGGGTCCAGCGCACCAGCGCCTCGAACCCGACGACACTCCCCTGCCGCGCTTCCACCACCGGCTGGAACAGCACATGCAGTTGATTCTTTTCCAGCGCATCCCGCAGCGCCAATTCCAATTGGCGCCGCTCCTCCGCCTGGGCATGCAATTGCGGTTCATAGGGGCAATGCACGCCGCCCCCGTCGCCCTTCGCTCGATAAAGGGCAAGGTCCGCGCTCCGGATCAGCGCTTCTGATTCATGACCGTCCTGCGGCGACACGGCCGATCCGACAGACGCGCCCACGTAAAGCGTATGTTCGTCGACCTGATAGGGCGCGGAAAGGCCATTGATGATCCTGGCAGCCAGCTTTTCGACGTCCTGATTGTCTCCCAATTGCGTGATGACCACGGCAAATTCATCGCCGCCGATCCGCCCGCAAAATTCCGCGCCGGAACAAATATATCGCAACCGGCGCGCGACCTGGGTCAGCAGCTGGTCGCCGATCTGGTGACCCAAGGTGTCGTTCACCGCCTTGAACCGATCGAGGTCAATCATCAGGAAAGCGCAGCAGCCAGCACGCACCGGCCCCCGTGATGCCGCGCCGCTCATGCTTTGATCGAGCACGTCGCGCAGATGAGTCCGGTTCGGCAAGCCAGTCAGGGGATCGAACCTGGCGAGCTGCGCGATCCGATCCGCCGATTCCCGCTGCTCGGTAATGTCGGAGCCGACACCGCGAAAACCGAGAAAGGCACCGCCCTCGTCATAACGTGGGGAGGCGGACAGTTCCCACCATCGCACCGCGCCATCCTGCTCAACCGGCAGCACGATATTGCTGAAGCTTTCCCGCTGCATCAGATGGCCCGCCAGCGCATGCAGCTCGGTGGGGAACAGGCCGCTCTCCCACGCACTGCCTGCCAGCAATTGCACCAGCAACAACCCTTCCACCTCGGCCGGGGTACGGCCCAGCATTTCGGCGAGGCGCGGCGATACGTCGCTCAACCGCCGCGCCGGATCGGTCTGCCACAGCCAATCGGACGCGCCATGCTCATATTCGCGCAGCAGCAGGCTGACGACCTCGCTCTTTTCCTCCAACTGCACGCTGGCGCTATGCTGCCGGGCGAAAGTCCGCGCATAAAGAAAGCAGCCGACCAGAAGCGACAGGGCGTAGCTGGTGGCAAGGGCAAGCAGCGGCGTCTGATCCCGCGCATCGAAGAGAAAACAGAGGCCGACGATGCAGGGCAGCAGGAAGCCTGTCGCCGCCAGCGGAGTGGCCGCATAGCTGATCGCGCCGCAAACCATGATGCAGCTGATCAGCGTCCAGTGCGCCACCAGCAGGGAAGCACCGTGCCCCGAGGAAAGCGTCATCATGCAGGTCGCCCAGATGAGGCCATGAAGCAGCCCGGTAAAGCCATGGAGCCGGAGATCGGCAACGCTTGCGGCCGCGCCATTCCGTCTGCGCCGCAGAAAGGCGCCGATGACCATGGAGAAGAGCAAGGCCGCGCTCCACAGCATCAGCCCCCGTACGGATCCATGGTGGCCGAAAACCTGCCAGAGGAACAGCAGGCCAAAGACGTTCATTGCCTGCCGGAGAAGCGCAACATCATCGGCCGAGCGCAATTGTGCGGCGAGCACGCGCTCGGCGGCGTCGCCCGGCACAATGACGAGACCCATCATGGCTCGAAGCGATATCCGCTCCCGAGAAATCGGTTCAGAAGATGGCCCTTGCCCGCGTTTCACCCGGTCGGATTAGCAGCAAGCAGTTAGCAATCCGTAACAGCGGCGCACGGGAAGGCGAAAAAAGCGATACCGCCAGCGCTGCCGCGCAAGGGGTCAGGCTGCGATATCGTAAGGCCGGATTTCGCCGGTCAGATAGAGGTTGCGCGCCTTCGACCGGCTGAGCTTGCCCGAACTGGTGCGCGGCAAAGTGCGTGGCGGCACCAGCTCCACAACGCAGTTCATGCCGGTGATCGCGCGGACCCGTTCACGGATCTGGTCGCGCAACCGCGTGCGTTCGTCATTGTCGGAGGTACGGCAATGCACCAGCACCGCGGGCGCTTCCTCACCACCCGGCGTGGTGATCGCGAAGGCCGCGATGTCGCCTTGCTTGAAGCCGGGGAGCTGCTCCACCGCCCATTCAATGTCCTGGGGCCAATGATTCTTGCCGTTGATGATGATCATGTCCTTGGCGCGGCCAACGATGTAGAGATAGCCGTCGCTGAGATACCCCATGTCGCCCGTGTCCAGCCAACCGTCGACCATGCAGGCTTCGGTCGCTTCAGGATCGCGGAAATAGCCGACCATCAGCGATGGGCCGGTGGTCCACACCTTGCCGATCTGGCGCTCGTTCATCAGGCCGCCATCCTCGTCCCGAATCTCCACGATCATGCCGCGCGCGGGCTTGCCGCAATTGACGATGGAACGGAAACGCTGCGGACGGCCCTCGGTCGCGTCGCCGCCCGAGAGGTCGGTTTCCTCGACTAGTTCGACGATGATCCCCTCGCCCGGCGGCATGATGGTGACGGCCAGCGTCGCCTCGGCCAGGCCATAGCTCGGCAGGAAGGCCGTGGGGCTGAACCCCGCGTCGCCGAATGCATCGACGAAGCTCTGCATCACGTCGGGGCGGATCATATCCGCGCCATTGCCCGCCAGCCGCCAGCGCGACAGGTCGAAGCGATCCTGCGCCTTGGTCTGGCTGGACATGCGGCGCGCACAGATGTCGTAGCCGAAGGTCGGCGAATAGCTGATCGAGGTGCCTTCATTGCGGCTGATGAGGTCCAGCCACGCCAGCGGACGGCGCGCGAAATCCTCGGTCTTCATATAGTCGGTCGACACCTGGTTGGCGACCACGGACAGGAAGCAGCCGACCAGCCCCATGTCATGATACCAGGGCAGCCAGCTGATGCAGCGGTCGCTGTCCTGCAATTCCATGCCATGGCTGTGCGCGGCAAGATTGCTGAGCAGCGCATGATGCGTGACCGCGACGCCATGGGGGAAACGGGTCGAACCGCTCGAATATTGCAGATAGGCGATCTCCTCGCCCCTCGCCTGCGGCAGGTCGCAGGGCACGACATCCCGCGCGATGAAATCCTCGAAGGCGATGCTCTCGACATTCTTCTGCCGACCGGACTCGCCCGCCATCTCCTCCAGTTCCTTGGGAAAGAGGAACAGCATCGGGTCACAGCTCGACAGCTGAACATTCAGCTGGTCGATATAGCTTTCCTTGCCGCCGAAGCTGGTCGGCAGCGGCAACGGCACGGGCCAGGCGCCAGCGTAGACGATGCCGAAGAAAAGCTGCGCGAAATCGGCGCCCGTTTCTGCGACCAGCGCCACGCGATCTTCCGGCTTCACCCCATGGGCGATCAGCCGGTGCGCGCAGGCGACGGCATCGGCCCGCAGCTCCGAAAAGGGATAGGGCCGGGCCAGATTTCCACGGGCATCGTGGAAATTCAGACCCCGCCGCCCGGTCGCAGCATAATCCAGCGCTTCCCCCAGCGTCTCGAAATCCGAGAAGCGGCGGGGCAGGTCGTCGGTGGTCGGCGTCGGTGCCATCATGCTTTGCGAACCCGTCATATTGGTGTCACCCAATGTCATGTTTGTCATATTCCGGCGCGCCGCTAACAGCTTTCAAGCCTCTTTGCACCGGATAGTTGCATTCCAGCTTGGGCTTTTACCGTATAAGGGGCGGTAAAATTCCGGCCCGACTGTGGCATAATCAAGGCGGCGGAGGCATGAAGCATTGCCATGGCCGATAAACGCTCCCCTCCCCCGCTCGATGAAGAGGCCTTGCGCGAACTGGCGCTGCGCTATGTCGGGCGCTTCGCCACGAGCCGGGCGAAGCTGCTCGCCTATCTCGGCCGCAAGATCAGGGAACGCGGCTGGACGGGAGAGGCGCCCGCCGATCAGCAGGCGCTGGTCGATCGGTTGAGCGAACTGCGTTATGTCGACGATGCGAGTTATGCGGTGATGAAAAGCGGCGCACTCAGCCGCCGCGGCTATGGCCCGCGCAGGGTCGCGGAAGCCCTGCGCGCCGACGGCATAGCAGAAACCGACCGCGAAGAAGCCGACGCCCAGACGAAAAAGGAGAGCTGGTCCGCCGCCGACCGCTTTGCCCGCCGCAAGCGGATCGGACCCTATGCGCAGGAGCGGCCAGACCCCGGGCAGCGGGAAAAATGGATCGCCGCCTTCCTGCGCGCGGGGCATGATTATGCCACCGCCCGGCTCTGGGTCGACGCCGCGCCGGGGGAAGTACCGGAAGCGGAGACATAAGCTGCACGGACCAGCCCGGCTCTGCATGCGGCCGCCAGACAGTCATGCTGTTTTCAAACGCAAAGCTGCGCTACTCCCCGATCATGAAGCGCCTTTCCCTTCTCCTTGTCGCAACGCTGCTGGCCGCATGCTCCCCAAACGCTCCCAAGGCGGAAAACACCTCCTCTGCCCGGCAGATCAGCGCCCTGCCCCTCACCATCCGCACCGCCGATGGCTCGCACCGTTTCACGGTGGAGGTTGCGCTCACCGAAAGACAGCAGGAACGCGGCCTCATGTTCCGGCAATCGATCGCTCCTGACGCTGGCATGCTGTTCCCGATGGACCCACCGCGTACCGCCAGCTTCTGGATGAAGGACACGCTGATCCCGCTCGATATGCTGTTCATCCACACCGACGGCAGCATCGCTTTCCTGAAGGCGAACGCCGCCCCCTATTCCCGCGAGCCGGTCTCCGCTGGCATCCCGGTCGCCGCCGTCCTTGAACTGCGCGGCGGCAGGGCGGCGGAACTGGGCATCAGGGAGGGCAACCATGTGCAATGGGGCGACTGCACCGTGTCCCTGCCCGCAAACCCCCTCAATTTCTGCCCCCGCTGACCAGAACCGCCTTGCCAAGCGCGGGCAGCAACGGCTAAGCGCTTGGCCCATGGGAATCCTTGGCAAGATCTTCACCTGGTGGGATGGCGCGACCATCGGCACCGCGCTCTACACCTCCCGCAAGGGCAGCAAGGTGGGTGAGGACCATCAGGGCAATGTCTATTATGAAGGCGGTACGGACCCCAATGGACTGACCCGTCGCTGGGTCATCTATAATGGCGCGAACGATGCCAGCCGCGTGCCGGCCGAATGGCATGGCTGGCTGCACCATTCGATCGAGGGCGCGCCGGAAAGCTTCCTGCCGCCGCCGCGCATCTGGGAAAAGGATTTCACCCCCAACGCCACCGGCACGGCCCAGGCCTATCGCCCCAGCGGCGCGCTGGAAAAGGGCGGCCTGCGCCAGAAGGCCACCGGCGATTACGAGGCATGGAGCCCCGACGCACCATGATGCGGCGCCCGGCGGGACGTTTCCTGCCGATTCTCGGCTGTACCCTGATATTGGCCGGTTGCGGCGGCGACGACCTGCCGACACAGAACCAGAGCGGTCCTGTTCGAATCGAGGGGCAGAAAATCCGCAATGGCAACGAGTCTCGCCTCACCGGCACGCCGATGAACGAGCGGGTGGCGGTGATCGGCCTGCTCAACAAGCGCAACGGGATCACCACCGACCTGACGATGAAGCCGGGCGAAGCGCTGCGCGTGGGCGATGCCATTGTTCGGCTGCAAGCCTGCGAAACCACAGCGCCCTGGGAAAATGTGAAGGAAACGGGTGCCTTCGTTCAGCTCGACGTTCGCAGCACGGCCGACAATAAATGGCGCCGCAATTTTTCCGGCTGGTTGTTCCGGGAAAGACCGGACCGCAACGTCGTGCAGCACCCGATCTATGACGTCTGGGTCAGGAGCTGCACGATGTCGTGGCCCGAAACCGGCCCCGATACGGTGAAGCTGGGCGACAAGGGTGACGTGCCCGACGGCGCGCGCGCCAATGCGTCCCCCGCCAGCGGGGAGAATGCCAGCTCTGCCCAGACGCCGGAGCCAGTCGCCAGCACGCCCCGCCCAGCCCCCAGCGCCACCCCGTCCAACGCGCCGGCCAATGATTGAAGATAGTCGCGCTGGCTGATCTCGATCGCGCCCAATGACCGCAGATGATCGGTCATGAACTGGCAGTCCAGCAGGGTGAAACCGCCAAAACGCATGCGAGCGGTCAACCAGGCGAGTGCCACCTTCGACGCGTCGGTGCGCCGCGACACCATGCTTTCCCCGAAAAACGCCCGTCCCAGCGCCACGCCATACAGGCCGCCGACCAGTTCCTCCCCCTCCCACACCTCAACGGAGTGGGCGAAACCAATTTCATGCAGATGGCGATAGGCCCGCTCGATCGGATGATTGATCCAGGTGGAGGGCCGATCCGGCGCGGCTTCGGCGCAGAGCCTGACTATGGCAGCAAAATCGCGATTGGCGGTCACCCGGAACCGCTCCCGCCGGATCGTCTTGGCCAGTGAATGGGAAATGTGGAAGCCGTCGAGCGGCATGATCGCCCGCTGTTTTGGCTCGATCCAGTAAACCTCGTCAGCCTCGCGATCATCGGACATGGGAAACACGCCGATCGCGTAAGCCTGCAACAGCACCAGCGGGTCAATCGTCATCAAGGAAAAGCTTAACGCCAGACATGGCAGCGCGCCAGTGCGACTTTCAAGGGTTCAACAATGCGGCGCCGCAGAAAATCGTGCCCGCCGGAGGAACGGGGCTGCATCGCATCGACAGCCAGCCCGCCGTCCTCAGCGCTTTGGCAGAAGCAGGCTGGAATCGCCATAGCTGTAGAAACGATAATCCCCATCGATGGCATGCCGATAGACCGACTGCATCTCTTCCGTGCCCATCAAGGCGCTGACCAGCATGAACAGGGTCGATTTGGGCAGGTGGAAATTGGTCATCAGCCCGTCCACCGCCCGGAAACGATAGCCCGGTGTGATGAATATCCGGGTCTCGTCGGCGAAGGGACGGACGATGCCATCTTCCCCCGTTGCGCTTTCCAGCAGGCGAAGGCTGGTGGTGCCGACCGCTATCAGCCGGCCGCCAGCCGCCCGCGCCGCGTTGAGGCGGTCAGCCGTCGCCTGGTCGATCCGTCCCCATTCGGCGTGCATCCGGTGATCGTCCGTATCCTCGGCCTTGACCGGCAGGAAGGTGCCGGCGCCGACGTGCAGGGTCAGCGTTTCAGTCCGGATCCCCACCTTCTCCACCGCCGCCATCAGTTCGGGCGTAAAGTGCAATGCCGCCGTGGGGGCGGCGACCGCGCCGTCCTCCCGCGCGAACATGGTCTGGTAATCGCTGCGGTCACGCTCGTCGGTGGGGCGCTTGCTGGCGATATAGGGCGGCAGCGGCATCCGGCCTGCCCGTTCCAGCAACAGTTCGACCGGCTCATCCCCCTCGAAACGGAGCGTGACGCCGCCCTCCTCATCGCGCGGGCCGGCCACAGCGCTGACGCCGTTGCCGAAATCGATCCGGTCGCCGTCCCGCACCCGCTTGGCGTTGCGCAGAAAGGCCTGCCATTGGCGCAGACCAAGCCGCTTGTGGAGCGTCGCGCCAATCTTCGCCTGACCGCGCACGCCTTCCAGTTGGGCCGGTATGACCTTGGTGTCGTTGAACACCAGCACATCGCCAGCACGCAACAGGTCCGGCAAATCGCGCACGATTCGGTCCTGGAACGGCGCATCGCCCGACACCAGCAGCAGCCGGGCCGAATCGCGCGGAGAGGCGGGCCGGAGCGCGATGCGATCGGGCGGCAGGTCGAAATCGAACAGGTCTACGCGCATGGTTGATGCCCCGCCGGACGGGGAGAGTTATTTCTTCTTCTGCGCCACCGGCTTCTTCGCGGGCGCCTTGGCCGGGGGCGCGATGATCGACGGCACCGGCGGAGCGGGCGGCGTCGGCAGTGCCGTCACCGGCGGCTTGCCGTCGCTTTCGATAGAGGCCTGTAGGATGATCGTCGGATCGGCGGGCGGCTCGCCCTCATGGATGGCGTCGACATATTGCATGCCCTCGATCACCCGGCCGAACACCGTATATTTCTTGTCGAGTTGCATGCGCGGCAGAAGGACGATGAAGAACTGGCTGTTCGCGCTGTCCTCGCTCTGGGCGCGGGCCATGGAGACGGTGCCGCGCAGATGCGGCATCGGGTTGAACTCGGCCTTCAGGTCCGGCAGCGTCGAACCGCCGGTCCCGTCGCCCTTGGGATCACCGCCTTGCGCCATGAAGCCGGGGATGACGCGGTGGAACTTCAGCCCATTATAGAAACCCTGGCGCGTCAGCTCCTTGATCCGCTCGACATGGGCCGGCGCGATGTCGGGACGCAACTGGATGCGCACGCGGCCACCGCTCGACAGGTCAAGATCCCATATATTCTGGGGGTCGACAGGCACCGTGGCCGGCGGCAGCTTGGACGCGGGGTCCAAGCCGAGCTGCTTGGCGGTCTGCTCCGCACGTACGGCCGCTTCTTCCTTCTTCATTTCCTCGGCATTGCGCCCGCCGCCCTGGGCCAGCGCCGCGCCGCTCGATGCATAGAGGGCGAATCCGATCGCCACGGTCTTGAGCGCCGACGTGAACCGCATGAATGAAGCTTTCCTCAAATTTTGCCCAGGTGCTGAGTTGCCCCTGATAGCGCCCTCTTCGCGATTGGCAACTGAACGAAGGCTGAGTGGAGCCTTCAGCCCTGCCCTTTCCGCCCAATGGCGGCAACCCTCGCCTCCACCTCCGCGCGCACGGCGGGGCTGACAAACCTGTGGATCGGCCCGCCATAGAGCGCGATTTCCTTGACCAGGCGGGATGCGATCGGCTGCAAGGAAACGTCCGCCATCAGGAAAACGGTTTCCACCCGGCCGTTGATCTGCTGGTTCATCCCCGCCATCTGATATTCATATTCGAAGTCCGCGACGGCGCGCAGGCCCCGGATGATGACGCTCGCTCCCTGCGATTCGGCAAAGTCCATCAGCAACGAGTTGAAGCCGGTGACGACGATTTCCGTGTCGATGTCGGCGCATTCGCGCCGCACCATCTCCAACCGTTCCTCGTCGGCGAACATCGGGGATTTGGAGATGTTCGTGGTGACGCCGATCACCAGCTTGTCGACCAGCTTCGCGCCCCGCCGGATGATGTCCATATGACCCAAGGTGATCGGATCGAATGTGCCGGGATAGACCCCCACCCTCTGCCTGCTCATGCCCCTAGCGATCCCTTTCCACGATATAGTCGGCGATGGCGCGCAACAGATCGGCCTCCGGCCCGAATCCGTGCAGATGCGCCTTTGCCTGTTCGACCAGGAGGCGTCCCTGTTCCCGCGCCCGATCCACCCCCAGCAGCGAGACGAAGGTTTCCTTCCCCGCCGCCGCGTCCTTGCCCAGCGCCTTGCCGGCCAGCGCGGCGTCCCCCTCCACATCGAGCAGGTCGTCCGCGATCTGGAAGGCAAGGCCGATGTCGCGCGCATAGCCGTGCAGGCGCGTCCGCCCTTCCGGCGGGATACGGGCCATGATCGCCGCCGCATCCACGCAAAAGCCGATCAGCGCGCCGGTCTTCAACTGCTGGAGCCGGGTGACGGTCGGCAGGTCGAAGCTGGTCTTTTCCGCCTCCAGGTCCATCATCTGGCCGCCCGCCATCCCGCTGGTGCCGCTGGCGAGGGCCAGCGCCTTCACCAGTTCCACCCGGACGAAGGGGTCGGGATGCGTCTCCTCATCCACCAGCACTTCAAAGGCCAGGTCGTGCAGGCAATCGCCCGCCAGGATCGCCGTCGCCTCGTCGAACGCCTTGTGCACGGTCGGCTTTCCCCGGCGAAGATCGTCATCGTCCATCGCCGGCAGATCGTCATGCACCAGTGAATAGACATGGATGCACTCGACCGCGAGGCCGACGCGCAGCGCCGAAACCCGCGAGATGTTGAACAGGTCGCTGGCCGCCTGCACCAACAGCGGGCGCAGCCGCTTGCCCCCGCCCATGGCGGCATGGCGCATCGCCTCGTACAGGCGCGCGCGCGGATCCTCGGGAACCGCCAGCAGCAGGTCGAACAGCCGGTCGATGTCGGCCGCCACCGCCGCAGCGCGGCCAGCCACCAGGCCGATCGCCGGGGGCAAGACGGAGTCGGCTCCGCTCATGGACGCCTCTCCCGCACGCTGCACGCTCAGTCCGAACCGAAAGGCTGGGCGCCGGTCACCGCACCGCTGGCATCGATGGTCAGCTTGGCGATCCGCGCTTCGGCCGCCTGAAGCCGTTCCATGCAGCGTTTCCGCAACTCCTCGCCCTGCGAATAGAGCGAAATGGATTCGTCGAGCGGCACATCCCCGCTCTCCAGCCGACGGACAATCGATTCGAGCGCGCGCAACGCATCTTCGAACGACATCTGCAACGGATCGCCCTGCTGGGTCATGCTGTCTTGCGCCATGTCCCTGCATTGGCGGCCCCCGTCCGCCCGGTCAAGCCCGCATGGGCCCGCGGCGGCCGATTCCGGCGGTTGTTCATAAAAACGTCATGACGTCGCGCCACAGGCTGGCGGACTTGTGGCAGTTTTGCGTTGACGCTGGGCATGGCTAGTGCACATAGAAGGACCGCTATGAAACATTATCTCCCCCTGATCCCCGTGGCGGCGCTTGCGCTGCTTTCCGCCTGCAACAAGAATGACGAACCTGAAGTCGTGGGCGGCCCCGCCGACCCCATGGCCGAAAAGCTGGCGAACGCCGCTCCCGTCGAGCTGCCGCCGATGGTGAAGGAAAGCCATCAATATCGCTGCAAGGACAACAGCCTGATCTTCGTCGACTTCATGAGCGACGACAAGACGGTCAACGTGCGCACCGAAAAGGATGGCGCCCCCACCAAGCTGACGGCGGCCGAAGCCGGCAAGCCCTTCGAAGGCAGCGGCTTCAAGGTCGAGGGCACGGGCAAGCAGATCACCGCCACCCTGCCGGGCAAGAGCGCGCTGAGCTGCAAGGCCTGACACCTTTCATTTTTCCTGCACATCCGGGCCGGCCCTTCCCCTGCGGAAGGCCGGCCCTTTTCTTTGGCGATGCCGATCAGGCGGCGCATCGGCGCTCACCGGCAGCAGCAGGGCGCCGGATCCCTGCCTCCTGCATAAACAGTTCCCTCAGCGGAATTCGGGCTCACCCACCTCGACAGGATCGGGGCCGAAGCGATTGGGTCCGCGTGTGCCGCCCATGATGAAGAAGATGAGCAGGACGATGCTGCCGATGATGGGAAAGAAGAGGATCAGCAGCCACCAGCCGCTGCGGTCCGTGTCATGCAGCCGGCGGACCGAAAGCGCGACATGGGGAATGATCATCGCCAGCGTGAACGGCCCGGTCAGCGGACCGCCACGGGTGCTGTAACCGGCAGCCGCCCACCAGGGGCCGTGCTGGAACCAGCGATGCGTCGCGCCAAGGCCCAGCGCGCCTTCGACGATCGCGATAGCCACGTAGCAGAGCAGCAGGAACAGAACGAACATCCAATATTCCCGGGGTCGCGCCCGGCCAGAGAATTTGGCGTAGCGGCGCAACGGCAACAGCATCCATTCCACAGGCAAGCTTCCTCATGTCGACCAGCCCGGCAAAGCTATCATGTTTTCGCGCACGCGCGAGCCTCAGCATTGTCTATCGGACGCTCCCCCGCTAAAGGCGCGCACATGTCCAGCACCGCATCCCAGATCACGCCCCAGGTCGTTGCTGACCATGGGCTTTCCCCGGAAGAATATGATCGCGTCCTGAACGCACTCGGCCGGGAACCGAATCTTACCGAACTTGGCATCTTTTCCGTGATGTGGTCGGAGCATTGCTCCTACAAATCCTCGCGAATCCATCTGAAGAAGCTGCCGACCGAAGGGCCGCAGGTGATCTGCGGTCCCGGCGAGAATGCCGGCGTGGTCGACATCGGGGACGGTCAGGCAGCAATCTTCAAGATGGAGAGCCACAATCATCCGTCCTATATCGAGCCCTATCAGGGCGCGGCGACGGGCGTGGGCGGCATATTGCGCGATGTCTTCACCATGGGCGCGCGGCCGGTGGCAAACATGAACGCGTTGCGTTTCGGGCGGCCCGATCACCCGAAGATGAAGCACCTCATCAGCGGCGTGGTGCGTGGCATTGGCGGTTACGGCAATTGCGTGGGCGTGCCGACCGTGGGTGGCGAGGTGAATTTCCACCCGGCCTATGACGGCAACATCCTGGTCAATGCGATGACCGTGGGCGTCGCGGAAACAGACAAGATCTTCTATTCGGCGGCTTCGGGCGTCGGCAATCCGATCGTCTATGTCGGCTCCAAGACGGGTCGTGACGGCATTCACGGCGCAACCATGGCCTCGGCCGACTTTGGCGAGGATTCGGACGAGAAGCGCCCCACCGTGCAGGTTGGCGACCCCTTCACCGAAAAGCTGCTGATCGAAGCCTGCCTCGAACTCATGGCCTCCGACGCGATCGTCGCGATTCAGGACATGGGCGCGGCCGGCCTGACCTCTTCCTCGGTGGAAATGGCGTCCAAGGGCGGCGTCGGCATCCAGCTCGACATGGACAAGGTGCCGCAGCGCGAAACCGGCATGACCGCCTATGAAATGATGCTGTCGGAAAGCCAGGAGCGCATGTTGATGGTGCTCCAGCCAGGCAAGGAAGGCTTTGCCGAAGCCATTTTCCGCAAATGGGAACTGGACTTCGCGGTGATCGGCCATGTGACCGATACGGGCCGCATGGTGCTGGTCCACAAGGGCGAGACGGTGTGCGACATTCCGCTCGCCCCGCTGGCGGACGATGCGCCGCTCTACGACCGCCCGGCCATGGCGAGGGACGAGTACAAGGTCTGGTCCGGCGTGCAGCCTCTGGGCGAGATAACCGAAAGTGCCGATATCGGCGCGGATCTGGTCAAGCTGATGGGATCGCCCGACATCGCTTCGCGCCGCTGGATCTGGGAGCAATATGATCACATGGTCGGCGCCGACACGGTGCAGCGCCCAGGCGGCGACGCGGCGGTGGTTCGGATCCACGGATCGCAGAAGGGGATCGCGATCAGCACTGATTGCACCCCGCGCTATTGCTATGCCGACCCCTATGAGGGCGGCAAGCAGGCCATTGCGGAATGCTATCGCAACATCAGCGCGGTCGGCGCCACGCCGCTCGCCGTCACCAACTGCCTCAACTTCGCCAATCCGCAGCGTCCGGAGATCATGGCGCAGTTCACCGGCTGCCTGGATGGGATGGGCGAGGCCTGCCGCGCACTGGATTTCCCGATCGTGTCGGGCAATGTCAGCCTCTACAATGAATCCAAGGCGACCGGCGGCGGCTCCGCCATCCTGCCGACTCCCGCCATTGGCGGCATCGGCCTGCTCAAGGACATCGATGGAATGGCGACCGTGGCCTTCAAGAATGAGGGCGACGCGATCTGGCTGATCGGTGGCGAAGGCAGCCATCTCGGCCAGTCGATCTGGCTGCGTGAAATCGCCAGCCGGGAGGCGGGCGAGGCGCCGAAGGTCGATCTGGCGGCGGAGCGCGCCCATGCCGAAACCGTCCGGTC
Organism: Sphingobium sp. LMC3-1-1.1; assembly: GCF_040676285.1. Lineage (NCBI taxonomy): Bacteria > Pseudomonadati > Pseudomonadota > Alphaproteobacteria > Sphingomonadales > Sphingobiaceae > Sphingobium > Sphingobium sp. LMC3-1-1.1. The sequence goes on along the minus strand of NZ_JBEGHQ010000067.1, from coordinate 201,938 downwards.
GCTGATCGCGGAAGGCAAGGTCAACGCAGTACACGACATTTCGGACGGCGGCCTGCTGGTCGCGGTGGCGGAAATGGCGCTGGCCAGCGGCATCGGGGCAGAACTGAGCATCGCCCTGACGACGGCGGGCGCCTTTGGCGAGGATCAGGGCCGCTACATCGTGACCGCCGCTGGGGGCGTCGATATTCCGGGCGCTGCGAAGATCGGCACAACGGGCAGCGACAGGGTTGCGGGCGTCCCCCTGACCGACCTGCGCGGCGCCCATGAGGGCTTCTTCCCGGCGTTGATGGACGCTGAACTTTAAAGATGCATTGCGCATGCTCCTGCGCGGGCAGGAGCATGACGGCATTTGTCGTTGGCTGTTGAGGAAATCCCATGGCTTTCACCGCGAAGATCCTCCTCCTTGGCTCAGGCGAACTGGGTCGCGAGTTCGTGATATCGGCCAAGCGGCTGGGTGCCCAGGTCATCGCCTGCGACAGCTATGAAGGAGCGCCCGCCATGCAGGTGGCGGACGGGCATGAAGTCTTCTCGATGCTGGATGCCGACCTGCTCGCCAAGGCCATCGAGAAGCACCAGCCCGACTTTGTGGTGCCCGAAATAGAGGCGATCAGGACCGAAGTCCTGGCCGATTTCGAGGCCCGCGGCGTCACCGTCGTGCCTTCCGCCCGTGCGACGATCATGACCATGAACCGCGATCGCATCCGTGAAGTCGCGGCGGTCGAACTGGGGCTGCGCACCTCGCGCTATCGCTACGCCGAGACGCTGGAGGAAGTGCTGGCCGGCGCCGAGCACACTGGCCTTCCCTGCGTCATCAAGCCGGTCATGTCCTCTTCCGGCAAGGGGCAGAGCACGGTTCGCGCGCCGGAGGAGCTGAAGGCCGCCTGGAACTATGCCGTCGCCAATATGCGCGGCGACCGCAGCCGGGTCATCGTCGAGGAGTTCATCGCCTTCGACTATGAGATCACGCTGCTGACCGTGCGCAGCCGGGAAGGCGTCAGTTTCTGCCCGCCGATCGGCCACCGGCAGGAGCGCGGCGATTATCAGGAAAGCTGGCAGCCCACGCCGATGTCCGGCGCCGCGCTGGCGGCCGCGCAGGACATGGCGCGCAAGGTGGTCGACAATCTGGGCGGCTACGGCATTTTCGGCGTGGAATTCTTCGTGAAGGGAGAGGATGTCATCTTCTCCGAACTCTCTCCCCGGCCGCACGACACCGGCATGGTGACGCTGATCTCGCAGAACTGGAGCGAATTCGACCTTCATGCCCGTGCCATATTGGGTCTGCCGGTACCGGAAGTGACGCTGCGCAGGGCCGCGGCATCAGCGGTGATATTGGCGGATCGGGAATCGGACGATTTCCGGTTCGAAGGGCTGGCCGAAGCGCTGTCGACGCCTGGAGGAGAAATCGACCTGCGCCTGTTCAGCAAGCCGACGACCCGCCCCTATCGCCGAATGGGCGTCGCGCTCGCCGTCGCGGAAGATGCCGACAAGGCGCGCATGCTGGCGGCCGAGGCTGCGTCGAAGGTACGGATCGTCTACGGTCAATAGGCAGAAAGCCGGGAGCCGGCTTCCGGCACTTGGCTGGCGGCTGAACTTGCCAATTCCCTGTCGGCGTTCGACATGCGTGCTGAACCGAAGCAAGGAGCCGTTCCATGACCATCATCCGCCGCGTCACTGTACATGAAGGGCCTGGCGGCCGGTTCGAGAGCATGGCGATATTCGACGAAGCGATCGCCGCGCCGCGCCCAGGCCTCCTTCTCTTCCCCAATGTCCTGGGCACGAAGGAGGCCGATTTTGCCTATGCCGAAAAGGTCGCGGCGCTCGGTTACACCATCCTGGTCGTGGACGTCTTCGGCCAGGGCAAGCGCACCACCCGCGCCGATCCCGACATGGGCCGGTACATGGCCGAACTCAACAATGACCGCAGTCTGTTGCGGGACCGGGCGAACGCCGTTCATGCACTGCTGAAATCACTGGACGAAGCAGACGAAACACGAACCGCCGCGATCGGCTTCTGCTTCGGCGGCAAATGCGTGCTCGACCTTGCCCGTTCCGGTGCGGACATAGCGGCCGGCGTCAGCTTCCACGGCGTCTATGACGCACCGCCCTTCCCCAACGCGAAGATCGCGGCCCGGCTGCTGGTCTGCCACGGCTGGGACGATCCGATCGCGCCGCCCGACGCCACTGTCGCGCTTGCAAAGGAACTCACCGACGCCGGATGCGATTGGCAGATCCACGCCTATGGCCGCACCGGCCACGCCTTCACCGACCATGACGCCAGGATGCCGGAAAAGGGCCTGGCCTATAATGCCGACGCAGACCGCCGCAGCTTCCGCGCGATGGCCGATTTCCTGGGCGACATTTTCGGCTGACCCGGCGTGGGTCGGAGATCAGATATCGTCGATCATTTCCGCCAGCACGCCGAGGCAATCTTTCGCGAGCTGGATTGATCGCGCAGGCGACCAGCCGAAATCCGAATCGGGAAGGTCGTCATTATCCTTGAACGGCATTTCCAGCGTCATCGCCACCGCGCCAAAGCGCTCTGCCAGCTGGTTTGTGGACATGGACAGGTTCGCCCTGCCCGGCGGTGTCGCTGGATAGCCCTTCTTCGTCTGGAAATCGGGCGTCCGGGCGGCCAGCGTGTCGCAATAGCGGCGATAGAGGGTCGACTGACGCTCCGTGATGGAGGGAATACCCTCGAACCCGGCGAGGAACACGGCCGCAATGGCCTCATCGCCATGCACGTCCATGGCGAAGTCAACCCCGACCTCAACCATCGCCCTGCGCACCAGGAAAACCTCAGGGCTCTTCTCCAGCGACGGATCATGCCATTCGCGGTTGAGGTTGATGCCGACCGCATTGGTCCGCAAATGACCGCGACGGCTTCCGTCCGGATTCATGTTGGGCACGATATGGAAGGTCGCCTCCCTGCGCAGCAGCCGCGCCACAGCGTCCTCTTCGTCGCAGAGCCGCTCCAGCGCACCCTCCATCCACCATTCGGCCATGCTCTCGCCCGGATGCTGCCGCGCGTAGAGCCAGACCTTCTTCGGTCCATCTCCCAGCACCAGCAGGTCGAGCGGCTGCCTGTCCAGCGTCAGCCCCAGTTCGCGATGCTGCACCCCCGGCTGCGACGCCGCCCAGGCGACCAGATCATGGTGCCGTTCCATCGAATAGGGCGCGAAATAGGCAAGCCACACCGCATTGCTGTCGGGCGACAGGCGGATCGTCAGCGTGCCGTCGGCATAGCCGGTGTCCGCCAGCAGCCAATTCTCCCGATCCTCGCTGAACCGCGCCTGATAGCCGGGCCAGCCATCGGGATAGGCCGACGTGCCGCAATTCACGATCGCCAGTTCGACTTCCCGCCCGGCGACGCCAGCCACGCGGAAATGGAACCACTGGTAGAAGTCGCTCTGCCGGTCCTTGACGATTTCCAGCTCGGCGCGGACGCCGGTGCCGGTATCGGAGATCGAAAGGACGCGAATATTGCCACTGTCAAAGGCACTTGTGATCGAGATGCTCATTTGACGGTTATAGTCTGGCCCGATTCGCCCGGATAGCCCCCCAGCAATGCCGCCGCCAACTTCTGCGCCGCCAGGCCGGGCTGCGATGCAGGCGTGCCCTCCCTTGCCCCGGTCTGCGCGCGGCCTTCCCATATAGTGGTCGAATCGGCCCGACGGCGAATCTGCACCTGCAATTCGGTGAACACCTGCCCCTTGGGCTTGCCAGACAGGTTGATGCCGATGCCCAGGCCGAGGCCGGAATAACCGCCGCTGCCCACGGCGCCGCCGACGCCGACGCTCACCGGCTTGCCATTGGCGCCATAGCTTTCGGGTTCGCGAAACGTCCGGCGGAAGCTCACCAGCGCGACATAGTCGCTCCTTGCACCCGGTGCCGCGCTGGTGAAGCCGACGCGCTGCAATTCCTGCTCCACGGCGGCGGCATAGGTCCGGAATTCGAGGCCGACGTCGGGGTTGCCGGCCATTTCCTCGACCGCGATGCTCCCGCTGCGGGCCGGATTTTCGATGTGGAATCGCGTCACTTCCACGGGGGGAACAGCGGTGGCGCAAGCACTCAGGCCCAGGGCGAGCAGGGCGGGAAAGGCGATCTTCTTCATCATTGACGGATTCAGCATGGATGGGCACTCCGGGGGATGACAAGCTCTACACGACACCGGGCCGCTAATCCCTTAAAAGCGTCAAGCCACGGATTTGCTGCATGGAGGATGAACAGCGAGGCAATGGGGTGAAATCCGGGCGGCTGCCCTTGACTTTCGACCGTCCCACCCATAGGGGCTGCGCTTCGATTTTTCGATCATGCAAGATTCATTCAAAGGCTGGTTCCATGAAGATCCGCAATTCGCTCAAGTCGCTCAAGGGCCGTCACCGGGATAACCGCGTGATCCGCCGCCGCGGCCGCACCTACGTCATCAACAAGACCAACCGCCGCTTCAAGGCCCGCCAGGGCTGATTCATGGCGGATATTGCCGTCATCTTTGATGTCGGCAATGTCTTGTATCACTGGAACCCCAGGGTTCTGTACGAGCGCCTGATCGATGACGATCGGGCGCTTGATGCGTTTCTCCGCGACGTCGTGACGCTGGATTGGCATTTCCAGCATGATCAGGGGCGGCCCTTCGCGGAAACCAGCGCCGAACTGATCGCACGCCATCCCGAACAGGCTGCGCTGATTCGCGTCTGGGGCGAAAGGTTCATCGACAGCATAGGGCCAGCCGTCGAGGGCATGCCGCAGATCGTCCACGAACTGCACGCAGGCGGCATTCCCCTGTTCGCCATCACCAACTTCAGCGATGAATTCTGGGCGCCCTTTCGCGCGCGCGAAGCCGAGCTGTTCGCGCTTTTCAGCGACATTGTGGTTTCCGGCACGGAAAAACTGGTGAAGCCCGACCCTGCGATCTACCGGCTGGCGCTGGGGCGATTCGGCTTGAACACGGGACAGGCGTTGTTCATTGATGATCGCGAGGAGAACATCCTCGGAGCCGAGGCGGAAGGCATGCGTGGCCATCTGTTCCGCGACGCGGCCACGCTGCGCCGGGACCTGGCAGGATTGAACCTGATTGGCCCGGCGGCAGCCTGAGTTGACCTTCGTTCGCGCGAGGCTGGAACTCGCGTCCATCAGATCTGCTTGGGAAACGCCCTAGGACGGATCCTAGTCCCGCCCCCTCAGCTCATCGCCGCGCACCGCGGCCACGTGCAGCACATTGGTCGATCCCGGCGTCCCGAACGGCACGCCCGCCAGCACGACGATCTTGCCGCCCTTCTCGACCAGGTCATGGCGCAGGGCCATGCGGCGTGCCTTGCCGATCATCTCTTCGAAAGTGCCGATATCCTTTGTCCGCACCGCATATACACCCCAGGTCAGCCCCAGCTTGCGTGCCGTGTCCTGCCGCGGCGTCAGCGCCAGGATCGGCGTCATGGGCCGTTCGCGGGCCACGCGGCGCACGGTGCTGCCCGAGGAGGTGAAGCAGGTGATGGCGCTCGCCCCCACCACGGACACGATGCTGCCCGCGCCCTCCGCCAGGGCGTCGGCGGTGGTTGGGTCCGGCTTCGTCTCGGTATAATGCAACCGCCCGAAATAGCCGGGATCCCGCTCCACGCTATGGGCGATGCTGTCCATCATCGTCACTGCCTCGACCGGCCAATCGCCCGCCGCCGTCTCCGCCGACAACATGATCGCGTCCGCCCCGTCGTAAACCGCCGTCGCCACGTCCGACACTTCGGCGCGGGTGGGCGTGGGCGCCTTGATCATCGATTCGAGCATCTGCGTCGCGACCACGACGGGCCTTCCCATGCGCCGCGCCGCCGCCACGATCTGCTTCTGAAGAGGCGGCACCGCCTGGGGCGGCAGTTCGACGCCAAGGTCGCCGCGCGCCACCATCACGCCGTCGGCCAGTTCGATGATCTCCTCCAGCCGCTGCACGGCGGCCGGCTTCTCGATCTTCGCCATCAAGGCGCCATAGCCGCCCATCAGCTTGCGCGCCTCGGCCAGGTCTTCGGGCCGCTGGACGAAGCTCAGGGCGATCCAGTCGCAGCCCTGCTCGACCGCGAAGCTGAGGTCGCGCCGGTCCTTTTCGGTCAGCGCCGGCACCGGCACGACCACGTCGGGCACGTTCACCCCCTTCCGATTGGAGAGGGTACCGCCGACTTCGACCACCGTGTCGATGCGGTTTTCCGTCACCTTCTTGACCCGCAGCACCATCTTGCCGTCGTCCAGCAGCAACCGGGTTTCGGGTAGCAGCGCCGCATAGATCTCCGGATGTGGCAGATTGACCCGCGTCGCGTCGCCCGGTGCCGGATCGCTGTCCAGCACGAACGCCGCCCCCGTCTCCAGCATCGCCAATCCCCGATCGAACGTTCCGACCCGCAGCTTGGGGCCCTGAAGGTCGCCCAGGATGGTCGTCGGACGGCCGAATTCCTTTTCCAGTGCCCGGATCGCCGCTATGCGCGCGGCATGATCCTCATGCGCGCCATGGCTCATGTTGATGCGGAAGGCGTCGGCCCCGGCGACGAACAGCGCGCGGATCATCTCCGGGCTGTCGCTCGCGGGGCCAAGGGTCGCCAAGATGCGAACCTTGCGCGAACGGGGCGGTAATCTCGTCATTCCTCTTGTCTCCTGACCGTCATGGTCGCCTCTGGGTTGCCAGGGCGCGGTTTTCGATTATCCGTGCTGCACGACAGGATGATGTAGATCAGCGAAAGGATCGCCGTGAACGATACCATACTCAGCGATGCGGTCGCCGCAACCGCCTTCCGACGACTGGTGGCGCATTTGCAGCACCGCACCGACGTCCAGAACATCGATCTGATGGGAATGGCGGGCTTCTGCCGCAACTGCCTGGCGGACTGGATCGCGGAAGCGGACGGCACGATGGGCAAGGACGAGGCGCGGGAGGTGATCCACGGCATGCCCTTTGCCGAATGGAAATCCCGCTACCAGGGGGAGGCCACGCCGGAACAGATCGCCCGCATGAAGGAGAGCGTGGCGAAGAATGCCGACGGGCATTAGACTATTTCAGGCTGGCCGTTTACCGCCAAACGGCTCGGAAAATGCGGCCTTGAAAGACAAGAGCGTTTTCACTCATCGTGAAAACGCTCTAGAGGCTGGGGCCGACCGATTCACCCACCGATTCACACTCACTGGAGATTCTCATGAGCGATGGCAATGTCGCCGCCGAACAGCTACGCCTTTTCATCGAGCGCATCGAGCGCCTGGAAGAGGAAAAGAAGGGCATCGCGGACGATATCAAAGACGTCTATCTGGAAGCCAAGGCCAATGGCTATGATGTGAAGACGATGCGGTCCATCGTTCGCCTGCGCAAGATGGAACGCAACACCCGCATGGAAGCCGAAGCGCTGCTGGAAACATACAAGTCGGCGCTGGGCATCGAATAGATCGCAACACAGGAGAGCGCTCATGACCGAGATCATCGTCAGCACCACGCCTTCGCTGGAGGGCCGCCCTGCAAGGGAATATCTCGGCATCGTCACCGGCGAGGTGATCGTGGGCGCCAATCTCTTCCGCGACCTGTTCGCCAGCGTCCGCGACATCGTCGGCGGACGGTCCGGTGCCTATGAGGACGTGCTTCAGCGCGCCCGCGAACAGGCGATCGCGGAAATGCGCACCCGCGCCGCGACGCTGGGCGCCAATGCGGTCGTCGGTGTCGATCTGGATTATGAGACGGTGGGATCGAGCGGATCGATGCTGATGGTCACGGCATCGGGCACGGCGATCCTCGTCTGACATTGCGCGAATGGGGCGCGCTCGCTAGAGAGCGCGCATCCAACAAACAGACAAGTCAGGAGCAGGCCGTGGCCGGCCATAGCAAATTCAAGAACATCATGCATCGCAAGGGCGCGCAGGACAAGAAGCGCTCCTCGATGTTCTCCAAGCTCAGCCGCGAAATCACCGTCGCGGCGAAGATGGGCATGCCCGACCCGGACATGAACCCGCGCCTCCGCCTCGCGATCAACGCCGCCAAGGCGCAGTCCATGCCCAAGGACAATATCCAGCGCGCGATCGACAAGGCGATCGGCGGCGACATGGAGAATTACGAGGAAATCCGCTACGAGGGCTATGGTCCCGGCGGCGTGGCGATCATCGTCGAGGCGCTGACCGACAATCGCAACCGCACCGCGACCAATGTCCGGACCGCCTTTTCCAAGAATGGCGGCAATATGGGCGCTTCAGGTGCGGTCAGCCACGGTTTCGACCGGATGGGCCTCATCAGCTATCCAGCAAGCGCGGGCGATGCCGACGCGATCTTCGAAGCGGCGCTGGAGGCGGGTGCGGACGACGTGTCCTCGAACGAGGACGAGCATGAGATCTGGACCGCCATGGACGCGCTGCACGAAGTCGCAAAGGCGCTGGAAGCCAAGCTCGGCCCGGCGGAAGGCGCCAAGCTCGCCTGGAAGCCTCAGACCACCGTTGAAGTGGACGAAGGCAATGCGGCGACGCTGATGAAGCTCGTCGACACGCTGGAAGATGATGACGACGTCCAGACCGTCTGGGGCAATTACGAGGTCTCCGACGAAGTCATGGAGAAACTGGGTTGATCCTTCGCCTTCCCTTTCCCCTGCGGGGAGAGGGAAGCGAAGCACTGGCAGCTTTGCCGCCTTGGCGGATCTTTGAAGGCCGGGCGAGCGACGTGCATGACCACCGCTTTCTCCTGACAGGCAGTGCCATTGTCTCCCGCCAAGGGTCGAGAGAGAGATCATGATCATCCTGGGTCTGGATCCCGGTCTTGGCACGACCGGTTGGGGACTGATCGCCGCCGACGGCAACCGCCTGACCCATATCGCCAACGGCCAGATCAAGACCGATTCGGCCATGGCGCTGGCGAGCCGATTGCTGGTGCTCGATCTGGCGCTGACCGACCTCATATTGGAACATCAGCCCAATGGCGCCGCGGTCGAAGAGGTGTTCCTCAACGTCAATCCGCAATCGACGCTGAAACTCGGCCAGGCCCGCGGCGTGGTGCTGCTGGCAGCTTCGCGCTCCGGCATGGAGGTGGGCGAATATGCCGCCCGGCTGGTCAAGAAATCCGTGGTCGGCGTCGGCAATGCATCGAAGGAGCAGGTTCACGCCATGGTCTCCCGCCTCCTCCCCGGCGCCAAGGTCGTCGGCCCCGATGCCTCAGACGCGCTGGCCGTGGCGATCACCCACGCCCATCACCTGGCCAGCGCGCGAAGGATTCCGAGAAAATAGAAGGCGCCGGCCAGATCGGCCTACACCATCTCGCCCGTCAGCAGGCGGGGCAGTGCGCCGGATTGCCCCCGCGCCTCCGCCATGAAGCGGTTCTTGAGCAGGGACGTGCGCTGCACCGCCGCCAGCCCGGCGCGGCGGACAAGCGAAGGCATGCGGCCGGGCACATCGAACAGCCGGACCAGTCCATCCATCGCCACGCTGGTCATCATCGCGTCCAGCCCGCGCCAACGCTGATAGCGGGCCATCAACTGCGCATCGCCGGGATCGAGGCCGAGCCGCATACCTTCGACCAGCACCTCGACCAGCGCGGCGACGTCGCGGAAGCCCAGGTTGAGGCCCTGCCCGGCGATCGGGTGAATCGCATGAGCGCTGTCCCCCACCAGTGCGAGGCGCGTGTCGGTGATTCGTGCCGCATGGTGGAAGCCAAGCGGATAGCTGGAGCGCGGGCCCGCAAGTGCAATTTCGCCCAGGAATCCACCCATGCGCTTCTGCGCCTCTGCCAGCCAGGCGCGTTCGGAGAGCTTGAGCATGGCGGGCGCCTGCTCCGTCGGCACGGTCCACACGATCGCGGAACGGGTGCCCGGCAGCATCGGCAACAGCGCGAAAGGGCCGCCGGGATAGAAGATCTCATAGGCCGTGTTGGCGTGCGGCACTTCATGATCGATCGCGGTCACCATCGCGACATGCTTGTAGGCCCAGCGCGTGGTGCGGATGCCGGCTGCCTCGCGCGTGGGGCTGTTGCGTCCCTCCGCTGCGACCAGCAGTGCGCCGTGAATGGTTTCGCCACTGGCCAGGGTCAGCGTCACGCCATCAGCATTGCGATCAACATGCAGCGCCCGGTCGGGCTGGAAACGGGTGAGATTTTCGGCCTGCTCCGCCGTCTTCGCCAGAGCCACGCGCAGGTCGCGATTGGGGAACATGATGCCCATCACCCCATCGTCCGCATCCGGAGCGAAATCGAGCGCGCCGGGCGCCAGCCCGTCGCTGACCCAGATGCGGTCGATCGGGCAACCCTTGCCCTCCAGATGGTCGGCCACGCCGATCGCCGACAGCATGGCGAAACTGGTCGAGCTGATCGCCGATACGCGGCCGTCGAAATCCGTGGCGGTGGTTTCCACCGGGTTGGCCGGATCGATCACGGCGCAGCGCACGCCATGGCCGGAAAGGGCGATGCCAAGGGTCAGGCCGACAAGGCCACCGCCCAATATGGTGACGTCAAAGCGTTGCATGACGGCGGTTCTAGGCGCTCCTGAACGGATTGGGAAGGGCGTCAGAGCGCCTCGCCTCCCCCCGTTCGCCCATCCGGAGCGTGCGTCCGGCCGTTAAAGCTTCCGCACCCAGTTCGCCGGATCGGCCACCGTGCCGCGCTGGATGCCGGTCAGTTCCGCGCGCAGCGCTTCCGTCACGATGCCGCCATCGCCATTGCCGATGGTGAAGTCGCCGTCGACGCTCTTCACCGTGCCAATCGCGGTCACGACCGCCGCCGTGCCGCAGGCAAAGGCCTCGCGCAGCTTGCCGCTGGCGGCGTCGGCGCGCCATTGGGCAAAGCTGTAGAGCTCCTCACGCACGTCATGCCCCCTGGCGCGGGCGAGCGAGAGGATGCTGTTGCGGGTGATGCCCGGCAGGATCGTGCCGGACAGCGGCGGCGTGACGATCGAACCGTCGTCCATCACGAAGAAGACGTTCATGCCGCCCAGTTCCTCGACCCACTTGTTCTCGGCAGCGTCGAGGAAGACGACCTGGTCGCAGCCATGCTGGATCGCTTCCTTTTGCGCCACCAGCGAAGCGGCGTAGTTGCCGCCACATTTGGCAGCGCCGGTGCCGCCCCGCGCGGCACGGGTGAAATGTTCCGACACCCAGAGCGTGACCGCCTTCTTCCCGCCCTTGAAATAGGCGCCGGCAGGCGAGGCGATGACGCAGAAAATATACTCGTTCGCCGGGCGCACCCCCAGGAAGGTTTCGCTCGCGAACATGAAGGGGCGCAGGTACAGGCTGCCCTCCCCGGACGGGATCCAGTCGGCGTCGATCTTCACCAATTCCTCGACCGCCTCCAGGAAAAGGTCTTCGGGCAGAACGGGCATGGCCATGCGCTCAGCCGATTCAGCGAAGCGGCGGGCATTTTCCTCTGGCCGGAACATGGCGATGCTGCCGTCCTCGAGCCGGTATGCCTTCATGCCTTCGAAGATTTCCTGGGCATAGTGGAGCACGGCGCAGGCGGGATCGAGCTGGAAGGGCTCGCGCGGGCCGATCGCGTGGCTGTGCCAGCCCTGCCCCTCGGTATAGCGAATCGTCACCATATGGTCGGTGAAGAGCTTTCCGAAACCGGGATCCACCAGCAATACGGCGCGCTGATCAGCCGACACAGCCTTGTTGCTGCGGGTGACGGTAAAGCGCGATGTCTGCTGGACGTCCATGTCGAAAAACTCCTTTGGATCGGACGGGCCGCCTATGTCACAGATGGCGGCGCGAAACAATGGTCAATATTACTGACCCAAGTTGCGGTCCATGGCCGATCCCGTCGGGGTGGCATCTTGGCGCTGGGCCGCAGCACGGCTATCCCGTGGGTCATGCACTTTTTCTCCGACAATGCGACGCCGGTCTGCCCGGAAGTCATGGCAGCCATCGTCGCGGCCGACCAGGCCGATCATGGCTATGACGGGGACCGCTGGAGCGCCCGCTTGAACGGTGCCTTTTCCGATCTGTTCGGGACGGAATCGGTGGCGCTCTGGATCGCGACCGGGACGGCGGCAAACAGCATAGCACTGGCCTCGCTCTGCCCACCCTATGGCGGAATATTGTGCCATGAGGAGGCGCATATCGTCGTCGATGAATGCGGCGCGCCCGGCTTCTACACCCATGGGGCGACCCTGATGGCATTGCCTGGCGAGGGCGCGAAACTGTCGCCTGAAACAGTGCTGGACCGGTTGAAGGCGATCCGTCCCGACGTGCACCAGGTGCCCGCACGGGCGATCAGCATCACCCAGGCGACCGAATATGGCCTGGTCTATACGCCCGGCGAAGTCGCGGCACTGGGCAATCTGGCACGGGAGCATGGGCTGGGTTTCCACATGGACGGGGCACGCTTCGCCAATGCGGTGGCCTATCTGGGCTGCCATCCCGGCGATGTGACCTGGCGCGCAGGAGTCGACATCCTCTCCTTCGGCTGCGTCAAGAATGGCGGCATGGTGGGCGAAGCCCTCGTCTTCTTCGGCAATCAGGCGCAGCCGCGCGCGGCCGAGGCCGCGCGCTGGCGCAAGCGGGGTGGACACCTCTTCTCCAAGGGCCGCTATCTGGCGGCGCAACTATTGGCGATGGTCGAGGGCGACCTGTGGCTGCGCAACGCGCGGGCAGCCAATGCCGCGGCCCAGGCGCTGGCGGCGGGCGCGGCGGGACGGCTGCTGCATCCGGTCCAGGCCAATGAACTGTTCGTGCGGCTGAGCGAGGCGGAAAGGACGCAATTGCGGGCGCAGGGCTTCGATTTCCATGACTGGGGCGGGGATGCGGCGCGGCTCGTCACCAACTGGTCGCAGCATGCCTCCAGCGTGCAGCCTCTGGCCGAGGCGATCAGGACATTGGAGGGATGAGCGAGGACAAGGGCGTTTTCCTGCCCTTCATCCTCGTCACGCTGATCTGGAGTTCCACCTGGATCGTGATCCGGGACCAGTTGGGAAATGTGCCGCCAAGCTGGTCTGTCTGCTACCGCTTCCTGTTGGCCGGATCGGCGATGGCGATCTTCGCCCGGCTGCGCGGCTTGCCGCTCAACATCGGTGGCAGCGGGCTGGCCTTCGCGGGATTGCTGGGTACGGCGCAGTTCGTGATGAACTTCAATTTCGTCTATCGTGCGGAGCATTATCTGACATCGGGCGTGGTCGCGGTGATCTACGCGATGCTGCTGATACCCAACAGCATCCTCGCCTATCTCTTCTTCCGTCAGCCGGTGAGCCGCGCCTTCATCGCAGGGTCGGGGGTCGCACTGGCGGGCATCGCGCTGATGCTGACGCATGAATATCATGGCGCCCGGGTCCGGCCGGACATGGTGCTGCTGGGCGCGGCATTTTCGATCGCCGGGCTGCTGAGCGCGTCGGCGGCCAATGTCATGCAGGGGATGGAGATCGCCCGGCGGCTGCCGATGGCGGCAGTGCTCGCCTGGGCAATGCTGATCGGCGCGGCTGTAGATGGGCTGTTCGCCTGGGCGACGGCCGGACCGCCGGTCATCGAGATGCGTCTGGGCTATTTGGCAGGAATTGCCTGGCTGGGGCTGGCGGGTTCGGTCGTGACCTTCCCGCTCTATTTCCGGCTGATCCAGCAAATGGGCGCGGGGCGGGCGGCCTATACCAGCGTGCTGATCCCGGTGATCGCGATGCTGATCTCGACGCTGGTCGAGGGCTATCGCTGGACGGCGCTGGCGGGTGCGGGGGCGCTGCTGGCAATTGCAGGGATGGTCGTCGCGCTGCGAACCAAGCCGGTCTGAGGGCGGACGCCCGGCTGGTAAAGCCGCTTGGCCGCATTGACCCTGTCGATCAGGCTGGCGAGCGGCACCGGCGCGGATGCGGTGCGTTCGGGTAGGGACAGGCTGTTGATGCGCTGGCCCAGAGCGGTGAAGGCATGATCGAAGCGGTCCATCTCTTTATTCCCCGGAAGCTGACGGGCCAGCCATCGGGCAGGGATGGTTAAGAAGTCGTTAGTGATGATCCTGCTTTGCGGCGGAGCGAGTCACAGACAGGCGCGCAGCCCTTCGCGATAGGTGGGATAGAGGGGAGACCAGCCCAGCAGGCGCTTGGCGCGTCCGTTCGCCACCCTGCGGTTTTCAACGTAGAAGGAGCGCGCCATGGGGGAAAGCTGCGCCTCCTCCAGTGTCAGCAGCGGCGGGGCAGGTTGGCCAAGCAGGGCGCAGGCTTCCTCGATCAGCCGGTTCTGCGCGCAGGGCAGGTCGTCGGACAGATTATAGATGCCCGGCGGACCATGATGGATCGACGCGAGGACGCCAGCGACGATATCATCGACATGGGCGCGGCTGAACACCTGATCGGGCAGGTCGATGCGGTGCGCCCGCCCTTCCCGCACACGATCGAGCGCGGAGCGGCCGGGGCCGTAAATACCCGGCAGGCGGAAGCGGCGGAGGTCCGGACGCAGAGCGCCCCAATCCGCATCGGCCTGCGCGCGCGCAGCCCGCCGGGCCACGCCGGTCGGGCTTGCTTCATCGACCCAGGCGCCCGCCGCATCTCCATAAACCCCGGTGGAGGAGAGATAGCCGGTCCAGATGGCAGGCGCTGCGGCGATGGCGCCGCCATAGCGGGTGAGGACCGGATCGGCATCACCCTCGGGCGGAACGGAGGACAGGATGTGGCTGGCCCGCGCGATGGCGGTCAGCACAGCGGTTTCGTCGCTGAAGTCGAGCGTTTCGGCATCGGCGGCGCGACGAACGCCGGTAACATGCCATCCCTCGGCCCGCAGGCGCATGGCGAGCCGGGAGCCGGTGTAGCCCATGCCCAGGATGAGCATATGGGGCATGTTCAGGCGGCCGCTGGCCAAGTCAGACCGTGAAGCTCTCGCCGCAGCCGCAGCTACCCTTGGCATTGGGATTGTTGAAGACGAAACCGGCGGTGAAGTCATCCTCCACCCAGTCCATGGTCGATCCGACCAGATAGAGCACGGAGGCGCCGTCTATATAGAAGGTGCCGCCCGGCGTTTCGATCTTCTCGTCGAACTTGGCCTCCTCGTTCACATAATCGACCGAATAGGCAAGGCCGGAGCAACCCCGGCGCGGCGTCGACAGCTTGACCCCGATCGCGCCTTCGGGCGCCTGCGCCATCAGGTCGGCAATGCGCTGCTCGGCGCTCGCCGTCAGCACGACGGCAGCCGGACGGGCACGGATCTTTGTTTCGCCAGTGTGAGGAGGAGTCATCAGAGCATTCCCAGTTCGAGCTTGGCTTCGTCCGACATTTTCTGCGGATCCCACGGCGGATCCCAGACGAGGTTCACCTGCGCATCGCCCACGCCCGGCACCGCGCCGACACGCAATTCGACTTCGCCCGGCATGGATTCGGCCACCGGACAGTGCGGCGTGGTGAGCGTCATGGTGACGACGGCATGGCCATCCTCCGTCACGTCTACGCCGTAGACGAGGCCCAGATCATAGATGTTGACCGGGATTTCCGGGTCATAGATTTCCTTGAGCGCATCGATGATCGCATCATAGAGGCTGCCGCCCGGTTCGCCCCTGGGCATGTCGGCAGGCTTCTGCGCGAGGAAGCCATCCAGATAGTCGCGCTGGCGCGCGCCGGAACCGGCCACCTCCTCGACGCGCGCCTTCGGGGGCGTTTCCACCCCCTCGACCTCTTCCACCAGAATCTTGCGCTCTTCGCGATTCACTTCAGTCATTGGCGAAGATTTTCCTCACTCTTTCTATGCCCTTGACCAGCGCATCCACATCGCTTTCGTCGCTGTAGATGCCGAAGCTGGCCCGTGCCGTGGCCTCGACGCCCAAATGGCGCATCAGCGGCTGCGCACAATGATGCCCAGCCCGGATGGCAACGCCGGTTTCGTCCAATATGGTGCCGACATCGTGCGGATGCACCCCCTCCACCTCGAAGGAAAGAATGCCCGCCGAATCTTCCGGGCCGAACACGCGCACGCTGTTGAGGCTTTGCAGCGCGGTCCTGGCCTTCGCGACAAGCGCGCATTCATGGGCGTGGATCGCGTCCAGCCCAATGGCCTGCACATAGTCGATCGCCGCCGACAAACCCACAACGCCGGTGATATGCGGCGTCCCCGCCTCGAACCGGGTGGGCGCGGGGGCATAGGTGGTTTTTTCGAACGTCACCTTGTCGATCATCGATCCCCCGCCCTGATAGGGCGGCATGGCGTCGAGCAGCGCCTTTCGCCCCCAGAGCGCGCCAATGCCGGTGGGACCGTAGAGCTTGTGCGCGGAAAAGACGTAGAAATCGCAGTCCAGCGCCTGTACGTCCACGGCAAGGCGCGGCACGGCCTGGCAGCCGTCGATCAGGATCTTCGCGCTCACGCCATGCGCGATTTCGGCGGCGCGGCGGACGTCGAGCACGCTGCCCAGCACATTCGACACATGGGCCAGCGCGACCATCCTGTGCGCGGGCGTGATCATCGCGGCCATGGCATCCAGATCGATCTTGCCGTCCGGGGTCAGCGGCACGACATCGATCCCGGCCCCGACTTTTTCGGCGACAATCTGCCACGGAACGATATTGCTGTGATGCTCCAGCATGGAGAGCAGGATGCGGTCGCCGGCCTTGAGCTGCGTCCCTGCCCAGCTTTGCGCGACCAGATTGATGCCTTCGGTCGCGCCGCGGACATAGACGATCTCGCTGTCCGACTGCGCGCCGATGAACTGCGCCACCTTCCGGCGCGCCGCCTCATAGGCAAGCGTCATATTCGCCGAACGTTCGTAGACGCCGCGATGGACCGTCGCATAGTCCGGGCCATAGGCGCGGGCGATGGCGTCGATCACGTCATGGGGCTTCTGCGCGGTCGCGGCGCTGTCCAGATAATGCCAGCTACCTACGCCGGGAAAGTCGTCCCTGAGCTGCAAAGCCTGGGCCAGGTCGGTCATACCAGCCTCTCCAGCTTGGCGAGGGCGGCGGACTCAAGCCGGTCCTTGACCGCTTCGTCGGCCACATCGTCGAACACGCCCGCGACAAAGGCCTTGAGCAGCAGCGTCTTGGCGGTCGCCGGGTCCATGCCGCGGCTCGCCATGTAGAAGAGGGCCTGCTTGTCCAGTTCGCCCACCGTCGCGCCATGGGCGCATTTCACGTCGTCGGCGTAGATTTCCAGCTCCGGCTTGACATTGGCCGTGGCGGTGCGGTCGAGCAGCATCGCCTTCACCGACTGGAAGGCATCGGTGCGCTGCGCATCGCGGGCGACATTGATGCTGCCCAGATAGCTGCCGGTGGCGCGCTGGCCCAGGATCGAACGGATCGTCTGGCCGCTGGTCGCGTCCGGCTCGGCATGGGTGACGGAGGTGATGATCTCCAGCGTCTGCTCGCCGCTGCCGATGATCGCGCCGTTCAGTTCGAAATGCGCGCCCCGCCCCAGCGTCACGGTAAAGGCCACGCGACCGAATTTCCCGCCGATATTGAGGAGGTGGAAGTCGAGCCGAGCGCCGTCCGCGATGCTGATGACATAATCATGCACCGCCGCCGCGCCTTCGCCCGCATCCTGCAACAGATGATGGTGCGCAGTTTCTCCGGCCGCGACATCGATGTGCGTCGGCGCGGGCGTCGGCCAGATGGCCGCCAGCGCATCAAGGTCGCTGTAGCGCCATTCCTCGGCCCTTCTTGTAGGGAGGGGGCGTGCGGCAAGGGAGAGCGTGGTCACGCCGCAACCACCTCCGCATAACCCTCGCGCTCCAGTTCCAGCGCCAGTTCCGGGCCGCCGGACTTGACGATCCGGCCAGCGGCAAGGACGTGCACGAAGTCCGGCTTCACATAGTCGAGCAGGCGCTGATAATGGGTGATCAGCAGCACCGCCTTGTCGGGCTTGCGCATGATGGCGTTGATGCCGGCGCCCACGATCTTGAGCGCGTCGATGTCGAGGCCGGAGTCGGTTTCATCGAGGATCGCCAGCTTGGGATCGAGAATGCCCATCTGCACCATTTCAGCGCGCTTCTTCTCGCCGCCGGAAAAGCCGACATTCACCGGACGCTTCAGCATTTCCATGTCGAGGCCGAGGAGAGCCGCCTTTTCCTTGGCGAGCTTGATGAACTCGCCGCCCGACAACGGTTCCTGGCCGCATGCCTTGCGCTGGCTGTTGAGACTCTCGCGCAGGAATTGCAGGTTGGAGACGCCGGGGATCTCGACCGGATATTGGAAGCCCAGGAACAGGCCGGCGGCGGCGCGCTCGTGCGGCTCCAAGCTGAACAAGTTCACACCGTTAAAAGAGGCATTACCGCCGGTAACCTGATACCCTGGGCGGCCGCCCAGCGTATAGGCCAGCGTCGACTTGCCCGCGCCATTCGGCCCCATGATCGCGTGGATCTCGCCCGCCTTGATGGAGAGCGACAGGCCCTTCAGGATCGCCTTGCCGTCAATCTCGTTGGTGAGGTTCTCAATCGTCAGCATCATTCACACCCCAAAAATCAACGACCATGCGCGCGCTGGAGCGTCCGCGCGGTCCAGAAGGCCATGTCCCGCACATCGCCCGGCGCGGGGAACAGCGTGTCGATATGGCGCTTGATCGGCATATAGGGCCACCAGTCGGCGCCGGGTTCGGGCGCGCCCTTTTCCAGCACGCCGGTCACGAATTCGGTCACCGGACCCATGCGGGCGAGATTGGGCGCCTTCGCCTTGTGGAAGGCCTTGTCGCTCTTCAGCTTCTCGGTGAAGGCTAGGTCGCCCGTCTCCAGCGCGGCGCGGCATTCGGCCTGATAGGCGTCGAGGTCGCCGAAATCCTTGGCGGCGCGGGCCTGAAGCTCGCCCTCTTCCAGCTCATAATCCTCGGTCAGGATGCGGATCGCGGCGGTCCATGCCTGACCATTTCCGACATCCTCCGCGAAATCGGCGAGGGCATCCTGAATATCGTCTTCGTCGCTCAAGAGTCTTGTCCTTGGTGTTCGTGTGGCAGGCCTCAGCCCACCGATCCTTCGAGAGAAATGCCGAGCAGCTTCTGCGCCTCGACGGCAAATTCCATCGGCAGTTGTTGCAGCACTTCGCGGGCAAAGCCGTTGACGATCAGGCTGACCGCCGCTTCCTGGTCCAGCCCGCGCTGCATCGCGTAGAAAAGCTGGTCGTCGGAAATCTTCGACGTCGTCGCCTCATGCTCGATCTGCGCCGAAGGATTGCGCACCTCGATATAGGGCACGGTATGGGCGCCGCACTGGTCGCCCAGCAACAGGCTGTCGCACTGGGTGAAGTTGCGCACGCCCTCCGCGCCCGGCGCGACGCGCACCAGCCCGCGATAGGTGTTGTTCGAGCGGCCCGCGCTGATCCCCTTGGACACGATGGTCGAACGCGACCCCTTGCCATTGTGGATCATCTTGGTGCCGGTATCGGCCTGCTGGAGGTTGTTGGTCAGCGCCACCGAGTAGAACTCGCCCACGCTGTTCTCGCCGTTCAGCACGCAGCTGGGATATTTCCAGGTGATCGCGGAGCCGGTTTCCACCTGGGTCCAGCTGACCTTGCTGTTGCGGCCCTGGCAGAGCGCCCGCTTGGTCACGAAATTATAGATGCCGCCCTTGCCGTTCTCGTCGCCCGGATACCAGTTCTGGACGGTCGAATATTTGATCTCCGCATCGTCCAGCGCGACCAGTTCGACCACGGCGGCGTGTAGCTGGTTCTCGTCACGCATCGGGGCAGTGCAGCCTTCGAGATAGCTCACATAGCTGCCCTCGTCCGCGACGATCAGCGTACGTTCGAACTGCCCGGTATTCTCCGCATTGATGCGGAAATAGGTGGAAAGCTCCATCGGGCAGCGCACGCCCTTGGGGATGTAGACGAAGGTGCCGTCGGAAAAGACCGCGCAGTTGAGCGTCGCGAAATAATTGTCGTGCATCGGCACGACCTTGCCCAGCCACTTCTTTACCAGATCGGGATATTCACGCACCGCTTCGCTGATCGAGCGGAAGATGACGCCGGCTTCCTCCAGTTCCTTGCGGAAGGTGGTGGCGACCGAGACGCTGTCGAACACCGCGTCGACCGCGACCTTGCGACTGCCCTTCACCCCGGCCAGCACTTCCTGTTCGGCAATGGGAATGCCCAGCTTCTGATAGGTCGCCAAAATCTCCGGATCGACCTGATCCAGCGAGTCCAGTTCGATCTTCTTCTTCGGCTCCGCGTAATAATAGGCGTCCTGATAGTCGATCGGCGGAATGTTGAGCTTGGCCCAGTCCGGCGCCTCCATCTTCTGCCACATGGCGAAGGCCTTCAGCCGCCATTCCAGCAGCCATAACGGCTCCTTCTTCTTGGCCGAAATGAAGCGGACCGTGTCTTCGTTCAGCCCCTTGGGCGCGAAATCCTGTTCGATGGCGGAGGACCAGCCATGCTCATAGGTGGAGGCGCGATCGGCCGCCTCATGCGCTTCACGGTTGCGGACGGTGGTGGTTTCCTCGGTCATGCCATTTCTCGGGTAAGGCTAGCGATGGTGACGCTCGCGAGCGCCGATCGGATCGCATTGTTCGCGACGTTCATATGCGGCCGGACGCGGCAATCCTGCTCCAGCGTGCAGTCATGGGCGCCCATTTCGGTACAGGCGGTCATGGCGATCGGGCCTTCCACCGCCTCCACCACATCGGCCAGCGTGATCGCGGCGGGCGGCCGGGCAAGGCGCACGCCGCCGCCTGTCCCCCGGCTCGATTCGAGCAGACCCGCGGCCGACAGCCGGCTCACCAGCTTCTGCGCGGTGGGCAGGGGAATGCCGGTTTCGGCCGAAAGTGTGGTCGCGTTCATCCTGGCCGCGCCGCAATGGCGGGCGGCGGCGGACATCAGCACCACGGCATAATCTGCGAAACTCGAAAGCCTCATGACCCTGCGTCTTGCGAACCATTCTCAAATCGGATCGAATCAATCCGATTGGCATGTGGTCCCGGCAGAGGCGGGAATCAAGGCATTTTTGCTGATGGATGAGGTTTAGAGCGGGTTTCGATCTGATTGAATCAGATCGCCGCTCCGGATTCCTTGTTTGCCGCGATTCTTAACCAGCGATCGCTTGGAAATCGCTCTAGCTGAAACGGTTGATCACGGCGACGTCTCCACCCAGCGAGCGGCGCAGCAGGGTGAGCTGCGCCACCGCGCTCGGCTCTGTCTGTAACTGGTGCGGGGTCAGGCCGATGAAATGCTTGATCTCCCGAATGAAATGCGACTGGTCGTAGAAACGCCCGTCGTCACACAGCGCCTGCCAGCTTTCATGGTCCAGCGCGATCCGCGCGCTGCACCGCAGCGCCCGATATTTGCGCGCCAGCAGCTTGGGCGGGCAGCCATAATACTTGTTGGTGAGCCGGGCGAGCTGGCGTGGCGAAAGGCCGGTGATGTCAGCCAGCGTCTCGATCCGCGGAGAACCTTCATCCATCAGCCAGCCGTCCACCGCCTTCAGCAGCCGCCATGTCGAATCCGACAGGGGAACAAGACGTTCCGACAGGAATGACCAGCAGAGCGTGGCCATCTCCTCCGCATCGTCGGTGGCGCGGAGTTGCTCCAGCAATTGCCGGTAGCCGGGAAGGTCGACCATCTCCTGCAACCGATCGGTGAGAATGCTGGCATCCCCCCCATGCAACGCGATCCAGCCCGCAGGGAGCAGCGAAATGCCGACCACGCGGCCCGGCCCCGTCAGTTCAAAGCGAGTCGCCCCCATGGTCGGGCCCAACAGGCAGACTTCCGGCGTCGGCACTATCGTTCCATCATGGAAATGATAGTCGCCGCTGTTGTCCAGCATGAAACGAAGCTGCGGCACATCGGCACGGGTCACGTCGGAATAATGTTCCGCCGTTTCGGTGAAGATGTAGAGCGAACCGAAATAGGCGTTGAGCTGGTCGGGTGGCGCGAAATAGCGCAACCGTACCGCTCCCTGAGCCGCGTCGACTGTATAGGACAGCGGCGCATGACCATCTTTCGCCTTGATATTCAACGCCCCCCCGGACGTCTCGCTGTCATGCGGCCCCATATTATCACCCCGGTGATGCAATATGCTCCATCGGCGTGAAGGTGCAAGGGTTATGCGTGGCGGAAATGCGCTTTCCACCATGCCGGGCCCGTCAATAAATGTCGCAGGGCAGGGAAAAAACGACCCGGCGGTTTTCACCGCCGGGTCAGGAAAAGGTCTCGTCAGCCATATGGCCTAGAGCCTTCGGGTCGCAGGACTCTCTTACGTCCGAATCGCTGAAACTTTATTGGATGGATCGGACATTGGCCGAACCAAAACGGGACGAATCCCAAGGAATTTTGTTAAGAAATGTCATTCCGTCCTTACTGTTGCCGCGCTGCAACAGCGACTCGACCTGTGCGCTTTGCGATGGCATAGCGCCGCCATGTCCTATCGCCTGATCCGCCCCCTGTTTTTCGCGCTGGATGCCGAGCGCGCCCACCATCTGTCGATCAGATTGCTGCGCCTGATGCCGGTGCCGCCCGCGCTCGAACCCGATCCGATGCTGGGCCAGACGGTGGCGGGCATCGCCTTTCCCAATCCGGTGGGCCTGGCGGCGGGTTATGACAAGGAGGGGCTGGTCGCGCACAAGATGCACGGGCTGGGCTTCGGCTTTACCGAACTGGGAACGCTGACGCCCCTGTCGCAGAAGGGCAATCCCCTGCCCCGGCTGTTCCGGCTGGCCGAGGACCGGGCGGTGGTCAACCGCATGGGCTTCAACAATGGCGGCCAGGCGGCAGCGGCTGAGCGAATCGCGAAGCGCAGGCGGCCCGGCAGGAACGGACAAAACCCGGTGATCGGCATCAATATCGGGGCCAACAAGGACGCGACCGATCGGATCGCGGACTATGCCACGGGCGTGACCTGCATGGCGCCCCTGGCCGACTATCTGACGGTCAATATCTCGTCGCCCAACACGCCGGGACTGCGCGCGCTTCAGGACCGGGCCGCGCTGGACCAATTGCTGGGCGCGGTCATGACGGCGCGAGGGACGAATCGGACGCCCATCTTCCTGAAGGTGGCCCCGGACCTGGAGCCCGCCGATATCGAGGATATTGCCGACGCCTGCATCGACCACCGGATCGACGCGCTGATCGTGTCCAACACCACCATATCCCGGCCTTCGCTGCGGTCGCCGCTCGCCGGGGAGGCGGGCGGCCTGTCGGGTGCCCCGCTGCACGATCTGGCGCTGCAAAGGCTGCGCGACTTTCGGCGGGTGCTGGGCACTCGCCTGCCGCTGATCGGCGTGGGCGGCATCGCCACGGCGGAACAGGCCTATGCCCGCATCCGCGCCGGTGCGAGCCTGATCCAGCTTTACAGCGCGCTGGTCTATGAGGGGCCTTATCTCGCCCGGCGGATCAATAGCGGCATCAAGGCGCTGATGGCGCGCGACGGGGTGAGGAATATCAGCGAGATAGTGGGTGTCGACGCCTGATTCGTCCAGCGGGTTGCGGAGCGCAATACAGCGATCGAGCGCGCTATCGGTTCCGATCGCCTGGAAATCGCTCTGGAGCGCGTTGCGCTGAATCCGAGTCACGCAGCGCGCTCTATGCTTTTGATGTCGCATCGTTTTCGCGCAAAACCGGTTCCCACTTTTGCGCACGATGCTCTAGGGTACCCGACATGACCTTTCGCCTTTTCGGCCTGCTGGCTCCCTTCGCTCTTTATGCCCTTTCCCCCTCCCCGCTGGCCGCGCGGGAGCCGGTCGCGGTCAACGCCACCGTGTCCGCCGCCGATCCGCGCGCGGCGGAGGCAGGGCAGGAGATATTGCGCAGGGGCGGCAGCGCCACCGACGCCGCCATCGCCATGATGCTGACGCTGAATGTCGTGGAGCCGCATAACAGCGGTATCGGCGGGGGCGGATTCCTGATGCATCATGACGGGCGGACCGGCGTGCTGGAATCGATCGACGGGCGGGAGACCGCGCCGGCGGCGGCGCGGCCCGATCGCTTCATGGGGGCGGACGGCAAGCCCCTCTCCTTCCGCGATGCCTGGCCGGGCGGCTATTCCGTCGGCGTGCCCGGCAATGTCCGCCTTGCCTGGGAGGCGCACCGCAAATGGGGCAAGCTGCCCTGGGCCGAACTGTTTCAGCCGGCCATCAGACTGGCCGAACAGGGGTTCGAGGTGCGCCAGCGGCTGGACACGGCGATGAAGGCGGTTGCGCCGGTGTGGGCTGATTTTCCCGAGATCCAGAAATATTTCTGGATCGACGGCAAACCTGCGCCGATGGGCACGATCCTCAAGAATCCGCCGCTCGCCGCCCTGTTCAGGCGGATCGCGGCGGAGGGGCCGGACGCCTTCTATCTGGGCGACAATGCGCGCATGATCGCGGACACGGTCAGCAAGGCGCCGAAAAATCCCGTGCCGATGACGGAGGCCGACCTCGCGGCCTATCAGGCCAAGCCGCGCAAGCCGGTTTGCGGGCCTTATCACGGATATACGATATGCGGCATGGGACCGGCCTCGGCGGGCGGCATCACCGTATTGCAGGTGCTGGGCATGGTGGAACGCTTTCCGCTGGCCAAGTGGGGCAAGGACGATCCCCGGTCCTGGCATGTCATCGGGGAAGCGATGCAGCTCGCCTATGCCGACAGGGACAACTGGCTGGGCGATCCGGAATTCGTGTCCGTGCCGATCGCCGGGTTGATCGATCCCGGCTATCTCCGGCAGAGGTCGGCGCTGATCAGCATGGGCAGGACGCTGAACGACTATCGCCCCGGCACGCCGCCGGGTGCGGAAAAGCGCACCGCAGCCCTGCCCCAGCCCGAATCGGGCACCAGCCATTTCGTCGCGGTGGATCGTAACGGCGACATCGCTGCCTGGACCTCCACCATAGAGAGCTTTTTCGGCAGCCAGCTCGTCGCCAATGGCGTGATCCTGAACAATGAACTGACCGATTTCAGCTTCACCCCCGAAAAGGACGGCGCGCCCGTCGCCAACCGGGTCGAACCGGGCAAGCGGCCGCTGTCGTCCATGTCCCCCACCATCGTCTATGATGCGGCGGGAACCCCGGTCTTCACCATCGGCGCGGCGGGCGGCAGGACCATCATCATGCAGGTCGCCAAGGCGCTGATCGCGCATTTCGACTGGGGCCTGTCGGCGCAGGATTCGATCGCGCTGGGGTTCGAGTTCTTCGACCGGGACGGGCTGGTGCTGGAACAGGGCACATCGCTGGAGGCGATGAAGGCGCCGCTGGAGAAGCTGGGGCACAAGGTGTCGATCAGCCGCTTCGGCCTGAAAGCCAATGCGGCGGAGCGCACGGCCGACGGCCATTGGGTGGGCGGCGCCGATCCGCGCAGTCCGGGCGTGTCGTTGCAGGAGTGAAGCCCTGTTGGAACGCGCCGTGCTCCTGCGGCGGCTACACTTTCAGGTCCAGGCCCGCGACGTTGAACTGGAAGGGAAAGCTCTTGTCCTTCGGCCCCACCACCAGGTTCACCTTGATCGTCCGGCTGTCCTTGATCGCATCATAGGCCTTGGCCGCGGGCAGGACTTCGATACCGTCCTGGTTCTCGGTCATCCGGCCTTTCCATTCATGCGTCTTGCCGTCGTCCGTGACGGCCGTGACCTTACAGTCCGACAGGTCGCAGGTGAAGGGCGCGCCGACCAGCTTGACCGTGACATCCGCCCCGCCTTCCTGCAGCGGCTGGACCAGCAGCACGCCGAACGTATCTGCGGCGGTCATGGTCTGGACCGTGTTGGCGCTGCCGATATAGGCGACCTTGGCCTTTCCGCCCTCGCCGCCTTCATATTTCCAGACCTGTCCGATCTGGTCGCGCTGCGTCGGCCCCTTGTCGTCGGAGGATGAGCAGGCGGCGATCAGCCCCAGGGCGGCAAGCATCGCTATCGATCGCATCGCTTTTCTCCTTCTGTCCGTTTCGTTGGCGGAAGGAGAACGCATGGCGTCGACGTGGTTTCCCTCCGCTCAGCTATAGCGGGCGGCAGTATCCCGGATCAACGCGATCATGTTGGGAATGCCCTGCGTCCGGTTGGAACTCAACTGGTTGCGCAGGTCGAAGGGGGCGAGCGCGGCTTCGATATCCGTCCCGGCAATGGCGGCAGGCGACTGATCCTGCACGGTGAGGAGGACGAGCGCGATGATCCCCTTGGTGATGGCGGCGTTGCTGTCCGCCAGGAAATGGAGCCGCTTGCCCCTGGCGGAATCGGCGTCGATCACGGTGGGATAGACCCATACCGCCGCCGAACAGCCGCGAACCAGCGTGGCGTCGGTCTTGAGCGCGTCGGGCATCGGCTCCAGCGCCTTGCCCAGGTCGATGAGCAGGCGGTAGCGGTCGTCAGCGTCGAGGAATTCATATTCTTCGACCAGATCGGCAAGGACGGGCAATTGGGTCATGGCCGCCCATATAGGGTGAAATTCAAGCGGGGAAAGCTCTTCCCGCTGCCGTCCCCCTCCCGCCGGGCGGGAGGAGGAAATCGGCCTTTTTCAGATATCCACGCCCGCGGCTATGGCTTCCAGCTTGCGGATGCGTTCCTTGAGGTCGGCAACCTCGATCCGGGTCGCGGTGGAGGGCGGCGCTGCCCCCTCCGTCCCGCGGGCGAGTTCCGCGCGCTTAAGGTCCAGCCAGCCATTCCAGCCCCGCAAGGCCGCGGCGGTGACGATGATGAGTCCCGACAGACCCGCAATCGCCAATGTCAAAGTGATAAGGGGGTCCTGCATATCGTCCTCCCTGTGATGATGATGCCCGCGTCAGTCGCGGTCCCGGAGCTTGTCGAATTCGCGCTCCAGAGCGGTGCTGCTGTCCGTCGCCAGCCGTTCCAGAACGGCGACCCGGTCCTTCAGCGCTTTAACCTCCGCCCGGAGGCGCTCGGCTTCCGGATCGGGGCCGCGCTGGACCAGTTCTTCGCCCTTGTGGCGGCGAACGATGCCATATTTGGCGCGAACGACGCTGGCGACGGCTGCTATGGCGACTATGGCGACGACCATTTCAAACGGATTCATGATTTTTTCCCTTGCTGAGCCTGGGGCCGTCAGTTGGCGGGGCCGCGCAGACGCTCGATTTCCCTGTTCAGTGAGTGACTTTCATCGGTGACGATGCGCTCGACCACGACCATCCTGTCCTTCATCGATCCGATTTCGGCGCGTAGCTGGGCATTTTCCTGGCTCAGCAGGCTGATCCGTTCCATCGCCTCATTGCCCGCCTGCGGATAGATGGCCTGGCCCCACGCCCCGTCCAGCGGATAGCCATGCTTGATCCGCAGCCAGGTGGTGACGATCCAGCCGCCCACACCGATCCCGGTGCAGATCACGATCAGCGGTGCGAGTTGCGCAACCAACGCAAATTGTTCCGACATGGCAAACCTCCCTCGCTACCCGCAGGTGCGGCATATCAGATGTTGAATTTCTCAGACAAAATGCCGATTTTTCGACAGACCCCCAAGCCCGTTCGATAAACGGCGTGGGCCACGCGATTCCGTCAGCGCAGGTTGTCGATCTCATCGGCGAGCCGGGTGTTACGGCTGGTATAATAGGTTTCGATATCGGCCAGGCGACGGTCGATGTCGCGGAACTTGGACCGCACATCGCGGGTCGAGCGTGCCGGATTGGTGCGAACGCCCTGCCAGAATTTCTCGTCATCCCGGTCGGCATAGAGGCCCGCCGGCTTGTTCTCCGCAAAATAGGCCACGATGAAATAGGCGATCAGCGTCCAGGGAAAGGCCCCCATCAGCGTCACCAGCACGGCACCGACGCGAACCCACAGCACGTCGATCCCGCTATAGTCGGCTATGCCGGCGCATACGCCCATCCATTTGCCGTTCTGCTTGTCGAGATAGAATTTGGTGCGACGGGCAGCCATCTCAGTTCCTCCTGTGGGGATATTGGCGGTCGAAGTCATAATCCTCGTCCTGCGAAGGACCGGCGGGACGGAAATCGGGGTTGTCGGCGGCGACGATCCGTTCGACGGTCTGAAGCCGCTCCTCCAGCCGCCGGGCGAGCAGGTGAAGCTCGTCCAGCAGCTTCTCGTCCTCATCGGTGATCTTGGGGGCCTGCTTCCACTTGGTGACATAGTGGAAGATCAGCCAGGGCATGCCGATGAACAGCATGCCGCAGATCATGAGGGGCAGGAACACGTCCTCCATGCGTCATTCTCCCCTGTTTGTACCGGCGTTCATCGACGCCTTCAGCGCGGCCAGTTCGGCGTCGACCTTGTCGGACGTCTTGAGCTCCGCGATCTCCTCCTCCAGCGTCTTGGGCTGGTTGCCCAGGCTCAGGGCGTCGGCGCGGCCCTCGGCCATGTCGACCCGGCGCTCCAGCATGTCGAAGCGGGCAAAGGCGTCGTTCACCTTCTCGCCGGCATAGGCTTCGCGCAGGCGCAGGCGGTTCTGGGCGCTTTCCATGCGCGTGACCAGGCTGTTCTGGCGCGCGCGGGCCTCGCGCAGCTTGCCCTGCAACTTGGCGATGTCCTCTTCGGAGGCGCGCAGCGCTTCGTCCAGCACCTCGATCTCATGGGAAAGCTGCTCCGCCATGTCGACCGCCTTCTGCTTTTCCACCAGCGCGGCCTTGGCCAGATCCTCGCGGTCCTTGCTGAGCGCGAGCTGGGCCTTTTCCGTCCAGCTGTCCTGCAGGCCCTGGAGCTTGGCGATGTGACGCCGCATTTCCTTCTGGTCGGCGATGGTGCGGGCGGCGGAGGCGCGCACCTCGACCAACGTTTCCTCCATTTCGAGGATGATCATGCGGATCATCTTCGCCGGGTCTTCCGCCCGGTCGAGCAGGTCGGTGACATTGGCGGCGATGATGTCGCGGGTGCGGGAGAAAATACCCATTTGAACTTCACTCCTGGTACGAACGTGTCGGGGCGAGCCTTACGCCAGATAGTGCAAGGCTGCGGGGCATTCCGGGTTCGCGATCATCGGGACTTCGCTGGCGCGGGCCGGGCCTACCGCCGAAAGGATCAGGGTCGATCCGAACAGGACGGAGGCGATGGCGACGGACAGGAACTGACCGATTTCGCGGACGCTGTTGCTTTGCTTTTCCATGATAAACTCCTGAACCTTGGCCTTCATATGCGTGCCGCTCGATAGGTCAGCGGCTTCGCTTTCCGACTTTGCAGAAGCCGTGCCAATTTTCGGAAATGGCAGAATTTCGCGGTTTTTTACGATCGTGCAAGAATAGGACTTGCCGAAATATGGGAATTTTCACCATAAGTTGGGGCATGGAGAAAAACACCCAGTTCGTCGGCCAGTCGCTGGCCTTTCTCGATGCGGTCGAGCAGGCCGGACGGGCGGCGGAACTCAACCGGCCGGTACTGGTCATCGGGGAGCGCGGCACCGGCAAGGAACTGATCGCGGAGCGCCTTCACCATCTTTCGCCCCGCTGGGACGAACCGCTGATCGTCATGAACTGCGCGGCGCTGCCGGAAACGCTGATCGAGGCGGAATTGTTCGGTCATGAACAGGGCGCCTTCACCGGCGCGGCGCGGGCGCGGGCGGGACGGTTCGAGGAGGCCGATCGCGGCACGCTGTTCCTGGACGAGCTGGGCACGCTTTCCATGGCGGCGCAGGAGCGGCTGCTACGCGTCATCGAATATGGCGAGGTGACACGAATCGGCGCGTCGAAGCCACTGACGGTCGACGTGCGCATCGTCGCGGCGACCAATGAGAACCTGCCCGCCGCTGCCGATGCCGGGCGGTTCCGGCCCGATCTGCTGGACCGGCTGAGCTTCGAGGTGATCACCCTGCCCCCGTTGCGGGCGCGGGAGGGGGATGTCGCAGTGCTCGCCAATCATTTCGGGCGGCGCATGGCGGCGGAGATCGGCTGGCCGCAATGGCCGGGCTTTTCCGCCGCCTGCATGGCCGAGCTGGAGGCCCATTACTGGCCGGGCAATGTACGCGAACTGCGCAATGTGGTGGAGCGCGCGGTCTATCGCTGGAACGAGCCGGGGCGGCCGGTCGCGGCGATCGTGTTCGATCCCTTCGCCTCGCCCTGGAAACCCCAGCCGCTGATGCCGGTGCAGGTCGTGGCGGAGGGTCGGGCCATGGGTTCACCAGCTCCCGTCGCCAACGGCCATGACGCGGTCACGGACCTCAAATCCGCCGTGGATGCGCATGAGGCGGCCATCGTCCGCGCGGCGCTGGAGCGCTTTCGCTACAACCAGCGGGCGACGGCGAAGGGGCTGGGGCTGACCTATGACCAGCTTCGCCATTGCATGAAGAAGCATGGGTTGAGCGCGGGGTAGCCCAACCCCCACATCACCGCGTCGGCACCGGCTCCGCACCGGAATAGTCGTAGAAGCCCTTGCCGGTCTTCCGGCCCAGCCAGCCGGCCTCGACATATTTCACCAGCAACGGCGCAGGGCGATATTTGGGGTCGCCGGTCGTGTCCTGCAGCACCTTGCAGATTTCCAGGCAGGTATCGAGACCGACAAAATCCGCCAGCGTCAGCGGCCCCATGGGATGGTTGAGGCCCAGCATCACGCCCTTGTCGATGTCGGTCACGCTGCCGACGCCCTCACCTAGCGCGAACATCGCTTCGTTGAGCATCGGCAACAGGATGCGGTTCACCACGAAGCCGGGCGCGTCGAAGGCATGGACCACCTGCTTGCCCAGGCTGGCGGCGAAGGTCTCGACCGCGGTCACCGTTTCCGCGCTGGTGGCAAGGCCGCGAATGACCTCGACCAGCGCCATCACCGGCACCGGGTTGAAGAAATGCACGCCGACGAACCGGCTTGCGTCGGGCGCCGCCTGCGCCAGCCGGGTGATCGGGATGGAGGAGGTGTTGGACGCCAGGATCGCGTCGGGCGCCAGCAGCGCGCCGACATTGCCGAAGATGGCGCGCTTGATCTCCTCCCGCTCGGTCGCGGCTTCGATCACCAGCTGACAGGCGGCCAGTGGCGTGATTTCGCCCGCCGGCGTGATCCGGGCGATGGCGGCGTCGGCATCGGCCTGCGCCAGCTTGCCCTTTTCGACCGCACGGCCAAGCTGGCGGATGATGCTGTCGCGGCCCTTCTGCGCGCGGGGCAGGTCGATGTCGGACAGGATGACCTCATAGCCTGCCTGCGCCGCCACCTGCGCGATGCCCGCGCCCATCTGGCCCGCGCCGATCACCCCCACGGTCCGAATATCCGTCATGGTCGAAAACCCTCCTGCACTGAATCCTCTTCGCCCGCCCCCGTAGCGCCATGACAGGCGGGCTGCCAGTGCTTCCGCGCAACGTCAAAGCGGACGGAAAGCCCCCTGCGGGAGGCGGAGCGCCGATCTTTCTGCGATTTCCCGCTTTGCGCAGCGCCTGCTTGATGGTTAAAAGCCCCGGCATGTCCGTTTCAGACCTGCTGCCCGCGCCGGCGACCGGAAGGTTCATCGCCGCCGTGCATCACTTTCCGCTGCGCGTCTATTTCGAGGACACCGATCTGTCCGGCCTTGTCTATCATGCCAATTATCTGCGCTATATGGAACGGGCCCGATCGGACATGCTGCGCATTGCCGGGATCGACCAGCGCGCCAATCTGGAGGGTGGAGAGGGCGTCTATGCCGTCACCGACCTTCAGCTCCACTATCGCCGCCCCGCCCGGCTGGACGATGAGCTGATGGTCGTGAGCCGCGTCACGAAAGTCGGCGCGGCTTCATGTTCCATTCATCAGACGGTCATGCGCGATGAGGAAATATTGACCCAGGGCGATGTTTCCGTCGCCTTCCTGACACCCCAGGGCCGCCCGCGCCGGCAACCAAAGCCCTGGACCGACATTTTCAGCCGTTTGATGAGAGGGGAAGACATCAACCCATGAGCCTTTCGATGCCCGACGTTGGCCTTGCGGTCGGCAATGCCGCGCAAGCCGCCACCATTTCGCCGCTGGCCCTGTTCCTTCAGGCCGACATCGTCGTGAAGGTGGTGATGCTGGGCCTGCTGCTGGCCAGCATCTGGACCTGGGCGATGATCATCGGCTTCAGCTTCACCCTGCGCAAGGCCAGCCGGCAAAGCCGCGCCTTCGAACAGGATTTCTGGAAGGCGGAGGATATCGACCGCTTCTATGAAGGCCGCGGCAAGGCGGAGTTCCCGGCCGCCAAGGTGATGGCCGCCGGCGTCACCGAATGGCGCCGGTCGACCGCGCAGAAGGTGATCGATCGCGAGGGGACGCGCGATCGGCTGTCCACCGCCATGTCGAGCACGATCGCTGCGGAAATGGACCGGCTGTCGGACCGGCTCAACATTCTCGCCACGATCGGTTCGGTCGCCCCCTTTGTCGGGCTGTTCGGCACGGTGTGGGGGATCATGCGGGCCTTCACCAGCATCGCGGCGGAACAGAACAGCAGCCTGGCGGTCGTTGCGCCCGGCATTGCCGAGGCGCTGTTCGCCACCGCCATCGGCCTGTTCGCGGCGATCCCGGCGGTGATCGCCTACAACCGCTTCAGCCATGGCATCAACCGCATGGAATCGGGGCTGACCCGCTTTGCCGACGGCTTCTATTCGACGCTGAGCCGCGAGCTGGAGACGCAGCGGTGACGAAGGCCGGCATGACGCAGGGGGTGATGTAATGGCGATGTCCGGGCCTCCTTCCAGCCGTAGTGGGCGTGGTCGCGCGCCGATGGCGGACATCAACGTGACGCCGCTGGTCGACGTCATGCTGGTGCTGCTGATCATCTTCATGGTCACAGCGCCCTTGCTGGTGACGGGCGTGCCGGTGAACCTGCCCGAAACCCGCGCCAAGGGGCTGGACCAGGATCAGAAGCCCACCGTGGTCTCGATCGACCGCGACGGCGGCGTCTTCATCGACGACGCGCAGATCAGCGACGCCGAACTGCCCGGCCGCCTGACCGAGATCATGTCCGCCAATGCCGGCAAGGCTGAACCGCCGCAGATCTTTCTGCGCGCCGACAAGGGGCTGGACTATGGCCGGGTGATGCTCGTCATGGGCGAGCTGAACCGCGCGGGACTCAACAAGGTCGCGCTGGTCAGCACCGGCACCGAGGACAGGTCCGCTGTCAGCAGCGGTTCAGAATAGGGGCCATAGGTCTTGGCGATGGATCGTGCGGAGAAAATCGGCCTTGGCGTGGCAACGGCGGGACATGTCCTGCTGTTCGGCCTGCTTTCGTCCGGCTTTCTGGCCACCCCTAACCCCCTGAAGCTCAATTCGCCGCCGATGGACGTCAGCCTGGTGGATGAGGTCGCGCTGAAATCGACGGCACCGCAGGTGTCGACCGCGCCCCCGCCCGCCAGCGTCGCGCCGGAACAGGGCCCGACCGAGGACGCCGCGCCCGCGCCGGAACCCGAACCGGCGCCACGACCCGAACCAAGCCCGGCGCCGCCGGCTCCCCGTCCGGCTCCACCCAAGCAGGCGGCCAAGCCTGCACCGCCCAAACCCGCGCCCGCACCCCCGAAGAAGGATGTGCCGGCCGCCAAGCCGAAGCCCAAGCCGGCGGCGGAAAAGCCCGCACCGGCCAAGGCATCGCAGAAGCCCGCGGCCAAGCCCAAGTCCGATGCGCCCGCGCGCGCCTCCGGCCAGGGCAAGGCGGACAAGCCCAAGGGATCGCTGCTGGGCAAGGACTTCCTGAAGGGCATCGACACCGAGGACGACGCCCCGCGCAAGCCCGCGCCGCCACCGGCGGCCGCCATGGGGCCGGCGCAGAAGGCCGCGCTGGACGCGGAAATCCGTCGCCAGCTCAAGCCCTATTGGAAATCCCCCAGCGGCGCGGACATCGAGCAGCTTCGCACCTTCGTCGACGTGCAGCTTTCCCGCGACGGTTCGCTCCTGGGGCAGCCGCAGGTCGTCAACACCACCGGCATCACCGCCAGCAACCGCACCCAGGTGACGTTGCATCAGGAACTGGCGGTCAAGGCGATCCGCCTCGCCGCGCCTTTCAAGCTGCCGCCCGCTTTGTATGATGGCTGGAAATCCCTCCGCATCTCCTTCGACAAGAGGCTATCGCAATGACCCCATCCTTCAGGACAGGAAAGGCCCGCGCCACGTTCGGGGCCATGCTGGGGGCGCTGCTGCTGGCGCTCGCGCCCGCCGCTTCGGCGCAGCTCAGCGTCGATGTGACGGACGAATCCTCCTCCAACCTCAAGATCGTGGTCCCTGCCCTGCCGGCGCAGGCGGAGGTTTCCACGCCCGCAGGCGGTTCGACCGAGCTGGGCCGCAAGATCGCCGAGGTGATCGCGGCCGACCTCAAGGGGTCGGGCCTGTTCGATCCCTCCGGCCCTGCCGGCATTCCGGCGATCGCCTTTCCCGAAGTGACCAATCCCGTCTATGACAAATGGCGCGCCTATCAGGCGCTGGTGCAGGGTTTCGTGCGCACGACGGGAGGCGAGGCGGACATCACCGTCGGCTGCTATCTCTACGACGTGGCGCTGAAGCAGGAACTGACCCGGCAGGGCTATGTCGTGGCGCCGCGGGACTGGCGGCGGGCCGCGCATAAATGCGCCGACGCCATCTATGCGCGCCTTTCGGGCGAGAGCCCCTTCTTCGACAGCCGCATCGCCTATATCGCGGAGAGCGGCCCCAAGGGGAACCGCACCAAGCGCCTCGCCATCATGGATTCGGACGGCGCGAACCACCGCTTCATCACCAATGGCCAGTCGATCGCGCTGACGCCGCGCTTTTCGCCCGACTACAAGTCGATCGTTTATGTGAGCTACCTCAACAACCGCGTGCGCATCTATATCTATGACATCGGCACGGGGCGGCAGCGGCTGGTGACGGAAAGCAACAATCCCACCTTCGCGCCGCGCTGGTCGCCGGATGGCCGCAACATCCTTTTCTCCATGGCGATCGCGGGTAACACCGACATCTATCGCATTTCCGCCAGTGGCGGCGCGCCGATGCGCCTGACCACGGCACCGGGCATCGATGTGGGCGGCAGCTATTCCCCCGACGGCCGCCAGATCGTGTTCGAAAGCGACCGTTCCGGCAGCCAGCAGATCTATGTGATGAACGCCGACGGTTCGGGCCAGCACCGGATCAGCCATGGCGGTGGCCGCTATGCGACGCCGGAATGGAGCCCGCGTGGCGACCTGATCGCCTTCACCAAGATTTCCGGCGACTTCAAGATCGCGGTCATGACGCCGACGGGTGACAATGAGCGCATCCTGACCAACGGATGGCAGGACGAGCAGCCGAGCTGGTCGCCCAATGGCCGCGTGCTGCAATTCTTCCGCACCACGCCCGGCCGGGAAGGCAGCAGCCAGGTGTGGCAGGTCGACCTGACCGGCGTGAACGAACGGCGCATACCCACGCCGCTTAGCGGGTCGGACCCGGCCTGGGGGCCCTTGCTGCCCTAGGACGCCGACATATGCTGATTCGCATCATGACGGAACCGAATCGTCCCGACTGCGTAACGACCTTCAGACCCTGTTGAGGAGCATCCGATGAAAATTTCCCGTCCTTTGCTGATGGCGACCGCCATCGTGGCCCTTGCCGCCTGCTCCAAGAAGCCGCCGCAGGAATTGCCCCCCGCGCCCGGCGGCGACAGTTCGGCGCAAACCGGCGCTCCTGCCGCCCCGACTGGCCCGGTCAAGGGCAGCCAGGAGGATTTCGTCGCATCGGTCGCATCCGATCGCATCCTGTTCGGCACCGACCAATATGATGTCGACCCGCAGGACCAGCAGATCCTGCAAAGTCAGGCCGCCTGGCTGCAACAGAACCCCAATGTCCGCGTGACCATCGAGGGGCATTGCGACGAGCGCGGCACCCGTGACTATAATATCGCGCTGGGCGAACGCCGCGCCAATGCGGCGAAGAATTATCTCGCTTCGCTGGGCATCGACGCCGGCCGCATCACCACCGTGAGCTATGGCAAGGAACGCCCCGCCGCGCTGGGTTCGGACGAGGCCGCCTGGGCGCAGAACCGTCGCGCGGTAACCGTCACGGTCCAATATTGATCATGTGAAGCTTTCGGGTCGCACCAGCTTCATGGCCCCCGGAATGGCGATCTGATCAGATCGCTGTTCCGGGGGTTTCCTTTCAGGACCAGCCGCCGCCGAGCGCCAGGAAGACGGCAATCTGGTCCTGCACCAACTGCACCCGCGCCGCCGCCGCCGAAGCCTCCGCATTGGCGAGCGAGCGCTGCGCGTCCAGCAGGGACAGGAAATCGCCCCGCCCGAAGCGGAACAGCTTGCTTGCCTGCGCGGCCGAAACCCCCGCGCTATCCCGCGCGCGGTCGAGAGCCGCCGCCTGATCGGCATGGCGACGATAGTTTTCCAGCGCCGTTTCCGTCTGGCGCAATGCCTCCAGCACCGTTCCGTCGAAGCGCGCCAGATCGGCCTGGACCTGCGCATCTGCCTGCGCGATCCGCGCCCTGACGACGGGACGGTTGGGAAAGCTCCAGCTTAACAGCGGTCCCAGGCTCATGCCGAAGCTGGCCCCTGAACCTGCACTTTTGAGCGGTCCAGACAGGCCCAGCGATCCACCAATGCTGATCTGCGGGTAGAGATCGGCGGTCGCCACTCCGACGCGGGCCGTGTCGGCGGCGATGCTGCGTTCCGCCTGCCGGATGTCCGGCCGTCGCCGGATCAGCGCAGCGCCATCGCCCACCAGCAGGGCCGCACCCAGCGCCGGCAGGGTCGCGCAGCTTTCCACATCCTTCGGATAATCGGCCGGCGGCCGGCCCAGCAAGGTTGCCAGCAGATACAATCCACCCTGCCGCTGCGCGTCGAAGGCGGGCAGGCTGGCCTCGCTTGCGTCGACCGCCGCCTGCGCACGGCTGACGTCGAAGGCCGTGCCCCGCCCTCCCCTGAACAGCCGCTGCGTGGCGCCCAGCGTTTCCCGCTGCAGCGCCACGACGCGCCGGTTGACGGCCAGCGAATAATTGGCGGCGCACACCTGCGCATAAGCGCGCGCCGTTGCCGCCGCCACGCTGACCCGTACATAGTCGCGCGCCGCCGCGACCGTTTCCAGATCGGCGGCGCTCGCCTCTATCGCGCGCCTGATCCGGCCGTTGAGGTCGAGCGGATAGGAGGCGGCAAGGCCCAGATCATAGCCGACCACGCCCGGCAGGCTTTCTGCCGTGCCCGAAGGCCGCGAAAGCGTCGCGCCCCCGCTGACCGTCGTGCCGATGGTGCGTGCGGCCTCCGCCTCGCGCAGGACGGCCTCCGCAGCGGTCAGGTTGGCGTCGGCGACGCGCAGGTCGCGATTGGCGACAAGGGCCTGTTCCACCAGCGCGTCCAGCCGGGGGTCGGCATAGAGCCGCCACCAATGATCGGGCAGATCGGCGTTGCTGAAGCGGGCATCCTGCGCCGACAGGAAGGCGCCCTGCGCGGCGGGAGCGGTTGCCGCCGAATTTTCGGATGGACGATAGTCCGGACCCGCCGTGGCGCAGGCGACCAGTGCAAGGGCGAGGACAGGCACCCCCATCCTTGCTCCGCGCCTTCGGCCGGAGGAAGAAAAGGCGCCACTGGCCCGCATCTCACGCATGACGGCACCCCCCGGCCTTCGCATCCTTGCGCGCCGGTTCGATCGTCACGGTGGCTGTACGCCCGGCGATGAGCTTTACCTCCGGGGGCACCTGCGTCAGCTTCACTCGCACCGGGATGCGCTGGGCCAGCCGCACCCAGGAGAAGGTCGGCTCGACCGTCGGCAGCAGATTGCCCGAATCCGATCGGCTGCTGTCATTGATGCCATAGGCGATGCTGTCGACCCGGCCGTGCAGATCCTGCGCCTCCCCCATCAGGCGCACCGTCACGGGCGCACCGATGCAGACCAGCGGCAGCTTGGTTTCCTCGAAATAGCCCTCCACGCGCAGGCTGTCGCGGTCGACCAGCGCCATGGCCTGCTGCCCCGCCGCCACGAAATCACCCGGATGAAGGTCGAGGTTCGTGACCACCCCATTGACCGACGCGACCACCCGTGTCCGCCGGAGGTTGAGGGCGGCGGCATCCCGCGCGCTCATCGCTTCGGCCAGCGCCGCCTCCGCCGTCGCGACGCGGGCGACATTCTGCTCATGCGCTTCCTTCGCCACCAGATCGCCCAGCGCCACGTCGCGGGCCGCCTCCCGCCGGGCCTGGCCGAGCGTCGCCCTGGCGCTGGCGATCTGCGCTTCGGCCTGCTCCACCGCCAGCGCGTAGCGGGGCCGGTCGATCACGAACAGCAGGTCGCCCGCCTTCACCGCCTGATTGTCATGCACCGCGACGGAGGTGACGAGTCCGCCAATGTCGGGCGTCACCCGCACGACGTCGGCCCGCACCCGCCCGTCGCGCGTCCAGGGGCTGCGCTCATAATGATTCCACATCCACAGCGCGACGAGCACGGCTGCGATGACGAGGACGATGGTGGCGGCGCTGCGGGTCAGCGTGGCGACAAAGCGGTTCATAGACGGATTCCAAGGGCGGGAACGAGGATGGCGAGCGCCCCCAGCATCAGCACGAAGATGCTGAGGTCGACCGCCGCGCGATAAGCGAGGAAACGATAGAGGCCGAAGGCGCCGATCAACCGGGTTACGCCCCAGCTCAGGATCAGCGCCGCCAGCGCCAGCAATAAAAGGGTCGGCACATAGACGCCCCCCAGGGCGATTTCTCCGGTCATGCCGGCTGTCCGATCGGCGAGGGTTTCCGATAGCCCTGACTGTCGGGGAAAAGATTGCGGCGCAGGCTGACCAGCGCAAGGATACCCTCCCGCCGGATCGCGGCGTCGGGATTATCGGACAGATGACTGATCGCGCCGTCGATATCGGTCAGCAGCGCCGGACGGGCCGGTTCCGGTGCATCCGGGTCCAGCCCGCGATAATGGGCGCTGACGCCCGTCAGCACATCGGCGAGCGGCGCGGCTTCATCGACGGGCAGGTCGAGCCGCAACTGCCGCAATTCGCCGATGGCGACGCCGGTCCGCAGGTCGCGCAGCGCGTCGTAGAGCGGCTGCCCGCTGTCGGACCGGACGGCGGCCAGCCGGGGCGCCAGCAGCGCGATGCGATCCAGCATCCGGTTGATCCAGCCGCGCAGGTCAGGCGGCGTCATCAGCGTGGCGCGATTGGCGATGTCGTTCCAGCCTGCGCGCACCGTGCGCCGGATCGCCCGCTCCACCCCCGCCGACTGCAGCAGCCCGGCCATGATGATCGCGTACCAAATGCCGACCAGCTGGGCCACGGTGCCATTGGCGTAGCTCGCGAAGGCGCCGACATACCGATCGGACAACAGCACCGGACTGCCCAGTCCCAGCAGCGTCGGCAAGGCGATGCCCATCCAGCGCGGCGAGGCCATCATGGTGCCCAGAAGCAGCAGCATCGGCGCATAGGCGGCGGCCAGCATGGCAAAGCCGTCAAGGCGCGGCATGATGGCATAGCCATAGACCGCGCCCAGCAGCGAAGCGGCGATGGTGCCGATCATGAAACCCTTTAGCGGCGCCAGCGGATTGTCCGACCCCGCGAAGAGCGAAAGGAACACGCCCGCCAGCATGACCGCGCTACCGCCGTCCTTCCATCCGCTGCCGATCCAGAGCGCGCAGCCCAGAGCCACGGTGACGAAGGCCGCGAATGCGCCGCGCGCCGCGCCGCCATAGTCCCTGTGCAGTTCCCGGTTGCGCCGCCCCTCCAGCAATTCGCCGACACGGGCGCTGACCGCCTCCCGCCTGTGGGTCACCATCTGGTCATAGAGGTCGCGGCAGTCGCGATGCGCGGCAATCAGTGCGGCGAGGCGGGCAAAAAGGCTGAGGCGCATCATGTCCGCCCAGCCCATCTCCGCCCGCGCCGCCGGTTCCAGCGCGGAACATTGGGCGATCAGCGCATCCGCCGCTGCATTGCGGACGGCGAGATCTTCGCCGGGGTTGACGATCCAGGCCCGGACATCCGCTATCAATGTTTCGACCTGCCGCGGCACGACGCCGCCGCTGGCCGCCTTCAACATGGCCAGGCGATCCTCCACCGCCGCGCCCAGCGGCAGCAGCAGCGAGAGTTGGTCCTGCATGGCGCGCACCGTTCGCACACGCGGCGCGAGGCGGCTTATGTCGAAGGGCAGATGCACCGACATCTGGTGCAGTTCGGTGATGTCCTGCGCCAGGCGGCGGCGTTCCTGCGCCAGCCCCTCCACCGGCTCCAGCGCGATGGCGTCATGCGACCAACGTTCCGCATCGCGCAGCATGGCCGCCGCGCGCGCGAGCAGCAGATCGGTTATGGAGCCGGGGAAGACGACGCCATGAACCAGGCTGCCGCACAGGATGCCGATGGTGATTTCCTGCACCCGCAGCGTCGCCACGGTGAAGATGGTCTGCGGCGTGTCGACGTCGGGAAAGACGATGAGGCAGGCGCTATAGCCCGCCAGCACGAACATATAGGATCGCGGCGTGCGGTCGAGCAGCGAGACGAAAACGCACAAGGCCAGCCACAGCGCCATGGCGAGCGACAGCAATTCCGGCGCATTGACCAGAGGCGGCACGACGGCAACGGAGAAGATCGCCCCGGTCAGCGTGCCGATGATGCGGAACACCGCCTTGGAAATCACCGCGCCGGCCAGCGGTTGCGCGACGATATAGCTGGTCAGGAATGCCCAATAGGGACGTTCCAGCCCGATGCTGAGCGCGACGTAGAGCGCCAGCATCGCCGCCGCGAAGCATTTGAGGGAAAACAGAGCCGCGGGCCAGCCGACG
Organism: Sphingobium sp. LMC3-1-1.1; assembly: GCF_040676285.1. NCBI lineage: Bacteria > Pseudomonadati > Pseudomonadota > Alphaproteobacteria > Sphingomonadales > Sphingobiaceae > Sphingobium > Sphingobium sp. LMC3-1-1.1. Next base: position 161,598 of record NZ_JBEGHQ010000067.1, on the reverse strand, counting down.
CGCTCGCCAAAGGCGTTCATGTCAGCGCTCGCATGTCGGACCATTCATGGCGGGTCGTCCCCGTTACGACTGACCCCGCCGCTCGGCCATGCGCCGCTCCAGCAGGTTCAGCAGGTTGACGATGATCTCGATGGCGGCGTCCGGCACACCCTCCAGCAATTCGCGCCGCAAATCCTCCAGCCGCGCCTCTATCCGGCCGATCAGTTCCCGGCCTTCCGGCGTGAAGGCGATTCGGTTGGAACGGCGATCATCGGGATTCGGCACGCGCCCGACAAGTCCCGCCGCCTGCAACTGGTCCAGGGTCCGCACCAGCGAAGGCTGGGTGATCCCCAGTTCCTCGGCGAGATCGGCCTGCCGCGCATCGGCGCCGAGCCGGTCGAGATAGATGAGGCACCAGGCCGCGCTGTTGGAAACGCCGAATTCGGCCAGCGCCAGATCGGCCAATTGCCGCCATTGCCGGGCCACCTGCGGCATTTTATGCGCCAGCGCGCGCTTCAACTCCGATCGGGACATTTTATTTAGATAGCTAACTAATCTCTTGCGTCAAGGGTTTCCGTTCCGCCCCGGCGCAATCGGGAGTATTTTCGGGCCAAGAAAATGGGGCTGGGAAGTCGCGCGCCCAGCCCCTTTCCCAGCCTTCCAACCTCAGCCTGCCGATCCTTCAGGCCCGACGCGTGCCCGAAAAACCCGCCGTGCCGAAGGCGCCAAGCTGCATGGTGCCGGTGATGCTGTCGCCGCTCACTTCCGCCTCGCATTCCAGCGTCATCGGCATGGGCAGCGTCATGTTCATCTTCCAGCTCAGCTTGTTGCCCTCGACCTTGCCTTCTGCCACGTCGAGCGAGCCCATCATGCCGGCGAAGGTACCGTGAAAGCCGTCGCCCGAGCTGATGACGGTCAGCACGCCGTTCTGGTCGCCCATCGGCGTCTTCGCCACGCAATCATAGGCGCCGTCCACTGCTGCCATAGCACTTCTCCTTTACGTAATCGTCAATCTGCCAATGTGCCCATTTCGACCGGAAGTCCGACCGCGTCAAGCTGTGGCTTCACTAGTTTCGCGTCGCCCACCACGACCCAGATCAGCCGGTCGGGATTGATCGCCTCCCGTGCTGCCTTGTCCATGTCCGCCGCCGTCATGGCGCGGTAGACGCCCGGAAGCGTCTCATAATAATCATCCGGCCGCCCGATCATCCGGTTCCGCATCATCGCCCCCAGCAGATCGGACGAGGTTTCGAAACTGCCCGGCAAGGACAGGATCTGGCTGTTGATCGTCTGGTTGCGTTCCGCCTCGGTCGTTCCCTTGGCGGTCAGGAAATCGCCGATGTCCTTCCGCGCGGCGACGATGGACTCGCCGGTCTTGTCGGTCTGCACCGGGGCATAGACCAGCAGCGGGATCGTCTCCTTGACGCCCGGCAGTGCGCTGCCCGCATAATAGGCCCAGCCCTTGGTCTCGCGCAGGTCCATGATCAGGCGGGATGTCGAGCTGCCGCCCAGCACTTCATTGGCGGTCAGCAACGTCACCGGATTGTCGGTGCCCGCCTTGTTGGTCAGCTGCCCGGCAAGGATCATCGACTGGGGGCTTTGCGGCTTGTCGACCAGGATGATCCGCGAAGGCCGCATCATGCGGTCCATGCGGAACAGCTTCGTCCCCTTTGCAACCCTGGGTGCCTTCCAGTCGCCGAAACGCTTTTCCAGCAGCGGCATCACGTCGGCCAGCGTCGTGTCGCCCGTCACGAAGATCGTCGCATTGTCCGGCCGAAGCCATTTGTCATGGAAGGCGACCAGATCGGGCCGCGTCGCCGCCTTCACCCCGCTTTCCGTGCCGGAGCCGGTGAAGGGAATGCCATAGGGGTGCGCCTGTCCATAGAGCAAGGGCGGCAGCAGGCGCTGCGCGATCGGCATGGGTTCGGTCTTTTCCGCCGCGATCCGGGTCAGCACCTGGCCGCGCAGGCGTTCGACCTCCGCCGGCGCGAAGGCCGGGTTGCGGATCACGTCCGCCAGCAGGCCGAGCGAGGCGTCCAGATTCGGCTTCAGCGCATAGAGGCCGACATTGGTCGCGTCCATGCCGTTGCCGGCGCTGATCGACGCGCCCAGCCGTTCCTGCTCCTCGGCGATCTGGATCGAACTGCGCGTTGTCGTGCCCTCGTCCAACAGCGCCGTGGTGAGGCCCGCCGTGCCCAGTTTCGCCTTGTCGTCGGCGGCATTGCCCGCGTCGAAGGACACGGACACCCGCACCACCGGCACCGTCGCCCGGCGCGCGAACACCACCGGGATGCCGTTCTTCAAGGTCGCATGTTCGACCGCCGGAAACTCCAGGTCCTTGACCGGCTCGATCCCCGGCTCCGCGATCCTGGTCGGCGGGGGCGGGGTCGCCGCGACCGGCGCGGGCTTCTTGGGATCGCGGAAATAGGCCGGATGATGGGTGGCGTTGCCGGCCAGCGCGTTGTCCTCCGCCGACCGCTCGCCCGGCGCCACGGTCAGCCGGAAGACCGGCCTTCCCAGCCATTTGCGCGCGGCGTCGCTGACCGACTGGGGCGTCGCCGCGGCATAGGCGGCCAGATCCTTCTTATATTTGCCCGGATCGTTCGAATAGACGGCGCCTTCGGCCAGGGTCACCGCCTTGCCGCTGAAGCCGCCGACCTTTTCCAGCCCGCCGATGGTGCCCGAAAGCTGCTGCGTCGCGGCGCGCTGCACCTCGTCCGCCGTCGGACCCTTGGCAAGATAGTCGGCCAGAAGCTGGTCGAGCCGCTTGCCGACCGCCACCGGGTCCTGTCCCGGCTTCACGTCCACGGTGATCTCCGCGATGGAGAGCTTCTCGAAGGGCTGGATGTTCGCCTTCACGCCCACCGCGACCTTCTCGTCACGCACCAGTATATTGTCGAGGCGGGAGGAATTGAGGCCGCCGAACACCGCCATTGCAAGGTTCAGCGGGACCAGGTCGTCCGAATTCACCCCAGGCACGATCCAGTTGCGGTAGAGCCGGGTGGCGGCGACATTGTCGTGCATCACCTTCTCGACATCCTTGTCGAGCGTGGGCACGGTCGCATCTACATCCTTGGGCGCGGGGCCGGCGGGGATGTTGCCGAACCATTTTTCGACCTTCGCCCTGGCCGTGGGCACGTCGATGTCGCCCGCCAGCACCAGCACGGCGTTGTTCGGGCCATAATGGGTCTTGAACCATGTCTGCACGTCGCCCAGGCTGGCGGCGTTCAGGTCCGCCATCGAACCGATGGTCGAATGGCGATAGGGGTGCCCTTCCGGCAGCATGGCTGCGAGCTGCGCATATTCGACCAGCCCATAGGGCTCATTCTCGCCCATCCGCTTTTCATTCTGCACGACGCCCCGCTGGGTATCGAGCTTGGCCTGCGTCACGGCGCCGAGCAAATGGCCCATGCGGTCGGATTCGAGGAACAGCGCCCGGTCGAGCGCCCCGGTCGGCACCGTCTCGAAATAATTGGTGCGGTCGAACCAGGTCGTGCCGTTCCAGTCGGTCGCGCCGATATCCTCCAGCCGCCCGAAAAAGGGTCCGTCGGCATTTTCCGAGCCATAGAACATCAGATGTTCGAACAGATGGGCGAAGCCCGTCTTGCCTGCCGGTTCAAAGCGCGATCCCACATGATACCAGATCGATACGCCGACCACGGGCGCCTTGCGGTCGGTGTGGACGATGACGCGGAGCCCGTTCTTCAACGTGAACTGCTCATAGGGAATGTTCACCGCCGCCACCAGGCTGGAGAGCGGCGCGGGCGCGCTGGCCGACGGCGCCACCGGAGCGGCCGCCGCCGGCATCGTGGGAACAAGCGCGAGCGAGGACAGGCCGATCATCAACATTATCCGGCGGGAAAAGGGGGAGAAGGTCATGAGCGCCTCATGATGGTCAGTGGATTGGCCGGCAGCATAGCGGGGCGCTTTAGCCGCGCAATACGCTTTCCGCTGGACAGGCGGGATGGGCGCGATAGGCTTTGCCTCCAACCATAAGAAGAGGTCTTCGCACCCGATGCGCCGTCATTCCCTCGCCTTCGTGTCCGCCCTCGGCCTTGTCCTCGCCACGCCCTACCCCTCCTCCGCTGAAACCGCGCCTGCCATCGGTGCGGACGCCATTCGCGCCGATATCGGTTTCCTGGCGGACGACCTGCTGGAGGGGCGCGACGCGGGCACGCGCGGTTATGACATCGCCGCCCGTTATATCGCCGCCCGGTTCGAGGCATTGGGCCTGCGGCAGGTCATTCCCGATAGCTGGTATCAGCCCGTGACGCTCGCCGTGGCACGGCTAGACAAGGCGTCCGCGCCCTCGATCAGCATCGGCGGCAGGCGCTTCGCCAATGGCGAGGATATCGCCATCGGCGCATTTGGACGCGAACCGCGGCAGAGCATGGAGACGCAGGCCGTGTTCGTCGGCTATGGCCTGCAATCCGATCGCGAGAAGATCAACGATTATGCTGGCCTCAACCTCAAGGGCAAGTTCGCGGTTGCGCTGTCCGGCGCCCCGGCCGGCATGCCGAGCGAGATCGGCGCGCATCTCGCCGCCGAAAAGTCCCTGGCCGCGCAGCAGGCAGGCGCCGTCGGCCTTATCACCATACCCACCGCCAGCTATCTGGGCCGCACGCCGTGGGAAAAGATACGCGACCGGGCGCAGCACCCTTCGGCAAGCTGGATCGCCAGGGACGGCCAGCCCTATGTCCGCACGCCTGCCATCCGGGGCACCGCGATGGTGACCGGCGCAGCAGCCGACGCACTGCTCGCAGGATCGGGCAAGAGCCTCGCCGCGATCCGCGCGCAGGCGGAAAGGAAGGGTGCCCGGCCCAGGGGATTCGCGCTGCGACCCACGGTCCGGATCGACCGCACCAGCATCGTCGAAACGGCACCCAGCCGCAATGTGCTGGCGGTCCTGCCCGGCGCCGACCCGGCGCTTTCGCATGAATATGTGCTGCTGATGGCGCATCTCGATCATCTGGGGATGGAGGAGAACGGCAAGGGACCGGACAAGGTCTATAACGGCGCGATGGACAATGCGTCGGGCATCGCCACCCTGCTTGCCGTGGCAAGGGCGTTCGCGGAGAGTGGGGAGCGCCCCAGGCGGTCCATCCTGTTCGCGGCCGTCACCGCGGAGGAAGACGGGCTGCTGGGGTCGCAATATCTGGCGAAGAACCCTGTCCTGCCGGCAGGCGGCAGGCTGGTCGGGGTGGTCAATCTCGACATGCCGATCCTGACCTATGATTTCCATGACGTGATCGCCTTTGGCGCCGATCATTCGACCCTTGGGCCCATTGCGGAGAAGGCGGCCAGGGCGCAGGGCATCTCGCTTTCGCCCGATCCGTTGCCGGCCGAAGGGCTGTTCACCCGGTCCGACCATTATCGCTTCGTCCAGGAAGGGGTGCCGGCGCTGTTCCTGATGACCGGCTTTGCGGGTCCGGGAAGGGAGGCGTTCGAACATTTCCTCAAGACCGATTATCACCAGCTTTCCGATCAGATGAGCCTGCCCTTCAACTGGGATGCGGCCGCGAAGTTCGCCAGGGTGAACTATGCCATTGCGCGGGAGATCGCGGACGAGCCGCAGGCGCCGCGCTGGTACAAGGGGGATTTCTTTGGGGATGCATTTGCGCCGGATGCGCCCAAGGCGACGAAACCATGAACGATCCGGTGAATTGATAGCGCATAAGGATATTTGCGTAGCGCCTCTTGTGTTGCTTTTATGCAACATTACATCGTGAGCAGCTTCACGAAGGGGATAGTATGAACCTCGAAAAATTCACTGACCGCGCCAAGGGCTTTCTCCAGTCGGCGCAGACCGTCGCGATCCGGATGAGCCATCAGCGCATCAGCCCGGAGCATTTGCTGAAGGCATTGCTGGAGGACCAGCAGGGCATGGCGTCCGGCCTGATCAAGGCGGCGGGCGGCGATGCGGGCGTGGCGTTGCGCGAAACCGATGCGGCGCTGGCCAAGGTTCCTGCCGTTTCCGGCAGCGGGGCGCAGCAGACACCCGGCCTCGACAACGACGCCGTGCGCGTGCTGGACAGCGCGGAACAGGTCGCGGCCAAGGCGGGCGACAGCTTCGTCACGGTCGAGCGGCTGTTGCTGGCCCTCACCCTGGCCACCACCACGGCGGCGGGCAAGGCGCTGAGCGCGGCAGGCGTGAAGGCGGAAGGCCTGAACGCCGCGATCAATAATCTGCGCGGCGGACGGACCGCCGACACGGCGGGGGCGGAGGATCGCTATGACGCGCTCAAGAAATTCGCCCGCGACCTGACCGAGGCGGCGCGCGAGGGCAAGCTCGACCCCGTGATCGGCCGCGACGAGGAAATCCGGCGGACGATCCAGATCCTGGCCCGCCGCACCAAGAACAATCCCGTCCTGATCGGCGATCCCGGCGTCGGCAAGACCGCCATCGCCGAAGGGCTGGCGCTGCGCATCGCCAATGGCGACGTGCCCGATACGCTGAAGGACCGCACGCTGATGGCGCTCGACATGGGCAGCCTGATCGCGGGCGCCAAATATCGCGGCGAGTTCGAGGAACGGCTGAAGGGCGTTCTCGACGAGGTGAAGGGCGCGGAGGGCCAGATCGTCCTGTTCATCGACGAGATGCACACGCTGATCGGTGCGGGCAAGTCCGAGGGGGCGATGGATGCGGGCAATCTGCTGAAGCCTGCCCTTGCGCGCGGCGAACTCCATTGCATCGGCGCGACGACGCTCGACGAATATCGCAAATATGTCGAGAAGGACCCCGCGCTCCAGCGGCGCTTCCAGCCCGTCTTCGTGGGCGAGCCGACGGTGGAGGACACCATCTCCATCCTGCGCGGCCTCAAGGAGAAATATGAGCTGCACCATGGCGTGCGGATCACCGACGGCGCGATCGTGTCGGCGGCGACGCTCGGCAATCGTTACATCACCGACCGTTTCCTGCCGGACAAGGCCATCGACCTGATGGACGAGGCCGCCAGCCGCCTGCGCATGGAGGTGGAATCCAAGCCGGAGGAGATCGAGACGCTCGACCGGCGGATCATCCAGCTCAAGATCGAGCGGGAGGCGCTGAAGAAGGAGACGGACAAGGCGTCGCAGGACCGTCTGGCGGCGCTGGAGGAAGACCTGGCCAATCTGGAGCAGCAGTCGGCCGAACTGACGCAGCGCTGGCAGGCGGAGAAGGACAAGATCGCGGGCGAGAGCAAGCTGAAGGAACAGTTGGACGCCGCTCGCGTCGAGCTGGACCAGGCGCAGCGGGCCGGTGATCTGGCAAAGGCGGGGGAACTGGCTTACGGCCGCATCCCCGACCTGGAACGCAAGCTGGAGGAGGCCCAGAACGTCACCCAGGGCGCGATGCTGCGCGAGGAGGTGACGAGCGAGGACATCGCCTCTGTCGTCAGCCGCTGGACCGGCATCCCCGTCGACCGCATGCTGGAGGGCGAGCGGGAGAAGCTGCTCGCCATGGAAGCGGAACTGGGCAAGCGCGTCATCGGGCAGGCCGATGCGGTGAAGGCCGTGGCGACCGCCGTGCGCCGATCCCGGGCCGGATTGCAGGACCCGAACCGGCCGCTGGGATCGTTCCTGTTCCTGGGGCCGACGGGCGTCGGCAAGACCGAGTTGACCAAGGCGCTTGCCGGCTTCCTGTTCGACGACGACAGCGCGATGGTGCGCATCGACATGAGCGAGTTCATGGAGAAGCATTCGGTCGCCAGGCTGATCGGTGCGCCTCCGGGCTATGTCGGCTATGAGGAAGGCGGCGTGTTGACCGAAGCCGTCCGCCGCCGCCCCTATCAGGTCGTGCTGTTCGACGAGGTGGAGAAGGCGCATGGCGACGTGTTCAACGTGCTGCTGCAGGTGCTGGACGACGGCCGCCTGACCGATGGGCAGGGCCGGACGGTGGACTTCACCAACACGATCATCGTGCTGACGTCGAACCTGGGCAGCCAGTTCATCGCTTCGCTGGCCGATGACGAACCGGTGGAGAAGGTCGAGGATCAGGTGATGGACATCGTCCGCGCCCATTTCCGGCCGGAATTCCTGAACCGGCTGGACGAGGTGATCCTGTTCCACCGCCTGGGCGCGAGCCATATGGCGCCGATCGTCGACATCCAGGTGGCGCGGATCGGCAAGCTGCTGAAGGACCGCAAGGTGACGCTGGACCTGACCGACGGCGCGCGGGCGTGGCTGGGGCGGGTCGGCTATGACCCGGTCTATGGCGCAAGGCCGCTGAAGCGGGCGGTGCAACGCTATTTGCAGGACCCGCTGGCCGACCTGATCCTGCGCGGCGAGGTGCCTGACGGGGCGACCGTGAAGGTCGATGAAGGCGATGGGGGGTTGAGGCTGGGGATTGGTTGAGCGTTTCAATCAGGACCGGATGAGACAAACAGAAAGGGCGCTTCCTGATGGAAGCGCCCTTTCCTTATACCCTTTCGGACCCGTGAAGATCAGTAGTTGAACTTCGCGCCGACGCGGAAGTAGCGACCAAGGATACCCTCGCCGCCCTGGACCGGGTTATAGGCATGGGCGCCATAGGTGACCGGATCGATCGGAGGCATCTTGTCGAACACGTTCAGCATGTTGGCATAGAAGGTGAACTGATCCGTCACCTTGACCTGCGCGTTGAGGTCGAAGGTGATGTAGTTCTTCACGCGGCAGGGCACGAAGCGGTCCGGATTCTGGCCGCAATCCTTGTAGCCGTCACCCTGGTCCATCGCCGACAGGTCGTACCCACCGAAGAAGTTGGTGGTGCCGCTGAGCGCGAATTTGCCGAAGTCCAACGTGTTGGTCCAGGTGCCGCGCCACTTGGGCGTGCCCGAACCGGCGGTCAGGTTGAAGTTGCCCAGCGTGCCATCATAGCGCTGCACCGAACCGTCGGGGAACTTGGTTTCCAGACGGATGATGTAGCTGGCCTCCAGCGAGCTGTTCCAGCGGATGCCGTCGCTGATCGGCAGGTCGAGATTGGCGCCGAAGTCCAGGCCTTCCGACTTGATCGTGTCGGCGTTGATGAAGCCGGACTGGACGAAGGCCACGCGCGGCTGACGCGGATCGCCCGGAGCGATGGGCACGTCCTCGATCACGTTGAAGCCCGCCGGGATCGGCAGACCGGCATAATAGGCCTGCAGTGCAGGCGTATTGTCCGCCGTGGTGATCGCGCCCGTCTTCTTGATGTTGTAATAGTCGACGGTGAAGGACAGGCCCCGCATCGGCTCGACCAGGATGCCGGCGGTGAAGCTGCGCGACTTTTCCGGCTTCAGATTGGGATTGGCCAGCGACGTCGCACCATAGGTGCCGCTGCGGATATATTGCGGACAGCTGCTGAAGGTCGCGACCGTACAGCCATATTGAGCCAGATAGGTGTCGTTGAACAGCGTCGCGCCATTGCCCACATAACCGGTCGTCGGGAAGGTCGCATTCGCCTCACCGAAGCTGGGGATGCGGAAGCCCTTCGAATAGGTACCGCGCAACAGCACCTGCCTGATCGGCTTCACCTTCACGCCGATCTTCGGCGAGAAATTGTCGATACCGCCGGAATAGCGGTCATAACGGCCCGACGCGTTGATTTCGACCTGGTCGATGATCGGCGCGTTCAATTCGGCATAGGCCGAATAGACGCGGCGATTGCCCTTCACGGCAAAGCCGTTCAGGCGATAATAGCGCTCCGTACCACCGTTGATATCCGAATTGATCGAGGGCGAATCGACCGCTTCGTAGCGGAACGACACGCCGAAGCCGAGCTGCAGCGGACCACCGGGCAGATCGAGCAGGTCGCCGCTGACATTCGCCTGCGCCTGCACCATGTCGGAGGTCGACGTCGCGATCGCCGTCGGCATCAGATAATCCAGGGTTGCCTGGCTGTTGGCGTTCGGATTGACGAAGTTGTAGCTGCCGTCGGCGATCACGTCCAACAGATGCTGGATATAGATATAGCCGTCCGACTTGCGGCGCAGGTCCATGTGCATCGCGGTCGCGTCGACCTGATAGTTCCACTTGTCGTTGATCGGTCCCTTGATGCCGATCGCGCCGCGATAGGCGCGGGTGCGCGATTCGTCATGCTCGATCGAATTGGAAATGCGACCGATGATCGCGGCGTTCTGACCCGATGCCGCGAAAGGGTTGTTGGGGTTCAACGTGCCGTTGGCGGCGGTGCAGGCCACGGTCGTGCCGCGCGGGCAGACATAAACCGGCAGTTGCAGGATGGTGTTGCCGCCATAATAAGCCACATTGCCCGAGCTGCTGTAGCGCGGGAAATAGAAGGGTGCCGGCGCATTCGCACGAATGGTCGTGGGCAGGCCGTCATAGCTGACATCAGTCTGCAGGAAGTTGAACTGGGCATAGGCTTCGCTCGAATCGCCGACCCGGGCGGTGAAGCGGGCCGAGAAACCGTAGCGTTGAATATCCGGATTGATGACGCCGTAATTCTTGGTCAGGTCTTCCTGACAGACGGTCGACGGCGCACCCGCTGCGAGATTGTCCGCCAGTTCGGCAGGCGTCAGGGAATAGGAGGTGCTGCGGGCATTACAACCAGCGGGATTTAGAAGCTGATAGTTGCCGCTTTGAGTGCCGGTCAGCGAATTCGCGGGTCGGACGAAGAAGTTGCTGCCGGTGTTGGTGACGACCGGACTGAAACCCGGATAATTACCTTCACCGTCCAGGCCATCGACGACGTTGTTGGGGCCGCAATTGCCGTCATGGCAAACACCGCGATAGTCGTCGCTGTTATAGGGATAGCCGCGCTGGCTGTTCTTCAGCTGCTTGCTATTATAATAGAAGCCGCTGACATAGGCGTTATAGCCATTGTCCTCCAGATCGCCGGTGCCGGCGGTCAGCGACAGGCGATATTGCTGCCCGTCGCCGCGGCTGGAGATGCCGCTTTCCACGCGGCCGGCAACGCCCTTGAAATTCTTCTTGGTGATGACGTTGACCACGCCCGCGATCGCGTCCGCGCCATAGCTGGACGAGGCGCCGTCGCGCAGCACTTCGACATGGTCGACGATATCGTCGGGGATGGTGTTGAGGTCGACGAAGTTGCGCGTACCGTCATCCGACAGCGGGTAATAGGCAGCGCGCATGCCGTCGAACAGGACCAGCGTCGAGTTGGTCGACAGGCCGCGCAGCGACACGGCGGAAGCGCCGGCCGCAAATGCGCCATTGGCCGAAAAGCTGTTGGTCAGCGCCGGGCCGTTATTGGCGGCTATGCGCTGCAGACCTTCCTGAACCGTGCTGATGCCGCGCTTGTCGAGATTTTCGACCGAGACGGTGGTGATCGGCGACGGGGTTTCGGCGTCGGTGCGGCGGATGATGGAGCCGGTAACGACGATCACGTCGCCGTTATCTTCAGGCGCTGCGCCCTGCGCCGCTTCCTGGGCGAAGGCGGGTGTGGCGAAAGCGGCAAAACCAGCGCCTGCCAATGCAAGCGCCTGCAGCGCCGCGCTTCCGCGCAGCCACGCGTTATTCGAGTTGGTCTTCACTATCCAGTCCCTTGCTCTGGAGGTTCGCGGATTGGCCCGCGTACTGTTTTAGACGCGTGAAGAGGGCGAAGAGCCCGACAGCAAAACCCTCTTCACGCGTGCTGCGGATTACTCTGCGCAGACGTTTTATGAGTGTAAAGCAGGGGAGAAGGTCAAAAATCGCATTTGATCTTAACTGTATCAATTATGCCACAAACCCGAAAAACTCACATTGAACGGCTGTTTAACAACATTGTTACAGGTCCGAGTTTTCGGGCAAAATTTTACATTTTCGGCGCCGGCAAACGAACGAATAAAATTATAGTTCCGTGAAATATTGCTTCACTGCGGCGGCATTGGGCCGGCGAGCAGAAGCGGGTCGATCCGGGCGTCATTCCACTTCATGGCCCAATGCAGATGGGGTCCGGTCGCCCTGCCGGTGGCGCCGATCGCGCCGATGCGCTGTCCCTGGACCACATGCTGGCCGGGAATCACATCGATCCGCGAGAGGTGCAGGAAGGCGCTGTTCAATCCATGGCCATGGTCGATCATCAGCAGATTGCCCTCCAGCGTGAAAGGGTGATCGGCCGCCAGCGTCACCACTCCATCGGCCGGGGCCACCACCGGCTCGCCCGGGGCGCCCGCTATGTCGACGCCGCCATGATAGGCGCCCGGCTGTCCCTGATAAATACGCTGCGCGCCGAACAGGCCGGAGATGCGGCCAAGACGCGGCCAGATGAACCGCTGGCGCCAGCCCTGCGCGTCGGTCATTTCCTTGCGAGCGGCGGCGATCTGCTCCAGCTCCGGCTTTCGCAAGGCGAGGAAGGCCTGCGTGTTCCTGGTGGGGCGCAACGGCGCATCGACCTGTTCGATCCGCCAATCCCGCGATGCGACGGCCAGGGTGCGCTCGACCATGGTTCCGTCGGCAAGACGCGCCCTCAGCCCGGCCTGCGGCGCGGCATCGCGATCGAAGGCGATCAGGAAGCGGCCATCGGCATCGACCGGCACCAGCTGGTCATCGAAACGCAGTTCGACGGTGCCCCTGGGCGCCGTGCCCAGCAACGGGCCGCCCTGCATGGGGGCGCCGTTCAGAACCAGTTCCGGACCGGCGGGAGCAGCGGACGTCGCGACCGTCATGCCGGCCACCGCCAGTGCCGCCGCGACGATCCAGCGCTTCATCTAGGATCCGCGCGCCTTCAGTTCGGCCTGGGCGGACAGTTCGGCGCTGGCATAAGGTTCCTGCCGCGATATGCTCCAGTAACGCAGGTCGTCCAGCGGAATCTTCCGTCCGCTGACGGCGCAGACCACATGGTCGCCCGCCTGCAGGACGCGAAAGCTGTAGGCCATATAGTGCAGCCGGGCCGGGCGGTCGCGGTTGGACATCAGCATGGGATCACTCGGCCTTTCTCGTACGGCGGCATCGTCAGGAAAACAGGTCCTGCTGCCCGATTTCCTTGCCCTTGCGCGGTTTGCGCGGGGTGCGGGACGGACTCGATATAGCTTCCGCGGACGGCTTCTCAAGGGGGGTGCCGCCCTGGATGCTCGCGCCCACCGCGCCATCGCGGAAGTGCAGGCTGACGACGCCTTCCGCCTGGGCCTGCGCCACGGATTTCACCAGCCGATCCCCGGCCATCACCCGCGCAAATCCGCGTTGCAGCGGCAGATCGGGATCGACCGAGGTGAAAAGCCGCGACACCCGGTCGAAGGCGGTCGCCCGGTCCTGATAGACGCGCTCCAGATAATCCGGGCGCAGCCGCAACCGGTCGACGCGCTCGGCAGCACGGCTGACATATTGGCGGAGCAGCGCAGGCCGCAGCGCGCCGCCCGCCTGGCCGAGATGCGCGCGCGCGTCGGCCACGCGGTGCCGCAGCGCGCCGCCAAGGCCATCGGACAACTGGTCCAGCCTCTGCCGCTGGGGGCTGAGCAGCATGTCGGGCGTGGGCATCAGCCGCGCCTGCATTTCCAGCCGTTCCCGCGCCTGCGCCGCGCCGCGCCGCACGGCCCGGTCCATGCGAAGCCCCTGTTCGGTCAGCATCGCCAGCAATTCGGCCCGCACGGGCACGGCCATTTCGGCGGCGGCGGTCGGCGTGGGAGCGCGCATGTCGGCGGCATAGTCGCAGAGCGTCGTGTCCGTTTCATGTCCCACGGCGGAGATGATGGGGATGGAGCATTCCGCGACGGCGCGGACGACGATCTCCTCATTGAAGCTCCACAGATCCTCGATCGACCCGCCGCCGCGCGCCACGATCACCAGATCGGGCCGGGGCACCATGCCGCCGGGCTGCATCTCGCTGAAGCCGCGCACCGCGCGCGCCACCTGATCGGCGGCGCCGTGCCCCTGGACCAGCACCGGCCAGAGCAGCACCTGGGTCGGGCATCGATCCTCCAGCCGATGCAGGATGTCGCGGATCACCGCACCCGTGGGGGACGTCACCACGCCGATCACGCGGGGCATGAACGGCAAGCGGCGCTTGCGTTCCCGGTCGAACAGCCCTTCCGCCGCCAGCTTCTGCCTGAGCTTTTCCAGCAGCGCCATCAGCGCGCCTTCGCCAGCCAGTTCCATCCGCTCGATCACGATCTGATATTTGGAGCGGCCGGGATAGGTGGTGAGCTTGCCCGTCGCGATCACCTCTACCCCGTCCTGCGGCGCGAAGGGCAGGCGTGCCGCCCCGCCCTTCCACATCACGCCGTCGATCACGGCATTGTCGTCCTTCAGGCAAAGATAGATGTGCCCCGATCCGGCCCGCTTGAAGCCGGAAATCTCCCCGCGAACGCGGACATGGCCGAAACGGTCCTCGACCGTGCGCTTCAACAGGCCCGACAATTCGCTCACGCTGAGCGGCGGCGCGTTGTCCCCCGAGCGTTCCTCGGCTAACAGGCGCCCCGACACATCGAAACCAGCTTCATATTCCGGGGACATGGGCGAATGAACATCCTTCTGTTGGGCGGCGGCGGCCGCGAACATGCTCTGGCGTGGAAGCTGGCGCAATCGCCGACGCTCGACACCCTTTATGCCGCGCCGGGCAATCCCGGCATAGCCCAGCACGCGACATTGGTCGACCTTGATGCCGCGGATCATCGCGCCGTGGTCGATTTCTGCCTGCGCCACAGCATCGGCCTGGTGGTGATCGGCCCGGAAGCGCCGCTGGTCGACGGACTTGCCGACAATCTGCGGGTCAAGGGCTACCCGGTCTTCGGTCCCGGCAAGAGGGCGGCGCAGCTTGAGGGGTCCAAGGGCTTCACCAAGGATCTGTGCAAGCGCGCAGGCATCCCGACCGCCGCCTATGAACGCGTCAAGAGCAAGGACGGCGCCGTCGCCGCGCTGGACGACTTCGCGCTGCCCGTGGTGATCAAGGCGGACGGGCTGGCGGCGGGCAAGGGCGTGATCATCGCGGAAACCCGCGAAGAGGCGCTGGAGGCGCTCGACACCATGTTTTCCGGCGCGTTCGGCGCGGCTGGCGAGGAAGTGGTGCTGGAGGAATTCATGACGGGGGAGGAAGCCAGCTTCTTCGCCCTGACCGATGGCAGCGCCATATTGCCCTTCGGATCGGCGCAGGATCACAAGCGGGTGGGCGACGGCGACACCGGCCCCAATACCGGCGGCATGGGCGCCTACAGCCCGGCCCGCGTGCTGACGCCCGAACTGGAAGCGCAAGTGATCGCGACGATCATCCGTCCCACGGTCGACACGCTGGCCGCCGAAGGAACGCCCTATAGCGGCGTGCTCTATGCCGGGTTGATGCTGACGGCCGAAGGGCCGAAGCTGATCGAATATAATGCCCGCTTCGGCGATCCCGAATGCCAGGTGCTGATGATGCGGTTCGACGGCGATCTGGTTGCGCTGCTGCTTGCCGTGGCGGAAGGAAGGCTGGCGGACCAGGGGCCGGTGCAACTGGCGGACCGCGCCGCGCTCACCATCGTCATGGCCGCGAACGGTTACCCCGGCACGCCCGACAAGGGCGGCGCGATCACCGGCATCGATGCGGCGGAGGCCGGCGGCGCGCGGGTTTTCCACGCCGGGACGACAGAGCGGGACGGCATGATCGTCGCCAATGGCGGCCGCGTGCTCAACGTCACGGCGACCGGTCCGACGGTGAAGGCGGCGCAACAGGCCGCCTACAGCGCGGTCGACGCCATCTCCTTCCCGACCGGCTTCTGCCGCCGGGACATCGGGTGGCGCGAAGTGGCGCGGGAGGAAGCGCAGCGCTGATCCCCTTGCGGCGCGCGCTCAACCGTCCTTAAATAAGGCAAATTCAGACAGGGAGGGACAAGCGATGCAAGAATTCTTCATGGACTATGGCCTGTGGCTGCTGATCGCGCTGCTGGTCATCATCGGCATCGTTTTCCTGCTGTCCGGGCGCAATCGTCCCAGTGAGCCTTCCATTCCCGCCGAGTCGAAGCCGGTGGCGGCGCCTGTTGCCGCTCCGCCGGTTTCCGTGCCGGTCGAGACGAGCGCGCCCGAACCGGCGATGGCCGCTCCGGCCGCCCCCTCGCCCTCGCCCGCGCCGGTCGAACCTTTGGCGCCGGTTCCTGCCCCCGATTCACCGGCGGCTGCCGCGCCGTCCGGCGATGCCGACGACCTGCTGAAGCTGAAGGGGGTCGGCCCCAAGCTCAACACGCTGCTGATCGAACTGGGGGTCACGCGCTATGCCCAGATCGCGGGCTGGAACGATGCCGACATCGCCGCGATCGACGCCAGGCTGGGCAGCTTCAAGGGCCGCCCGGTGCGCGACCAGTGGATCGACCAGGCAAAATATCTCGCCGCCGGGGATGTTGCAGGCTTCGAAGCCAAATATGGCAAGATCTGACGGGTCAGGCCGGCAGCGGCGATGGGGTCAGGGATGGCGCCGCCGGCCCCTGTCGCTGTTGAAGGACGGCAAGCTGGGCGATAATTATCAGGCGGACGGCGTGCATATGAATCCGGCCGGATATCGCATCTGGGCCAATGTCGTGCGCCAGCGGCTGAGCGAAGTGCTGCCGCCCGCGACGATAGACCGCTGCGTCTGTCAAGGAGGCGCGGTGCCCCCCCTCCCGGACCGAGGTGGGTGATCAGAAGATGCCGAGAAACTTCTTTTCCTGACGCCTGTTTTCCCGGACGCTTCCCTTGCCCGCCTCATCCTTGGCCGTGGTGCCGTGGCCGACATCGTCGCGGGGCTTGCCGCCTTTGGTGCGCTGGGCCGCCGCAGTCGCGCCGGCGAGCACTGGGCCGCAGGCGGCGCTCTTTGCGTCCCCGACATCGACAAAGGCAAGGACGGAGGCGAGCGGGGTCGCGGCGATGCCCAGGGCGGCGGCTGCTCCGCCGCGCGCCACCAGTTCGGGGCTGATCACGTCGATGCCGGGTCGGGCGAATGTCCCGTTGATGCCGATGGGTGACTGACCGGAAAACAGGCTGAACTTCTTGCCGTCCGCGCGGAAGGCGAGGTCCAGGCTCTCATTGCGGAAGGAAAAGCCGCCCCGGCCCAGCATCACATTCTTTCGCGTGTCGATGATGATCGGGTCGGCGGCCGCCACGCCGTCGCGCACGGTGAAGGCGATCAGCCCGCAGTTGATCTCCACCGGGTCCTTGAGCTTCTTCTGGAACATCTTGGTGATGAAGGTGCCGATGTCGAGTTCCGACAGCTGGACGTTGCGCGCCCACATCGAACCGGCCGGCAGGATGACCGCGATGCGGCCGTTGGAGGCGCTGAGCGAATCGTGCAGCGTGTTGCCGAGGCCGGTCATCTGGACGCGCGCCTTGATCGTGCCGGTGGTGCCCGATTCCTCGACGCCCCAGCGGGCGAGCAGCTTGCCCATCGGCGTGGGCGACAGGCGGATGTCGTAACTGGTGCGAACCGGCTGTGTCCGGGCGTTGATGCTGATGTCGGAACTGACATGGCCGCCCGACATGTCGAAGGTCAGCGGTGACAGGGTGAGCAGGCTGCGGTCGAGCGAGAGGGTGAGGCCGATATTGGACACGGGCACATTGTCGGCGCGGATGCGGCCTATGTCATAGCGCAGCCGGGCATCGAAATTGCGGAGCGCCTCCACCCGCAGCGGCGCATCGGGAAGAACGCGCGGCGCTCCGTCCACGGTCTGGATCGCGCCGGCCTTGCCCTGCTTCGCCAACCGCTCGGGATCATAGCCGATGAAGGGACCGACATCGACGATATCAAGGCTGCGGGTGGCAAGGGCGGCCTTCAGCAGCAGGCGATCATCCGGCTGCGACACGGTCATGCGTCCCGCCAGATCGCTGTCGCCGAAGCGGCCCTTGAGATGGGTGAAGCGCCACTCGCCATCCACCTTGGTCAGGGCGGAGGTGAACCGATAGGCGCGGGTTTCGGGGATGGCCACGCCCAGGAAATCGAACAGCCGGGCAAGATTGGGTCCGTGGGTGACCAGGCGCAGGTCCGCGCCCTCTATCTCCGTCGCCCCGGGTAGCGTGCCGCTGACCTCCAGCACGGTCGCCCCCGCCTGGGCATGTAGGGCAAGCTGGTTCCTGCCGCCCGTCACCATTTCATCGGGCGAGAGCAGGCCGCCGCGCAATGTGAAGGGGCGGCCCCGCATCGTGCCGGCACCAGAAAAGCGCACATCGCTGGCGAAGCGGGTGTCTTGCGCTTTCACCGTCTCGAAGCCCAGATCGGCGGCAAGCTGCATGCGGGGATCGCGATAGCGCAGCGTCGTCCCGGTCAGCGCGGCGCGACGGATCAGCGGCAGGTTGAGCGGCTCACCCTTCCTGAGGGGGTCACCGAAGGTCCATGTGTTGTTCCTGCCGTCGCGCGACCATTCGAGATCGACAGCGGCGTTGCGCAGTTCCAGCCAGCGCAGTCTGTACCTGTCCCCGAACAGCAGGCTGAGCGGCGCGATGCGGCTGTCGATCAGGTCAGCGCGGAAAAAGGCGGGCCGGCTGGCCCAGCGCGTATTGGCGATGACCATTTGCCGGGCGCGGAACTTGATGGTGACGGGGTCGAAATAAAGCTGGAAGTCGCCGCCGACGCGAACCGGGCGCTCCAGGCGGCTGCTGACGATCCGTTCGAAGGGATGTTTGAGGAAGCGGCCCTTTGTGATGAAGAGGATCAGCCAGAGCGCGAAGAATATGCCGATGATCCAGAGCAGGATGCGCGCCGGCAGGGGGAGCCTTCGCCAGCCCTCGCGCGCGCGCCGGACATAGTGGCGCGTGCCACGGGGATGCGGCGCACCGCTTGCCGGCATGTCCGGCCGGAGGGGATCGGCGTCGGCCATGGCGGTTGAACGCCGATCCGCCTTTTTGGGTCCGAATCGCTTGCGTTCGGCAATGCTTCCGACTATGGGCCGCCCTTCGCGATATTCGGAAGGACCGCCCGGCTAACTAGGGCTGCCGTGGCTGTTCGTAATCGTCGCGCTTTGAAAAGGAGACGAAAATGCCCAAGCTCAAGACCAAGAGCGGTGTGAAGAAGCGCTTCAAGTTCACCGCTTCCGGCAAGGTCAAGCACGGCGTCGCTGGCAAGCGTCACCGCCTGATCAGCCACAATGCGAAATATATCCGCCAGAACCGCGGCACTTCGGTCATGTCCGACGCCGACGTGGCACATGTGCGCCTCTGGGCGCCCTACGGCCTGAAGTAAGGAGTAGAGGCACATGGCACGCGTAAAACGTGGTACGACCACCAAGGCGAAGCATAAGAGGATTCTGGATCAGGCGAAGGGCTATTATGGCCGTCGCAAGAACACGATCCGCATCGCCCGCCAGGCCGTCGAAAAGGCCGGCCAGTACGCCTATCGCGACCGCAAGGTCAAGAAGCGGACCTTCCGTGGCCTGTGGATCCAGCGCATCAACGCCGGCGTCCGCGCCGAAGGCCTGACCTATTCGCAGTTCATGCATGGCCTGAAGCTGGCCGGCGTGGAACTGGACCGCAAGGTTCTGGCCGACATCGCGATGCACGAGGGCGAGGCGTTCAGCGCCATCATCGCCCAGGCGAAGGCTGCGCTGCCCGCGGCCTGAGCCGGAACGGTCGCAAGATCGTCCAAAAAGGGGCGCCGGGGCAGATGCCTTCGGCGCCCCTTTTCGTTTCTGTCACCCTTGAAGGGAGCGTCCCATGTCGCTGCATGTGTGGTGGTTGTATGTCACGGCGGTTTTCCTGATCTCGGCCACGCCGGGACCGAACATGCTGCATGTGATGACCCAAAGCATTCACCATGGGCCGCGACGGGCGATGATGACGATGGCGGGCCTGATGAGTGCGGTGCTGCTCTGCCTGATCGCGTCGGCGCTGGGGCTGGGAGCATTGCTCAAGGCATCGCCCCGACTGTTCGACGTGCTGCGCTATGCGGGCGTGGCCTATCTGATCTGGCTGGGCGTCAAGGCCTGGCGAGCGCCGGTGGGCGACGCGGGCGAGGTGGGCGCGACGCGGGCTGGAGCGAAGTCGGCTGGGGCGCTTTATGGGACCGGGCTGCTGACGGGTCTCAGCAACCCCAAGCTGATCATCTTTGCCGCCGCGCTGTTTCCGCAGTTCATCGATACCGCAAGGCCCTTCAGCGTGCAGCTCGCGATCCTGGTGGTCAGCTTCGTGGTGATCGAAAGCTTCTGGTACAGCGTCTATGCGCTGGGCGGCATGAAGCTGAAGCGCTGGCTGGCGCCTGTGAACCGGCAGCGGCTGTTCAATCGCGGTACGGGGGTGATGTTCATCGGCTTTGGCGGGGCCTTGCTGGGCGCGCGGGCCTGACCGCCATCATCGTTCCCGTGCGCGGGAATCCATCCGGCAGCCCGCATCCGCGCCAGTCATGAAAACGGCACGCTTTGCATCGAAGGGACGTCAAATCGCCTTCAACGGCGGCATCAGCATCGTTCCGGCTTGATTGAAGGCTTCACAAAAGACTACGGCGTGCACCGGCTGATGTGGTTCGGGAACGGCGGTTCGATGGAAGAGGCGATCCGGCGCGGGAAGCAGATCAAGAAGTGGAACAGGCAGGGGACGATCGACCTGATCGAGCGGGATCATCCCGAATGGCGTGATCTCGCCCTTGATCCGGTTTTTGAGCCTCTGGAGCGTCGGGGCGTCGATTGGGCGCCATGAAATTTGAATAGTGCGGGAGATGGGTTCCCGCCTTCGCGGGAACGACTGTGATGAGTGAGACTGCCAATCTGAAAGCCGGCCTGATCGCCGACATCGCCGCCGCCGATACGCTGGAGGCGCTGGAGGCGCTGCGCGTCGGTGCCATGGGCAAGAGCGGCGTGGTGACGGGGCTGCTCAAGACCCTTGGCGGCATGAGCCCGGAGGAGCGGCTGGAGAAGGGACCGCCGATCCAGGACCTGCGCGAAAGCGTGACGGCGGCGCTGGCCGACAGGAAGGCCGCGCTGGAGCAGGCGGCGCTCGATGCGAAGCTCGCGGCCGAGAAGATCGACATGACCTTGCCCGCCGAAACGGGGCCGCAGGGGTCGGTCCATCCGGTCAGCCAGGTGATGGACGAGCTGGCGGAGATTTTCGCGGACCTTGGCTTCTCCGTCGCGACCGGGCCGGAGATCGAGGACGATTGGCATAATTTCACCGCGCTCAACATTCCGGAGACCCATCCGGCGCGGGCGATGCATGATACCTTCTATTTCCCGGATGGGCCCGATGAGAATGGGGCCGGGAAGAAGATGCTGCTGCGCACCCATACCTCCCCCGTGCAGATCCGCACGATGATGAACGCGGCGCCGCCGATCCGCATCATCGCGCCAGGCCGGGTCTATCGGTCGGACAGCGACGCGACGCATACCCCGATGTTCCATCAGATCGAGGGGCTGGTG
The DNA here is from genome assembly GCF_040676285.1 of Sphingobium sp. LMC3-1-1.1. Taxonomy (NCBI): domain Bacteria; kingdom Pseudomonadati; phylum Pseudomonadota; class Alphaproteobacteria; order Sphingomonadales; family Sphingobiaceae; genus Sphingobium; species Sphingobium sp. LMC3-1-1.1. Next base: position 140,452 of record NZ_JBEGHQ010000067.1, on the reverse strand, counting down.
ATCGACAAGGGCATCACGCTCGGCCACCTCAAATGGACGCTGGAAACCTTCCTGAAGGCATTTTTCGAGCGTGACGACATCGTCCTGCGCCTGCGGCCCAGCTATTTCCCCTTTACCGAGCCTTCGGTCGAGGTCGATGTCGGCTATACGCTGGTGAGCGGCCAGCGGGTGATCGGCGGCGACGGCGATGCGCCGGGCGGCGGCTGGCTGGAAGTGCTGGGCAGCGGCATGGTCAACCGCCGGGTGATCGAGGCATGCGGCCTTGATCCGGACGAATGGCAGGGCTTTGCCTTCGGCACCGGCGTCGACCGGCTCGCCATGCTGAAATATGGGATGAACGACTTGCGCGCTTTCTTCGACGGCGATCTGCGCTGGCTGAAACATTATGGTTTTTCGGCGCTGGACGTGCCGACGCTGAGCGGAGGAGTGGGCGCATGAAGTTCACGCTGAGCTGGCTCAAGACGCATCTCAACACCGATGCCGACCTGCCGACGATCCTCAAGGGCCTGACCAATATCGGGCTTGAGGTCGAGGGCGTGGAGAATCCGGCGGAAAAGCTGGGCGCCTTCCGCATTGCGAAGGTGCTGACGGCGGAACGCCATCCGCAGGCGGACAAGCTGCAGGTGCTGACCGTGGACGCGGGCGACGGCGCCCTGCAGGTCGTCTGCGGCGCGCCCAATGCGCGGGCGGGACTGGTCGGCGTGTTCGGGACCGAGGGCGCGGTGGTGCCGGTCAATGGCATGGTGCTGAAAAAGACCGCCATTCGCGGCGTCGAATCCAATGGCATGATGTGTTCGTTCCGTGAACTGGAACTGGGCGAGGATCATGACGGGATCATCGAACTTGGCGCCGACGCGCCGGTGGGACAGGTCTATGCCGAATGGGCCGGGCTGGACGATCCGGTCATCGACGTGTCGATCACGCCCAACCGGCAGGATTGCATGGGCGTGCGCGGCATCGCGCGCGATCTGGCGGCGGCGGGCCTGGGCACGCTGAACGCGCTGATCGTGCCGACGATCGAGGCGGCCGGACCCGGACCGGACGTGCGGATCGAGGATGCCGATGGCTGCCCCGCCTTCTTCGCGCGCACGGTCAGGGGCGTGAAGAACGGCAGTTCGCCCGAATGGATGGCGAAGCAGTTGAAGGCCATAGGGCAGAAGCCGATCAGCACGCTGGTCGACATCACCAACTATATCATGATCGATCTCGGCCGGCCGCTGCATGTCTATGACATGGCGACGCTGAAGGGCGGGCTGGTCGCGCGGCACGGGCGGCCAGGCGAGCAGGTGCTGGCGCTGAACGGGAAGACATACGCTATCGACGACAGCATGACCGTGATCGCGGATGACGAGGCGGTGCACGACATTGGCGGCATCATGGGCGGCGAGCATTCGGGCGCGCAGGACGGCACGACCGACGTGCTGATCGAATGCGCCTATTTCACGCCGGAACGGATCGCGGTGACGGGGCAGAAGCTGGGGCTGACCAGCGACGCCCGCGGACGGTTCGAGCGCGGGGTGGACCCCGCCTTCCTGGACGACGGCCTGTCGATCGCGACCTATCTGGTGACGCATCTGTGCGGCGGCAGCGCCAGCGAGGCGACGCGTGCGGGCAATCCGCCCGTGGTCGCGAAGACCGTGACCTATGATCCGGCGCAATGCCTGGCGCTGGCCGGGGTCGACGTGGCGGACGCCGAGCAGAAGCGCATCCTGGAAAGCCTGGGCTTCGCGGTGGAAGGCCATGACGCCACCTTCGAATATCAGGATGGCGTGCCGGTCACGACCCCGGCCACATGGACCGTGACGGTGCCGAGCTGGCGGCGCGACGTCGACGGCTGGCCCGACATTGTCGAGGAAGTCGTGCGCATCGTCGGGCTGGACCAGGTGCCCTCCACCCCCCTGCCCCGCGCCCCCGGCGTCGCCAAGCCGACCGCCACGCCGGAGCAGGCGATCGAGCGGCGCGTGCGCCGGACGGCGGCGGCGCGCGGCCTTGCCGAAGCGATCAACTGGTCCTTCATCTCGGAAAAGGAGGCCGCTGCGGTCGGTGGCGGGGCATGGACCCTGGCCAATCCGATTTCGGAGGATCTGAAGGTCATGCGGCCTTCGCTGCTGCCCGGTCTGCTTTCCGCGGCGCGGCGGAACGTGGATCGCGGCGCGGCTTCGGTGCGGCTGTTCGAACTGGGCCGCCGCTATCAGGCGGACAAGGAACGGGCGACGGTCGGCTTCGTGCTGGCTGGCGAGAAACTGGCGCGAGGCTGGCAGACGGGGAAGGCGCAGCCCTTCACCGCCTTCGATGCCAAGGGCGAGGTGACGGCGCTGCTCGCCGCGGCGGGCGCGCCCGTCGCCAATCTCCAGAGCTTCGGCGAGGCGTCCGGCGGCTATCATCCGGGCCAGTCGGGCACGTTGCGGCTGGGGCCGAAGACGGTGCTGGCGGAGTTCGGCGTGCTGCACCCCAGCCTGGCGAGGCAGTTCGGGCTGACCGGCACGGTGGTCGCGGGCGAAATCTTCCTGGACGCCATCCCCGCCAAGCGGGCCAATGGCTTCATGCGCGCGCCCTATGCGCCGCCTGCCCTTCAGGCGGTGAAGCGCGACTTCGCCTTCCTCGTCGATGAAGCCGTCGAAGCCGACGCGCTGGTCCGCGCCGTCAGGAATGCGGACAAGAAAGCGATCGTCGACGCGCGGCTGTTCGACGTCTTCGTCGGCCCCGGCGTGGACGAGGGCAAGAAGAGCCTGGCCGTCGAGATCACGCTGCAACCCGGCGAAAAGAGCTTCGCGCAGGAGGAGCTGGACGCGATCAGCGCGGCCGTGGTGAAGGCGGCGGCAAAGCTGGGCGGCACGCTGCGGGGATGAGACTGTTCGCCGGGATGGAGGGGAAAGCGCGGCTCGCCGGCCTTTTCCTTCTCGGCGGCATGGCGGCGCGCGGCGTGGGGGAAGCCATGATCCGCGCCGCACTGGTCGTGCCGGGTTCCGGGCGGGAAACGGCGCGGAACATCAGGGACTTTCCCTGGGCCTATCGCATGGCGGAGGCGAGCGACCTGGTCATGATCTGCGCCATGCTGGCGGCGACCGTGCTGCTTTACGCGCTGTTCGCGCCGGTGGGGAGGCATGTCGCGCGGATGGCGGCGCTGCTGTCCGTCATCGGCATCGCGGCGCTGGCGGCAGGCGGCATCCTCGCCATGGCGCCGATCGTCCTGCTGGATGGGGCGCCGCATCCGGGCATCGGCATGGCGCAGACCTATTCCCTGGTGGAACTGACCCTGCTGCTGCGGGATCAGGTTCAGCATGTCGCGCGCATCCTTCTGGGACTGGGCCTGCTTCTGACCGGGTTGCTGGCCTATCGCTCGCGGTGGTTTCCCCGCGCATTGGGTGCGGCGCTGCTGTTCGGCGGCTCGCTCCAGGCGGTCGTCCGGCTGGTGACCCTGATCGCGCCGGACCTGGCCGACGCGACCGTCATTCAGGCCGACATCGTGGCGGTGCTGGCGGAGGCGGTCTTCGCGCTATGGCTTATTTTTTCGGCTCGTCGGCCTTTTCCTCCGCCGTCGGCGGGGGGCTCATGATCTTGCACCCCTTGGCGTCGGCCAGGCCGCGCAGATAGCCGCGCCGGGCTATGCCGGCCGTGACGGCGGCTTGCAGGCGACGCTCGGCCGGCGCGGCGCCGCTGATTTCCCGCACGAGGCCGCGGAAGGGGATGATCGAGTTGACGATCGTCTTGCCGACTGCCTCCGCGATCTTGCCGGTGCGGTTCTCGTTCGCCTTCTGCCCCACGGTAAAATCAGGGCCAAGCACCAGGTTGAGTTCATCGAGCGAGCCCTTGAGCGCCTTGCAGGTCCGTACGGGCGGGCGCTTATAAGGGTCTTCGACCGCCTGCTGGAGCACGTCGGGAATCTTGTCCTTGTCGATGCCGACATCCCGCGCCGGCTGGGTCGCGATGCTGCCCGCCTTCTTCAACGTATCGTCCTTCTTCTCCTGTTCCTGGGCCAAGGCGCCCGTGGAACAGAGCAGAAGCGCAACCACGCCGATCCATTTCATCCGATTTTCTCCCTGCTGCTTCTTCAACCCCTTGAGATAGGGCGTGGTTCCGCGCCCGCATCGCCGCTATGCGGGAGGGTGAGGAGATTGCGGCATATGGCGGACGAATTCATCACCATCGGGTCGGGCGATATGAGCGCGGCCATCAACCCGCTGGGGGCGGAGCTCTGGTCGCTCAAGGACCGGGAGGGACGCGAACTCATGACCGATGCCGATCCGCGCTGGTGGACCGGCCATGCGCCGCTGCTCTTTCCCTTTGTCGGGCGATCGCGCGGGGACGTCTATCGCTTCGAGGGACGGGATTATCCCATGCCGCAGCACGGCTTTGCGCGGCGCAGGGTCTTCGATGTGGTCGACCGGAGCGGGGACGCCGTGACCTTCCGGCTGGAGGCGGATGCGGAGACGCGGGCGGTCTATCCGTTCGACTTCCGGCTGGACATGCGCTTTGCGGTGGAGGGTGCGGCGCTGCGAATGACCGCCACGGTCGTCAATCGGGGGACGGGCGCCCTGCCCTTCTCCTTCGGCTATCATCCTGCCTTCGCCTGGCCGTTGCCCTATGACGGGGCGGCGGAGGAGCACCGGGTGCTGTTCGAGAAGGCCGAACCCGCGCCGATCCGCAAGGTGGGGGACGAACCGGGCCTGATCGCCCGGGAGAGCATCGCCTCGCCGGTCGAGGGCAATCTGCTGGCGCCTGCCCATGCGATGTTCGAGGGCGACGCGCTGATCTGGGACCGGCTGGAGAGCCGCAGCCTGTTCTGGGGCGTGCCGGGCGGCAAGGGTCTGAGGATCGATTTTCCCGATACGCCCTGGCTGGGACTGTGGCAGAAGCCGGGCGCGCATTATCTCTGCGTCGAGCCGTGGGCGGGGATGGCCGATCTGGTGGGCTTTGCGGGAGATGTCTGGGAAAAGCAGGGGATCATGCGGCTGGCGCCGGGGGCGGAGCGGGCCTTCCGGATGGACGTGACGCTGGTGGACCGCTGATGCCTCTGTTCTTTTCCCTCATTCCCGCGTAGGCGGGGATCGACCCCCCGGCCCAGTTCCCGGCCTGACCGCCTGGCGCCGGCGCGGGGATGACGCATTTCCAGACAGAATGAAATTTCATGACCATTCCTTCCCGCCGCACCTTCGCCATCATCTCCCACCCCGACGCGGGCAAGACCACGCTGACCGAGAAACTGCTGCTGGAGGGCGGTGCGATCCATCTGGCCGGGGAAGTCAAGGCCCGCGGGGCGAACCGGCGCGCGCGATCCGACTGGATGAAGATCGAGCAGCAGCGCGGCATTTCCGTGACCAGCTCCGTCATGACCTTCGAGCGGGACGGGATCACCTTCAATCTGCTCGATACGCCGGGGCACGAGGATTTTTCCGAGGACACCTACCGCACGCTGACTGCGGTGGATTCCGCCGTGATGGTGATCGACGCCGCCAAGGGCATCGAGCCGCAGACGCGCAAGCTGTTCGAGGTGTGCCGGCTGCGCAACGTCCCCATCATCACCTTCATCAACAAGGTCGATCGTGAAGGACGTGACAGCTTCGCGCTGCTCGACGAAGTGGCCGACGCGCTGGCGCTGGACGTGTGCCCGATGAGCTGGCCGGTCGGCATGGGCGGCGAGTTCGAGGGGATTTACGATTTCGCCAGGAACCGCCTGCGCCAGCCTTCGGGCGCGAGCAAGGAATTTGAAGGCAAGGAGGCCGTCTTCTCCGGCGTCGTCGACGACGCCCTGGCCGGGCATCTGTCCGAACAGGGGCTGGCGCGGCTGCGCGAGGAAGCCGAACTGGCAGTGGGCGGCTATGCCGATTTCGACCTTGCCGCCTATCGCCATGGCGACCTGACCCCGGTCTATTTCGGATCGGCGCTCAAGCTGTTCGGCGTGACCGAGTTGATCGACGCGCTGGCCGCCCATGCGCCGCCGCCGCGCGCCCAGCCCGCCGAACCCGCGCCGGTCGAGCCGGAGAACAGCGAAGTCACCGGCTTCATCTTCAAGGTCCAGGCCAATATGGACCCGCAGCATCGCGACCGGATCGCCTTCATGCGGCTCTGTTCGGGCAAGTTCAAAAGGGGCATGAAGCTGACGCCGAGCGGCAGCGGCAAGCCGATCGCGGTGCATTCCCCCATCCTCTTCTTCGCACAGGACCGCGAGATCGCGGATGAGGCCTTTCCGGGCGACATCATCGGCATTCCCAACCATGGCACGTTGCGCGTCGGCGATACGCTGAGCGAGAAGGCGGGGGTGCGCTTCACCGGCCTGCCGAACTTCGCGCCGGAAATCCTGCGGCGCGTCGCGCTGAAGGACCCGACCAAGACGAAGCAGTTGCGCAAGGCGCTGGACGACCTTTCCGAAGAGGGCGTGATCCAGGTCTTCTATCCGGAGATCGGGTCGAACTGGATCGTCGGCGTGGTCGGACAGTTGCAGTTGGACGTGCTGATCTCACGGCTGGAGGCGGAATATAAGGTCGCGGCCGGGCTGGAGGCCTCCCCCTTCGACACCGCGCGCTGGATTTCGGGCGATGATGCGGCCGTCAGGGACCTGGTCGCGTTCAACGGCGCCAATATGGCCAAGGATCGCGACGGCAACATCGTCTTCATGGCGAAAAGCGCCTGGGATATCGGCTATCAGCAGGAACGCCATCCCAAGGTCAGGTTCAGCGCCACCAAGGAGCGGTAAGGCCGCGGGTGCAGGGGGCATGAAGCAGGAGGCAGGCGTGCAGGATTCCATGACGCGACGCGGCGTTCTTTCCGGAGCAGCGACAGCGGGGGCCCTGGCCGGCGCCGCCCCGTTTTCCCTGGCGGCCGCGGCCGACGCGCAGCCAGCGCCGAGACCGCCGCGTACCGAGTGGATCTATGACGCCGTCGTGCTGCTCCAGAAGGAAATACCGCATGGCCAGACGATCCGCGGCAAGCGTTTCCGCGTACCGATCATCGGCGGGGATTTTTCCGGGCCGTCGATACGCGGAAAGATCATACCGGGCGGGTTCGACTGGCAGCTCCTTCGTTCAGACGGCTATTGGGAGATCCAGGCGGAATATTTCATGGAAACGCATGACGGGGCGCAGATCCATGTGCTCAATCGTGGTCTCTGGCACAGCCCGAACGGCGACTGGCCGGCCGACTACAACATTTCCACGCCCCAGTTCGAGGCGCCCGACGGCCCCTATGCCTGGATGAACCAGTTCATCTTCACAGGGACGATCGGCCCGGCCGGAACGGCAGAAGCGCCGGGGGTGAAGCTGTCCATCTTCCGGCTGACCACGGGCTGAGGCCCGCGGGTCATTTCCTGCGCCGGGCGCCGGCGGATCAGAATGTCGAAAGTTTCAGTGTCGCCATGATCCTGCGGCCGGGCATGACGACATCATCCTTGTTGAGCGACGTGGCCAGGCGCTGCACGTCATTGGTGAGGTTCTGGCCGGTGATCCCCAGTTCGATGCCCGGATATCGGGCAAATGGCCTGAACGCGATCTGGCCGTCCAGCGAGACATAAGCCGGCGTCGGCGTATCGAATTGACCCGCCTTGTCCTGCCGTCCGGCATAGATGAGGTTGAAGCCGGCGTCGAGGCGATCACCCGACCAGTTCAACCCTCCCCCGATGCGATAGGGCGGTATGCGCGGCACATTATTGCCGTCATCCAAGGTCGCGCGGGTATAGTCCCCCAGCATGTCGAGGCGGAAGGTGCCATGATCGGTCTTGACCAGATCATAGCTGGCCTCCGCCTCCAGCCCCCGGAAATGGGCGCCCTGCTGCCGATAGTTCAACTCGCGCAGGCCGCCATTGCCGCCCACCGAGCAGATGCCCGTATCATCACAGGTCCGGCCCGTCAGATCGCCATAGATATAATTGCGGAACCAGCTGCTGTAGACGCTCCCGTCCAGGTGGAAGCCGCCGCTGCGGATCCGCAGGGTGCCCTCCAGCGAATTGGCCCGCTCCATCTTCAGGAAAGGATCACCCGTTTCGAAGGTGTCGGGGCCATCATGTCCGCCGCGCGCGAAGAGTTCGGCCATGGCGGGCGCCCGTCCCGTGCTGGAGAAGGTCATGCCCAGCTTGATCGCGGGGCTCACCGTATAGAGCGCGCCGACAGCGCCGCTGATCGGGGTGAATTCCCGCCTTGTGAACAGATCGGATGCCGGCGTACCGCTGATCTTCACATTTTCGATGCGGCCGCTGGTCTCCAGGTGCAGCCGGTCGCCCAGGCGGGTATCGGCGAAGAGATAGCCGGCGAAGCTTTCCATGGTCGAGGGGAAGAGATAGCTGCTGTCATCGCCCACCGCCGAATAGTCGCGATGCTGATATTCCACACCCAGCGCCGAATTGTCGACAAAGCCGATCCGGTTGAGCAGCAATTCCGCCCGGCCGTTATATTCCTTGTTCCTGAAGGTGGTGAGAATGGTGCCATCCGGGTCCTTCTCATCATGCTTGTAGTTCGAATAGCTGCCGTCCAGACTGAGCGACTTGAACAGGCCGCTGCCCAGGCTGAATGACGACTTGGTCATGACCTTGGTCTGCCGCATGTCGATATAGCTGCTGTCGCTCGGTATGCCGTAGCGGGCGTCATATTGCGTCACGGCCACGCCGGCATGGCTGTCATTGCCCGAACCGAAGAAATAGGATCCGCCCAGCGATCCGCCATGTCCGTGAAAGAAGCTGTTCTGCTGGACGCCCAATGGCGTTTCATAATCGCCCGCGTCGCGGATGAAGCCGTCGGCATGCAGGGCGAACTGGCCCAGCGACGCGTCGACCATCCCTGCGCCCTGCCAGAGGTCCGACACGCTGCCATAGCTTCCTTCCACTTGTCCCGAAATCGGGTGTTCGGACAGGGCGTTGGGCACGCGGTTGTTGATCACGTTGACGACGCCGCCAATGGCCTGGCTGCCATAGCGGAGCGTCCCCGCGCCGCGCACGACCTCTATGCTCTGCGCCGCCAGCGGGTCGATGGGGATGCCATGATCCGGCCCTATGTCGGACACGTCGGAAACGCTCGTCCCATCCTCCAGGATGCGAACGCGGTTTGCGTCAAGGCCGCGGATGATGGGGCGGCTGGCGCCCGTCGCGAAACCGCTGGCGGCGATGCCCGGCACGCGCGCCAGCGCATCGGAGATCGTGGCGCCGCCCTGACGGCGTATCTGGTCCGCATCGACCCTGGCGACGATGGAAGGGGTGTCGTCACGTTCGTGCGCGATCGGCGAGGCGGTGACGATGATATTGGCGCCGGGGTTCGTCCCGGCCGAAGATGAAGGCGCGTCATCCGCGAGCGCCGGAAAGGTCATGAACGCAGCCGCCGCTGCGCCCCCGAAAAGCATGGCACGCATGGGAATACTCCAGGAAATCGGTTTGATTCCCCGACAGGCGCGGTCGCTTCGCCGCGCGCAGGGAATATCAGGCGATGAGAACCGGAGATTCCGGCGGCGCGCGGCTGTGCCATATATGACCTGTCGATGCGACGGTCAGGAAATGGAGCGAAACATCGTCATGCCGCACGTGAACCGGCGTCCGATTCGCCATCACGCGAACCGGCAGCGGCGGAGCAGACTCTGCCTGGAATTTCAGGTCGCAGAGCTTGCAATAGCTGAAAAGGAAAGCCGGTTTGCCCGGCTGATGCGCGAACCGCGCCGAATGGGACGGGGCGAGATGGTCGGCATGGCCGATTTCGCGATGGACCTGCACCGCCAGCATGGTGGAGATGCACATGGCCAGGATGGCAAGTATCACCAGGATGCTGGCGCGACTTCTTTCGGAACGGGATGAGCCCGGCGGGTTCAAATGGCTGGTTCCGAATGGTGAAGCACGATCCTGGCTCTACAAAAGGTCGGGGACCGGACACAAATTAAGATTATGTAATATTATCCCATAGCGTCGGCGCCCGCATCTTCAGGGCCGGTTTCGACCTGCCTTCATCCGTTGATCGGGATTTGCATGGACCGGGCAACAAGCCGGCGCAGCCAGAGCAGGGCGGGATCCTGTGACTGGCGCGCGCGCCAGGCCATGTGGATGGCGACGTCGGGAACGGCAACCGGCAACTCATAGACGGCCAGATGGCCCTTCTCCTCCTCCCGAAGAACAGCCGCCGGTACTACCGCGAGGAGGTCCGTCCCGATCACGACGGATGCAACGACCATGAAGTGCGGCACGCGGAGCATGATCCTGCGGCGCAGGCCCATCGTTTCGATCAGGGAATCGACATTCGCGCCCGTGTCATGACCGACGTCGACGCCGACATGTGGCAGCGCAAGGAAGGATTGAAGCGTCAGCCCTCCCTGCAACGCCGGATGCGCCGCATCGGCGATGCAGACCAGCTTGGCGGTCTGGATAACCTCGCAATGCAATCTTTCGGGAAGGTTCGGGAAGACTCCAACGCCGAGATCGGCCGCGCCTGACAGCAGATGCTCTATGCCCTCGCGCGCTCCCGATGCCAGTATGTCGATGTCGATGCCGGAACCCTGCGCGCGAAGACGGGGGATCAGTTGCGGCAGCAGGCGAGCCGCGCTTGCGTCCGACATGGTGAGGGTGAAGCAACGGCTGGCCGTCGACGATTCAAAGGCCGGTTCGGTATCAAGCGCCGAACGCAGGCGGTCGAGGGCCCCACCTATCGGATCGGCAAGCGCCAGCGCGCGGGGCGTGGGCTCCATAACCCCCCGGCGCCGGGTGAAGAGATCATCGCCCAGCACGGCGCGCAGGCGGCGCAGCGCATGACTCATCGCTGGCTGACTAAGCCCGACCCGGTCGCCCGCGCGCGACAAATGACGATCCTTCATGAGCGCGTCGAAAATGACCATGAGATTGAGGTCCATGGAAGCCAGATTGAGCGGTGCCGTCATAGGAGGGATATAGCAGCCGCTGCCTGCAGCCCCAAGGGCATCGACCGGGCCGTTTTCGGGACAGCACCCCCGGCGCGGCATCCAGCGCGCTGTCCCGCATGCCTCAAAAGAAACAATGCAAATCAGGCCACATTATTCATCCTGCGAATAATGCGGTGCGAACATGCGATTTGCCTGCGGCGTACAAGATGGATTTAATCCCGGAACAGAGGCTCAACGAGGGCCCAGGGGAGGATCCATGAAAACATTATTTCTGGTCGGCACCGCGATCGCCGCCATGTCGGCGCCCGTGCCGCTCGCAGCGCAGGAGGCAGCGCCGGATGTTGCCCAATCCCATTCACTTGCTGGCCCGGCACCGTCTTCCGACGCGAATGGCGGGCTTGCGGACATCATCGTGACCGCGCAGCGCCGCGCCGAAACGGCACAGCGCGCAGCGGTCGCGATAGATGTTGTCTCGCCGCAGGAGCTGACCCGCGCGGGTGTCGTCACCGCCACCATGCTCAACGCGACGGTTCCTGCGCTTACGGTGCAGCAGGGAGGCGGCGCAAATACCACCTTCTTTGTTCGCGGTGTCGGCAATTTCACCAACAACGGCTACTCGGACCCGGCGATCGCATTCAACCTGGACGGCATTTATCTCGGCCGGCCGACCTCCACGACGGGCACCTTCTTCGATCTCGAGCGGATCGAGGTGCTGAAGGGGCCGCAGGGGACGCTTTACGGCCGCAATGCCACGGGCGGCGCCATCAACGTCATTCCGGCGAAGCCCCGGTTGGGAGAGCGAACCCTCTCTGTTTCCGGCAGTTTCGGAAATTACGATGCGATCGATGCCGAAGCCGCCGCCAATTTGCCGATCGGTGACAATGCGGCCATACGGATTGCCGGCAAGGTTGTAGACCGGAAGGGTTACAACGAAGACGGCACGTCCGACGAAGTGGGGCAGGCGGTTCGGGCGCAATTGCTGATAAAGCCCAGCCCGGCCGTCTCCATCCGCCTGAGCGGTGATTATTCGCATCAAGGTGGCGCAGGCGTCGGTGCGAGTTATGTCGGCACGGAAAATTTTACGCCCGGCACCCCGGCGACGTCCATCTCGCCGCCAAATTACAGCTTCACGGCTGCTGGCGTCGATCCCTTCAGCGGGCTCCTTTCGCCAGCCGGCAGCGCCTATTTTGGGCATGCCGTCATTCCGGGAACTTTCATCAATCCCGCCCCGCTGGCCTCCCCCTATCTGAATAACAGATATTGGGGACTGACGGCGGAGATCAACGCCGATGTGGCCGGAGGGACGTTGACGATCCTGCCATCCTATCGACGGGCGAAACTGGACAATCTGTTCAATGGTCCTTCATTCAGGGGCTCACTCAACAGTGAGGATGACCGGCAGTTCAGCACGGAGTTACGGTTCCAGGGTCCACGCCTGGGTCCGATAGACTGGCTGGTCGGCGGCTATTATTTCAACGAAACCGTAAAGGGCCTGTACGGGATCAATCAATATCAGATCATTTCCTTCCAGGACTTCACATCGAAGACGAAGTCCTATGCCGCCTTCGGCCGTGTCACGGCGCATCTGAGCGACAGTCTGAGATTCGTGGCGGCGGGGCGCTACACCCATGACGGCAAGGATTTCAACGGCGGGGCGGACACGCTTATCGACCTGTGCACCAATGCGCCGCCCCCATTCGGTCCTGGCTGCTTTGGCGGACCATCGCTACCCGTCGTCCAAACCCTGGCGCAGGTGCCCGGCGCGCCGGCCATGCCCGGCCCAGCCAATGCGGTTCCCTATGGCACCGCCGGCAACATCCTGTTCTACATTCCAAATCAGGTGAATGCGGGGATCGACAAGGGCCGCGTCACCTATCGACTGGCGGCTGAATATGACCTGGCGCCGGCTTCGTTGCTTTATGCCAGCTACGAGACGGGCTATCGTTCCGGCGGCTTTTCCAATGCGCCTGGACACGAAACCTTCGAACCGGAATATGTGGAAGCCTGGACCATCGGGTCGAAAAATCGCTTCTTCGATCGCCGCCTTCAGTTCAATGTGGAACTGTTCCACTGGCGCTACCGCAACCAGCAGGTGTCGCATTACGGGTTGGACGCCAATAACAGCACCAATTATTTTACCGAGAATATAGGACGCTCGACGATCAAGGGCGTCGATGTGGAGGCGCAGTGGCTGCTCACTCCAACGACGCGACTGAGCGGGACGGTCCAGTATCTCGACGCCAGGGTCAAGCGCTATACCTATAACAGCCCCCGCGATGCGACCTCACCGCCACCCGCGGTGGGCTGCGCCGTGACGCCGACGACAGCGAACGGCGCCCCCGTCTATGCGATCGATTGCGCGGGCAAGCCGAGCTACAATTCGCCGCGTTGGTCGCTGAACGGCGGGATCGAGAAAAGCATCGCGCTAGGCGCCCACAAAATCGTCCTGAACGGTGATGCGCGCTACCGTTCCAACAGCGTCATCGGCTTTGAATATCTGCCGCAGCAGAATAGCGGTGCGTTCTGGACATTCGACGCCTCCGCCACCTTCGGCGCGGCGGACGATCACTGGGCGGTCACGGGCTTCGTCCGCAACCTGACCGACAAGGCGGTGCCCCTTTTCACACAGTTCGTCGCTCCGGCCGGCGGGGTCATCTCTTCCATATATGCGCCGCCCCGCACCTATGGCCTGCGCGTCCGATACACATTCTGACAGATCCGGAGAGAGTGCGATGTTGAAAATGATCATTGGCGGCCGCCGCCGCGCCGGAATGACGCACCGCGATTATCTGAACTACGCCCAGCATGTCCATGGCGGGACGGTAGCGCATAATCCCGGTTTCATGCTGGGCTATATCCAGAATCACGTCGTCGACGCGGTATATGGCAGCCGTGGCGAAGGCTGGACGCCGGGACCCGATTTCGACTCTTTCAGCGAAATCAGCTTCCCGGATGGAGCCGCGTTCGCGCGCTCCATCGCCGACCCCTATTATCGCGAGACTATCCAGCCCGACGAGTTGAACTTCGTCTGCCACAGCGCGGTCATCCTGCTTGCCACGCGGGTCGAGGAGGTGGCGGTGACCATGCCGGGCGACGCGCCGGTCAAGGTGATGCGCTTTCTGGCGAGCAACGGTGCGGCGTCCGCCGAGACATTCGATGCGGCCTGGTCGCAGGAAATGGCCCGAATTGCCGATCATCCGACCCTGGGTCCATCGATCCGCCGGATGACCCGCAGCATCAGCATAGCCGGCGAGCCGGACGCGAACCTGCCCGCCAATTTCGTCGCCAACGCGCCGCTCAGCCCCTATGCCGGCGTCGAAAGCCTCTGGTTCGACGGCGATGCAGGGTGGAGCGCCATCGAGGCCTATCGCGCCGTCATCGAAGAAGCTGGATCGCACCTTGCCGGCATGTTGGACCGCCGGAGGGAGGTGCTCTTCATGGTCGAGGAACGCACTATCGTCGCCGATCGCGGGACGACGGACGCAGTTGATACGCGCAGCGCAGTGGAGATGTCATGATGGTCGAATTTCTGGAAAATCGATGGTACCAGCTTGCCTGGGCCGAGGAACTCGCGGATGGCGCAGTACTCAGTCGTCAGGTCGTCGGCATACCCATGGTCGCCTTTCGCACCGAATCTGGCGACATCGCCGTGCTGGACAACCGCTGCCCCCACCGCTTCGCCCCCCTCAATGAAGGCAAGCGGGAGGGGGATACGATCGCCTGCCCCTATCATGGGCTGGTCTTCAATGCCGCAGGGCTTTGCGTTCACAATCCGCACGGCGCGGCGACCAGTTCACTCAGCGTGACCAGCTATCCCGTGCTGGAACGATATAAGGCGGTCTGGATCTGGGTAGGAAAGAACAGCCCGGATGAGAGCGTGCTGCCCGACCTGTCCTTCATTGACGCCGCGCCCGAGATCGCGCAGCTGCGGCTATACACCCTGGTGGCGGCGAATTACGAACTGCTTTCGGACAACATCATGGACCTGAGCCATGCGGATTATCTTCATGCGAACAGTCTGGGCAGCGGGTTCAACACGCGCGCCAAATCGACCATGGAGGAATATCCAGATCATTTTTCGATAGCCTGGCGATCCGACAGCGACGAGCCGCCGCCGGTCTTCCACATGGAGTCCCCGGCAAAGCTGTGGACGGAGGTGGATTGGTATCCGCCGGCGCTGATGGTCCTGCGCGCAGGCGGCCATCCCGTGGGCAAGCCCGAACAGGGCATAGACAGCCTCAATCTTCACAACATGACGCCGGAAACGGAGACAACGACGCATTATTTCACCTGTAACGCGCGCAGCTTCCTGGTCGATGACGCCGATTTCACCGCCATGTTGCGCGATCAGCTCATCCATGCCTTCCAGTTTGAGGACAAGCCGATGATCGAGAAGATCCAGCGCCAGATGGGCACGCCGGACCTGTGGTCATTGGAACCGAAGATGCTGCCGATCGACAAGGGTGCGGTACAGGCGCGACGTCGGCTCGCCAAGCTGATCGAGGCCGCGAAACAGGGCTGAGGAACAGGTCCGGTCCGCTGTCCGTCGGAGAACTCGGGCGGCAGCGGATCAGAGATGCGATGAATCAGGCACGCGCCATTCCGCCCGGATCGAGATTGATAGACATGTCCTGGGCAGGAATAGTGATTCACAAGATGCCGCCGCGCAAATGGGAGAGAGGCTGGGACGTCCGCATGTAGGAGCGCGCCGCTCTCTGGCGCGGCACGCATGCGGGGCTTCGACATGCCGGTAATCCTCTTCCGCGAGTCCTGACGGTTGGGAGAGAGAGCTTGCAGATACAGACGCTTCCCAAGAATGTGCCGGCTGAACTTGTGGTCGATGCCAACATCTATGCCCTGGAAGGCGGCGAGCGCGACCCCCAGATGGCGTGGAAGGCGCTGGACATAGCGGGCAACCCAGGCCTGGTCTGGACGCCTCACAATGGCGGCCACTGGATAGCGACCTCTGCACCGCTGATCTGGGAACTGTTCGCGGATGTAGACCGCCTCTCCGCGCGCAACCTGTCGGTTCCGCCAAGCGACAGCCCGCTCAAGATGATCCCCAACGAGTCGGACGATCCCGAACATCATCATTACCGCAAGATCGTGCTGCCATTCGTCAGCCCCAGGGCGGTAAAGCGCCTGACCGACGACGTGCGCGGCCTCACGGCGGCATTGATCGACGGGTTCCAGCCGCGCGGACGCTGCGAGTTCATGACCGAATTCGCGCGTCATGTTCCCATGCGCATCTTCCTCTCTCTGGTCGATCTGCCCGATGAAGACCGCGAATGGCTGGTCGACGTGGCCGACAAGTCGGTGCGGCCGAAATCCACGCAGGAAAAGGAGGAAAGCCAGAGGTCGATGGCGGGCTATCTGCAGTCGTGGATCGACAAGCGGCGGGCAGATCCGGGCGAGGACCTGTTGAGCGCGATCATTCACGGCACCGTCGGCGACAGGCCGATGAACGAGCTTGAGGTGATGGGCGAGTGCATGGACGTCATGTTTGGCGGGCTCGACACCGTCGCGAGCATGATGGGATTCATCATGAAGTTCCTGGCGACCCATCCGGACCATTATCGCACCCTGGTGGAACAGCCCGAGAAGATCACCTTCGCGGTCGAGGAAATCCTGCGCCGCCATGGCGTCGCGACGGTGGCCCGCCGGGTGACAGCAGATATCGTGCATGAAGGCGTGACCGTGATGGCCGGCGACATGATCGTGCTGCCGACCTGCCTCCATGGGCTGGACGAGAGCCGCTGGCCTGACGCGCTCAACGTGGATTTCGACCGCAAGCGCGAAACGCACTGCACCTTCGGCAACGGCATTCACAATTGCCCGGGCGCGGGGCTGGCGCGCAGCGAGCTGGCGATCATGCTGCACGAATGGACGAAGCGCATCCCCGAATTCACGCTCGATCCGGGGAGCCAACCCCTCGCCGCCACGGGTGCGGTGAACGGGATGGTCCGGCTTGACCTGGTCTGGCCCCGATAGGCTTCGTCCGTAAGGCGCAGGCGGGTTTTCGGGTTGTGGCTGCCTTTCTGCGCAGCGCGGAGGTTCAGGTCCGGACGATCAATGTTCCGGCATTGCGCCCGTTGAAAATGTCGACGAAGGCGTCGGGTATGCGATCGAACCCGTCGCGCACATCATGCCGACTGCGCAGGCGCCCTTCAGCCGCCCAGCGTCGGATCGACGCGATCGCGGACGCATAATCGTCGGCATGGTCGCCAACCACAAAGCCCTGCATCCGGATCCGTCCATAGACCAGCTTCATCATATCCCTGGGGCCGGCCGCCGGACTGTTCGAATCATAGGCGGCGAGCTGACCGCAAAGCACGATCCGGCCATGCGGCGCCATCCGGTCGACGGCAGCCTGCAACACCTCCCCACCCACATTGTCGAAGAAGATGTTTATGCCGTCGGGACCGGCATGCTTCAAAGCCGCCGGAAGGTCCGCCGAACGGTAGTCGATTGCGACTTCCACCCCGGCCTCCTGTGAGAGCCAGCGGCATTTGTCCGGACCGCCCGCCACCGCAATGACCCGGCAGCCCGCGATTCGGGCCATCTGGCACACCATCGCCCCGACCGATCCGGCGGCGCCGGATACCAGCACGGTCATGCCGGGCCTTGGTTCCCCCACCGCGAAGAGACCGAAATAGGCGGTCAGGCTGTTGGGCGAGTAAAGCGTCATCGCGTCGACCGGATCCATCCAGCTCTCGATCGGCGTGACAGGGACAACCGCCTCATCCGGGCGCAGGACGGCATAATCCTGCCAGGGCGCCACGGCCGTGGCCCACTGTCCGGGTTCAAAGCGTGCATGACGAGAGGCAAGCACTTCGACCGCCGCCATGCCCCGGATCGGATCGCCGATGCCGATCGCGCCGCGATAGCTGCGTTCGGGCGGGTTCAGCCAGTTGCGGATCGTCGGCGCGCAGGAAATGATCCGGGTGCGGACGAGAATGTCGCCCTCCTGCAACGCGGGCGTATCGAACGCCTCCTCCCGATAGGCGAAGTCGCTGGACCGCACCGCGCCTTCGGGCCTGTGCGCAAGCACCCAGGAACGGTTGAGGGTCACGACCTGTCGCCGAACCGCCGCCCTCCCTCCGCCAGATGCACGAGCAGCGATGCAGGGCGGAAGGTTTCACCATGCACCGCTTCCAGCCGGCGCATGTCCGCGACGATCCGGTCCAGTCCGACCTGATCGGCCCAGAAGAGCGGCCCGCCGCGATAGACCGGCCAGTTATAGCCAAGCACGGCGGCTATATCGATGTCGGATGCGCGCAACGCGATGCCTTCTTCCAGGATCTTCGCGCCCTCGTTGACGACCGGATAGAGCAGCCGCGCGAGCAGCGCCTCATCGCCCGCCGTGGGGCCGTAAGCGATGCCCTGGGCCGCGGCGACCTCTTTCACCAGGCTGGCTGTCACGTCCGAAGGACGCGATCGCCGCTTCTCATCATAATCATAATAGCCCGCGCCCCGTTTCTGGCCCAGCCGGCCGGCGGCAACCAGGTCGCCCATTACGGTCCGTTCCGTCGCGTTCCGACCGATGACGTCCAGCCCGACCAGATCCATCATCTGGAAATGCCCCATGGCAAAGCCATAATCGACAAGCACGCGGTCGATCTCCGCAATCGGCGTGCCTTCCAGCATCATCGATTCGGCCTGCGCACCACGCGGCGCCAGCAGCCGGTTGGCGATGAAGCCGTCGCACACGCCGCTGAGCACCGCCACCTTGCCTATCCGCTTGGCGAGCCGCATCGCCGTGGCGACCACCGGCTTCGACGTTTCCGCCCCTCGCACCACCTCCAGCAGGCGCATGACATTGGCGGGCGAGAAGAAGTGGAGACCAACGACCCATTCGGGCCGGCTGGTCGCCGCCGCGATGCGATTGAGGTCGAGGAATGAGGTGTTGGACGCCAGGATCGCCCCCTGTTTCGCAATCCGGTCGAGCCGGGCGAAAATGTCCGTCTTGACGTCCATGCTTTCGTAGACGGCCTCGATGACGAGATCCGCGTCGGCAAGCGCAGCCAGGTCGAGGCTGGGTGAGATAAGGCCCATGCGCTGCTCCACCTGCGCCGCCGTCATCCGCCCCTTGGCAGCCGTCGCCTCATAGTTGCGGCGGATGGTGGCGATGCCGCGATCCAGCGCTTCCTGGCTGGTTTCCACCAGCGTGACGGGAATGCCGGCATTCAGGAAGTTCATCGTGATGCCGCCGCCCATCGTGCCCGCGCCGATGACGCCCGCCGATCGGATGTCGATCGCGGATGTATCGGGACCGATGTCGGGAATGCGGGCCGCCCCCCGCTCCGCAAAGAAGACATGGCGCTGGGCGGCGGACTCAGGACTGGCGACCAGTCGTTCGAACAAGGCGGTTTCCTTTGCCAGCCCCTCCTCGAAGGGAAGAGTCACTGCCGCCTCGACAGCCTCGATGATGGCGGCGGGCGCGACAAATCCCTTGAACCGACGGGCGTTTGCGGTGGCGAAGGCGGTGAAAAGCTCCGGGCGATCCCGATCGCCCTGGAGGGCGTCGGCGCGATCGCGTACCCGCGGCTTCGCACCGCCATCGGCCACGATGCGGCGCGCGAAGGCCAGCGCCTCCTCCCGCAAGGCCGCATCATCGACCACCGCATCGACCAGCCCCAGCGAAAGGGCTTCGGTAGCCTTGATCTGCCGCCCGGACGTAATGATTTCGAGCGCTGCCTCCGCACCGACGATCCGGGGCACCCGCTGGGTGCCGCCCGCACCGGGAAGCAGGCCCAGATGCACCTCCGGCAGGCCGACCTTCGCGCTCTGCGCCACCACCCGATAGTGGCAGGCAAGCGCCAGTTCGAACCCGCCGCCCAGCGCCGTTCCGTGAATGGCAGCGATGACGGGCTTGGGCGCATCGTCCAGCATGGCGCACAGGTCGGGCAGGGATGGCGGCTGCCAGGGATGGCCGAACTCGGTGATGTCCGCCCCGGCAATGAAGGTCCGTCCGGCGCAGAGCAACAGGATGGCGCCCACCTCTCCGTCATCGAACGCCTTTTCAAGTTCGGCCTGCAATCCCCGCCGGAGGGACGCGGAGAGCGCGTTCACCGGCGGGTTGTCGAGCGTGATGATGGCGACGCCGTCGGCGACGGCGCTGGTTGCGGTCTGCTTCATGTCATGCGTCCTGTCTGGTGGAAGCAGCCGCGCGCCTGCGGGCGACCTCCTCCACGGCGATGGCGGCCATCGCCTTCTTGTCGAGCTTGCCGGTGGCGGTGACGGCCATCGCATCGACCAGCACCAGATGTTCGGGCCATTTCTTGCGGGACAGGCCCTGCTGAGAGAGATGGTCGAGTAACATGGACAGGTCGATGCTCCCGTCGTCCGTTCGCAGCCGGCAGACGGCGCAGGCCTGCTCCCCAAGCTTGCGTTCGGGCACGGCAACCACCGCCACCTCCGCGATGGCGGGATGGCGCAGCAGGGCCGCCTCCACCTCGGCAGGGTCGATGTTGAAGCCACCGCGAATGATCTGGTCCTTGATGCGGCCGACCACGCGGACGAAGCCGACCTCATCGCGAACGATCTCGTCGCCGGTCAGGTAGAAGCCATCGGGCGTCATGCGTTCCTGCCCCGCCCCCATGCCCTGCGCATAGCCGAGGAAGAGCGAGGGACCACGCACGCCCGCCTGCCCCCGGCTGCCGCGTGGCAGGGCGCGCAGCTCGGCATCGAACGCCTCTTCCTGCGTGCCGGGAAAGGGGATGCCGTCGAAAAGCTGGCGGCGCTCCAGCGAATGGGCCGGGTGGGTGGACGCATGGCCCATGCATTCGGACATGCCGAACATCCGCAGCGCCTTGAGGCCGAGCAGCCGGTCGGCGTCCTCGATCAGTTCGGGCGTCATCGCGCTGCCGCCCACCGCCATGGCGCGAAGCGGAAGGCGACCGGACCATTCGCCGAGCCGGGCCGCCTCCACCATCGTGAAAAGATGCGTCGGAACCGCGATCGCCCAGCCGCACCCATAATGTTCCGCCCGCCGCAGCGCTTCGGCGGGCACCCATGGGTCGACCAGCACAAGCGGATGCCCCAATGACAGCGCGAAATGCGCCGTGAAGGTGAAGCCGGGCGCGCTGTCGAGCGGGACGATGCCCAGGATCGCGTCGTCCGGTTCCAGTCCGGCGATGGCCGCGCAGGCACGGGTGGCATAATTCAGGGCTTCCGGGCCGTGCATCACCCCCTTGGGCACGCCGGTGCTGCCGGAGGTGAAGCCGATGAGCACGGCGTTCCGATCGCGCGGGTCGGTCGACCGTTCGCCGGCCGCAGCGGTCACATCGGGCAAGGTGCTGCCGGTGCCGCTCACCTTGGCGGCATGGCCGAGCAGGGATTCGAGCAGGGCAAGATCGCCCGCTCCAAGCTTTGGCGACACGGGACAGAAGGTCGCCTGCAACGAAGATATGGCAAGCGCCGTGGCGATCGTCGCGGCGTTTTTGTGCGCGGTGACGAGGACGCGATCACCCGGCCCGACCCCTGCCGCCTTCAGCAAGGCCGCGATCTCGATCGCCTGCCCTCTCAACGCCCCGCGGCTCCACAGGCGGTCGCCGCAATCCGCAAGGGCAAGGGCATCCGGTGCGGCGTCGGCAAGACGGAGGAATTGCGGCCAGAGCCGCTCGGCATCCCATTCGAACGCCGGATGGCTTTGCTCTTCACGCAAGGGATTGGCCTCCATCTACCAGGAAGGTCTGACCCGTGATGAAACTGCCCGCTTCGGACGCCAGCAGGGCCAGCGTGCCGGCCACTTCGTCAGGGCGGCCGAAGCGGCGCATCAATATGCCCGCCCGCGTCTTTTCCTGGATGGCGGGGTCGAGCGTCTCTGTCATCCCCGTTTCGATCGAGCCGGGCGCGATGGCGTTGACGCGGATGTTGTGCCTCGCCCATTGGGCGGCGAGATCGCTGGTCAGGTGAACGATCGCCGCCTTGCTGGTGGTATAGGGAACGACCTGCCCTTCGTCCGGCTGATAGGACAGGAATGCGCCAACCGACGCGATGTTGACGATCGCGCCACCGCCCGCCGCGATCATGTGACGCGCGGCGTGGCGGCAGGCGAGGAAGGTGCCCGTCACATTGACGTCCATCACCTTCTGCCAGCCCTTGAGCGGGATATCCTCTGGCAGGCCCCACCAGGACGCGCCCGCATTGTTGATGAGAATATCGAGGCCACCCAGCCGATCGACAGTCGTCGCGATCGCCGCCTCGACCGACGCCTCGTCGGCGATGTTGCAGGAAAGGCCGACAGCCGGAACCCGGAACCGTTCAGCCATGCCCGCCGCCAGATCGGCGCAGTCGGCCTCCGTGCGGGACGCGAGGGCGACCGCGCAGCCAAGGTCGGCCAGTGTCGCGGCCATGGCTTCGGCCAGGGCACCGCGTCCGCCGGTAATGAGCGCGCGCTTGCCGTCGAGACGGAACTGAGCAGCGGTGAAACCAGGGTTCCAGTCAGCCATGATCTTCTCCGGCAAGCAAATCGACCTCATCGGTGATGAGGATGATGCGCCGACCGCCCATACCCTTGGTCTGAGCGGTGGCCGACGTCCATTCGGGCGAAGCGAAGGCGGCGTCGAGCGCCGCCTGATCAGCGAAAGTCAGCACGGCGTGACCGTCCCAGCCCGGTGCATCCGGATTGTCATAATCCTTCGTCACCGCGCCGTGCCGATAGGCCATAAGGCCGGGCAGGACCCTGGCGGCGTCGGCATGGGGGCCGCGCCACCAGGTGGTGAACTGCTCGTGCGTCCAGTCCTGCGGCCGGCTGGCCAGGACGACCATGCTGACCGCCATGGCTTACTTGCCCGTCCAGACCGGCTGGCGCTTCTCGAGGAACGCCGCGACGCCTTCCTTCGCATCGGCGGAATGGTGGACGACGTTGCAGGTCATCGTTTCCAGCGTGATGAGCGAGTTGGTGTCGGCATCCATGCCGCGATTGACCGCCATCTTGGTCATCCACATGCAGAAGGGGCTCTTGTCGATCAGCGGCGCGCAGAAATCCTGGATCAGCTGTTCAAGCTGTTCACTGGGCGCCGACGCGTTGCACAGGCCCCATTCGACGCATTCCTTGCCCGACAGAAGCTTGCCGGTCAGCATCAGCTCCTTCGACTTGCGCATGCCGATATAGCGCGGCAGGCGATAGATCGGGCCAGCACCGCCGAACAAGGCACGACGGATGTGGAAGTCGCCGATCTTGGCGTCGTCGGCGGCGATGCCGAAGTCGCAGGAGATGAAGAGTTCGAACCCGCCGGCGACGGCATAGCCCTCGACGCAGGCAATGGTCGGCTTCTTCATGTTGTAGATCTTGTCATAGGTGCGCGCCGAATCGATCGCGAGCTGAAGCGAGGTGCTGGTTTCGTGCAGCACCGGCCCGACGAGCTGCCCGAGGTCCGCGCCGGCGCAGAAGGTATTGCCGCGACCGCGGAACACGACCGCCAGGACCGAATCGTCCTCGGCCGCCTTGTCCACCGCGACCTCCAGGTCGCGCAGAAGCTGGGGGCTGACGCAATTCTTCACATGGGGGCGATTGAGCCAGATTGTGCAGATACCATTGTCAGCCACTTCATATTGGATGACGTCCTTTTCCGGTTCCATGTAAGTCTCTCCTTGGCAAAGATGTGAAAAATCGGTCGTTTCAGCGGACGATGCCGCCGTCTTCTGGTGGGGCGAGCATCCCGCCCACCGCCATCCAGGCGGCGATCCCCGCCGATGGGACGGCGCAGAGCACCGCTTCGGCAATTTCCTCGTCGCTCGCGCCGGCATTGCGCGCACCGCGCACATGGGTTGCCGCCATGGGGCTGTATCCGGCCGCGAGTATGGTGAGCAGAAGCAGCTCGCCATATTTGGCGGAAAGCGGGTTCGCATCGATGCTGCCCCGCCGCATGAGATAATAGGCGTCCGCCGCTTCGGGCACGAGACGCATCAGCGCGCCGAGCGGCGCCGGGATGCTCCCCGCCCAATAGGCGCGGAAATTGGCCTCCGCTTCTCCCTCCGCCGCCGTCGGCAGCGGTTGCGGGTCCGGCGCCTGGGTGTCGCCAAAGCTCTCTTCAATGATCTGCGCGAAATCGAGCGCCGCAGCCTCGCCACGGAGGCTGGACAGCACGATGAGGCCGGCAGTGGCCTCCTTCGAGGTCAGGCCGAGCGACGCGCCGCGCTCCAGTTCCCGGCGCGCAAGCGACAAATGGCGGCGATCGACGGCAGCCACCGCCGCGAACAGCGCTTTCAAACGAGCGGGCACCGCGCCGTCCGACTCGATCAACGACCGGAAAATGTCGTAGCCGGCAAGCGTGTACGGCGCATGGCCCTGCAGCAGGGCAACATCCATGAGTGGGCTATTCGTCATCGCTTGCTCTCCTGCCGTTCAGATGATCGACCGACTGGTCGGGCGTCAATAAAAAATTTCTCTCCTGACCAGTTTGACAGCCGACCGACCGGTCGACTATTTAACGCTCGACCGATCGGTCGGGCGAGTCTTATAGCAAGAGCGGGCCGGCTCGAATCCGGCGGCATAAGTGGAGCGGATGCGTGGATTTCGAACAGTCGGCAAAATCCAGGGAATGGATGGAACGCGTGCGCGCTTTCATGGAGGAGCACATCGTTCCTGCCGTTCCCGTCTATCACCGGCAGTCCGCCGCGATCGACCGCTGGACCGAAATCCCGCCGGTGTTCGACGAGCTCAAGGACAAGGCGCGGCAGGCGGGGCTGTGGAACATCTTCATGCCGCCATCTGAGCATGATGATGAATTTTTCACCAGCGTCGGCCTTACCAACGTCGAATATGCCCCCATTGCCGAATTGATGGGCCGCATCTCCTTCGCCTCCGAGGTGTTCAACTGCATGGCGCCGGACACCGGCAATTTCGAGGTGCTGCATCGGTACGGCACGGCCGAGCAGAAGCAGCGTTTCATGGTGCCGTTGCGCGACGGGATGACCCGGTCCGCATTCCTGATGACCGAACCGGCCGTCGCCTCCTCCGATGCGCGCAACATCACGACGGACATTCGCCGCGACGGCGGTGACTATGTCATCAACGGCCGGAAATGGTGGTCGTCGGGCGCTGGCCATCCGCGTTGCGACTTCTTCATCGTCATGGGCAAGACCGACCCGGATGCCGCGCCCTACCGGCAGCAGTCGATGATCCTGGTGCCGCGCGACACGCCGGGCGTGACGCTCGTCCGCCACCTCCCCGTCTTCGGTTATGATCATGCGCCGCACGGGCATTTCGAGGTGGCGCTGGAGGATGTCCGCGTGCCGGCGGAGAATATGCTGCTCGGCGAAGGCTGCGGCTTCGAGATCGCGCAGGGGCGCCTTGGTCCCGGCCGCATCCACCACACGATGCGCAACATCGCGACCATGGAAGTCGCGCTGGAGAAGATGTGTCGCCGCCTCCTGTCGCGACGGGCCTTCGGCAAGGCGATTGCCGAACATTCCGTCTGGGAAGAACGGATCGCCCGCGCCCGTTGCGAGATCGAGATGGCGCGCCTGCTCTGCCTGAAGGCCGCGCATATGATGGACACGGTCGGCAACAAGGCCGCCCGCGCCGAGATCGCCATGATCAAGATCGCCGCCCCCAAAATGGCGCAACAGATCGTCGATGACGCCATCCAGGCGCATGGCGGCGGCGGGGTCAGCGACGATTTCGGCCTGGCCGAACTTTGGGCGAACACCCGCATCGTGCGGCTGACGGATGGGCCGGACGAAGTCCACGAACGCCAGCTCGCCCGGATGGAACTCGCCAAATATGCCGAGGGCGCAGCATCATGAGCGCCACGCAGCCTGCCGCGACGATCGGCGCGACGATCGATGTCGCCGCCAACAGTGCGTTCGACGAAACCCGCCTTGCCGCTTATCTGGCGGGCCGGCTCGCCGATTTTTCCGGACCCATGCGCGTGCAGCGGTTCGAGGGCGGACAATCCAACCCGACCTATCTTCTGTCGACGCAGGACCACCGCTATGTCCTGCGGCGCAAGCCCGCGGGGATTTTGCTGAAGTCCGCCCATGCGGTGGACCGCGAATATCGCATTACCAAGGCACTGCACGAAGCCGGCCTGCCCGTTGCCGAGCCGCTGCTGCTGTGCGAGGACGAGGATGTTATCGGCAGCATCTTCTATGTGATGCGCTATGTTCCGGGGCGCAGTTTCTGGGACCCGCTCATGCCCGGCCTCGACCGGGCGGAGCGCGCCGCGATCTATGATAGCGCCAATGAAACGCTTGCCCGCCTGCATCTGGTCGATTTCGCGGCGTTAGGGCTCGCCGACTATGGCAAGCCGGGCAATTATTTCACGCGGCAGATTTCCCGCTGGTCCCGGCAATATGAAGCCTCGCGCACACGCGACATCCCGGAGATGGACCGGCTTGTCGCCTGGTTGCCGGATGCGATTCCCGACACCGAAGAGCGCACCACGATCATCCATGGCGACTATTCCTTCCACAACCTGCTGGTCCATCCGACGGAGCCGCGCGTCTGCGCCGTCATAGACTGGGAATTGTCGACCCTGGGCGATCCGCTGGGCGACCTCACCTATCATATGATGGAGTGGTTCAGGCCGGAGGGCGTGGACGTTCGCGGAACCTTGCAGGGCGCCGATCTTGCCGGGCTGGGGATACCCACGGCTGAAGAATATGCCCGGCGCTATTGCGAGCGAACCGGCCTTCGCTGCGATCCGACGCACCCCTTCTACCGCGCCTTCAACCTGTTCCGCGTCGCTGCCATCCTGCAAGGCATTGCGGGGCGGGCACGGGACGGCGTGCAGACCGCAACAAATGCCGGCGACATCGTCACACGGATCGAGCCACTCGCCAAGGCCGCCTGGCTGGCGGCGCAGGAGGCGGGCGCACGCTGACCTTCTCACTGCATGAAACGAGATTTCGGGGCGAAATACATAACAGCCCTAATCAGAGGGAGAGAGATGATGACAAGATTCAAATTTGGCCGATTGGCGCTCCTTTCGGGATGCGCGATTGCCGGGATCATCGTGCCGGCCCATGCGCAAACCGCAGCGACGGCGGCTACCGAGCCGCAGCCGGTGGAGGATGCCGGCGCGTCGTCCGCGCGAGACATCATCGTCACCGGAACGCGCGTCGTACGCGACGGCTATAACCAGCCGACGCCGGTGACCGTCGCGCCGACCACGGAGCTGGAGAAGGCGACCCCCACCAACCTCGCCGATGCGATCAACAAGCTGCCGCAATTCGCCAACTCGGTCAGCCCGCAGTCCAACAGCCAGTTGCAGGGCAACAGCGGCGAGCATGGCAATCTGCTCAACCTGCGCGGCGTCGGTCCGACGCGGGCACTGATCCTGCTCGACGGCATCCGCGTGCCGCCTACGACTTTCCGTGGCGCGGTGGACGTCAACACCATCCCGCAACTGCTGATCCAGCGTGTCGACGTTGTGACCGGCGGCGCTTCGGCCGTCTACGGCTCCGACGCGGTCAGCGGCGCGGTCAACTTCGTCCTCGACAAGAAGTTCGAGGGCGTGAAAGGCGTCGCGCAGCGCGGTGTGTCGACGCGCGGCGACCTGGGCAACTACCGCATCGGCATTGCGGGCGGCCTCAGCTTTGCGGGCGATCGCGGTCATATCCTCGCCTCGATCGAGCGCTTCCAAAGCGATGGGATCAAGCGCAGCGCGCGCATCTACGGCGACGATGCCTATGCGGCCGTGGGTTCGGTCCCCGGATCGACCGCCGCGCCGGGTCGCCAGGCAAACCCGTTCATCTTCCTGCCGAACCTGCGTTTTACGACGAACGACTATAATAACGGCATCATCCTGACGAGCACCGTGCCCTCGCTCACCAACACTATCTTCCTGCCCGGCGGCGCGGTGCGGCCCATTCAGCGCGGGACGGCCACCGGCACGCCGGGCACCAATGTGGGCGGCGACGGCCTCTATATCCCAGGTTTCAACCAGTTGATCGCGCCGCTGACGACCACCCAGGGCTTCGGCCGACTGTCGTACGACCTTAGCGACGCGCTGACGGCGCACGTCCAGGGCAGCTACTCGCGCAGCGTCACCCGCTACGATACGCAGGCCCAGTCGGTGCTCGGCTTCCGGTTCTTCAGTGGCAACGCCTTCCTGAACCCCGCGGTCCAGGCGCAGATGGGCCCGAACGACAGCTTCACCGTCTTTCGCTTCATCGGCGAACAGGGTCCCATCCCGACGCGCGAGGCGACCAATGCCTATCTGATCAACGGCGGGCTTGAGTGGAACCTGGGGGGCTGGAACATCACCGCCGACTATACCCATGGCAGGTCCGTCACCAAATTCGCCCAGACGCAGATCGAGATTCCCAAGCTTGCGGCAGCCCTGGACGCGGTTCGCGACCCCAATGGTTCGATCGTCTGCCGCGTCACGCTGACCAACCCCGGCCTTTATCCTGGATGCGTCCCGCTCAATGTCTTCGGCGCGGGAACGCCCTCCACAGCCGATCTGCAAACCGTCCTAGGCGTATCCCGCTACCGCGCCATGAACACGACCGACGATTTCGTCCTGTCGGCGCGGGGAGACCTTTTCGAGCTTCCGGCAGGGCCCGTCACGGTCGCCATAGGCGGGCAATATCGCAAGCAGAAGCTGGACCTGACGTCCAATTCCGATCCCGCGGTGCCCGTCGACTTCACCGGGCTGCGGGGCATCCCGGCCAATCGCATGACCCGTTTCAACAACACCAATGTCGGCTCCGCCTTCGGCAAGGTGAACGTGAAGGAAGTGTTTGCCGAAGCGCAGGTTCCGATATTCAAGAACCAGCGCTTCGCCGAGGAACTGAGCCTCAACGGTGCCTTCCGCCTCACCGACTACAGCACCAGCGGAAGCGTCAAGACCTGGAAGGTGGGCGCCGTCTACAAGCCGATCCAGGACATCATGTTCCGAGTCACGCGGTCCCGCGATATCCGGGCGCCTTCGCTGTTCGAACTGTTCGCCGGCGTCCAGACCGCGCCTGTGAACTTCAACGATCCCCACACGGGCACGCCAGGTTCGATCCGTCAGTTCAGTGGCGGCAACCCCGACCTAGATCCCGAAACCGGCGACACCTTTGCCGCGGGCGTGGTCCTCAGTCCGAGTTTCCTGCCCGGCTTTGACCTTTCGGTCGATTATTACGATCTCAAGATCAAGGGCGCCATCGCCACGCAGGGGCTGAACGATGTCGTCAACGAGTGTGAAACGTCGAACGGCACGTCGCCGACATGCGCCCTCATCGAAAGGCCGCTGCCGTTCAGCGATCGCTCGCCCGCCAACTATCCGATTTCGGTGAGCCTCATCACGCAGAATATCAGCTTCCTGCGTACCAGCGGCCTCGACATCACCATGTCATACCGCACCAGGCTCGGCGATGGCGAACTCGCGCTGCGCGCCTCCGGCAATTATCTGGACCGCTACAAGACGCAGACAAACTCGATCGCGCCGGTGATCGATTATGCCGGGCATGGCGTCAACAGCCAGACGGCCTATGCCTATCCCAAGTTCAGGGGCACGCTCAGCGCCAATTACTCCCATGGCGGCCTCACCCTGTTCGTGCAGGAATCGATGATCGGCAAGGTGACCATCGGCAACCTGAAAAACGATCCGACGTCCTTTTATGCTGTCCCGGCGATCAAGCCGGTCTTCTATACCGACGCCACGGCATCCTATAAATTCGACGTCCGCGGGGAGCCGGAGCTGTTCGTGACCGCCACGAACCTGCTGGATCGCAAGCCGCCTTTGGTTGCCGCGGCAGCCGCGCCGGGACTTCTCTACCCCACGCTGTTCACGCTCTACAATGTCGCAGGGCGCACGCTTACGGCGGGGGTCCGTTTCAAGTTCTGATGGATTGCCGCATGGACTGCCCGCAAGGGACGTTCGACAGTCCAGGGAG
The DNA here is from genome assembly GCF_040676285.1 of Sphingobium sp. LMC3-1-1.1. Classification (NCBI taxonomy): domain Bacteria; kingdom Pseudomonadati; phylum Pseudomonadota; class Alphaproteobacteria; order Sphingomonadales; family Sphingobiaceae; genus Sphingobium; species Sphingobium sp. LMC3-1-1.1. Next base: position 110,797 of record NZ_JBEGHQ010000067.1, on the reverse strand, counting down.
GCTCGCCCAAGGCGGGCCTCCCTTCAATCCAGGCGCCTTTCAAGAGGTAATCGCATGACCAGCCAGCCCATCGGACTTACCGCCCCGCCGACGACCTCCGCGGCCGGGTTGCGCCGCATGATGCTGGTCATGCTGGGCCTGGTGTCGATGTTCAACTATATCGATCGCACCGTCCTGTCGGTGCTCCAGGAGCCGATCAAGCGTGAACTGGGGTTGAGCGACGGGCAGCTCGGACTGCTCACCGGCCTTGCCTTCGCACTGTTCTACGCGACGCTGTCGCTTCCGATCGCGCGTCTGGCGGACCGCTTCAATCGCCGCAACATCATCGCCGCGTCGCTCGCCACCTGGAGCGGCATGACGGCTCTCTCGGGACTGGCGACCGGCTTTGGCTCCCTGGTCGCGTTCCGCATCGGCGTCGCGTTGGGAGAAGCGGGTTCCGTGCCGGCTTCCCATTCCATCATCGCCGACTATTACCCGCCCGAAAAGCGGGTCACGGCGCTCGCTTCATGGGGGCTGGCGCTCCCGGCGGGGATCATGCTGGGCTATGCATCGGGCGGCTGGATCGCTTCCGCGCTGGGGTGGCGCCTTGCCTTTGGGGTGATAGGCGTCGCAGGGCTGGCGCTGGCGCCACTCGTCCTGCTGCTCGTGCGGGAACCTGCGCGTGCGGGATCGAGCGGTTCGACCCGAACAGAACAAGCGCCGCCCCTCGGCGAGGCCATGCGCTTCCTGTGGCGGTTGCGGACCTATCGCTACATGCTGATCGGCACGACGCTTCATGCCTTCGCCCAATATGCGATGATGAGCTGGTCCGCGCCCTTCTACATGCGCGTCCATCACATGCCGCTTGCGGACGTCGCCTCCTGGCTGGCGCTGATGAACGGGCTGGGCGGCGGCATCGGGATCTATCTGGGTGGCCGCCTGTCGGACGCGGCGGGATCTCGCAACCCGGCGGGTCGCGTCTGGGTGAGCGCCGTTGCGATGCTGCTGATGGTGCCGGCGGCACTGATCCAGTTCCTGACCCCCTCGCTGACGGCATCGCTGGCGTTCGGCTTCGTCGCGACCATGCTGATGTTCTTCTATTACGGCCCGATCATAGGCGTCCCGCAGTCGATCGTCCCGCCCCGCATCCGGGCCTTGACCTCTGCCGTGACCCTGCTCGTCTTCAACCTGTTCGGTCTGGGCCTGGGCCCGGCCGTGACCGGGTTCCTCAGCGATCGGCTGGCAGGCGCCGGGATGCACGACACATCGCTGCGTTTCGCGCTTTCGGCCGTGGTGCTGTTCTCGCTCGCCGGCGCGGGCAGTATCGGATGGGCATCACGCTTCTATGCGTCCGATCTCAAGAAACATTGATGACCCCGTTCGCACCGCTGGCTGATGATGCGCTTTACCGGCCCGCCTGGCTCAGCAGGCTGCGGAACAGCCCGGCATCAGGCCACTGTCCGGCCATTGTCGATCACGATCTCCGCCCCGTTCAAGCGGATCGATTCGTCCGACACCAGGAACAGGACCAGATCGGCAACATGTTCCGGCTGTCCTTCATATTTGCGGGCGGCGTCGCGCAATTCGGGCGCGGCAAAATGATAGGCCTCACGGACCATATGCGTATCATGCGAACCGGGCAGGACGACATTGGCGCGAACGGGGTGGCCCTGCTGCTGGCAATGAACGATCAGGCTGCGCGTCATGGAGAGCACGGCACCCTTGGCCGCGCTATAGGCGAATACCGCCGGATTGCCGCGGATCGCAGCCACGGACGCGATGTTGACGATCGATCCTGCGCCGCTGGCCGCCAGTGCCGGCAGGCAGGTCTTGCATCCCAGGAACGTCCCTTCGGCGGAAACCGACATCACGCGGCGGAACGCCTCCAGCGACGACTGCTCGACCGTTTCAAAGGCGGCGATGCCCGCATTGTTGACCAGCGCGTCGAGGCGGCCATGGGTGCGCATGATCTTCGCCAGGACGGCCTGCCATTGCGCTTCGCAGGTCACGTCCAGGCCCAAGGCCATTGCGGCCGGAAGCGTCTCTGCGACCCGCTGCGCTTCCGCCTCGTCAATGTCGGCGACGACTACCCGCGCGCCCTCGCGCGTCAATGCTTCGGCATCGGCCTTGCCCAGTCCGTGCGCGGCGCCGGTCACGAGGACGACCTTGTCTTCGACCCTGCCCTTCCTGGTCATCGCCGATCCCCTCACGCTGCCAGCGCGGCACGGGCGGCAATTGGGCCGCCATGGAGGCGTGACAGCAACAACAGGCGGCGCAGCCCACGCCCCACCGCGAGTTCATCGGTCACACCCATGCCGCCATGCAATTGCACGGCGTCTTCCGCGAGTTTCAGGGCAGCGTCGCCAATATAGGCCCTTGCCGCCGTCACGGCCCGGACCCGCGCTTCCTCCTCGGCCAGGGCCGCCTTCAAAAGCAGGGAGCGGGATTGCTCCAGCCAGGTGTACATCCGCGCGCAGCGATGCTGCACGACCTGGAAGCTCGCAATCGGCTTGCCGAACTGGTGCCGCTGTCTGACATAATCGACCGTCAGGTCCAGCAGGGTCGCCATCGCGCCAACCAGTTCGGCGACGATCGACAGGCCGGCCAGGCCCTGAGCCTCCGCCCATATGCTCGCCGGAACCGCGAGGGGCACGGCCTGCGCGGCATCGAAACGCACATTGGCTGCCATGCTGCCGTCGACCAGACGGACCGGCATCCTGCGGACGCCGCTATCCTGAGCGTCTACCAGCAAAAGCGCGCCTACATTCGTCTCCACGACGAAGGCGTCGGCATCCATGCCGTCCCGGACAATGGCGGCCGATCCGCAGAGCCCTCCGTCGACAAGCGCGCCGCCCTGCGCAAATGCAAGCAGGACATCCCCCTGCATCAGCCTGGCGCCCCAGCGCGCGGCGGCGGGATCGGCAAGGATCGCTCGTCCGCACAGCAGGATGCCCTCGGCCAGCGGGGTGATCGCAAGGGCGCGCCCCATCTCTTCGGAGATGATCATCACCTCCACCGCGCCGCCGCCCAGCCCGCCTGCCTGCTCCGGCGCCAGCAGGGCAAAAAGGCCGAGTTCCCCCAATGCGCGCCAGTCGGAGGGAGACATCGGCCCTTTCGCCATGGTCGTCGCGTCATATCGGTCCGCCAGGAAGCGGCGGACCATGTCGCGCACCATCACCTGCTCATCGCTGAGCGCGAGGTTCATGGCTCAGAGCACCTCGATGATCGAGGCGTTGGCGATGCCACCGCCCTCGCACATGGTCTGAAGACCATAGCGCTGGCCCCGCGCCTTCAGCGCATGGATGAGCGTCGTCATCAGCTTCGTGCCTGTCGCGCCGAGCGGATGGCCGAGCGCAATGGCCCCGCCATTGACGTTCAGCCTTGCCGGATCGGCGTCGAGCGCCTTCATCCATGCCATGGGGATCGACGCGAAGGCTTCGTTCACCTCGAACAGATCGATGTCCTTCATGGCCATGCCGGCCCGATCGAGAACCCGGCGGGTCGCGGGAATCGGCTCTTCCAGCATGATGACCGGGTCGCCCGCCGTTACCGCCAGGTTGACGATACGGGCGATGGGCTTCAGGCCATGCGCCCTGACCGCCGCTTCGGACGCAATGAGCACGCCGCTCGCGCCGTCGCAGATCTGGCTGGCGGTGGCCGCAGAAAGCGTGCCGCCCTCGCTCAGCAGCTTGACCGAACCGATCGATTCCATCGACGCATCGGCCCGAACCCCCTCGTCGCGGTCATGAATCCCCTGCTCTCCTTCCGCCGTGACGATGGGCACCGGCACGATCTCGGCATCGAACGCGCCTGAATTCATCGCCGCTGCTGCCTTGTGGTGGCTGGCGAGCGCGAACCGGTCATGGTCGTCGCGGGTGAAGCCATATTTGTCGGCGATCATCTGCGCGCCGTGGAACTGGCTGAACATCTCGACTCCGTAGCGCTTCTGGATCGCCCCGGAAAATGGGTTGGCCCCGATGCCGCCCGCCTGGGCCAGCGTGATGGGAGACCCCATCGGCACACGCGTCATGCTTTCGACGCCCCCCGCGATCACGAGGTCCTGAAGCCCCGACATGACCGCCTGCGCCGCGAAATGCACCGCCTGCTGGGATGAGCCGCACTGCCGGTCGATCGTCACCGCCGGCACGCTGTCGGGCAGGCTGGACGCGAGCACGATGTTGCGACCAAAGGCGAAGGTCTGCTCGCCCACCTGGCTGACGCAGCCGATGATCACATCGTCGATCGCGGCGGGATCGACACCCGCGTCGGCGACGAGCGCGTCCAGCACGAGGGCGCCAAGGTCGGCGGGATGCCAGCCGGCGAGGCGACCGTTGCGGCGGCCGCCGGCGGTGCGGCGTGCGGACACGATATAGGCTTCAGGCATGATGCATCCTTCTTTCTTTGTCTAAAGGCCGAGCGCGGCCTTCGCGATGAGTGTCAGTTGTATCTCGCTGGTGCCGCCGAAGATCGACCAGGCGCGAGCGTTGAGATAGCGGGCCGCTGCGACCTGCGCCTGCGCCGAACCAATCGGAGCGGGCATGTCGTCGCCATAAAAGGGGCGCTCGACGGGCAGTTGCAGGCCGGCGAGGCCAAAGGCATCGACCGCCAGCGCCTCCACACCCTGCCGGATTTCGGATGCCAGCAGCTTGGTGATCAGGCTGCGCGGGTCCGGCGCGGCGCCCTGCTCGATCTCGATGAGCGTCCGTAGCTCGGTCATCTCGAGCGCTTCGGCCTCCAGTTGAAGCCGGACGGCGCGGTCCGCCAGTTCGCCGGTCAGCGGCCCCGCCGACATCCGCAAACGGGCAAGATCGGCCAGCAGCGCCGGCGCGAAGCTGGACCCGCCCCGTTCATTCTCCAGCAGAAACTTGGCGATCGACCAGCCCTGCCCTTCCTCGCCGACGCGCTCCGACACCGGCACCCGCACCTCGTCGAGGAAGACCTCGTTCAACTCGTGATCGCCCGATGCGCTGAGGATCGGCTTGACCGTCACGCCCGGCAGGGTCATGTCGATCAGCAGAAAGCTGATGCCCTGTTGCGGCTTCACCTCGGCATCGGTGCGGACCAGCGCGAACAGCCGGTTGGCGTACTGGGCCTGCGTCGTCCAGATCTTGTGGCCGGACACGATATAATGGTCGCCATGGCGGACGGCGCGGGTGCGCAGGCTCGCAAGGTCGGAGCCGGAGCCGGGTTCCGAAAAGCCTTGCGCCCATATATGCTCGGCCGTGCGCAGGCGCGGGAGGTAATGGTCCTTCTGCGCCTGGGTGCCGAATGTGTACAGCACCGGCCCCACCAGCTTCAGCCCCATGCCGGGCAGGATCGGAGCGCCTGCCTCCGCACATTCCTTTTCGAAAATCCAGCGCTGGACAGGCGTCCATCCTGGCCCGCCCGCATGGGGCGGCCAGTGGTAGACGAGCCATCCCTTCGCCTCCAGGATCGCCTGCCATTGGCGCGCGATGTCAGGTTCGGCGAAGACACCGGATGTCAGCGCGGCCCCGCGCCGCAGCGCGGGGGAGAGCGACAAGGCCAGGAAATCGCGCACCTCCTCACGGAATGCGCGCTGCTCCCTGCTAAGCGCGAGGTCCATGGCGTCAGCGCTCCACGATCGCGACAGCAGAGACGCCCGGCGCGCCATAGACATGGCTGTAGCCGAGGCGCAGCTTGCCCGGCACCTGTCGCGCACCCGCCTGCCCGATCAACTGGACATAATTCTCATAGACCTGGCGTAGCCCCGAAGCCCCGATCGGCTCGCCGCAGGCAAGGCATCCGCCATCGGTGTTGACCGGCAAGGTGCCGTCGATCCGCGTGCGTCCCTCGGCAATCCACGCCGTCTGCTCGCCATCCGCGCAGAAGCCGTTTTCGGCCATGTGCATGATCTCCGCCCCGACCTCCGTGTCCTGGAGTTGCGCTATGTCGATGTCCTCGGGACCGACGCCCGCCATTTCATAGGCTGCCTGGGAAGCGAGGCCGGTTGGCGAGCCGCCACGATCGAGATCAAGCGCTGGCGAGAAGACCTCGAATGAACCGGTCGGGCGGGTGCGGACCGCTGCAGCCCGCAGCCGCACCGCCGGCAGGCCGAGTTCGCGCGCTTTCCGGCCGCTCGCCAGCAACAGCGCCACCGCCCCCTCCCCCGGCGAGCAGAACATGAATTTGGTGAGCGGATCGCTGACCATCTGGGATTGGAGGATTGTATCGATATCGACCGCTTCGCGCCGCCAGGCGTGATCGGCGAGAACGCCGTTGGCGAACGCCTTCTCCGCGACCGCGCCCAGCGTGTGCGGCGTGATGCCGTGCAGGCTCATGTAGCGCTGGATCTTCATGGCGAAGAACTGGGTGGTCAGCATCAGCCCGGTCTCGCCATACCAGGCCGGCAGCCCCCAGTCCGCCGGCAGGGGCGAGAAGGAGCCGCGTGGATGCTTGTCGAAACCGACGGCCAGGCCCAGGTCGAACTCGCCGGACTTGATCGTGCTGCAGGCGCCGAACATGGCCGAGCCGCCGGTCGCGCACCCATTGGCGACGTTGATGAAGGGAATGCCGGTAAGCCCCAATTCCGACACCATGGTATCCGCATTCCCGGCGGCATCCGATCCGCCGAACGCGAACTGAACATCGCGCCATTCAAGCCCCGCGCGTTCGAGCGCCTGGCGGACGGCGAAGACGCCCTGCTGAAGGCCCGAAAGGGCAGGCGTGCGGCCGAAAGGATGAATTCCCGCACCGACGATGAAGACGTCTTCGCTCATATGCCAGCGCCCCTGTCCGGCGCGAAGCCAAAGCTGGTGCGCAGCGAGCCATCCGCCAGCAGGAAGGGCAGCGGCACGATCCGCATCGCCATGCCGATGTCCAGATCATCGAACGCCGCATCGACCAGACGCCCTTCGACGATCAGCGCCCCATCCAGCTCGACATAGCCGACCGCATAGGGTTCGAACGCGTCCGGGCCAGCATAAGGCGGCGACTTGGGGCGGAAGCGCTGAACGGTCCACGACCATAGTCGGCCTGTCCGCGGCAGCACGACGCGGTCGTAGCGCGCATCGCTTTCCGGTCGCGCCGGGAAGCAGATCCGGCTGGTCGCGCGCTCACGGGAGGCGAGCAGCGCGATGCCGCCGCTGTCGGAGCAGACAAGGTCATCGGCGATCGGAACGGGCAGGGTGTCGGGCACGGCATATCTCCTTGGAGAGACATAGCGCCCGACCATTCGGTCGGCTTCTGACCAATGCGACAGGAGCTAGAGCGATTTCCAAGCGATCGCAACCGATCGCTGGTTAAGAAATCGCGGAAAACAAGGAAACCAGAGCGGCGATCTGATTCAATCAGATCGAAATCCGCTCTAGTTTATCATTCCAAGAAAGCCGAGCTGCGCCGCCTTGAACATCGTCTGGTCGCGGTTGACGGCGTCCAGCTTCACCGAAGCCGATCGTATGTGGAAGCGCACCGTGGTGCGTTGCAGACCGAGGATGATGCCGATTTCCTCATTCGTCTTTCCAGCAGCCGCCCAACGCAGACACTCCACCTCGCGCTTGGTCAGCGATATACTGCCCAAGCCGGGACGCGCCCGCGCGGTCACCTTGACGTAGCTTTGCACGAAGGCCCGCGCCAGCACGGCCAGCGCGTCCGCGGCGCAGGAATACGCATCGGAAAGGTCGTTGGCCTCTGGCTCTGGCGAGAGGAAACTGGCCGCGCCGATCTGGCCGAACGGCAGGTGGATGGGAACCACGATCGCGGCCGCCGTCATCGCCCGGATGCGGAAATCATGCAGGTCGATCACATCGAGCAGCGGGTTTGGCAAGCGGGTGCGAAAGCCATGCGCGTTGCACCAGAACGGCTCCGCCTCCACCCGGCAGGCGTGAACGATCGGTGAGGAAAGGGCGAGCTGAGGCACCTCCCACCACCGCGCCTCCTCGCCGCGAAAGCCAAAGACCTCGCTGGCGAGCACGGCACCGTTTCCATCGCGCATCGGTTCGCGGGAGGCCACATTATGCGTGACCGCCGTGCGCAGCCCGCAAAGGTCCATCACCGCATCCCGCAGCCGCTCTGCCGACGCTCCTATGCCTCCCGGCTCTGAAAAGCGGACGGCTTCGATCAAGGCAGTTGAGGGCATGGAGCAGGAATGGTCGGTAGCGGGCATGGTCAGCGCCCCTTCAGGCTCAACCCCTCGAAAAAGGGTTGGCAGATCGCATCGGCGACGTCCTCGGGCGATCTGCGCTTCGCCAGGGGGGGGTACCATTTATAGGCCCAGTTGCACATGCCGAGGAAACCGAGCGTGGTGAGCCCTGGGTCGCATTGCCGGAAATGGCCGTTCGCGATCCCCTGCTCGATGATGCCGCGCACCCGTTGCAGATAGGCATTGCGCTGCGCGCGGATATGGTCGCGCATCTTGCCTTCCAGATCTTCATAATGGTCCATGAACGCCCGGACATAACCCGGATGCTCCGCAATCTGGCGCAGGATGTCGATGCATGCCGCGCGCAGGCGCCCGAGCGGATCGTCCGATCCCCCCTCCTCGTCCAGGCCGGCGAGCAGGGCGCTCATATGGGCATCGTGCATCGCGAAGAGGATGGCGTTCTTGCTCGGGAAATAATGGTAGAGCGTCGGCTTGCCAAGGCCAACCTCATCCGCCAGCATCTGCATCGACGCCTTGTGATATCCCACCCGGTCGAACAGCGTCGCGCAATGTCTCAATATCTCGTTGCGCTTTTCGTCATGCGCCTCGGTCGTCTGCCGTTTCTTTGCTGCTTGTCGCGCCATTGCCGGCCCTGTTCCCTGTCTGCGTCCTACCTCTCACAAAGGTAAGTCGACCGTCTGGTCGGTTCCCCCTAGGGATAGGGCTGGATGACAAGAATGCAAGCGCGAGGGAGCGGACTATGCAAGTTGAGGGCAAGACAGCGCTGGTCACCGGGGCAAGTTCGGGTCTGGGCCGACATTTCGCGCGCCTGCTGGCGCGCGAAGGGGCGAGAGTCGTGGTAGCGGCGCGCCGACTCGACGCGCTCTCCGCGCTGGCCGATGAGATTGGTGGGCAGGGCGGCACATGCATCCCCGTCGCCATGGACGTGACCGATCCGGAAGCGGTCGCGACAGCCTTCCGGCAGATCGAGCGCGAGTTTGCGGGATCTCTCTCGATCCTCGTCAACAATGCAGGCGTGGCCCAGACCCGTGCGGCGCTCGACCTCGATGCCTCCGAATGGGCGCAGGTGATCCAGCCCAATCTGACCGGTGCCTTCCTCGTCGCCCAGCAGGCGGCGCGGATGATGCGGCATGGCGGCGGGACGATCGTCAACGTCGCCTCGATCCTGGGAGAGCGCGTGTCCAAGGGACTGGCGGCCTATGCCGCCAGCAAGGCCGGCCTCATCCAGTTGACGAAGGCGCTCGCCCTGGAATGGGCGCCGCTCGACATCCGGGTCAACGCGCTCGCACCCGGCTATATCGAAACCGACCTCAACCGCGACTTTTTCGCATCCGACGCAGGTCAGCGCCTCATCTCGCGCATCCCGCAGAAGCGACTCGGCCAGGTGCATGACCTGGACGGGCCGCTCCTGCTGCTGTGCTCCGACCAGTCGCGCTACATGACCGGCGCGGTCATTGCGGTGGATGGCGGGCATCTCGTCAGCGGCCTTTGACGACAGGCGGCCCTTATGCGTCCATGGCGGTCGCGCCGACGACCCAGGCGGACAGGCCCGCGGTCGGCACTGCGCAGATTACCGCTTCGGCCACGGCTTCCTCGCTGGCTCCGGCGGCTCGCGCGCCCTTGACGTGAACCGACGCCCAGGCGCTGTAGTCGGCGACAAGGACGGTCACGAGCAGCAGCTCCGCATATACAGGCCCCAGCGCCGTCCCCGACAAGGTCCCCTCGCGCATGAGATAATAGGCGTCGGCGCCTAGGGGCTTGACCTCGAACAGCTTGCCCAGGGAAGGCGGCATGGCGCCGAAATATTGCAGGAAATTCGCCTCCGCGGCACCATCTTCCACGACCACGTCGTCGTCAGGCCAGTCGGGATCGGCAGCTTCCGGATAGATCTCCCGGAAAAGATCATGGAAGCGCAGCGACGCCCCCTCCCCACGCACGCTTGCGAGGATTGCGACCGCCGCGCCGGCCTCCGCTTCGGTGAGACCGGCCGACCGGGCCTCGGCCAGTTCCCGCGTCGCAAGTTCCCGATAGCCCTTTATCGTGGCGGCGCAGGCGACGAACAACCTCTTGATCCGCGCCGGGACCGCCCCGTCCGAATCGATGATCATGCGCCAGCGGCGGAATCCCGCGATGGTCTTCGGTGCGTCGCGACGCAAGCGGCCAAGACTGGCGAGCGGGGGCAGAAGGTCAGTCATCGTCTCTCCGTTAATGCATGGACCGTCCGGTCGGTTGAATATGGCTATGCCGCTTCGCGATCGCGGTCAACTTCTGATAAGGAGTTGACGTCCGACCGGACGGTCGACTAAATCGCACCCTTGTACAAGGGTCGATCCCGGATCGGCCGATGCGAGAGGAGCATGCCTGGATGAAGGACTTCAAGGGCAGGACGGCCGTCATCACGGGGGCCGGCAGCGGCATCGGCGCGGCGCTCGCGCATCTCGCCGCAGGCGAGGGCATGAACCTGGTCCTCGCCGACATCAATCTTGCCGACCTGGAGGCGGTGGCCGGCACCATCGAAAGTCCGGCGATCGCGCTGCACAGAACCGATGTGGCCGATCCGGATGCGGTGCAGGCTCTGGCCGACCTTGCATGGTCGCGCTTTGGCGACGTATCCCTGCTGTGCAACAATGCCGGCGTCGTCCCCGGCGGCCGCCACCGGCACGTCTGGGAATATGCGCTGGAGGACTGGCGCTGGGCCTTCGGCGTCAACATGGATGGCGTGGTCAACGGCATCCGCAGCTTCGTGCCCAGGATGCTGGCGGAGGGACGGCCGGGACATATTCTCAATACCGCGTCCGTGGCCGGCTTCGTGAGCGGCGAAGGCTCCGCCGTATATGGCGCGTCAAAGCATGCCGTCGTCCGCATCACTGAAGCGCTCTATGCCGGTCTGCGTGAGCGGAACGCCCCGATCGGCGTCACGATGCTGTGCCCCGGCCTGGTCGCGACCCGCATTTACGAGGCTGAACGATCCCGGCCCGCACATTTGCGATCGGGCGACGGCCAACCGGCGGAAGCCACGGAGTTGCAGTCGATTTCGGACAATCTGTTCCAGAATGCCCCGTCGCCTGAGGAGGTTGCCGCCCAGGCGTTCGAGGGCATCCGCCAGGATCAGTTTTATGTCTTTACCTCGGCGCGGTACGATCAGGTGATCGCGCGGCGGACGCAGGCCATCCTTGCCCGGGAAAATCCCGTGTTCGACAGCCTGATTTCGCTCAGCAAGGGCAAGGCTGACGCAGAAGGGCAAAGAGCGTGAGCAGGCTTCAGGCGCGGATCGCGCTCATCACCGGCGCTGCTTCGGGCATCGGGCTCGCCACCGCCCGGCGCTTCGCGGCGGAGGGCGCGACGCTCATACTGGCGGACCGCAACGGCGACGCGCTGTCGAATGCACGCGAATCGCTGCCGGGCGCCGGGCATGAGTTCGTCATCATGGACGTCACCGAAGAGCAGGCATGGGCCGCGCTGGCAGATCGGGTTGCAGCACGGTCCGGCACGCTTGACATCCTCGTGAACAATGCCGGGTTCGGCAAGTTCACGTCGATCGCGGACACGACGCTGGCGCAGTGGCGGTCGATCATCGCCGTCAATCTCGACAGTGTCTTTCTGGGGACAAAATATATGATGCCATTCCTCGCCGCCTCCGGCCGTGGCGCGATCATCAACATGTCCTCCATCCGGGGCATCGTGGCTGGCGCCGGCACCGGATCCTACAGCGCGGCCAAGGGCGGCGTCCGTTTGTTCACCAAGGCGACCGCACTTGAATGCGCCGCGGCCGGCAATGGCGTGCGCGCGAACTCCGTCCACCCCGGTCACATCGCGACACCGCTGACCGCACCTGCCTATGCCGATGCGGAAATCGCCCGGACCCTGCTGGCGGATGTCCCGCTCGGACGCATCGGACAGGCGGAGGAGATCGCGGATGGCATCCTTTTCCTGGCAAGCGATGAATCCCGTTACATGACCGGGGCCGAACTCGTGATCGATGGGGGGAGCACCGCGCAATGACCGATCGGGCAACTGCCATCGCGTCGAAGGTGGAAGCCTTCGTCCGGAACGTGGTCATTCCCTACGAAAGGGACAGTCGTCTCGGCTTCCATGGGCCGGAAGATGCGCTCGCCTGGGAACTGCGCGCAAAGGCACGCGAGGCAGGCGTGCTGACCCCGCATGTCCTGCACGACGGATCGCATCTGACGCAGCGGGAGACGGCCATCGTCCTCATGAGGACGGGGCTGTCGCCGCTCGGCCCCCTCGCCTGCAACACCGCCGCTCCCGATGAGGGCAACATGTATCTGCTCGGGAAGGTCGGCAACGCCGGGCAGAAGGCCCGATTTCTCGATCCGCTGGTGAGGGGCGAGGCGCGCTCCGCCTTCTTCATGACCGAGCCTGCCGAAACCGGGGGCGCGGGATCCGATCCGTCGATGATGCAGACGACCTGCCGTCGCGACGGCGACCATTGGATCATCAACGGCCGCAAGAAGTTCATCACCGGGGCGGAAGGCGCGCGCGTGGGCATCGTCATGGCCGGGTCGGACGACGGCGCCTGCATGTTCCTCGTCGACCTGCCCGATCCCGCGATCCGGACGGTGCGCGTGATCGACACGATCGACAGTTCCATGCCCGGCGGGCACGCGGAGGTCGACATCGTCGATCTGCGCGTTCCGGCGGACCAGATGCTGGGCGCGAGCGGAGAAGGTTTCGCCTATGCGCAGATACGCCTCAGCCCTGCCCGCCTGTCCCACTGCATGCGCTGGCTCGGCCTGGCAATGCGCGCACAGGAAATCGCAACCGATTATGCCTGTCGTCGCCACGCCTTCGGCAAGCCGCTGGTCGATCATGAGGGCGTCGGCTTCATGCTGGCGGACAACCTCATCGACCTGAAACAGGCCGAACGCATGATCGACTGGTGCGCAGATGTTCTCGACACAGGTTCGCTCGGCACGGCGGAAAGCTCCATGGCGAAGGTCGCGGTGTCGGATGCGCTGTTCCGTGTCGCCGACCGCTGCGTCCAGGTGATGGGCGGCACCGGCGTGTCCGGCGACACCATCGTCGAGCAGGCCTTCCGGGAAATCCGCGCCTTCCGCATCTACGACGGTCCGACCGAGGTTCATAAATGGAGCCTGGCCAAGAAGATCAAGCGCGACTGGAAGGCGGCGCAGGGATGAGCGCTGGACGATGGATGCCGGCCATGCGGCCGATGCTGGCCCTCTTGCCGCTCCTCCTGTCGACCGCTGGACATGCCCAGCCAGCGAACTTCGCAGCGCCCGAGGCCGCTACTTCGCAAGCCGGTTATGGCGAGGACCTGCTGCCCAGGGACGAGAAGGATCGCGCCGCCCTGATTCGGAGCGTCGCGTTCGACGCGACCATCTATGGCATGGCTGCCTATCTGCACTATGAGCAACTCTATCGGCAGGCGTTCGATCGAAGTTCGAGCAATTACACCGGATTCAACCGCTTTGCGCATGAGAGGAACCTTGCGGGGCCGGACTATGCAACCTTCAAGGTGCCCAATACGGACACGCTTTACTCCACGGCCTGGGTAGACCTGAGCAAGGGCCCGGTCGAAATCGACATCCCGGCCACGCAGCTCAAATATTTCACGCTCAATATTTTCGACATTTTCGGCAATCCCAGCAATCTCAGCAATCGTACCATCGGCGTCAAAGGCGGCCGGTTCCTGCTGGTGCCGCGCGGCTGGCGCGGAAACCCGCCCGCCGGGGTCACGGTCTATCCGGCCGCCACGACCCAGCTCTGGATCCTCATGCGCGCCTTCGCCCAGTCCGACGCCGAGGTCCGGACTGCTCGTGCTTTTCAGGATGCGGTCCGGATCATCGCTCCGGAAGAGGAAGGGACGGTGAGCTCTCATGGCGACGTATCGTCACCACCACCACCCGCCGCTGGCGCTATCGGCTATCTCCGCGCGCTCGACTATGTGCTTCGGGCCAATGGCTGGCAGCCGGGCGAGGAAGCGCTCGTGTCGCGCTTCCGACCGCTCGGCATAATGGGCGACCGCCCGTTCGATCCCGACAGGCTTACCCCTGCCACGCGAGCCGCGATCGAAAGCGGTTACTCGGACGCGATGGCTATGCTCACACGCGCCAAGTCGCAATTGGGCGAACCCACCGGCACTGGCTGGATGAAGGTCAACAAGGGCGTCTACGGGTTCAATTATCTGCGCCGTTCCGTCATCAACATGGCAGGCCTCGGCGCGAATGTGCGGGAGGAAAATGCGTCCTACACGACGTTCGCGGACGGCAAGGGTGCTGCGCTGGACGGCGCGTCGTCCCGCTACATGCTCCGGCTGCAAACGCCTCCGCCCGTCAACAGCTTCTGGTCCGTCACCCTCTACGACGCGAAGACCTTCGCTCTCCACCCCAATCCGCTCCACCGCTATCTGGTGAGCGATCGGACAAAGGGCCTGAAGGTACAGAAGGATGGGTCGATCGAAATCCGCATCCAGCGCGCCGCATCATCTGATGGAAACTGGCTTCCCGCACCGGCGGGACCATTTTTCGTCGTGATCCGCGCCTATGGACCGAAGCCCGACATGCTGAACGGCCAATGGCTGCCCCCGCCCATTTCAAGGGATGGCGACGCCCGATGAACGCCCTGGTCGAAGACAATAGCGGTACGGCGACCGTCCGTCCCGGCTATGAGCTGGATTTGGGCGCGCTGGACGCCTGGATGCGCGCCAATGTCGCCGATTATGGCGGGCCGCTCCGGATCGAGCAGTTCAGGGGCGGGCAATCCAATCCGACCTACAAGCTGATCACGCCGGGCAAGGCCTATGTCCTGCGCAAGCAACCACCCGGCCCCTTGCTCAAGGGTGCCCATGCGCTCGACCGCGAGGCGAAGGTGCTCGCTGGCCTGTCGCGAGCGGGCTTCCCGGTCGCCGCCGTCCATGGCCTGTGCACCGATCCCGCCATCATCGGCACGATCTTCTACGTCATGGACATGGTGGAGGGCCGCATCTTCTGGGATGCCGCGCTTCCCGATATGTCCCCCGCGGAAAGGGCAGCGCTCTTCGACGCCATGAACGCGACGATCGCCGATCTCCACAGCATCGACTACGCGGCTGCCGGCCTTGCAGACTATGGCCGGCCAGGAAATTATTTCGAACGACAGATTGCGCGCTGGTCGCGCCAATATCTTGAGGACGCACAGGCGGGGCGCGATCCCTGCATGGACCGGCTGGTGGAATGGCTCCCCGCACACATCCCGCCGGGGGAGGAAACGAGCATCGTCCATGGCGATTTCCGCATCGACAATCTGATCTTCCACCCGACGCAGCCGCGCGTGCTGGCCGTGCTGGACTGGGAGCTCTCGACGCTGGGCCATCCGGGTGCCGACTTCGCCTATCACGCGATGATGTATCGGATGCCGCCGCACATCGTCGCCGGCCTCGGCGGGAGCGACCCCGCTGCGCTCGGCATAGCCGATGAAGAGGCCTATCTCGCCACCTATTGCCGGCGCAGGGGGTTGGCGGACATGCCGGGTTACGACTTCTATATTGCCTTCAACTTCTTTCGGCTCGCGGCCATCTTCCATGGCATCAAGGGCCGGGTCATCCGCGGCAACGCTTCGTCCGCGCAGGCGCGCGAGCGCGTTGCGGTGCTCCCGGAACTCATGCGTCTCGCATGGCAGCAGGCGGAAAGGGCGGGCGCCCGATGAGCAGCCCGGCCATCACGCTCACTGTCGAGGATGGCATCGCCTGGCTGACGCTGGCGCGCCCCGAAAAGCGCAATTCGGTCGATCCCGAATTCGCATTGCGCCTTCATGAACTGGCGGAGCGATGCGCGGCGGACCAGGACATACGCTGCGTCGTGCTCACCGGAAGCGGCAAATTCTTTTGCGTGGGTGGCGACATCGATGCCTTCTCCGCCGCCGGGGAGGATGCCGAAGCGGCGGTCGGCGCCCTCGCACGCAGCTTCCACGCCGGCATCCATCGACTCGCCACGATGGAAAAACCTCTCGTCACGGCTATCAACGGCCCCGCCGCCGGCGCTGGGCTCAGCCTTGCGATATTGGGGGATATTGCGCTCTCGGCCGCCTCCGCGCATTTCACTTCGGCCTATAGCGCTGTCGGGCTGACACCGGATGGCGGCGCATCATGGTGGTTGCCGCGCCTGATCGGGATGCGGCGAGCGCAGGAGATGCTGTTCACCAATCGACGGGTCGGGGCGGAGGAAGCGGCAGGCATGGGCCTTGTGACACGCGTGGTCGCCGACGATGCGCTCCGTGCCGAGGCATCGACCGTAGCATCGGCGCTGGCAAAGGGGCCGATCCGCGCACTCGCCAGATGTCGCGCCTTGCTGATGGGGTCCGTCATCGCCGACCTTCCCACCCAGCTGGATCGCGAAGCCGCCTGGATTGCGGCGTCTGCCGGGGCGTCCGAAGGGCGGGAAGGAGTCGCCGCTTTCCTGGCGAAGCGACCGCCGCGTTTCGTGGCTGTGAGTTGATGGGAAAAAGCGCGCAGTCCGTATCGGCCGCCTGCGAGATTCCGGCCTGACTGCGGTCAGCGTGTGACCATCGATACGACGCTCCAGAGCAACACCAACGCCGCCGCCATCATGATCGGCGAAAAGGCGTCGGACCTGATCCTGGCCGACGCCTGATCAGCGGATAACAAGGATCGGGCCGCGGCAGCCCGCGATACCGGGCGACAAACACCGCAGCACCGCAGACAGCCATGATCCGCGCGGCAAGATCCCGACGCGGTCCGGGCCTTACGAGTTCGTATCTTTCTTGAAGCTTTCCAGATATTCGGTCGACAGTTTCGACCAGCGCAGCGAAGCCTGCATGCCGCCATCGACGAGCAGGTCCGTGCCCGTGATGTAGGATGCCTCGGGACCGGCAAGCCAACAGACGGCGGCGGCAATATCCTCGGCATTCCCCAACCGCGCAATCGGCTGGCTGGCGATGGTCTGGTCGATCGGCGCTCCGTGCTTGCGTTCATGGCGGATCATCGCGGTTGAAATGATGCCGGGGCTGATCGAGAGCAACCGCGCGCCGCGGGCGCCCCAGTCGGCGGCCTGCGCCTGCACGCGAAGCTGGTTGGAGCGCTTGGCAAGCCAGTATGAGCCAATGCCTGTGTCGTGGCCCGCCACGCTCTGCACCACCGCCTTCAGGTCCTCGATCGGGGCCAGCGCGAGTTTTTCCTCCACGTCCAGCGGGACCGGCGAGTAATAGGCGGCGTTGCTGGCGGTGACGAACGCCACCGTGCCGTCCACGGCCAGCGGCTTGAACGCATTCAATATGTGGATCGTGCCGACGAGGTTCACGTTGAAGATCGTCTCCCAGTCCGCCATGCCGGGAGAGACGCCCGCCGTATGCATCAAGGTTGCGAGCCGCCCGGTCCTGGCTACCAGTGCGGCTAGCTCGTTCACGGAATCGGGGTCGGCCACGTTGACCACCGCGGACAGCACCTTGTAGCCATCGTCCTCGAATTGCCGAACCGTGTCGGCCAGAACCTCAGGATTGTTGTCCGCGAGCACAAGCTGTTTGCCAACGCCGAGACGGCGGGCACATGCAAGGCCGAGTCCGCGAACGCCGGTAATGACGACGACATTATCATTCATGTTTCCGCTCCTATGATATTGGGGGTGTTGCGCTTGATGGTTGTTCAATTTCGCGAACGGGCGGTGGCCGCCATTTCGGGCCCTTCGCGGTGTCCAAGGCGGTCACACCCCCCCCCCACGGCTCCGAGCAGCGCGGTTGCTGCATCTTCGTGCATTTCGGGCGAGGGGTAGTAATCGTTGCGGCCGGTGGCCAGCGCGACATATTCGACCCCGCGATTTTCATAATTGGCGGGATCGATCGGCTTGCCAGTCCAGCGGTTGATGAGTGGCGCGCCGGCCCCCCGCTCGCTTACGCAGTTGACCGCGGCGGTGCACATCGCCGCCGCCTCTTTGGCCATCGCCGCGTCGACCAGTTGCGGAAACGCACCGAACATCCGGTGGACCAGCTCGACAGTCGGCCGCCGGCCCACTTCCGCGCGCAGTTCAGGCCAGGCAAGCGCCGCCGGCTTTTGCTGCGAGAACCACAGGAACACCACCGGCACGGTGATCGCAGCGCGCAGCCGCCGCATCGATTCCAGCCAGCTCGCCCGGCTTTCCGCCACGAGGCGGGGCGCGTCATCGGGCGTTTCCTCCAGCACCCGGCTCCACGCGGAAACGGTATCGATGCTGTCACCGCTCACCCGGTCACGCAGATATTCGACATAGCCGTCGGCGGCAAAGCGGCTGTTCGCCTCGTGGCGCGCCGCCATCGCCTGCACGACGACGAAGCGGCCCCGGTTCATCGCGGCGATCAGCGCGGGATATTGGAGATAGAATCCCGGCCCGGCGCCGCCCACCGCGAGGTTGAGGGCGCTGAGGCCAAGACGATCGGAGAGCAGGTCGGGATAGGGACGGTCGACGAAGCAGCCATAGGTCTGCGCCGCGCCGAGGCACGTGAAGAACGACCCCTCGGGCGCGGCCTGCGGATCGATTGCGGGCCCGCGAAACGGGACCGGGCAACCGTCCAGGGTGAACGGACGATAGTCGACGATGTCCGCATCGCGCGTCGGATAGTCGGGGAACCACTGGTGCATCAGCGTCTTTCCAGAGCAATGTCGAAGCGGGCGATATAGTCGCCGAACTGGCGATCGACCGTCGCTTCGGTCAGCGCATAATCGGCAAGGTCATAGAGATGGGCGCCGGCGTGGCCACGCGCTGCCTCATGGGTGGTGATCGCCGCTTCCATCGCCTGCGCCACCACGTCGCTCAGCTCCAGCCCCTCGAACGCATAGAGCGCGCGGATCGTCGCCATCGGGTCGCGGATGAAATCGCGGTAGTGAATGTCGTGAAAGGCATGGTCCGGATGGCGGTCGCGCGCGGCGATCATCCGCTGCGCGCTGGCGGCGAGGATCCCGGAGACCTGATAACCGACCATCGCCAGGTCGACATCGCTGTTGGTCATCGACAGCGGATGGGCATTGAGGCTGCAGGTCGAGCCGAGCGGCTTGATCGGGTCTCGATGGGTGTAGACGATCCGCGAATCGGGATATGTGGCGATGATCTCTTCCACGGCGAGCGCATGCGAGGGGAATTTGAGCGTCCAGGCCCCCGGTGCGGCGCTCTGCAGCACCTGGAGATAGCGGCAGTGCCAAGCATAGGCGGCGGCCATGTCGGCATGATGCAGCCACCATTCGAAATAGTCGGGCACCTGGGTATGGATCAGCAGCGAGAACGACTTGAAGTCCTGCTGCATCTGCCAGAAACACTCGGTGGGCTCGTCGCCGCGCTCGACATGATGGTTGAGCGGCAGGAAACCGCTTTCGATCCGCGCATCGACCTCGCGCACCCGCACCGCGATGCGCGGATCATCGTGCAGGTGGGCGGCCTCGGCCGGGGGCAGTTCGCGATTGCCCTCCCAGTTCCAGTGCATCCGCCGCTGCGGGTCGAGGCTGAGCAGATTGACCAGGAAGGTCGTGCCCGCGCGTGGCATGCCCAGCACGATCAACGGGCGCGTCACTGGCGTCGCGGCCGCCGCCGGATGCGCGGCGTGCCACGCTTCCAGCGCGAACCGGGCTCTGAGCGTCTCCACCAGGAAGGCTTCCGTCCGCTCGCGCGCGCCCGGTCGCATCGTGCGCGAACGCGCCAGATCGGCGAGGAACACCTCCAATCCTTCACGCCAGCTTTTGCCGGCGGGCGGGATGCCCGCTGCCGCCGCCCGGGCGACCAGGCGTTCGACCTCGGCAATCGCCGGGACCATGGTGTTCAAGCCGCGTCCTGCTGCGCGATGGTCCTTGCCAGCTCCACGACGATCGGCGTGCCATTGAAGCTGGCGCAGCCGCTCGGCACGTCGAATTCGGCGTCGTCGCTCAGCCGGTTGTAATTGGCGCCGTCGAGGCTGTGGGCGAGGCCCAGGCGCGAGCCGTCAAGCGCCTCGCTCCAGCCGTGCGGCACGCATACCGTGCCGATCCCCACTTCGTCGGTGATGCGCGCGGGCAGCGTGATCTCGCCAACCCGCGAGCGCAACCGAACCTCGTCGCCTTCGTCGATGCCGAGTCGGATGGCATCGGCCGGACTGATCATCGCCGTACAGCGCTTCGGCCCTTTCACCAGCGGCTGCAGATTGTGCATCCAGCTATTGTTGGAGCGCATCTCGCGCCGACCGATCAGGCGCAGCGTACCGTGCGCGAACCTGCCATCGTCGATCGCCTGCTCCAGCCGGGGAATATCGGCAAGGAACGGAGCGGCCGCCAGCGCGATCTTGCCGTCGGGGGTGGCGATCGCCTGCGGCAGGCGTCCGTGCTGCATCGGCCCGTGGGAAATCCCGGCCGGACTTTCGCGCAGCCGGGCCAGTGACAGGCCGCCGGGATGGCTGCCGAAGCCGTCGCCGTTCTTGCCGCCGCGCAACAGGATATCGAAGATGCGTTCGGGCCAGTCCTCGCCATCAGCGCTGGCCAGGAGCCCGGCCAGGTCCGCCCCGGCGGGCAGGCGCGGCAATTGCGGTGCCTGGCGCGACAGATATTCCACCGCGCAGCGCAGGTCGTAAGCGGCCTCGTCCATGCCGATGAAGCGGGCGGCGAGGCCGTTGATGATGCTCCAGTCGGTGCGTCCGTCGGGATCGGGCGGCAGGATGCGCGGCGACCAGGAGATCACGTCCTCCACCATCCAGTTGTTCCAGATCAGCGTGAACTCGCTGTGGCGCAGGTGATCGCCCGGCGGCAGGATGACGTCGGCAAAGCGCGTCGTCTCGTTGAGGTAGATGTCGACCGCGACCAGGAACTCCAGGCTGTCCAGGGCGGCGGCGACGCGGCCGGCATTGGGGTTGGACAGTACGGGGTTGCCCGCGATGATCGTCATGCCCCGGATGCGACCGGGGCCCGGCGTCTCGACATCCTCCCACATGGCGTGGGTGGGCATGGTGGCGCCCAGTTCCGGCGCGCCCGAGACGCGCGAGTGCCAGCGACCATGGGGCGGCTGATCGCCGACATAGGGATCGCGGGTGAAGACCGGCAGGCTGCCCTCGGGGAAGATCACCCCACCCTCGGCATCGCAATTGCCGGTGAGGATGTTGAGGCAGTCTATCGCCCAGACGCCGAGCGTGCCGAAGCTCTGGGTATTGATGCCGACCCGACTATAGGCGGCGGCACTGCCGGCGGCGGCAAAGTCGCGCGCCAACTGGGTGATGCGCTCCGCTGCGATGCCGGTGAGAGGGGCGACGCGCTCGGCCGGGAATTGCGCCGCGACGGCGCGCAATTCGTCGAGTCCCGACACGTGCCCTTCCAGGCGGCCAAGGCGCACCAGCCCCTCGCGGAACAGCGTGTCGATCAGCGCCAGCGCCAGCAGCGCGTCGGTGCCCGGACGGATGGCGAAGTGGTCGTCGGCCAGTTCGGCAGTGGGCGTGCGGCGCGGATCGACCACCACCAGCCGCCCGCCGCGGGCGCGCAACCGCTTGAGCCGACCGGGCATGCCGGGGGCGCCGAACATGCTGCCATTCGACACGGCCGGGTTGGCGCCGAAGATCAGGAAGAATTCGGTACGGTCCACGTCGGGTACGGGAACATTGCCGATATCGCCATAGAGATAGGCGTCGACCATGTTGCGCGCGAAGTTGTCGATCGCGGCCGCCCCGGTGAGTTGCGCCGGCATGGCGGAGAGCAGCGACCCTCCGACCAACTGCAACGCGGCGACGTGCGCCGTGGGATTGCCCAGATAGATGCCCAGCGCGCTCGACCCATGGTCAGCCACGACGCGCCTGAGCCCGGCCGCCGCAAAGTCCAGCGCCTCTTCCCAACTCGCCTCGCGGAAGCCCTCGCCATCGCGAATCAGCGGCCTCGTCAGCCGGTCGGGATCCTCGCGCAGCGCCTTGATCGCCTGCGACTTCGGGCAGACATAGCCCTTGCTCGACGGATGGGCCGGATCACCGGACACCCGGCCGACCACGCCACTGTCGGGATCGGCTTCGATGACCAACCCGCAGCTGGCCTCGCAGGTCGGGCAAATTCGGGGGAATGTTTGCAGCGCCATCGATTTAATCTCCCAGCCCGGATCATGAACCGGGTGCTGGGCGGTCGCCTCGTCCTTTCGGACAATGCAGGAGTGGCGTGCCGGGTGGGCTTGTCCTTATCAGGAATCGTGGCCTTCTCCTGCCGCGGCCCCTGATGGAGAGGCTGCGCCAAGGATGCGCCGCCATCCGGCCCTGGGCCGCTCGGGCCTGGAGTTTTCTGCCGCGCTCCGGCCTTCGGCGCATCAGTCCTCGATGATCGTGTCCGTGCCCTCGCGTTTCATGCGGGCGAGATTGTCCTTCATCTCCCTGACTTGCTCGGGAGCATGGCCGACCCAATCTTCCAGTTCGCCCGTGATCCGCAGCGGCGCGGTCGATCGGTACGAGGCGGTCATGTTGCCGGGAAACCTCTTGTCGGTGAGGTTCGGGTCATCCTCAAACGGGCCGGTCGGCTCGACGATGAAGATACGACCCCTCCCGTCACCCCTCGCCAGTTCCGCGCCCCATGTGGCCGCTTCGAGCTTCGCCGCGAAATAGACGTGCTTCAGCCCCCGTTCGACGAAATTGCTCTCGAACCCCGGCGCGATCAGGTCGCCGATGACGAGATTGGCCTTGGTTCCGTGATAGAAGATGGTCCCGGCGGGAACGTCCTTGGCGTACATGGCGCGTTCTCAGGCCACATCGGCGGCGGCGAAGTGAGCCATCTGGTCACGATGCGCCTTTTCAAACGCCGGTCGCGCCGTGGCACGGGCGAGGAAGTCGCGACAGGCCGCGTGATCGGACACCCGTCGAACCGATCGACCTGCCGCATCACATCCGCCATGAGCAGGTCAGCAACCGTGAAGCGGCCCGCAACGAGCCATTCGCGATCGACGAGAACCGCATCCATTCGGTCGAGCCGGGCTTTCAGGAATTTGTCGATCATCTTCGCCTCGGGTGCTTCGCCGGGCAATCCCATGAACCGGAACAGGCTCCATGGCTGGCACGGCAGGTCGACCGAATTGAGCGCGGCGATGACCCATGACAGGACTTCGGCCCGACCCGCGCGTCCTGCGGCATCAACGCCGGGCTCTTGTCCGCCAGATGCAGCAGAATCGCGCCGCTCTCGAACAGGGTCAGGTCGCCGTCGGTCAGCCACGGCACCTGGCCGAAGGGCTGCGCCGCGAAATGTTCGGGGCCGCGATCGCGAAACGGCGTGCTTTCCACCCGATAGGGCAATCCTGCCTCTTCGAGCGCCCAGCGCACCCGAAGGTCGCGCACAAGGCCCCGTGGCATCTCCGGCACCCAGTCATATGTGGTCAGGATCAGGTCGCTCATGGGCAATCTCCGGTTCGAAGCCGTGGGTCGATGTTATGCCCGCACCCGCCAATCCTCTTCGCAAGCCGCCGACACAGGACGATCTTATGACCAAAGTCGATGACGTGCTATATTGCGCCAATAATGTATCGCAACCAGACAGTTAGTTGCGAATGTGCGCGGATCATCCTGCCTTGTCGCAATGCATATCAGGTTCATGCGACCCGGGGTTCAACCGATGAGCTTGCGCTTGATTGACCGCAACGGCTGCCGCCGCTTGCCGGCACGCCTCCAGGGGCTGTCGGTGGCGCTGGAAGCCGCGGGCCGGCATGTACGTTTCGACCGCGATCAGCCCCTGTCCAAAGCCGGCGGAAAGATGTACTCTTCGCCTTGGCCATGAGGCGTTTCCTCATGCCGGGACGATGCCCTGGGCAGGCTCCAACATGGACTGCATCGCGCACCGGTCCCGACAGAGGGCAGGACAAGCCGGACGCTCGTCATGGCGAGCTTCAAAGGGAGAGCGGCCATGGCAATTGCTCATCCAGGTGAAAAAGCATCGTCTCGTGACGAATATGAGATTCGCAGGATCGGACTGCCTGATCTGAAGATCGCACTGCAACAGGGCTGGGACGATTTCCAGGCCAAGCGGGGCGACCTGATCTTCATCGGTTTCATCTATCCCGCAGTGGTGCTGATGGCCATATTGATGGCCAGCCGCGTGTCGATACTGCCGCTGCTCTTCCCGCTGGTCGCCGGCTCCATCCTGTTCAGCCCGGCCCTGGCGAGCGGCTTCTACGAACTGGCGCGACGCCGCGAACAGGGACTCGACAGTCGCTGGCGGCATTTCCTGGATGTGGTGCGCGGACCGTCGGCGCCCGCGCTCTTCGACCTTACCAGCATCACCGCCCTGCTGTTCCTGGCCTGGCTCGGTGCAGCGTGGCTCATCTATAACGCCACTGTCGGCCAGCTCGGTCCCCAAGCGGTCAGTTCGGTCGGTGTCTTCCTGAACGCGGTATTCGGCACGGTCGAGGGCTGGAAGATGATCATCGTCGGCAATCTGGTCGGCCTCGGCTTCGCAATCGTGACCCTGGCGGTCAGCGTCGTGTCCTTTCCCATGATCATCGACAAGCGGACCAATTGGGGAGTGGCGCTGCGCACTTCCGTACGGGTCGCCTGGGCCAATCCGGTGACGGTCGCCATGTGGGGGCTGATCGTCGTCGGGCTGCTGATCCTCGGCGCGCTGCCGGGTCTGGTCGGGCTTGCCATCGTGCTGCCGGTGCTGGGCTATGCGACCTGGCATCTCTACACGCGGGCGGTGGTTCGGTAACCCGAACCCGTTCGGGCTGAGCCTGTCCAGGCCCTTCGCTTTTCTGAAGGAAAGGGCTGCGCCTCAACAAGCGCAGCCCGAATGGGCGCTGAAGCGTCGTGCCCTAACTCAGTTCGCGCTCTTCGGCGCTGGCAAAGGCGGCGCTCCATTCCCCAAGGTCGCCAGATAGCGGATCACCGCTGCTCGATCCTCGGGCCGGCGGAGCCCGGCAAAGCTCATCTTCGTCCCCGGCACGTCCCGCCCCGGCGAGGCAAGGAATTCGAACAGCTTGTCATAGCTCCATGCGCCCCCATGCGCCTTCATCGCGGGCGAATAGGCAAAGCCCGCATGGCTCGCCACCGGGCGGGCGACCACGCCCCAGAGATTGGGGCCGATCCGGTTCGGCCCGCCCTGACTGAAGTCGTGGCAGCTGGCGCAGAGCTGGGCCTTCGCCTTGCCCGCATTGGGATCGGCACTGGCGAGCAGCGTTCCCAAATCCGCCGGCGGCGTGGCGGCGGTGGCGCCGGTCCCGGCGCCAGTCGATGGCAGGGAAACCTTCCCGCGCATGTCGCGGTGATAGGCGATCAGCCGATTGCCATCCGCCGGATCATCGAGGCTCGCCGGCCAGTCGCGCTGCACCGATGCCATATCTATGCGCGGCGGCATGTCGTCAGGCTTGTAGGCAAGATCGCCGGCACTGGCATGCGGATAGAGTTGCCCTGAAAACCAGTTGAAGCTCCAGAGCGACGCCGCGGCCCCCGCGACACACAGCCCCGTCACCACCCAACGCATCCGCGCCATGGTTCAGCCTCCCCCGCCCATGAAGATCGCCCTTGTCCAGAAGGCGTAGTTCGCCTCGATCGTCATGATCCGCACCAGCACCAGCAGCACCAGCGGCGGCGTCAGTATCGCGTAGATCAGGGACAGCCGTTCCCATGCGAGATGCATGAATATGGACAGGATCAGCCCCGCCTTCAGCAACATGAACAGCACGATCAACGTCCAGCGGACGATCCCCTGCACATGCATGTAGTCAACCAGATAGGAAAGGGTGCTGAGCAGGAAAAGATAGCCCCAGACCTTCAGATAAAGGCTGATCGGATGATGCACCCCTTCATGCACAGCCCCGACATCGGCATTGGACAGATCCTGCTTCATGGAGCTCACCACAGGTAGAAGAATGCGAAGATGAAGACCCAGACGAGATCGACGAAATGCCAGTAGAGTCCCGCAATCTCGACCGCGCTATAATCGCCCGTGCGATCATAATCGCCGCGCGCGACCTTCGACGCGATGATCAGCAACAGGATGACCCCACAGGTCACATGCAGTCCGTGAAAGCCGGTGATCATGAAGAAGGAGGCACCGAACTGCGGCGCGCCCATGGGGTTGTACCAGGGCCGCACCCCCTCTTCGAAGATCAGCTTGCTCCACTCGAACGCCTGCATGGAGAGGAAGGTGAGGCCGAACAGCGCGGTCAGCAGCATGAGCCCCGCCGTTCTGCGGCGGTCGCGCCGGTAACCGAAATTCACGGCCATGGCCATCGTGCCGCTGGAACTGATGAGCGCGAAGGTCATGATCGCGATCAGGACGAGCGGAATGTCCTGTCCGCCGATGTTGAGCGCGAAAACCTCGGCCGTGTTGGGCCAGGGCAGCACGGCCGAAGCGCGCATTGTCATGTAGCCGGTCAGGAAGCAGGAGAAGATGAAGGTATCCGACAGCAAAAAGATCCACATCATCGCCTTGCCCCAATGGGTATGGCGAAACACCTCCTGATCCGCCGACCAGTCGGCCGCGATCTCGCGCAGGGCTGGGGTGATGACTTCCCTGTCTCTACGATCCTGCGTGGTCTGGAGCATGGCGCAACAACCTCAAGTCAGCAGCAGCAAGACGGCGATCAATATCCAGATGAGCAACAGCAGGTGCCAGTAGAGCGCGCACAGTCGCACCTGGCCCGGGTTCCGCGAGGCCAGCACCCAGCCCGCGGCGCCAAGCCCGCCGATGATATGCAGCCCATGCAGCGCGGTCAGCAGATAGAAGAAGGCGTTGGCCGGATTCGTCGCCAGATAATAGCCCGCCGCCTGATAATGACGCCACAGCATCCACTGTCCGCCGAGGAAGCATAGCCCCAGCACCCCGCCCGCGAGCGACGCCATGCTCGCCCGGCCCCGGATCGCGGCTCGCCGGGCCATTTCCCAGGCAATGCTGCTCATGACCAGCACTGCGCTGTTGATCCACAGCAATGGCGGGTCGGGCATCGCGGCCCAGTCGTCTGCATGACCCATGGCCGCGTGCAGCCCCATGCGCATGACATAGGCCGCCACCAGCAGCGAGAACATGACGGCCATCACCACCGCATAGAGGGTCAGCCCGACCGATCCCGCCGAGGGGCGATGCGACGGGTCCAGCCTGTCGCTCGCCGGTTCCCAGCTCCGTTCGGAAAGGCGCGCGATGAGGTTCATGCGCGCGGCTCGGTCTGCGGGATGAAGTCGCGCTCGGCGCCAGGGACACTGTAATCATAGGCCCAGCGATAGACGACCGGCAGCTTCGGCCCCCAATTGCCATGGGCCGGCGGTGTCTGGGGCGTCTGCCATTCCAGGCTCGCCGCGCCCCAGGGATTGGGATCGGCCTTCGGACCGCGGAACAGGCTCCAGATCATGTTGAAGAAGAACAGGCTCTGCGCCGCGAACACCGCCAGCGCCGCGATGCTGATCCACTGGTTGGCCAAATGCACCGATGGCGGGATGAAGTCGGCCTGCCCCAGCGCATAATAACGGCGCGGCACGCCCAATATGCCAAGGTAGTGCATCGGCAGGAAGATCGCGTAGACGCCGAGGAAAGTGATCCAGAAATGGAGCTTTCCCAGCGTCTCGTTCCACATCCGCCCCGTAATCTTGGGATACCAGTGATAGATCGCGCCGAAGATTACCAGAACCGGCGACACGCCCATGACCATGTGGAAATGCGCCACCACGAAAAAGGTGTCCGACAAGGGTACGTCGACGCTCACATTGCCCAGGAACAGTCCTGACAGTCCGCCATGGATGAAGGTGAAGATAAAGGCGATGGCGAACAGCATCGGCACGCGCATATGGATGTTGCCGCGCCATAGGGTCAGCATCCAGTTATAGACCTTGATCGCGGTGGGAATGGCGATGATCAGCGTCGATGTGGCGAAGAAGAAACCGAAATAGGGGTTCATCCCGCTCACATACATATGATGCGCCCAGACGAGGAAACTCAGCGCGCCAATCACGACGATCGCCCAGACCATCATGCGATAGCCGAAGATATTGCGCCGCGCATGGACACTGATCAGGTCGGACACGATGCCGAAGGCGGGAAGCGCGACGATATAGACCTCCGGATGGCCGAAGAACCAGAAAAGATGCTGGAAGAGCAGCGGGCTGCCCCCCTGTGTCGACGTGATCATGCCGGCCGACTGCATCGCCGGCATGAAGAAGCTGGTACCCGCCAGACGATCGAACAGCATCATGACCGCGGCGACGAACAGCGCCGGAAAGGCCAGAAGGCCCATGACCGAAGCGGTGAAAATGCCCCACACCGACAGCGGCATCCGCATCAGCGTCATGCCTCGCGTCCGCGCCTGCAGCACCGTCGTCACATAGTTGAGGCCACCCATGGTGAATGCCGCAACAAAGATCGCCAGGCTGACCAGCATGGTGACGATGCCCCATTGGTGACCCGGCGTTCCTTCGCTGATCGCTTGCGGCGGATAGAGCGTCCAGCCCGCGCCCGTCGGTCCGCCCGGCACGAAGAAACCCGCCACCAGCACGATCACCGAAAGCAGGTACAGCCAGTAACTGAGCATGTTGACGAAGGGGAAGACCATATCCCGCGCACCGATCATCAACGGAATCAGATAATTGCCAAAGCCGCCGAGCAGCAGGGCCGTGAGCAGATAAACGACCATGATCATGCCATGCATCGACACGAACTGCAGGTAATTGTCCGGCTGGATCGCCGGGAAGGCCCCCGGAAAGCCCAATTGCAGCCGCATGAGCGCCGAAAGGACCAGCGCCACCAGCCCGATGCTGATCGCGGTCACGCTATATTGGATGGCAATGACCTTGTGATCCTGGCTCCAGACATAGCGGGTGACCCAACTATGCGGATGATGCAGCGGGCGCAGATCGTCGGCCAGGGTGGTAGCCATCAGCGAATGCTCCAGGAGGCGGGGACTGAACAGGCGTTCGCCTTGATCAGGAGGATCGACATGGCGGCTGGAGGCGTCTCGGCCAGTATCTGCCCGAAGCTGCTCTGTTGCGCCTGCCACGCGGCGAAGGCCCTGGGCGAATCGACCACCACCTTGCCGCGCATTTCATGATGGCCCGTGCCGCACAGTTCGGCGCAGAGTATATCGAACGTCCCCGTCTTCGTGGGTGTCATCCAGAAATAGGTGACGATGCCGGGCACCAAGTCCATCTTGGCGCGGAATTCGGGTACATAGAAATCGTGCAGCACGTCCTTGGAACGCAGCAGGATCTTCACCGGCTTGCCCACGGGTAGATGCAGGTCGCCCGTTTCGACCAGCAGGTCGTCGCGCCCATAGGGGTCGAGCGGATCGAGCCCCAGCACATTGTCCGGCGTCACATATTTGACCGCTGCGGCACCCAGAACGCCATCGGGACCCGGATAGCGGAACGACCATTGCCATTGCTGCCCCACCGCCTCGATGATCGTTGCCTCCTTGGGCACCGATACATATTTGCCCCAGGCAGCCAGTCCTGGCGCCAGCATCCCGGCGATGCCGATTGCCGTCCAGAAGGTCAGCCGTTTTTCGAGCCGACTATTTTCCGGTTCATAATGGGCGCGGTGTCCGGGCCGGTGCCGATATCGCACCAGCGCCCAGGCCAGGAAGAGGTTGAGAAGGACGAATGCCGCCGCGCAAATCCACAGCGTAACGTCGAGCGCGGAGTCTATCGAACCCCAATTGGTCGCGATCGGTGTCCGCCACCATGGACTGAACAAGTGGAAGGCGACCGAACCAAACACCAGCAAGGCGATGGCGACCGCAATCGGCACAGGCCCTCTCCCACCAATGGTGAGGCGGCTCCGGTCGAACGGCTTGTCGACCTTACGAGTCGCCTTCGGATAATAACCGTTTGCCGCAGTCTACAGAAAAACGCGGCGTTGTGAAAGTGTTGGGCCCGACGATATCGTCCCCTCCAGAATGTCGAGGGATCCTTCATCTTGCCGCGCATCTGATGCGGAAACCTCGCCCCATGCCGCGATTGCCGCGTCTGAGGGGGGATGAGGCGGAGCATCGAGCCCTTCCGGGGGAGCGTGGCTATATGCGCGCAGTATGGAGCCGCGCGGATGGCAATTTCACTCAGGGGCGTGGGGCCAACTGTGCCCGATTGCAGGCAAATAGGAGCGGACGGTCGTCCGCCCCCAGCAGAGTGGCACCGAGCATCTGGCCGGCGCGGGCGCCCCGGGGGCGCTGCACCGGCAGCACCCCCACGCCCTCGCCCACGCCCTCGCCCGGCGTCTTCCCGGATGGATCCATGACGATGGCTTTGACGCCGGACGTCCCGATATCGATGCCGAAGAACCTGGCGAGGGTCCGGTCGATCAGAAGAAGCCGCGTACGGCGAAGGCGATCGTCCGGCTGCGCTGGATGAACGAGCGGAACATGTCGGGATCGACGATATAGTCGCGACGATTGGCACGGGTGAGGTTGGTGCCGGTGACGCTAAGCTCCAGATGCTCGATCGGACGGTAGGAGATGCTCGCGTTGAGCTGACCATATCCCTTGGTGAAGGTCGGCTGCGCAGCACGATCGTTGCCGCCGCCGAGCGCCTGGAAGTAGCTCGACCGATAGGCATAGGCGACGCGGGTCGCGAACGGGCCCTTCTCATAATAGGCGATCGCGTTGGCATTGTGCTTCGATGCCCCCGGGAAGCCGTAGGAGGTGGTCGACGCGGCATTGTCGATGGTGATCTTCGAGTTGATATAGGTATAGTTCGCCTGCACGCCGAACCCGTCCCACGGTGCGGGCAGGAAGCTGAACGGCTGGTTCAACCCGACTTCGGCACCATAGACGCGTCCGTTCGATGCATTGACGGGCTGCGTCACGTCCAGGCGGGTCGCGCCCTGTGCCGGAATGGTGGTGTCGAGGGTCACCGTGCGCAGGATGAAGTCGTCGACCTTCTTGTAGAAGCCGCCGAGATACAGCGCACCGCCGCCGCGGGTGTAATATTCCAGCCCCAGGTCAAGCTGCCACGCCGTCAGCGGCTTCAGCTTCGTATTGCCGAGCGTCGCGGTGCCGCGCTGGCTGGGATCGACGCGCGGATCGTTGGGATCATAGTAGCTGACCGCGTTGCGTGGCGCGGTATCCTCATATTCCGGGCGCGACATCACGCGGGACACGGCCAGACGGACATGCAGCGGGTCGGTGGGATTGAGGTCGAGGTTCGCCGAGGGGAGAAATTCCCAGTAGCGATGCGTGTCGCTGGTCGGCGTCAGCGTCTGGCTGAGCGTCGCGTTCAGGCCGTTGAGGATCGTCGTGCTCTGCGTCGACCGCGAGGTCAGATCGGTGTAGACCGCCCGGACGCCCACATTGCCCTTGACCGGCATATTGCCCCAGGTGCCATTCCCATCGGCCTGCACGTAGAATGCGGTCGTCTTTTCATGCGCGGTGATGGCGAAGGACGCGTCTTCCTTGTCGATCGCCGCGTCACGCAGCGCGGGAACCAGATTGGCGGCCGCCGGATAATCGAGGAACGGGATCGGCACCCCGAAATTGAAGCGTGTCAGGAAGCCGGCATCCTGCCCGTTGAAGATCACGTCGGGCATCTGCTGGGAAATGGCGGTAGTGAAGCCGGTAGCCGCATCGGGAGCCGGCACGAACAGCGAGGTGCTGCGCAGCCTTATGGTCGTGTCCTGATAGCGCACGCCCGCCTTCAGCACGACATCCGGTGCCACGTCATAGGCGATGTCGCCGCGAAGCGCATGGGCATGCGAACGGTTGAAATATTTGCGCCCGAAGAAGCCGTTGAAGACGCCGCCCGGCGGCGTGACGACGTTGGTCACTCCCGTAATCGTCGGCACCATTGGAACGCCGTCAAATTGCACGTTGCGATTCGGCGCGCTGGTGCCGCCGAAGAACAGCCGCAGATCCTGATCATAGCGACCGTTCGAATAGCCATAGTCGACGCTCGCGCGGAAACCGTCGCCGTTATACTTGATGTTGCCGCCGGCGACGATCGCATACTGGTTGTTGAAGAACTTCAGCGGCTGCGGATCCAGCGTGACGCCCGGGCCCGTTCCTCCCGCATAGGCGAGCTTCGACGTATCGAATGCGAGCAGCCGTCCGTCACGGACGGTATAGCCGCCGGGGCTGGCCACCCCGTCATAGACGCTGCTGGCGCCGTTAAGCTGGAGATCGTTGGTCGGCCGGAACTGCTCGTTCAGAAACTTGGAATAGGTTCCGTCGACGTTGATTTCCCATTGATCGCTCGGTTTGAACTGAAGACCGCTGCTGAACGCCAGGCGGCTGATCTTCCCGTCGTTCTTCGACGCCGTGATGCGCGAGGGCACCAGCACGCCGCGCTCGACACGGTCGATGCTGCCGTCGGCATTATCGTCGAACGACAAATCCCGAGTGGCAAAGCGCGAAAACAGTTCGGAGCTGGAAGTGTCGCCGTGCGACCACAGGCCCGACAGATAGACGCCCAGCCGGTTGTCGAGCAATTTGGTGCCGACGACACCGCTGATCCGGGGAATGAAGTTTTTCGTCTGGTCGTCATAGTCGGCACGGACGGTCAGGCTGCCGAACGACGTGCCGCCACCGGGCGCGCGATAGTCGAGCGGCTTCAGCGTCTGGACGTCGATCTCGCCGGCGATGCCGCTTTCGACCAGGTCGGCGGTCGGTGTCTTGTACACCAGCATGCCCGAAATGACCTCTGTCGGCAGCACGTCGAGATTGACCTGGCGCAGTGAGTTGATGCCCTCGTTGCCGCCGGTCAGCGGAACGCGGCCGTTGATCGTGACTTGCGTGTAGCCCGGGCCGAGACCGCGGATCGATGCGCGATCGCCCGCGGTGCCGCTGTCGTTGCGTTCGATCTGAACGCCCGGCACGCGCTGCAGGACGTCGGCGATGTTGACGTCGCTGAAGCGGCCCAGATCCTGGCTGGTGACGGCCTCGACGACGGACGCGGCCTCGCGCTTGACCGCCACGGCACGCTCCGCCGAGGCGCGGTAACCGGTGACGATGATATCCTCGACATTGCTGGCCTGTGCCGGGGCCGTGCCAGCTGCGGCATCAGAGGAGTCCTGCGGCTGTGCCGGCGAGCCGGGGGGCGGCGTGGTCGCCTCACCTCCCGCCTGCGCACAGGCCATCGACGCCTGCATGAGAGACATTGCACCTGCCGTGCACAGGCACATGATCCGGGTGATCTTCATTCATCCTCTCCCTCTTGCGCGATCGGTCGACCGCCGCCCTTGTTCGCCGTGAATGCAGCCAATCGATATTTCATGCAAGCCAAAAACATCATATAATTCATATTTTGATATATCAGTGAGTAAATTTTGTTGAATATACAGGATAATTCAGACCGAAATGCCGCTGTCGGGGCGGGATTACCCCTCTATTGTCGGTGACGGCGCTGTGCCGTTAGGCGTGAATTGCGGCCGTTGAGATCGATTTATCGGCTTGCGCCCGTAAAATTTCTCTGAAATATAGATCTGAAATATCAGATATGACGAAAGGCAAACGAGGATGAGGATTACGGCATATCGGATTACCCGTTTTCACTATCCTCGCGATCGACCGGTCGGCGATTCGCAGGTGCATACGACCGAAATCCATGTGGCCGCGATCGAACTGATCGATTCGGCGGGACATGTCGGCCTCGGCTTCGCGCAATCATTGTTCAACGCCCTTCCCGACGAGCAGGAGATCGAGCGGACCTTCCTCGAACAGGCGTGGCCCGCCCTCGATGGTCAGGAACCGGCGGCACTGGCGCTCGCGGTGCGGCGTCCGCGCGGCGGCAATGTGCGCCGCATGTCGCTGCCGTTCGAGGAGGCGATCCAACAGGCGGTCTGGGACCTGTTCGCACAGCAGCAGGGCCTGCCGCTGTGGCAGATGCTGGGCGCCGATCGGTCAAGCGTTCCCGTCTACGCGAGCGGGCTGGACTTCCATCTGTCGGACCACGCTTTCGTCGAGCTGTTCGGCAACGCCGCGGAAGCCGGCTATCGCGGCTTCAAGATCAAGGTCGGCCATCCCGACCTCGAGCGCGACGTTCACCGGCTGAACCTGTTGCGCAAGACGGTGGGCCAGGACCGCCCGGTGATGGTCGATCCCAACGAGGCGTGGACCGTCGGGCAGGCGATCGACGCCCTGCAGACGTTCGAGCGCGCGGGGCACCGCATCTACTGGGTCGAGGATCCCGTGACCCGCGACGATATCGCGGGGCTGAAGCTGATCCGGCGGACCGGCATCACCCGGGTCAACGCCGGCGAATATCTCGACCTGTCCGGCAAGCGGCGCCTGCTCGAACAACAGGCATGCGACATGCTCAACGTCCATGCCCAGGTCGGGGACGTGATGCGCGCCGGATGGCTGGCCAGCGAGCAGAATGTCGAAGTGACGCTGGGCAACAGTTTCCTCGAGATCGGCGTCAACATGGCGTTGGCGCTGCCAGGCGTGCGCTGGCTGGAATACAGCTTCCAGAATTTCGACCATCTGGTCGAAAAGACGTTTACAATCCGCGACGGCATGATCTTCGGCAGCGATACGCCTGGGCACGGTTTACGGTTGAGCGCGACCGCACAGGAAGATTGCCGGCGACTGACTGCGGCGGCAGCGGCATGACAGCGCCCTTTGCTCCCCCGCCCCGTACGATGGCGACCGGTCGGCGCGACTGGCGACTGATCGTGTCGCTGGGTGTCGTCTTCTTCGTGCTGCTGACGCTGTATGCCGCGGTGCTGGGCGTGCTGCTGCCCAACCAGATCCAGGATATCTCGCCCGCCACCAAGACGAAGACGCTGGGCGTGGTGTTCGCGATCACGTCCGTCTTCAGCACGCTGGCAACGCCAATGGCCGGCGCCTTCTCGGACCGGACGCGAAGCCGGTTCGGGCGACGCACACCGTGGATCGTCATCGGCGCGCTGATCGGCGGCGGCGCCATCATCATGGTGCCTTACGGATCGGGCATCGTCGCGGTGACGGCCCTCTGGGTCGTGGCGGCGATCAGCCTCAATTCGATGCAGCCGGCGATCACGACCATCGTCGCCGACCGGTTCGCGGTGGAGGAGCGCGGCTTCGTGTCGGGCGTGGTCGGCGCGGCAATGACGGCCGGCATTTCCGCCGGCACGATCTACGGCGGACTGCTCGCTCATGATCTGCGGCTCGCTTACGGTCTGCTGGGCGGTGCGATCATCCTCGCCTGCCTGTCGTTCGTGGCGCTCAACCCGGAACCGCGCGAAACGCTGCCGCCGGCCTCGCCGTTTCGCCTCGGCGCGTTCCTGCGCTCCTTCTGGATCGACCCGCGCGAACATCCCGATTTCGCATGGGCGTTCCTCGGGCGCTTCACGATCTACATGGGCTATCAGGCGATCGTCACGTACCTGCTCTATATCCTTCAGGATCACATCGGGTTGAGCCAGGGCGACGCAAATACCACCATCGCGCGCCTGTCGTCGGTAACATTCGTCGCGCTGGTCATCTCCGGCCTCGCCTCCGGCTGGCTGTCGGATCGCTGGCAGCGCCGCAAGCCGCTGGTCTTCGCCGCTGGTATCATCATGGCGCTGGCGGTCGTCGCCCCGCTGGTGCAGCCCAACGCCGCCGGCATGTTCGCCTATGCGGTGCTGATCGGACTCGGCTATGGTGCCTTCATGTCGGTCGACCTCGCATTGATGACGCAGGTGCTGCCGGCCAGCGAAGGCGGTGATGATACGGGCAAGGATCTCGGCATCCTGACCACCGCGGTGAACGTCCCGCAAATCCTCAGCCCGGTGCTCGCTGCGACGCTGCTCAGCGCGACCGGCAACGATTATCCGCTGCTGTTCGTCGTCGCGGGGGCGTTCGTGCTGGCGGGTGCGTGTCTCGTGTTGCCGATCCGGTCGGTGCGATGAGCGGCGCTTCGCTATCCTGCCGAAAGGCTTTGCGGTTGACCCGTCCCGGTGATGAGGCCATTTCGTCTGACTATGCCACGTTCGAAAATCAGCGCCGTGTCGGCGACCGATCCCCCTGCCAGCGAGAAATCCGTCGGCGAGAGAGGAAACGAACCGCCGCTGGCCGAAAAGGCCTATCGTGCGATCCTTCAGGGCTTGTTCGACAGAACCATCCCGGTCGGTGCCGAATTGTCACAGAACGAACTGATGCGATTGCTCGGCCTCACCATCCAGCCGCTGCGCGACGCGTTGCGAACGTTGGAGACGGAGGGCCTGGTCACGATTCACGCGCGATCCTGTATCCGCTTCGTCAAGGCGGATCTGGAACTGTCGCGATCGACCTACCAGTTCCGCTCGCTGATCGAGCGGGCGGGGGCACGGGCTTTCGCGGAAACGGGCGATGCGGCGGAGATTGCGGAGATGATCGCGGCGCATCGCGATCTGATCGCCGATCTGGAGCGTCACGACCTGGGTCCGGCCGAGGAGGATCGGCTGGGGTTGCTGGAGGAGCAGCTGCACGGCGCGCTGATCTCATCGTTGCGCAACTCGCTGATCGAAATGACCGCGCGACGGCTGAAGAATTACGTGACGCTCGTTCGGCTCGACCGACTGGTGACGAGACCGTTGGCGCTGCGTACGCTGCGCGAGCATCTCGACATTCTGGAGGCGTGCGCGAACCGCGATGCGGACGCGGCGGAAGCGGCGCTCGCCGGCCATTTTCAGCAGGCGCTGCAACGGATTCTCGGTATGGCGTGATACCATGCAGGTGATCGACGCGCACCATCACCTTTGGGCGCTCGACACGCCCGGGCACCAGTGGCCGACCGTCGCGGAACCGTCGATTCATCGTGATTTCGCGATGGACGACCTGATCGCCGCGACGGGCGATGTCCGGCTGGCTGCCAGCGTCTTGGTCCAGTCGCAACCGACCGACGCCGATACCGACTGGATGCTGGCCGTGGCGGAGACGAGCCCTGTCGTCGGTGCCGTCGTCGGATGGGTCGATCTCGCGTCGCCGCAGGCACCGGGCAGGATCGCCACGCTCGCGACCGCGCCCAGGCTGCGCGGGTTGCGGCCGATGCTGCAGTCCATCGCCACCACCGACTGGCTGCTCAACCCGGCGCTGGAGCCCGCCATCGCGGCGATGCTGCGGCACGGCCTGCGCTTCGATGCGCTCGTGCAGCCCCGGCATCTGCCGATGCTAGCGCGTTTCATGGATCGCTGGCCGGATCTTCCGGTCGTGATCGACCATGCGGCAAAGCCCTTCATCGCCCAAGACAGGGCCGATCCGTGGCGGACACAGATCGCCGAGCTCGCTGATCGCGGCGCATGGTGCAAGCTGTCGGGGCTGCGCACCGAACAGGTGGCCGGCGCTCCGGCGGACCAACTGCGCCCCTATGTCGACCATCTGCTCGCATGCTTCGGCGATCGGTTGATGTGGGGCAGCGACTGGCCGGTGCTGCGCCTGTCGGGGGACGATTTCGCGCAATGGGTGGCGGATGCCGACCGGCTCACCGGCCTGCACGGGCCGGCGCGGTATCGCCTGTTTCGCGGTGCGGCGGCCGCATTCTACGGCATGAAGGGCTGAGCGATGGGAACGCACCGTGTGGTCCGCATCATGGACCTCGCCACCGATGCCGCGGCGATCGCCGCCTATGACGATGCGCACCGCGTCGGCCGAACGCCGGCTGCGGTCGTCGAGGCGCAGCATCGTCATGGCATCGTCGAGATGGAGATCTTCCGGGCCGGCCACCGCCTGGTCATGATCCTGACGCTGGCCGAGGATTTCGACGCGGAGGGATTGCGGCGGATCGAGCGCGATCATCCCCAGCTCATCGCATGGCAGGCCCGCATGGCCGAGCTTCAACGGGCGCCATTTGCCGATGGCGAACCCTGGCCGGTGGCGCATCGCGTCTTCCGGCAGAGTGATCATCTATCGAATGAGGACAGGATATGAACAGACTGGCGGGCAAGCGCGCCCTCGTGACCGGGGCGGCGCAGGGGATTGGCCGCGCGACGGTGGAATTGTTCCTGCGCGAAAGCGCGGAGGTGATCGCACTGGACGTGCAGGCGGAGGCGCTGGCGACGCTGGCCGGGTGCCGGACGAAGGTGGTCGACCTGCTCGACGCCGTGGCGGTCGACGCCTTGGGCACGGAGGTCGGGACGATCGACGTGCTGGTCAATTGCGCGGGCTATGTCGATGCCGGCGACCTGCTCTCCACCGGGGAACGGGGCTATCGCCTGTCGTTCGACCTCAACGTCGATGCCGCGATGCGGATGATCCGCACCTTCCTGCCCGGCATGATCGCCGCGGGTGGCGGGTCCATCGTCAACGTCGCGTCGGTGGCGGGGGCGATGATCGGCGTTCCTGACCGCTTCGCCTATTGCGTGTCCAAGGGCGCGCTGGGCGGGCTGACCAGATCGGTGGCCGTGGATTATGTGCGGCACGGCGTCCGCTGCAACGCGATCTGCCCTGGCACCGTGCAGTCTCCGTCGCTCGACCAGCGGCTCGCGGCGACCGGCGATGCCGAGGCTGCGCGCGCGGCCTTCATTGCGCGCCAGCCGATGGGGCGGATCGGCACCGCTGAAGAGATTGCCGCACTGGCCCTCTATCTCGCCTCCGACGAAAGCAGCTATATCACCGGGAGCCTGATGGCGATCGATGGCGGCTGGACGATGGCCTGAGCCGCCCGATGACGATCATCGCCTCCATCGACGACTTCCGCACCGCCGCCCGGCGGCGGCTGCCGCGTTTCCTGTTCGACTATGCCGATGGGGCCGCCTTTTCGGAGGTCACCTGCCGCCGCAACGTCGACGACCTGCACGCCACGGTGCTGCGCCAGCGCGTGTTGCAGGACGTGGCCGCGCTCGACCTGCGCACGACGCTGTTCGGTCGCGAGCAGCCGCTGCCGGTGGTACTGGGTCCGATCGGCATCGCCGGCATGTTCCGCCGACGCGGCGAAACGCAGGCGGCGCGGGGAGCGCATCGGCACGGCGTGCCCTTCACGCTGTCGACCGTCGGCATTTGCAGCATGAAGGAACTGCGCGGCGCGACGTCGGACGGGCCGTTGTGGTTCCAACTCTACGTCATCCGCGACCGCGGCTTCATGCGGGAACTTCTGGCGCGGGCGAAAGAAGCGGGCGCGCAGGCGCTGGTGTTTACCGTCGACATGCCCATACCCGGCATCCGTTATCGCGACGCGCATTCGGGCATGTCGGGGCCGGGCGCCGCAATGAAGCGCGTCGCCCAGGCGATCGGCAAGCCAGGGTGGGCATGGGACGTCGGACTGCGTGGTCGTCCGCACCGGCTCGGCAATCTGGAGCCAGTGCTGGGCAATGCCAGCGGCCTGAACGATTACATGGGCTGGCTGGGCGCGAACTTCGACCCCGGCATCCGCTGGAACGACCTCGACTGGCTGCGCGCCGAATGGGACGGGCCGCTCATCATCAAGGGGATCCTCGATCCGGAGGATGCCCGCGCCGCCGCCGATTACGGCGCGGACGGCATCGTCGTGTCGAACCATGGCGGACGACAACTCGATGGCGTGATGTCGACCGCCGCCGCTTTGCCGCGTATCGCCGCCGCAGTAGGCGACCAGTTGACCGTGCTCGCCGATTCCGGTGTCCGCTCCGGCCTTGACGTCGTCCGCCTGCTGGCGTTGGGGGCGAAGGGCGTGCTGCTCGGCCGGGCATGGCTGTGGGCGCTCGCCGCCGAAGGTGAGGCGGGCGTTGCGCGGATGATCGCCATGCTCACGCATGAGATGCGGGTTGCCATGACGCTGACCGGCGTCAATGCCGTTTCCGCAATCGACCACCGCATCCTCGCCAATGTTTCCAACAATTTTTCGACAAAGGAATAGCCATGAAACTCTGCCGCTTCGGCACCACCGGTCACGAAAAGCCGGGCATGATCGATACCGCCGGCCGCATCCGCGACCTGTCCGGGCATGTCGCCGACATCAATCCTGCCGCGATCTCGGTGGAGGGACTGCGTCGCCTCGCCGCGCTCTCCGCCGACGATCTGCCGCTGGTCGATGCGGGGGTCCGCTACGGTCCGCCGGTCACCGGCACCCGCAAGTTCATCGCGATCGGCCTGAACTATGCCGACCACGCCGCTGAATCGAACCTGCCGATCCCGGAAGAGCCGGTCGTGTTCAACAAATGGGTGAACTGCATCCAGGGCCCGAACGACCCGGTCGTCATCCCGCGCGGATCGAAGAAGACCGATTGGGAGGTCGAACTGGGCATCGTCATCGGCACCCCGGCGCACGACGTTCCGGTCGACAAGGCGCTGGATCATGTCGCCGGCTATCTGGTCGTCAACGACGTGTCGGAACGCGAATGGCAGACCGAGCGCGGCGCCACCTGGGACAAGGGCAAGGGCTTCCCGACCTTCGGGCCGATCGGCCCGTGGCTGGTCACCGCCGACGAGGTTGGCGACCCGCAGGCATTGTCGATGTGGCTCGACGTCAACGGCAAGCGGATGCAGACCGGCAGCACCGCGACGATGATATTCCCCATCGCCGAGATCGTCGCTTATTGTTCGCAGTTCATGGCGCTGGAACCCGGCGACATCATCACCACCGGCACCCCGCCGGGTGTCGGGCTCGGCCAGAAGCCCGAGCCCTGCTATCTGAAGGCGGGCGACGTGGTGACACTCGGCATCGAGGGCCTGGGCGAGCAGCGCCAGGACTTCGTCGCCGCGGCGAATGGTTGAACGGGACCGGCGCGATGACCCTTCCGACCCGCCCGCTCGGGCAGACAAAGATCCGGCTGACCGAGATCGGCTTCGGCGCCGCGTCGCTCGGCAACCTCAACCGGCGGATCGACGATGCGACCGGGCGGGCGGCGATCGACGCGGCGATCGCGGCGGGGGTCGGCTTCGTCGACACCGCTCCCTTCTACGGACGGGGCCTGAGCGAGCGGCGCGTCGGCGATGCACTGCGGGAAGCGGATCGCGCGATCATCCTGTCGACGAAGGTCGGGCGGCTGCTGACGCCCGATGCGTCGGCGACCGCGGAGGAAGCGCGCGACGGCTTCCTCTCGCCAATGCCGTTCCGGGTCGTGTACGACTATAGCCGCGATGGCATATTGCGCTCGTTCGAGGCGAGCCTGCACCGCCTCGGGCTCGACCGGGTCGACATGCTGTTCGTCCATGACATCGGTCGGATGGTGCAGGGCGACGCGCACGATCGTCACTGGGCCGAACTGACGACGGGCGGCGGGTTCGACGCGCTGGAGTCGTTGCGTGACCAGGGGGCGATCGGTGCGTTCGGACTGGGCGTGAACGAGGTCGAGGTCTGCATCGACGCGATCCAAGCCGCGCCGATCGACGTCCTCCTGCTCGCCAACCGCTACACGCTGCTCGAACAGACGCCGCTCGACACACTGTTTCCGCTATGCGCGAAGAACGGCGTGTCGGTGATCGCCGGCGCACCGTACAACAGCGGTATTCTCGCGACCGGGACGCGCACCGGCGGTACGCCCTATTACGACTATGGCCCGGCACCGGACGAGATCGTCGCACGCGTCCGGCGGATCGAGGCCGTTGCCGACGCGTGGCAGGTGCCGCTGGCCGCCGCCGCGCTGCAATTCCCGCTTGCCCATCCCTGCGTCGTCAGCGTCCTCCCCGGCATCGGTGATCCGCGCCGGCTGGCGCAGACGCTGGACCTGTATCGCCGTCCGATACCCGGAGGCTTCTGGCAGGCGCTGGTGACGGAGGGCCTGTTGCGAAGCGACGCGCCAGTGCCGACGGCGCGGGACGAAGCGGTTCGGGCATGACAGCGGCGCATCCCTCCATCCGCGTGATGCGCCGGCTGCCGACGGAGGTCGAACGCGTGCTCGCGGAGCGGCTTGGTGCCCGGCTGAACCCGGACGACGTGCCGCTCGACCGGTCGCAGCTGGCCGACGCCATGCGGGACGCCGACATCCTCGTCCCGACGATCACCGATCGCATCGATGCGGAACTGCTGACGGTGCCGGGACGCCGGGTGCGGCTGATCGCCAGCTACGGCGCCGGCGTCGACCACATCGACCTGGCCGCCGCGCGCGATGCCGGGATCGCGGTCACCAACACGCCCGATGCGCTGACCGAGGCGACGGCCGAACTCGCCATCCTGCTGATGCTGATGGCGGCTCGCCGCGCGGGCGAGGGCGAACGCGAGGTTCGCGCCGGCGCGTGGACAGGCTGGCGTCCCACCCATATGGTCGGAAACGGGCTGCACGGCCGCGTCCTCGCGCTCGTTGGCTTCGGCCGCATCGCGCAAGCCACGGCCGCGAAGGCGCGCGGGCTCGGCATGACGATCCGCTACTTCAATCGCTCCCCGGTCGATCCGGCGGTGACGGCGCGGCTTGCCGCGGAGCCGGTCGACACGCTGGTCGATCTGGTCCGAGGCGCAGATGTGGTGTCGCTGCATACGCCGGGCGGCGCGGCGACGCGTCACATGATCGACCGGGGGATCCTGCGCGCGATGCAACCCCATGCGATCCTGGTGAACACGGCGCGTGGGCTGGTGATCGACGAGGCCGCGCTCGTCGAGGCGCTGGAGGCGGGCTGGATCGGTGCCGCCGCCCTGGATGTCTATGCGGAGGAGCCGGTGGTGCATCCCGGATTGCTCGCCCATTCGCGCTCCGTCCTGCTGCCTCATCTCGGCAGTGCGACGATCGAGGCGCGCAACGCGATGGGAATGCAGGCCATCGCCAACATCGACGCATTCCTGTCAGGCAAGGCGCTGCCCAACCGTGTCGCCTGACGATCGGCTGATCGCCGCGATCGAGGCGGCGGCGGCGCAGAGCCCCGACCGTCCGCTGGTCGTGGGCATTTGCGGCGCGCAGGGAAGTGGCAAGTCGACGCTGGTGGCCCGCCTCGCGCAGCGTCTGGACCGTGTCGCCACGCTCTCACTCGACGATCTCTACCTCACGCGGGCGGAGCGCGAGGCATTGGCCCAGGATGTCCATCCATTGCTCCGCACACGCGGCGTGCCGGGCACCCAT
Source organism: Sphingobium sp. LMC3-1-1.1 (assembly GCF_040676285.1). Classification (NCBI taxonomy): domain Bacteria; kingdom Pseudomonadati; phylum Pseudomonadota; class Alphaproteobacteria; order Sphingomonadales; family Sphingobiaceae; genus Sphingobium; species Sphingobium sp. LMC3-1-1.1. The sequence continues at coordinate 67,976 of NZ_JBEGHQ010000067.1, read as the reverse complement.
GACATCGACCTGGGAATGGCCGTGATGGCGTCACTGGATCGCGGCGCCGCGGTTCGGTTGCCCCGTTTCGACAAGGCGATCGACGATCGATCACCGGAAACGTCATGGCCGATGGCAGCCGCAAACACCCGTATCATGCTATTCGAGGGATGGTGCGTCGGCGCGCTGCCGCAGGGAAGCGAGGCGCTAGCGGAACCGGCCAATGCGCTGGAGCGGGAAGAGGATCGCGACGGCACATGGCGCCGATATGTAAACGACATGCTGGCCGGGCCTTACCGCTCCCTGTTCACGCGCATCGACTTCCTGATATTCCTCGCCGCACCAGGCTGGGATGTCGTGCATGGCTGGCGGCTCGAACAGGAAGAGGCACTGCGTCAGAGCGGCGCGTCAGGCGACGCTATCATGACCACAGCGGATATCAGCCGGTTCATCAGCCATTACGAGCGTCTGACACGTCATATATTGGCCGAAATGCCGGAACGAGCCGATATCGTCATGTGCCTGGACGCCAATCGGCATGGCATGGCGATCGACTGGCCTAACCCGTAGGTATAGCTGGTCCTCGGGTCGGTGTTGAATAGTTTCACGATAGCCGAAGCCGACCGGTGAACGATGCCTTCGGCAAGTCGCCTGGGAACCGGTCGGCAATCCGCAAGGGCCCTTTTTATGCGGCGAACATTTCGACTGCGAACAAATACAGCGTCACGCAGGTCTTCATGCTCGGCGGCTGGAGGTCGACGAGCGGACCGGTGGCGTCGTGGACGCCAGCGGCATGACGATAGCCGACGCCTTTTCGGGACGTCGCGCCGGAAGTGCTGCAGCCGAGCGCGGCCTATGATCGACTTCCGCGAATGCGGCCGAGTAGCATCCTGTTCAGACGGCGACCCGTCCGGTGCGTTCGCACGCGAGACACGCAGGACGGTGTCGACGACCGGATTGAGCGGCACCAGATCGATGGACGACAAGATCGCGGCGAAGACGATCTGGAACAGCCAGGCCTGCAGCGATCCGGCCACCTCGAGGTCCGACAGGCGGGGCGTACGCAGGGTTGCGCAAGGCTCCCAAAGACATTGTACCGTGCCGAACGCCCGCGATAGCGTTGTTTGGCGAGGGCCTTAAAGCTTTCGGGCGCTGCCGTTCAGGCGACTGCCCATTACCGCATCTAGGCCACACGGACGATTGCGGCAGGGCGCGGAGCGCGCATCACGGAAGCCGGATGGGAACCGCACGTTTCCGGAGGATGAGCCGATGCGTCAGATCGCGGCCGAGGATTTCATTGCCATCTACAACCTGATGGGCCGCTACGGCCACATCATGGACGAATGTTCCGCCGCCGGCGGTCCGTGGGATCGACTTGGCGAGATCTTCACTCCCGAGGCGGTGTTCGAAGTGGAGCCGTATGGCGTGCGGCTGAATAGCCTGCGCGAGTTGCAGGACGCCTGGGGCGCATCAGTGCACCCCTGGGGTCATCACGTGACCAACCTGGTGGTCGATCCCGACGGGCCGGACGGGGCCCGCTGCGATTCCAAGATCGTGATCGTGCTCGCCGATGCCCGGACGATGACCGGGGTCTATCGTGACCGGTTGACCCGCACCGCCGCCGGGTGGCGGATCACGCATCGCTATTGCGTCATGCGGCTGATCGATCCCGACGCGCCCAAGCCGGTCATGTGATCCGGGCGGCGGGAAGCATGGTGGAGAGGCAGCAAATGACCGACGCGGAAAAGATCGACCGACTGTGCAGGACGGTGGAAGCCCTGCAGGCCGAGGTGCAGCACCTGCACGACCGCATGGAAGTGCGCGACGTGGCGATCCGCCTCGCGCGCGGGGACGACCGGTTGGACAAGGATATCCTGTTCACCGCCTATGCCGATGATGCGATCGACGACCATCTGGGCTTCTGCGGCAACCGCGAGGAATTTTTCGAATGGATCTGGGATTCGCACAAGCGGTCCATCGAAACCACGCTGCATCATACGACCAACCAGACTTGCGAGTTCATCGACGCGGACACAGCGATTACGGAAACCTACTGGATTTTCACCGGCCCGCTGCTCGACGGCAGCAATTCGATCGCGTTTGGCCGCTATCTCGACCGGGTGGAGCGGCGGCCGGAAGGTTGGCGGATCGCCTTCCGCTATGCGACGATCGACGGCTGCTGCAACATTCCTGGGGCGCCGATCCCGTTCCGGTGGGCGCCGGATCGCCTTGCCAACGGCATACCCAGCCAGACGCGCGAGGATCCGTCCTATCGCCGCCCGTTCGTGAACCAGCGCGAACGCTTCGTGCCGCCGGACGGAATCGATTACGACACGGTCCGCGACCTTGCGACCTATTCCCGAGGTCCGCACCCGGCGGGCTGAAGATGCGCCCGGACATTGTCCGGGCGCTGCCGGTTCAGCGCTCCAGCGGAACGTCGTAGGCGCGCACGCAGTCGCCGCTGATGCGGTCGATACCGTTCTCGGTGAAGCCGATGTCGGCCAGCTTGTACTGCTGATGGCGGCGGCATCACAAAACTGACAGGCCGCACAGCTCGCTGGGCTATCGCCCCTCGGCGCCGAAAACGGCTACGCCGCCATCGGCTCCCTCCGGTTCCGCTTCGCTCCACCTTCGGCCCGCCACGGCGCCAGAGGCAACAATGCGCCAACTATCAAAGCAGACCACCCGGCAGGGCCAATCAAGACTGCGCTATGGAATTGCTCAGCAGCGGGATGCTCATGCCACCATCGACGCGGATGATCTGGCCGTTGATGAAAGCGGCGTCATCCGAAAGCAGGAAGGTCGCCGCGCTCGCAATGTCTTCGGGTTCTCCCAGGCGAGGCCCGGCCGTCTGCTTCAGGATGAGTTCGAGGGGCAGCGCATCCCCCATGGCCACCGCATTTTCGACCATTATCATGCCGGGCTGGATGGCGTTGCAGCGGATCTTCTGTTTGCCGAACCGCACGGCGACATGCCTGGTCAGCGCATCGACGCCCGCCTTGGATGCGCAATAGCCCACCATCGCCGAATCGCCGCGTGAAGCCGCCAGCGACGAGGTTTGCACGATGGCACCGCCGCCGGTCTTCAGCATATGAGGGATAGCCGCCCGACATGAAAGAAAATAACCTGTCAGATTGGTCGTCAGCGACCGCGCGAAAATCTCGGGATCGGTGCTAAGAATATCGCCGTCACGATCGAGCAGGTGGAGATCGGCCCCATTGTTGAACAGACCATCGATGCGGCCGTGGTCATGGGCGACGCCGTTCATCAGGTCCAGCAGGCTGTCGCCGTTCGAAAGATCGGCCAATCGGAATTCGGCCCTGCCCCCGCTGTCGTTCAGCTCCTCTGCAAAGGCCTGACCGCGTTCGACGCTTATCCCGCCCAGGATCACGACAGCGCCTTCCTGGGCGAGGCGACGCGACGTTGCAGCACCTATGCCCCGGGTCGCGCCGACCACTATTACGACTTTGCCGTCCATGCGCTTGTTCATCGACATTCCTTCCTTCCTTCCCATGACCTGAAGTTCAGTCGCTTGGCCGGTTGCCCGCCATATGCCCGCCATCGACGGGAAAGATGTGACCCGTCACAAAGGAGGCCGCGGGCGAACAGAGCCATACCGCCGCCTCGGCCTGCTCCTCTGCTGTACCGAACCGCCCGATCGGCTCCACCCATTGCTTGATCATTTCCGGGTTTGTCCTGCTCACTTCCTCAAGCGCGCCGCGCATCATCGGCGTATCGGTAGCGCCGGGGCATATGGCGTTGACGCGGATGTTGCTCGTCGCAAAGTCCAGAGCGGCCGTTTTGGTCAATCCGGCCACACCGTGCTTGGCACTGACATAGGCGCTCATCGCCGGCGTGCCGATCAGACTGGCCAGCGAGCCGGTATTCACGATCGCGCCGCCGCCTGCCTCCAGCATATGGGGTATTTCATATTTCATGCAGAGAAAGCAGGAGACGGTATTGAGAGCATGACATCGCTCGAATTCAGCCAGCGATATGTCGGTGATCTTTCCGATCGGGCCGCCATGACCCACATGATTGTGCGCCATGTCGATCCGACCATAGGTCTCGATCACAAATTCGATCATGTCGCGAACCGATGCCTCGCTCGTCACATCGGCCCCAATGAAGCGCGCTTCGCCCCCTTGACGCCTGATCTCCTCGACCGTGACATGCCCCCCTTGCGCATCGATATCCGCCACAACGACGCGCGCGCCGCGTTCGGCGAAGAGGCGGGCCGATGCGCGGCCAATTCCGGAACCTGCGCCGGTTACGAGGGCAGTACGCCCTTCAAGCATTTTCATCTGCGCGCTCCATGTCATCCTGCTCCATCCCCTGGGTAGGACCGGTTGCGCCTCAACATCCTCGTCTGTTCAGACAGCGCCCCGAAAGATGCATTCGGTGCCACCGTCAATGCTGAATGCGTGAGTTGCCGCACGCCAGCCCTAACGCCTCATAGGAAACGTCCCTGCGCGACCGCCCGCCCCGGATGAAGGTATCCCGGCTTTCGCCATAGGATGGTTCATCGACCATTCCCTGGCGCATCGACGCAGCATGATACGCCACACACCCACCCGCCATTCAAAGCGATCGAGGTAGCGACCGAATATGAATCAGGTTGCGACGCTCATATCAATGGGTCCTGACCCCAGGAATTCTGTCGATGTCTCTGCGGCCTAGTGACCCGAATCTGAAGTTCGTCACACTGCTGGGTAGGCGTTGAACGAACTTCAGATTCATCAGGGTCACTAGTAAATATATGATTTTAGTGTATTTTTTTGATTTGAAATACGCTCCCTACCTAGCCGCTATAATGAGGCGTATTTCAAATCCACCACATTAGTCAGAAGACTGATCGGAAGGTCTCGACAGCGACGAGAGTTGATCGGATTGCCGTACGCGGCGCGGCTCCGAACCGAAGGTGCGACGGAAAACCCCCGCAAAATGGCTTGGATCCTCGTAGCCAACTGCAGCAGCTACGCTTCCTATGGAGAGGTTCGAGTTGCGTAAGAGCTCAAGAGCACGGCGCATCCGTCGGTCCTGTATATAGCGGTAAGGCGGAAAGCCGGTAGCGCGTTTAAACGCGCGGGTGAAATGGAAGAGGCTCTGTCCAGTCAAATTGGCAAGCAGCTCCACTCGCAGCGGAGTATCCAGGTGGTCTTCAACATATCTTCTAACCCGCTTCACATCGACCTCGCTCAAGCCGGAACTACGTCCGCGATCCCCTGGCACCAGCATGTGTTCTGCAACCAAGCGCGTGGCAAAGGCTTCAGCCATCGTGCGAAACTCGAGGAGGCGCTGATCCTCGTTGAAGCCACGCATCGATTCCAATATGGCCCGTGCAAGATAGAAGAGCCCTGGATCGGAGCAGACGAATGGGTCACACCTCAGATTAGCCAAGGCGCTTTGTTGCCTCTGGATCTTCTGCGCCAGGCCCTCAATCCACCAAGAAGGCATGAACATTTGCAAAATGTCGAATCCGTTGGTCACATTTGCCTCAACGCGAGTGCCCGCCGGTAAAAAACAGATGAAAATATCTGGAAGCGGCCCCTCGATGAGCACAGTATCATCAACGACCAAGCGATGTTGAAGGCTATGCTGGAAATAGACGCTGATGACATGAGTCTTCTCCGGCATCACAGCCCTGTAACGCCAGATAGTATCGGGGGGTGCCGCGACGTGACATGCTGACACTCCCGTCTGGTCGTGATCCTCTACAAGCACATTCAACGGCGTGCGAATAAAGTTTCTAATTTGAAAGCCTGGCATTACGGAAGCCTACCGCCGACGTGGCCTACTGGCGAGCTGTTTGTCGCAAGGAGCGCTCCCGCTTACCCCGCCCCTCACCGTCATGCGGTCGCTTTTCAAGTGTCGCGTTTCGATGGTAGGCCGTTGGTAAATAGCTTAGGTTCCATCAACCAAGTTCCGCACGGAGCAGAGGCGATCAAGCCGCCTTCAGAACGCCATGCTGATCTCTGAGATGGTGCCGGTTTTCTGGACAGGATGCTAAGCTAATCCCGAACAGGCGGCATAACCACGACCAGGATGAGCTTAACTCAGCCGCCAAACTGTCCAAGAAGGCGGCACCACCTCAATACAGTCCGAGCTTGCTGAACTTGTACACTGCCGGCCGTCGCCAACATCGCAATGGATGACACTGTCGTCGTACTTATGACTTTCGCCATGTTCTCCCTCCCGCAGATTAATATTCTTTATGGGTCCTCAGCTTTGCAGTGAATCGCCTCCAATGCTCTGAAGAGCATGGGAGCTCGGTCCTCGAGCGCAATTTATCAAAGTGATGGCAAGGCTATTTCACGCTGAAATCTTTTCACGAAGTAGCGCATGCCACAATTCGGGTACGTTGCTGCAATCTTCGGACACGACCCAGGTAGCCATTCGTCGGAGAGCCTCGGTACCGTCGTGCGGGACCGTTAGTGAGTCATAGTTGAGCATGTAGCCGAGATCTGTAACCCGTTGCACACCATGCAGCGCCAACGGCAGGCGCAACTTTTCCCGAAGATGCTCCGGGAAGATGCCAACCGTTTGGACGTCGCGCGTAGTTCGGCGCAATGCAGACTCAAAGCTTTTGATCGGCACGATATTGACGGTACGGTGCGCAAGATCCTCAAAGAAGTCTACCGGTTCGTCGCACAGAGAAAGGATCACGCCGCCGTCCCGTCCGCCGCCGATCAGCTCGAACTCCTCGTCGAGCATGGTGAGCGAGTCAAGTTGTGCCGCGAATTCGCTACTGATGCGGGGAGCCGGTGTACTGATCTGCGCTGGAAGCCGCTGGATCGAATCAAACACAAGCCGGCCGAAGCGGCGCAGCTGTGCCCGACTGGTCGGATCCTCGTCGCACTCGACAAATGCCATGCGCGCATTCGCGCAGCCAATCTGGTTGTTGTAACCGACGTCGGCGGCAAGCCGCATCGCCGCCTCGCGCATTGCGTCTTCGCTTTCCAACGCCTCGCGACCTATGAAGGCTCGGCTATTTTTCGGATCGAACATCACAAGATCGAGCCCAGGGCGCAAGTAGCGCGCGATGTGAGTGATCGAGTTCTTCCCACCCCAGGCCACGACGCGGTCGAAGTTCTTCGGGTGGTAAATCTTTTCTTCAAACCCGGTGTCACCGCCTCGCCAGTAAGCCGCGCTCCATGACTTTGTAAGAGGATGATGGGGATCCATGTCGATCAGCGTTCGACCGATGGCAATCGCGGCGCCCAACTCGTTTGAAGGGATCTTCACAAGCGCATATCCGCGAATGAGAGCGTTGCGAATGAAGGTGATCGTTGCAATTCCTGGCGCATTGCCGGCGATGACGTGAACCGTGGGCACGCCGATCGCACGCACCCCGATCGTCCGACCATTATACTGAGTGGTCGTGGCCCACTGATCGATATGCTCGCGTCCGATCGTGTCGATCACGGCTTCGATCCGCTCGCGAGAAAGCATGCCGTTCTTTCCCGCTATTCCCCGAAAGCTGCCGGCGCAGAGGGACGGCGGCATGTCGGAAAATGCCTCGTTGAGTTCAAGCGCCCACTTCAGATGTGGGTTGGTTTCCAAATCCAGGCGATGTCCCAGTTCGACGAGGAAGTTGACGATATCGTCAATCGACAGATCGTAGAGCTCGCTTAGAGCGTGGCGGGACGGCAGGATCAGCTTATCAAGGTATTTAGCGGCATCGGGCGCACTGAACTCTGTGCCGAACCGTCCGGCGTAAGTCATCTCTGGATCATCAATGATCTCGCCTCTGGCGAAGATCGGGATTGAGTAGGATTTCGTCATCAAGAATTCTCCAGCAGGAATTCAGTCGCGTCATCATGGGCCTGCGCTGATCCGGCGCAGCCGATCTTCTCACCATCCTCCGGAATCTTGCCGATTTCGTTGCTAAGGTAAGCGCCGGTTCGCCCGCAGGCGCATGGGTTCCAATTCAATGTAACCTGGTCGCCAGAGACAAAGCCGCCCCAGTAAGTGCTGGCCAAGAGATCGAAGAAGGCGAACCGCCCGGTTTGACTGCCGCTACGCGGTCGAACCTCGTCGGTATCGACGTCGAGGATGTAGGGAATGGTCGTCGGCGGCAGGTGGTAGTGGCGATGAAGACAGCGGGTAGCGACGCTCATCATCTCTCCCATACCGAAATCTATGTTCATGTTGCGCGCGGGTATACCGAAGGCGGAATACACCTCCTCCTGCCAATTCTCCGGCTCAACCCCATCAGGGAAGCCGCTGCCCACTGAGATCAGCGAGTCCTGAGTGAAAGCACCGGTGGTGCCTTCAGCAAGGAGCTGCCGCGCAAGTGCGTGTACGCTCCCCATCGTACCCAGCACCCAAACGCGCTGCCCGCGATGGGCGTTTATCAATGTGTCCACCCAGGCAGCATATTGCGCTGGGCCATCGGTCTTGATTTGCGCAATCTCATCCTTCCGGGCGAGGAGCCGCGGATTGATGGCGAGCATGCCTTCCTCGCCACGCTTGCTCGCCTCCTGTATGCGCCCGGCCAGCGACATCAAATCGGCGTCCATGTATGCGCTGGGCGCTTTGACGAGGCCTTCGCCGTAGACATCTTCGTAGATGGAGAGATTGATGTTGAAGGGGCGATTGCCCCCTTTTGGCCCGGGGAAGAAGATCGGCACCTTGTCAACGCCGGGTACCAACGGTCGATAGTGAGCCCGCTCCTCGCCAAACGGCTCCAGCCGCCACTGGCCTCCGCGCCAGTACAGCTGCCATTCCGCGACGGTACGAGGCAGAAATGTCATCTTCCCGGACGTCGTGGTCGAATAGCAGACGATTAGATCTGTCTGCTTGGCGAGCGCTGCAAACCATTCCTCGATAAGTTCTACACCGGCCATGTTAACGTGCGACAGATCGACAACCGTCAACTTGTCCAGCCAGCGTGTCAGCCGCTCAAAATCGCCTTTTTCGAGCCAAGATAGTGGATATGAATTGTAGGTTGAGGCTTTGAATAGCAGTGGGGCCAAGTCATCGAGTGTCGCGATTGCGTCGACCCCTTGTCGCGCCGCCAAGGTCTCGAGCATTGCGATCTTGGGTCGCATCTCCGCAAAGCGTCGGCGCGCTCCTTGGATCCACAGCCGCTCGCGCTGTTCATCGGTGATTGAGAAGATCATGTTGTAGGAGGTGTCTACATACCGCTCGGGCGCGTCGATCAGCGTATCGATCAACTCCGAGCGGGGTGGCTCAGTAGGAATTGCGCTCATTTGAGTTGTCCTGTTCCTGGTTCAATCAAACGCCAGTCTGCGAGGTTTGTAAGTGGAGCGCGGCATCGATCCCTGCGGCGCCGAAATCACGGTTGCTGGCACGCCGAGCCTCTCGGAAAGATGGCGCGCAATGGAATCAGCGTCTGGATGCTCGACTTTCAATCGGAGTACGTCGGCCGCGCCTGGCGCTATGCCAAACTCCGGCGCGCCATAAGCCTCCAGTTCCAGTTGGACCTGCACGGGAAGCAGACGCACATCGCCAATCACTGCCATGTCCGCCGTGCGCCCGAGATAGTTCCAACGCATCAGCGTTGATCCAGTTGGGCACGGGTCCGTCCGCTCGACCACAACGTCTTCGGAGTCGAAACGCAGCATGAACTGGTCCATCCCGAACATGGTGACCACGAGATGACCCGGCGTGCCGGGCTCCACCTCGCGCCCGGTGTCCGGATCACAAATTTGCGTGATATAATAATTGACTGGCTGTGCCATACCGGAGTGCGTCTCACCGTCTAATACGGAGAAGCCGATACAGTCTGAAACACCGTAGGTATTGCGGACACGGATGTTGTATGCCGTTTCCAACCGCTTCCGGGGGGTCTCCCATTGCATGCTCGCCTCGATGATTGAGACGATGTTGCCGGACAGCAATTCGGCCAAGTCTAACCCAATTGACCTTGCCGCTTCATCATACAGGTTAAGTTGCGGCAAGGAGAGCATCAGGATGTCGACACCGATTTCCTGCCAAACTCTGATATGGCCGACAGCGTCTTCAACCGAAAAAGGAACGCCAACTGGAATTTCGAGCATGCCCGCATCACGCATGCTGCGCCCACCATTGACGTTGGTCGGATATAGGTTCTGCGGAAAACTGAGTGAGTAATGCATGCCTGGTCGGTAACCGGCGCGCCAATAGATGGTGCGATCGATTTCCCGCATGCGATCTATGTCGTCTATTGTATAGAAGGTATACCACGGGCGACCCGTGGTACCCGATGACCGCGCAATTCGTACTGCATCGGCCAGGTTCACTGCTCGATGGCTGCCGAACGGCGGTAGCGCAGCCTCGTTAGCGCGCAGGTCACTTTTACGGACCATCGGGATGTCGCTAAGGTCCGGAATCGTTCCTGGCTTCAATCCCGCCTGCAAGTATCGCTCACGGTAGAAGGGCAACGTCCAGGCACGCTCCCACTCTGTCGTGAAGGCTGCGTGCTGCAGAGCCCTCCGATCGACGGGCGCCATCGCCTCCAACGTTGGATCGAACAGCGAACGGCTTGTGTTATTGAGATAACCGGGATGTACGGCGCCCAAGCGCTGCGCGCCGATTGACCGCCCGACGCTCTGTCCTTGGGCATCTATACGCATCTGCTGCGCGCCAGCCGCTGTGGCAAGGTTCATCCTCTCTCTCCTCGCACCATGTTTCCGCTTTCAGCGGTATGCTTGGCTTGTTAGATTTTCCGTCTACTCGGCAAACCGCCGCAAAGCGCGGGCATTCTTGCTGCGTAAGGGCGATCCTGCTCATTTAGCTGTTGAAGCCCCGAGCATGCGCGGCGATCCTGCCAAGGCATTCTAGAAAACGACTCGAAAACGACCCGTTCAGGCGCAGAAAACAGCCATTTCTTGAGAGGCTCCATGAGGTGATACCCTCACCGATACCCTGGGACTTTTTATCGGAATGGTTCGATTCCCAAAAGGCTTGACGCACCCGCGATCACGACTCTCGAACTTGGAGCCCTCCGCAGGAAAGGGGCTTCTTCGCAACATCTCGCCAGTTGCCGTCGGCATCCTTCAGCGCATTGGAGTGACATCACGGCCCAGGAGTATACGCTATTCGGCTCATAGTACGATTTCAGCTCTCTGGGTCGCTGGGACAGATATGGCACAGGATCCGCAACCGGCTGCGTCCGGAGAGCGCTTTCAGGAACTCCGATGCCTGGTCGATCGAGGCAAGTATGTCATCTTTCATAGATACACAACTATGCAGACGCTGCCTCAATTGCGATGCGGCCGTCCTCGCGCAGGGCACCGCCCAGGAACCACCACGCGCTCCGGCGCGGTGCTTGCAGCATTGTTCATTGCCGGCGGCATGGCGGGTGGCTTCATCGGAACGTTCGCAGCGCGAAGGCTCGCCGCCAAAGAGGCGCTGAGCCGCGTCTTTGCCCTTCTGATCCTCGCTATCGCCGCCTATATGATGTGGAAGAGCGCAATGGCGCTCGGGGTACACCCATGACCACTGACCGAATCATCCTGTGCCCGGCCTGTGCGACGGCCAATCGCGTTCCGGAGGCTCGGCTTGCCGAGCAGCCGAAGTGCGGCAAATGCGGGCGGCCGCTGTTTATCGGCAAACCGGTCGTGCTTGATGCTGCGGGCTTTGACCGCCTGATCAGGATCGGTACCTTGCCCGTGCTCGTCGATTTCTGGGCTGGCTGGTGCGGTCCCTGCCGCTTGATGGCGCCCCAATTCGAAGCGGCTGCGGCCAGGCTCGAACCGCGTATCCGGCTCGTCAAGATCGATATAGAGGCGGAGCAGGAGCTCGCCGCGCGATACCGGATCCAGTCGATCCCAACGCTGGCGCTCTTCGAGCGAGGGCGCGAAATCGCGCGGCAGTCGGGCGTGTTGGATCAAAATGCCATGGTGCGCTGGGTTCAGGGAGCATTGGCCCGGCACTGACCGAGCAGCTACTCCTCGTCCGGCACCGAATGTATCTCGTGCCACAGTCCATTGAGTATCGCGAAGGCGACGGCGAGGCCAAGGCCGAGAACCCAGGAAAAATACCACATGGGATTGCCCTCAATAAAAATCTGGATTGCTGCGGACGTCACTCAGAGTGACTCGGCCGAACATGACCTTGAACGCGAGCGGGCTGATGCCGCCAAGGTATGAATGGCGGCGACGGGTGTTGTAGAAGCCGTTGATATACTGAAAGATGGCAGCTTCCGCTTGCCGCCGCGTTGGCCATCGCTGCCGCCAGATGAGTTCGGCCTTCAGATATTTGAAGAACGTTTCGACAGAGGCGTTGTCGTAGCAATTACCCTTGCGGCTCATCGACGGACGCAGGCCGTAGGCCTGCAATTTCTTCTGATAGTCATAGGAGCAATATTGGCTGCCGCGATCGGAATGGAAAAGGCAGCCCTCTGGTGGCTGGCGCAGGCGCACCGCCATATCCAGTGCCCTGATCGCCAGTCCTTCTTCACCCTGTCGCTGACAGCCCAGCCCACGACGCGGCGGCTATGCAGATCGAAGATGACGGCGAGATAGAGCCAACCTTCTGCAGTCCAGACATAGGTGATGTCGCCCGCCCACTTACGATCAGGGGCATCGGCGGCGAAATCACCATCCAGCCAGTTTGCCGCGACACCGAGACGATGATGGCTGTCAGTCGTAACCTTGTGCCTGCGCGTGCGAACTGGCTTGATCCCGTTGATGTTGGCTTCGCCGCCCTTCGGGTCATCAGTCATCCGACCCGGCGCTCGCCAACATCGAGCCCTACTTCCTTCAACTCCATCGTCATCCTCGGGCGGCTTCCATCCCTGCGGAATGACCCTTTCCCAACGGTCTCTAACTGATCGAGGCAGACCGCCCGCACGTCGTTATGAATGCTCTTCCACAAGGCTTTCTCATCTTCTTCCTGTTGTGGGATTGTCTTGTCTATGACATTGCAGACGGCATCGATTAGTCCATAAAACAGTCCGGGAGGTATATCCAGAGTTTCGACATGATGTGGTCCACAGTCCAGTAATATGATTTTGACTTGTTCCGGGGATTCCGGCCATTCCATCAGGCAATAGAGAATCTGCTCGACCATTTGCCCTTCCAATTGCCCGCATTTCGATCTGGCATGTTTGACAAAATGTGCGCGCGCTTCCGGGAAGGTGACGTAATATAGATTAAATACATGTGGAGTAACATCTCCAAGAATATCGCATGCACGCTCCAGAATAGTGTCAAGTAATTGCATTTTACTGGATGGCGCCATGTAGGCTTCCTTTGGTCAGAGCGGTTTCCGCCCTGCGTCCCGGATGGGCCGGAGATGTCGATTGCCGGGATTTCCGATCCAGCTGGTTCAGCGCGAGCCCCTCCAGATCCCCGGACTGGCGCCATTGTTCCAGCTTTTCGACGAAGGCTCTTACGCCGGCGCCATAGGGTCCGCTCCGCGCTGTCCGGTCATCCAGCTTCCCTTCATTGTTGAAGAAACCCGGCGTGCAGTTCTCCCACAGCCGCGACATCAGGGGCGCCAGCGAAACATGATGGTCGACCCACGCCTGCTCGGCCTTTTCTGTCACTTCGGCCACCCGGACTGCGCGGTCACGAAGCGCCTTGATGACATAGGCCACATGGCGCCCCTGTTCGAGCAGCATATGCATGAAGTTGGCGCCCCAGGCGCTCTGCGTGATGCTGACCATCAGGAAATTTGGGAAACCGTGGACGTGAAAGCCGTGGAGTGTTGTTGCACCACTGGCCCACTTGTCCGCCAGCGTCACGCCGCCGCGACCAATCACCGGGATCACCGGGGCATCGGTGTAGGGCCCGAGCTCGAAGCCCGTGGAATACACGATGCAATCAACATCGACCTCTTTGCCGTCAGCGACGAGACCGGTCGCCGTAATCCGCTCGACCCCTTTGCCCTGAGTGTCGATGAGCCTGACGTTCTCGCGATTGTAGACGTCGAGATAGCCATCGTGGAAACAGGGGCGCTTGCACAGGCGGTTGTACCACGCCTTCAGGGATTCGGCGGTCGCCTTGTCCTTGACGACCGCATCGACACGCGCACGAACCTCCTCGCCCGTCCGGTAGTCGGTCAGCTGGAGCAGTTCGCCGATGTCGGCTTCCGACATGTCCGGCGTGATCTGCTGCATGGCGGCAAATGTGCGCCGCGTCCAGCCGTCGTTGACCAGGTCTTCCTTGACCGGGTGCATCGAAACGACGTCGGTGAAGTTTTCGATGCGTTTCATCTGCCAGCCGGAGGGCTGGGACTTGTACCAGGCTTCATCGGTCGGATGCTCGTTGCGCACGTCGATTGCGGAGGGCGTGCGCTGCACGACCGTGAGATGCTTGGACCATTGCGCAAGGTGCGGGATGCACTGGATGGCCGTCGCGCCCGTGCCGATGATGGCCACGCGCTTGTCTTTCAGCTTGGTCAGGCCGCCATGGGCGTCACCGCCGGTATAGGCAAAATCCCATCGGCTGGTATGGAAGCTGTGCCCCTTGAATTCCTCGATCCCGGGAATGCCGGGAAGCTTGGGCAATTGCAGCGACCCCGAGGTCATCACGAAATATTTTGCGCGAACCGTATCGCCATGGTCGGTGGTTATGATCCACCTGGCCGCCGGTTCGTCCCAACGCGCTTCCTTTACCGAGGTCTGAAGGAGGGCGTTGTCGTAAAGGCCGAACTTGCGGGCGATGGCTTGGGCATGCGCCATGATTTCGGGGCCGCTGGCGTAATTCGCCTTGGGCATGACGCCCATTTCCTCAAGCAGCGGCATATAGACGTAGGATTCGGTGTCGCAGGCAACGCCGGGATACCGGTTCCAATACCACACCCCGCCAAAATCGGCGGCCTTGTCGATGATGCAGACATCATCGATACCGGCTTGGCGCAGGTATACACCCGCATGTATTCCGCCCCAGCCACTACCGAGGATCGCCACCTCGACATCTTTTGAAACGGGATCGCGCGTCAGCGGCGCGGCATTCGGATCGGCCTGAAAGTGGGCCAGCTTGCCTTCCATCCGGGCATATTGCCCCATGCCCTCCGCGCGGACCCGCTTGGCCTTTTCTTCTTCATACTTGCGGAACAGCGCGGCGGTATCGACGCCATTTCCAGAACTTTTCTCGACCATATTCCGTTCCTCTGATCTCTATTTGCACGGCCCTGACGCAGTGAAGCCCGTCAACGTGTCTGAGGGAATGTCAGGCAGGCGTGAACGCGTGGCCCCAGTCGCTGCCGCGTGTCGTTTCGAAGAAGACGTTCTCGCTCCAGTCGTTGATCTCCCGGCCACCGGTGCCGAATTCGAGCGAGAAGCCTGCTGGCGTGCGCATGTAGAAGGAGAGCATCTCGTCGTTGACATGCCGGCCGAGGGTGGCCGTGAGGCTGACGCCGATCCGCTTGGCCCGATCAAGGCAGCGCCCGACGTCGTCGATGCTGTTCGCCTGGAACATGATGTGGATGCAGTGGCCGGGAATAGCCAGTTCCCCCAACGCCATGCTGTGCTGGCGCGGATTGGCGCAATGCAGGAAGCTGACCCGCGCCATCCCGGCAGGGCCGGGGACACGCAGGATATCGGATACCGCAAACCGCCCCGGGCGGTCCCAGAAGGCGAGTTCCGCATCATATTCGTCACCCACCGCCAGCGCGACATGGCCCAAGCCCTGCCTGCCTGTCACGAACCCGCTCACTCCGGCGGGCGAGGTAAAAGGAGCGAACTCGGATATCGCGCCCCACGCGATTTCATGTGTTATGCCCGCCGGATCGGTGAAGGAGAAATAGTTCTGCACGCGCCGAAGGTGCGAACCCTGGGGCGTACCATCGTTGATGGCGACCCCGTCTTCTGCAAAACGGGCGCGCGCGGTCTCGAAATGCGCCTCGCACCCGACCAGCCAGCCGCAGGCAAGCAAGCCATCATCATGTCCGGGCAAGACCGCCAGCCGGAAGTCGCGCTCATCAATTTTCAGATAGAGCGAACCATCCGGGCCATCGTGCGCCATCGCGCCGACCACGTCCTGGCCGAATTGCCGCCACGCCGCCGTTTCGGCCGCGCCGACAAGAAGATAGGCCAGTTCTCTGATTTCCATTCCCGCCTCCCCAGTTTGGATGGGACGCATCTGCAACAATTTGTCGATCAGCACTCTAGGCCCTTTGCTAGGCCTCGATCGCCTCGAGCGCGCGCTGGCGGGCATGGCCCTCCTCCGCACCGGCCATTCCCGGTATGGTGTACCGGCCCTCACAGCGGGCGAGCACCCCCGCGACGTCGGCGCGGGGCACGTAGAACTGCTTGTACCAAGTGCGGACCTTCAGGAAGTTGCCGTCGGCAGGCATCTGCATCACCTTCAGGCAGGGTTCCTTGTTGGACCAGATCTCGAAATCCTGCGCGAAGGCATCGAGGCTGAGCTTCTGGAGCGCGCGGGCCTGCACAATGTCCTGGGGGGTCGGCTTGCGCTCGGCGATCTTGCAGAGCACGGCATGCCAGACGCGCACCGAACCGTCATCGACGGGGGTATGGGCGATGAACATGATCGAATCGTTGGAGTTGTCGCCGATAAAGCGCGAGAGAAGGATGCCGGGACCGGTGTAATAGGTGATGAACTCAGAGATTGGTACATCGTGACCCAGGATCTCGTGCTTGCCGCCCAGCAACTGTGTCACGCGATGGCCGCAGATGATGTTCTCGAAATAGAACTGCTTGGTCGTGGCGTGGATTGGCCCAAGGTGCTGCGTGTCGCAGATATTGTCGATCACCTCGATCTGATGCAGGTTCATTGCGCCGAGTTCGTCGATTTCCCATTGCACATAATGCTGATCATCCCACTCGGGAATTTCAGGCAGATCATAGTCAGGTGCCCCGCCTTCGGGATCATGCCAATAGAAGAGGGCCCCGTATTTCTCGACGACCGGGTAGGCCCCCAGCTCGGCGGCGGGCGGAATCGTCTCGGAATAGGGTATCTTGTTGCACTTGCCATCGGGACCGAAGCGCCAGGCATGATAGGGACAATGGATGGATTCTCCCTCGATCTGCTCGCCCCGCTGCGTCATGAATGACGTCGTGCTCTTGCCGATATGCGTGCGCATGTGCGGGCAGTAGGCACCAACCATATAGGCTTTGCCGCTTTCACCGCGGTAAATCACCATATCACGCCCAAAGAAGCGGACACAATAGGGCTTCTGCCCTATCTGGGCAGAGGTCGCCACCATGAACCAGCCTCTAGGAAAGATGAACGGGCCAAGTCCATAATCTTTTGCGGTTGCCATCTCTTTGTTCTCCCAAAAATATATCACTGAAATATTTTTAAGATCATATTCTGATCTGGATTTTGGCAAATCCTGCGATGTTTCCAATGTCCGTTGCGAGCTGCACTTCGTCTTCGACCAGTCGATACTCCGGCGCCATGTCCAGCAATATTTGCAGCATGGTTTTTGCCTGGAGCCGGGCTACATGCGATCCCAGGCAGCGATGGGGACCAAGCCCGAAAGAAAGGTGACGGATGTTGTCGCGGTGGAAATCGATCTCGTGCGGATTTTCATATTCTTCGGCGTCGCGGTTCGCGGCCGCATAGGACATGAAAACCTGTTCACCGGCCCTGACCTGTTGGCCTGCCACGACGACATCCGCGGTTGCCCGACGCACATTGCCTTGCGTCGGCGGGAACACGCGCAGGAATTCCTCGATGGCATTGTCCATCAAATGGGGATTGTGGATCAGTTCGTTCCGGCGGTCCGGGTTGCGCGCCAGCCACACGGCACTCATCCCGAACAGCGCCTGGGTCGTGTCCAGTCCCCCGCCCAGCAGGATCAGGACGATGCCCTCGATCTCGTCCACGCGCAATTTCCGCCCGGCCATCTCGACATTGTACAGATACTCGATCAGGCTGCCTGGTGCCGGCGCGTCCTTGAGGCGGGCGATTTCCGATCGCATATAGTCGATCATCTTGGCCATGCCCTCAAGGCGCTCTTCCATGGGTTTGCCGCTGTAGATCAGTTCATGGAGCGGCGGCGCGTAATATTCCCAATCCTCGGCCGGCAGGCCGGCGACAAGGCAGGTCACCTTGCCAGTAAGCGGCAGCGCATAGTCCCACTTGAGATCGCCTTCGCCCTTTTCGACGATCCTGGACATCAAGGCTTCGGCGGTTTCCCGTACGAAGCTCGTCAGCGCCTTGGCCTTGGCGGGGCCGAAGGCCGGGCCCAGAATGGCCCGATAGTCGTATAACTCCGGCGGATCGACATTGATGGGGATCATCAGAGTCGGTTCGAGGTCGGGAATGACATCTGTGGGATAGTTCGAAAAGACGTCGACATTCTTGGCGATTTCGAGGCAATCCGACGCCTTGGTCGATATCCAGAAGCCGCCATAATTTTCGCTATGCGTAAATGGACATTTCTTTTGCATATGTCCGAGAATGTCGATCGAATGACTGCGATATTCCGGGCTATGATGATCGAAATTGGCCGCAAGCTTGTCGAGCTGGGCTTCGGTAAGATCGTTGGTCGGGCTGAACATTGCTGAATCCCTCGAAAAAGAATTGCGTCTCCGTCGCGGTCAGGCAGCGACAGGCGAAGGGCTGGCGACACGGGCTTCCTGCCCGAGAAAGCGGGCCGGCATCGCGCCGGTATACTCGCCGTCCTGCTGAACCAGGACGCCGCTGACGAACGTGTAGCGAAAGCCGCCAGCGGGCCGCCGCAGGCGCGATCCGCCCCCGGGAACGTCGAACACCTTCTTTTCCGGTGCCCAGTTGAGATCGTCGAGGTTGAAGACCGCGACGTCGGCGATCTTGCCGACCTCGAGCGTCCCGCGGTCGACCAGTCCCAATACCTTTGCCTGATCGCTCGACATGCGCTTGACGGCGACCTCGATCGACATGTCGTGGCGATCACGCACATGGCGGGTCAGGACGAGAGTGGTGTCTCCCGCGCCGTCGAACATACCGATATGCGCGCCCGCATCGCTGCCGCTGATCAGCGACTCGTCAGCCGCGAGCAACTGCCCGACGACATCCAGATCGAGATTGGTAAAGGGGCAAACCAGTTCGGCCTTGAGATTGTTTTCGAGCGCCCAGTCGGCCAGTACGTCGGACGGGTGCCCCCCGCGCTCGCCGAGGATCACGTCGAAAGTCTTGCCGAGATAGTGTTCATATTCCGGCCGGTCGACCGTGATGATCCGGCATCTTGCAAGCCCCCCGCGGCTGGGGAAACCCTCCTGGACGGCATCCCACTGCTCCCGCGCCGTCGCGCGCCATGCCGGGTCGGCAAGGCGACGTTTCTTTTCGTCGTCGGGGACGACCGACTGCACAAGATCGGCCCACGCCGGCATGTACATCATCACCATGCATTGATGGAAGTTCACGACGAGTTCGATCGAACGCGGCGATGCAAAATAATAGAAGGTGGCACCCTTCGCCCGCATCTCGCGGCCGAGTTTGAGAAGGCGCGTTGCATATGTGGCGTCCTCGGGGCGTTCATAGATGCCGTTCGACATGACCGGCACGCCGCCATGCCGGATCGACAGCTCGCACATCTCGCGCAGGTCCTTTTCCTGGTTGTCGAGCGAACTGAGGTCCGGGATGATCTGAACGACACCCTTGTTCTCGGCGGTGACCGCGAAGAGGTCGTCCCATTCCTGCGCATCGGCAAAATAGCTGGGAACCTTGTTTCCATCCGGATTGACGTCAAATCTCGAAGTCGAGAAGCCGAACGCGCCTGCCTTCATTGCCCGATCCAGGCACCCGGCCAGACGCTTGCGCTCTTCCGCCGTGGAGGGGCGGTTCCAGGATTCGTCCCCGACCTCGAACATGCGCAGCAGGGAATGGCTCACCAGCGTCGCCACATTGACGGCATATTCGCGCGAGCGCAGGTCGCTGACATAGGCATCGAAGTCGCCCCAGGTCCACGGGACTTCCGTGTCGAATACGCCGCGCGGCAGATCCTCGATATAGCTGAACAAAGCAGAGATGCCCGGAATTTGGTGCTTGTGAATCGGTGCGATGCCAAGACCGCAATTGCCGATCAGCAGCGTGGTTACGCCATGCTGGGCAATGGGGTCGAACCTGGGATCCCAATATAGTGATCCATCATAATGAGCGTGCGTGTCGATGAATCCGGGCGAGACATAGCAGCCGTCCGCGTTGAACACCTCTTCTTCGCCTGGGGCCAGATCCGGGCCGATCTCGACGATCCTTCCGGTCTTGATCCGCAGATCAGCTGTAAATGCCGGCGCGCCCGTCCCGTCAATCACACGACCACCCTTGATCAGCGCATTACCCCTCACGATCCACTCTCCTCAAGTCAGAACGATACATTCTTTTTCAAGTATAAGTTAAACAGAGGCATGCGGTATTTGACGTAGATCAAAATATATAATAAAATGTTTAGTCTATTCAGACTATGACAGGAGATACTGAGGGTAGTATTGTGTCAAATATATAATTTCCTGCAATATAACTTGCGTGAGATTGATGAATTTTCGCAAAACGGAAATTGTACTTTCAATGGCTGTGGAGTAATTATTGTGGAATCGATATCGCCCTTGGCTATTGCCGACGAATTAGCCGCGCCGACCGTCGAGGATCTTGTCGCACGGGCGCGAGCACTGGTCCCGTTGCTCAAGGAGCGCGCCGCCGAAGACGAGAAAAATGGCCTGGTCAACCCGGATACAGTAAGGCGCATGAAGGAGGCGGGCCTGTTCCGCGTCTTCCAGGCGCGGCGCTGGGACGGCTACGAGCTCGGGCAGCGCGCCTTTGCCGAAGTGCAGATGACGCTCGCCGAGGGCGACATGTCGGTCGCCTGGATTTTCGGCGTAATCAGCCTGCACTCACTGCACATCTGCCTGATGGAAGACCAGGCGGCCCAGGACGTGTGGGGCGAGGACAGTTCGGTGCTGATCGCGTCCCCCTATATGCCCGGGGGCATCGCCAAGCCTGTGCCCGGCGGCTACGAGATCAGCGGCCGCTGGGCCTATTCCAGCGGCTGCGACCATTGCGAATGGACCTTCCTTGGCGGCATCGTCAATGGCACCGACGGGCAGGATCTCCGGTCGTTCCTGCTGCCGCGCGCGGACGCCAAGATCGTCGGCGGGTGGGATGTCCCCGGGCTGCAGGCGACGGGCAGCCAGGACATCGTGGTCGAGAAGGCGTTCGTGCCGGAACACCGCACACACAAGTTCATCGACGGCTATAATTGCCAGAATCCGGGCCGCTTCGTGAATCCGGGCGCGATCTATCGCTCACCGTTCATGCTGGTGTTCATGCGCGGTATTACCAATTCGCAGATTGGCGCGCTCCAGGCGATGGTTGATCTGTTCAAGGAATATGCACGGGAGAAGGTCTTTGTCGGCACTCGGACCGGGCGCGACCCAGACGCGCATTATGCGGTCGCCATGGCCACGGCTGGCATTGCGGAAATGAAGAATACGCTTTTCGCCAATCTCCAGACCATGGCCGAGTATGCAGAGCGCAACGAACCCTTGCCGATGGAAATGCGCCATTTATTCCGCTTGCAAAGCGCTGCGGTGGCTGACCGTTGCGTCCGGCTTGCCGAGGACATGATGACGATTGCCGGCGGCGGCGGCGTTTATGAAAAGACCAGTATCCCGCGCATCTACCGCAACATGCGCTGCGGTCGTCAACACGCTGCTGCACAATTCCGCATGTACGCACGCACGTTCGGCGATCTACTGATGGGCGGCGCACCTGTCGACCTGATGCTGTAGCTGTGGTGGCTATGCGTCAGGCAAATTCCTGACTGATCTGCCCCCTGCTGAGTGGCCCAGAGACTATGATAGTCTGGACCACGAAAGGGACATTGAATGCCGAGCAAGAAGCACAAGCCGGAAGAGATTATCGGCAAGCTACGTGAAGTTGAGATCGTGCTGGCGCAGGGTGCCTAGAGAGCAGAGGCATGCCGGCGGATCCCCTTCGGTCCCTGCCACATCTCCTGGTCGCGATGCGGCAGTTGCGGCAAAGCGCCGGGATGGATCTCGATCGCCTGGGTCAGGTTGAGCGCGATCCGTTCGCACCAGGGGAGCAGCATGCGCTCGACGGTCTCTAGGATCAGCGGATGCATCACGAGGCGCCCGGCCAGCGGGGATCGCGTCAGGAGCGCACCGAAGCGGCGGGTGCGCGCTCCATAGAATGTGCCTTGGCACAAAGGCGTTCTTGTGGAAGGCGCCTCAAGGTCAGCCTCGAGCTTTTGCAGCACGGCCGGATCGAGCACGCGTTCGAGCACACACCATCCGTCGCGATCAAGAGAGGCGGCGCAGCTGTCGGCAAGGCTGGTCATGCCGACACCCACTGGCTCTTGCCGCTATAGGTTCCTGTCCAGCCCAGCCGCGCGGGCGTCAGGGCGTCGATATGGACCATGAAGGCGCCCACCGAACCGCCGGGCATTCGCATCGCCGGCCCCAGCGGCTCGCCTCGCCAGCCCATGGCCAGCACTTCCTTGGGGAATGCCTCGGGAAGAATGCCGGTATAGCGTTCGATACCCCGTTCCAGCGCGAAATCGACCATCGCCGAAATGAGGAGGTTCCGCAGCTCTCGCCGGCGCGCGGCGCCGTGGCGTTGCGGCAGGCAAAGCCGCGTGCTTTCCCAGATGGTCGGGCCGGTCGGTACGCCGCCAGGGCAGAGATGGGAGAACAGGTCGCCCAGCATGTGGGGACGAATTGTCGGCAGCAGCCGGATCGATGCTTCATGTGCGCCGCCATCATCGGCGGAAATGATGTATATCGTGCCGGGCGTGTCGAACTGGTCGATCTCGAACCGGTCCTGAACGATCGGCACGTCCCACCCGAACAGGTCGATGAAAAGACGTTTCCGATCGGCGATGTGGATCATGGCGTGCTCCCCTTTGGGTGAACACCAGCAAGGAAACAGGAAGCCGGCCCGAAAACAGGCCGGGCAATTACTCGGGTTGACGGCGCGAAAGCTCGGCCAGGCCGATCTCGCCGGCAAAGATGGCGCTGAAGACCAGTTCGGTACGGTCATGTGCGTCGAACAGCAGGCGCGCCTCCGTCAGATAGCCATCGACCGTGCGCGGGGTGAGCGAGAGCGCGCGGGCGATCTCCTTGTTCGAATAGCCGCGCCCAGCGAGAACGACACAATCGCGTGGCCGGGGACGAAGCCGCGGTCGAGGGCCCGGCGCGGGCATTGCGCCCGTCTGGATATGCCGTGCCGCCTGAAATGCGAAAATCCCGAGCATCTGCGCCATGCCGACATAGGATTTTGCCCGCTTTGGCACCCGCGTGCCAGCGAAGGTGCAGGAGCCCATGCATTCGCCAAGGCTCCAATAAGGCACGGTTATCCCCTCGTTCAGCCCTGCATTGGCGCCAAGGGCAATGCTTTCCCGGTCGCGGCGATCCATTGCGATGATGCCGGGAAGTTCGGACCAGCGAAACGCCCGCTGTGCAAAGACACAGCCACGAAGCACTGGATCGCGGCGCCATATTCCCTCACCGATGAGGCGATCCTCGATAGCTGCCGGATAGTCGAGCAACTTCACGCGATCGGCCGGTTCGCCTCGCAGGTCGTCATGATGGATAAGGGCATAGTAGCGGAAGCCCAACTCACGGGTCATCGCGTTCATCAGCCCCGCGAGTTCATCACGTTCGGACACCCGGGCCAGGGCTCGCAATATCGTATCGGTTGCGGCAACGCAGGAGGCCAAGCCGAACCGCGCCCCGTCGGCATTTCCGGCCATCGAACCTCCTCGCTCGTTGCCGGCCCTGACAAACGGCGGCTACTACGCCTCTCCAAAGGGGAGCATCGGGCTTAGCCGCACACATCCCCATGTTCGGACCAGGATGGGAATGTCCACCGCGGCATCCCCTTTACCTGTCTGGATCCAAAGCTGTCGGGCACGATGTCCCGGCGGCCGCGCATGGTCGGGCTCGACCCGGTGCGAGCGCGTCCGGCAGATCGATTTCACTCTGTCCAAGGATCGCAAGAAGCGAGCGCCACCACGTCCTCGACGGAGAGCAAGGTCGGCGGAGAGAGGGGAAATTCGCCTGCGGCCGTCAAGGTGAGCAAGGCCCCGACATGCGCTGCAATGGCCGCGACAGAATAGGCTGTGGGAAATGCATCGACGGTCTCCATTGCCGTGGGTGGGAAATAGCGTGCCCGGAAGCTGGGCTTGAAAACCGAATCCCAGATATTGAGGGATTGTCCGCCAGTTTCCGACTTCCCGCTGAAGATGGCGTAGCTCGGCAAGGCTTGCGGGCGATCCACGAGCGCGCGATGCACGAATTCGTCCAGCTTCTCGAGCACGATGCTCTCGGCGCCAGCGTCACGAACCTGCCGCGCCGAAGCGAAGAGAGCGTGCGCGCCGTCGAGCGATCCGCCTACCCTGGCACCGCCGCCGCCCTGCGGCGTATAGCCCAGATGGGCCATGACCCGGAAGCCTTCCCGCGTCAGCCGCTCGATGGTCGCGACGACAGCCTCGGAATGGACCTCCAGCTTGACGACGTCGGCGCCGGCCCGCCGCATCTGGTCGGCGCTGCGGACCGCGATCTCGCCGTTGGCGACCGAGCCGTCCGGCATGTCGCCAACAATATAGGGTGTTTCAGCGGGAAAGAGTTGCCTTGCGCGATGTGAGACCTCCTTGACCAGGCCCGCCATGATTTCGAGGAACAGGGCTTGTTCGCCCCTCGCCAGCCGGGTGCTGTCACGCCCGAGATGCGTCATCAGATAGGAATCGGAGACCATGAGGCAATCGAGCCGAACGCCCATCTCGAGGACGGGACTGCCGGCCATGGCTTGGGCCACCGCCTCAACCTCATAGTCGCGATAGAGATTGAGCTTGATCGGACGGCGGCTGTCACCCTGGTGACCGCGAGCGGGCGCGAGGGGTTCGGACATCAGCATCTTCATTCTCCTTGTGAGGTGCGGCGCATCTTTCGGATGGCGGCGGCCTTCATTTGAGGGCGGCGGAGCGGGTAAACGGCTCCATGCCGAGCAGCAGCATGACCATCGCCGCGGTCATCGCCCCGCACAGCGCGGCGGCGAAGAACAGCGGGCCCACCCCGCCCATGGCCGCGATCATGCCGCCGCCTACGCTGGCGACGATCGTCGCCAGCTTGGCGCCGCTGTCGAACCAGCCGAATGTCCGACCCGCACTGGCATCCTCGATCGTCTGGGCGATCAGCGCATTGAGGCTGACATAGCCCAGCGTCATGCCGACCCCGAGCAGCGCCCGAGCCATCGCAAAGACCGGCAGCGACGAGGTGAGCGCTTGCACCGCGAGCATGCCGCCTACGATCAGGCATCCGGCGGCGAACCAGGGAGCGGGATCGCGGTTGCGCAAGTGTCGCCCAAGCGGAATGCAAACGAAGAGGTAAACGATGTGGGGCAGGCCGAAGAGCCAGCCGGCCGTGCCCGCGCCGACGCCGAATGCCTTCATGCTGTAGGGCACGAGAAACGGAAAGGTGGAGATCATGGCGAGCGTGAAGCCGGTCTGCCCGGCCATGATCGCGCCGCGCGACAGCACTTGCCCACCAAAGGGCTTCGGCGACTCGCTGCCTGCGGCCGGGGCGGATTTGGGCGGGCCTTTTGCTGGCAGGGGCAGCAGCATCAGGACGGCGACCAGCGGCAGCAGCGCCACTATGAGATAGACATTTTGCGGGTCGATATGGCGGTCGATGAGAAAACCCACCGCCGCCGGGGCCAGGATGAGCGCGAGCCGCGCGCTCGCCTGCGTCAGGTTCAGGGCCTGCGACAGTTCCTCGCGCGGCAGGGCTTCCGACAGATAAGCATTGCTGGCCGAAAAGGTACCGCCAAGTAGGCCCTGTAGGCAGAGGGCGACCATGAACATCGGCAACGACCCGGCGAAGCCCGCGACAAGAAAGCTCACAGCCAGCCCGATCTGCGCGCGCAACAGAAGCGGCTTTCGGCCCCACCGGTCGGCCATGCGGCCCCACAGAGGCGCGGAGATGGCAAGGCATGCGGTTGGGACGATGTAGAGCCAGCCGATCAGGCTCTCGTCAGCGCCGGGCGCAATCCCGACAAGGATGAGGCCCAGGAAGGGCGGCAAGCCCATCGGACCGAACGCGCCCGCGAAATGGCAGGCGAGAACGGTGGCCTTGATGCGGCCCGGACTCATCTCTCGCTCTCGGGAAGGAGAAAATTGGGCGCGCTATGCCCATAGGCTTTATTGACGTCGGCGGCGCCAATCGCCCCGCGCGTCTCTAGGGTCGCGGCGCGCAGAAGATATTTGATCGGGAAATGGCTCGCTTCCAGCAACGCGGCGCGCAGCGACCCGGTGGCGACGCCTTCACCCTCCAACCTGGCGAACTGCCGCTCGACGGCGCTGCGCAACAGATAGCGATAGGCGCGGGATCTGTTCAGATGACGGCCGATCCCCTCGATGACCGCTCCCAGATTGAGCTGGATCGTGATGGTGACCAGCATCTGCGCGATAGCGGCAGGATCAGCCTGAGTGATGCGCGCGTCCTGTAGCCTGCCGGTCCAGGCATCCGATCCGGGAAAGGCCGATTTGAGCGCGGCAGCATCGATCCGGGGCGAATCATTGTCCTTGAGCAGCAGTCGCAGGCCATCCCCGCGTCGATCGAAGAGCAGGACCGAGTTCTGCTGGTTGGCTTCCAGTTCGATGCCGTAGCGCGCCGCCAGGCGGAGGTGAACGCCCAGGAGGAGATCGCAAAATTCATCGATAAAGTGGGCGACGTTGCCGCCATAATAGTCGTCGACCAGATGCAGAGCGTAGGGACGGCCATCGGGCATCGGCGCCATCAGCGCTGCGACCGGCACCGGTTCGCAACCGTCGAGGTCTTCAGGATAGCGGCGGATGATATAGGCCAGGAACCGCTCCCCGCCATGATGCGCCCCGCCGCTCTCGTCGGTCAGGAGCAATTTTGTCCGAAGCGCGTCGTCATCCGCGCGGATCGCCTCCAGCAGCGAATGGACGACATGGCCGTCATTGATCGTACCGGACTTGATCGCGCGCAGATTGAGGCGGCCGAGCGTGCTGATCGCGAGCGGCAGCTTGATATGAAGGCCGGGTTCCTCGACCACTGCCAGAGCCCGCACCGAGAGTGTGGGCACGACTTCGAGATAATCCAGCGGCGCCATGTGGGCGTGGTCGATCATCCCGGTCTCGGCCAGAATCCGATCCATTCGCTCGCCACGCATGAACGGATGGACGGGCAGAAGCGCATGCGTATCTTCCAGCGCCGGATCGAGGCCGACATCCGCGAAAGACGGCCATAGGGCGGGCACCTCGCCTTGTGCCGACAGGCCATCCCTTGGAAGGGCGAGCCAGGCCAAGCGAAAGACCTGCTGATATTCCGGGCCGTAGGCGATAAGATCATCGGCGGTAAAGCCGTGCTTCGCCCGTGCCGTGGGATAGAAGGGGTGATCGAGGAAGGACGCCAGGCGATCATTGGCAAGCATCGCCCTATGCCATTGGGCATGGCTCGCCAGTCGGGGTGCGGCCGGCGAGGTGCTATGCCGGGCGGCATCGCAGATCGCACCCTGCTCGATTGCAGCCTGGCATTCAGCAAGAAAGGCCGAGACATTGGCGCTGTCTTCGCCTTCCAGCCCGGCCTTCATGATTTCGAGGAATTCGGTGATGCTGTCGATGAGGCGCGCGCCTTGGTGGGCGACATGAACGAAGGGCGGGGCAGCGACGCGCCATGCCTGCATGAACCCGTCAGGCTCGATCGGCAGGAAGAGCGCGCCGCCATCGGCGGCCTCATGGGCGAGGTAATGCTCCGTTTGCGCGAACAGCCTGTCGAAGGGCGCGCTCTTGGCAGGAACAATCTTGCCGAGCGCGATCCCCCGATAATTTTCGCGCAGGAAGCAATCCGCCACGCGCCTCAGGATATAACGGCCGTGATCCCGGACCGATGGTGCGGGTTTGACAGCGGTAGCGATGTTCATGCGTTTTTCTCCTGAAGGCAGCGTCACCGGAAGGCGGGCTAGTCGATCGCGTATCGCAGTGTGAGCATCGCCGAGCGCGGTGCGCCCGGCATGTTGAGGTTCCCAACGGTACCGTGGCCCGACACGAAATAGTCGCGGTCGAAGATGTTGCGGATGTTGAGCTGTGCCTTGAGCTTGCCCAGGCGAGCCCATGCCATCGCATCGGCGGTGATATATTCCGGCAGGACCACGCTGTTCGCGAGGTTAGCCTGGCGATCGCCCACATAGTTGACGCCCCCGCCTAGGCCGAAGCGATCCCCGAAGCTGCGCATCAACCAGAGGCTCGCACTGTTCACCGGCGTCAGCGTGGGTCGGTTGCCCTGGATGGGTACGCCTGAATCGAGCGCCGGCGACCTGATGATGCGCGCATCGAGATAGGCATAGCTGGCGATCGCCTGCCATCCTTGCGACAATTCGAGCTGCGCCGAAATCTCGATTCCCCGCGTTCGCTGAACGCCGACCGGCACGACCCTGAGCAGGATAGGGTCGGTCGCCTTGATGTCGGAGCGCTTGAGGTTGAAAGCCGAGATGGTCGTCGACAGCTTGCCGTCGAACAGATCGAACTTGGCTCCGATTTCGCGGTTGATCGTCTTTTCCGGCGCGATGTCCGCGCTGCTCGTCGAGAGCGCGAATGTCTCGCCGGAGGGCTGATAGGACTTGTTCCAGGAGACATAATAGGACTGGGCCGGGGTGGGCTGCCAGACGAGGCCGATGCGGGGGCTCCAGAATGTGTCGGTTCGCGCGAGATCGGGCTGTCCAGCTATCCGCTGGTGGACCTCCTGCCGGAACCGGTCATAGCGCAGGCCAGCCAGCGCCTTCCAGTACTCGCCGAGGGAGATCATGTCCTGGGCATAGAAGCCGAGGGTCTTGTAGACCCCCGTCCGGTGCGTGCCCGGAGTGCCGGCGACTTCCAATGGCAGGACCGGAAGCACCGGATCGAACAGATCGACAGTGGCGATATTCGCACGGTCTATCCGCAGCTCATATTTGGACTGCCTGCCCGTTTCGAAACCCAGCAGCAGCTTGTGTTCCAGCGGCCCAGTGGAAAATCTGCCGGACAGTTCGAGCTGGTTGAACCAGCCATGCTCGGCGCGATCCGTGCTCTGACGATTGAGCGTTACTGTTCGTGCAGCTTCATTGACGACGTTCGGAATCGTGTTCTGCCGGTCGAGCGTATAGTCATAATAGCGCAAGGCATTGTGCAGCTTGAGCGTATCGCTGAACTCATGATCGAGCGTCGCCGTCGTCGACCACACTTCCGACTGGCTGAAATCCACGGCGCGAGCGTTTGCCGCGCCATAATAGGTCGATGCCCGCACATCCACCGGACGTCCCTGGAACGCCGGAATGCCATTGTCGGTCACACGGCGGTCGCGCAGATAGTCGGCTTGCAGCAATATCCGGGTGCGGTCGCTCGGCGCGAACAGCACGGACGGGGCAATGGCTTCGCGCCTGAGGAAGCCTTGGTCGCGATAGCTGTCCGATCGTTCGATGGCGCCGGTCAGACGCACCGCCACATCGTTGCCGGTAAAGACATGGCCAAGGTCGATCTCGCCGCGCTTGTCTTCCCAGCTGCCATAGCTCACGACAATCTCGCCGCCTTCTGTGCCCGGTTTCTTCGAAACCCGGTTGATAAGACCGCCGGAGGAGCCGCGCCCGTAGAGGACGGATGCCGGGCCTTTCAGGATCTCGATCCGCTCGATGTTCGACAGGTCGCGAAAATAGAGGGCGTCGTCGCGCACGCCGTCGATGAAAAGATCGCCATAGGCAATATTGCCGCGGATCACGAATTGATCCCGTTGGCCGTCACCCGTGGCCATGCCGATGCCCGCCACATTCCTGACCGCATCCTGCATCGACAGGGCGCGCTGGTCGCGGATCACCTGATCGGGAATGACGTCGATCGTCTGGGGAATGTCGCGCAGTGGCGCATCGATCTTGAGTGCCGTGGTGTCGGGTGTGCGGTACTCTGGATTCTGGCCGGTCACCACGATGTCGTCGCGGCCCGATCCGGATGCCGTGGCCTCACTGTCGGCCTTCTCCGCCACCGCGCCAAAGGCGGGAGAGAACAGCACGCCGCCGCCCAAGGCCGTCAGCAAAGCCAGTATCGATACGATGTTGCCCGCTCGGACGGCAGGAGAATTTTCAGCAATCGCGCGCATGTCGCCCCCTTGAATATAATGATAATGCGAATCTTTCGCACATCTGGACTGTTACGGCGGCGTCGCAGCCAAAGTCAAGAAAAGCTGGTCGATCCCGTTGAAAATACGCGAGGATTTGCGTGCTCATACGCCCCCAAATAGACGTGCTGCGGATGGGGGTGGCACAGGAAGTCATGATGGGAGATGTCCCAGCCATAGGCGCCCGCCATCAGGAAGCAGGCGAGATCGCCGATCCGCGCCCGCTCAACGGGCACATTGCGGGCAAGCACATCCTTGGGCGTGCATAGCTCCCCGGCGAGCGTCAGATTGATGTCTCTGCATTCGGGTCGCGGCCAGGGGTGGGGCCAGGCATCGCGAGGCAGGATCAGGAACGGATGATTGTGCCCCCAGGAACTGGGCAGGCGGAAATGATGGGTGCCGCCGCGCAGCAGGGCGAAGGTGCGGCCATGAACGAATTTGAGGTCGAGTATCTCGCAGACATAGGCTGCATGGTAGGCGGTCAATATCCGGCCACATTCGAATTGCAGGCGAATGTCTTCGCCCACATGTGGCGCGAACGCGCGGGCAAAGCCATCGACGTCGAACCGCCAGTCCGGATCGCCATAGTCGACGCCCCAGCCGCCACCCAGATTGACAACCGCCAGGTCGAGCCCATGCTCGGTCGCCCAGGACCGCGCGAGGCCCAATTCCATCGCGCAGAGCGCGGCATGTCCGGCCGCGTCGCGATTGTTCGACACCGTATGAAAATGGAAGCCTTCGAACCGGAGTGCCGGGCAGTCCCTCAACAGCTTCAATGCCTCGGGGATATCCGGCTGCGCGATGCCGAACTGGGTGGCCGCTCCTCCCATCGTCAGGGTCGCGCCCGGCACAGGGCCGGCAAGGTTCACGCGCAACAATATCGGCAGCACCGCGCCCGCCTGCATGGCAACGGCGTTCACGAGACGAAGCGCGTGCAGGCTCTCCACATGGAGCCGCTCGACGCCCTGCGCCAGGACTAGTTCGATATCCTCCCGCGTGCGTGCCGGACCGCCCATGATGATCCGGGCGTCAGCCCCAACCGCCTCGCGAACCTTCAGTATTTCGCCCGAGGATGCGACCTCGAACCCGGCGACATGCGGCGCCAGGGTTCCCAATATCCGGGAGTCATTATTGGCTTTCACCGCGTAGAACAGTTCGACGCGGGGCGGTAATGAGCCTGCGATGTCGCGAGCATGCCGGTTCAACGCATCGAGATCGTGCAGGAAGGCGCAAATCGGCCGCCCGCCGGTCAGGACCGCGTCGATCTGGGCGGCGGTAGGTTTCAGCAACGTCACGTCCGCACCGCCCTTCCACGGCGCTCGCCCCGCAGGGCGAGCCACAGGGGATTGGCGATCGCCACATAATCCGGACGCTCGCCGCGACCCGCGAAGCAACTGGTGAAGTTGGCCTTGGCCGGGAGCGTCTCCTGCTCCAGAAGCCACACGATAAGACCCTCCGTCTCCCCTTCTTCGGTCACATTGGCGAGTGTATCGGTCACGGCATGCCAGAGGGAAATTTCCGGCACATCGGCCAAGCGCGCGATCGTTGCGACCACATGATTCAGCTGATTGCTGATGAGATAATAGACCAACCGCTGGCGCGCTTCCTCAGCCGGGAAAAATACGGACGCATCGAGATCGAGGCCCGGCGCGACGCCTTTGAAGCGCTCGCGATCGATGCTGACCCCTTCGAGGTCGCGCACGATCAGGCGGTCCGGATTCCCGCTGTCCAGTGCCAGAAGGCTGTTCTGGCTGTGCGCCTCCAGGCTGACTCCCGTTCGGGCGAACAGGCGAAGCGGCGGGAGGACAGCCTTTCGGACATAGGCGCGTAGCCAGGCTTCCGCCTCGGAGGCACTAGAAGGATTGCAGCCCATCGTCGCCAGCATGGGGCGGCCATCATGGGCCGAGGGTTCAAGGAGGCCCGCCAAGACATAGGCTTTCCGTGCCGGGGCGTCGCGCAGGATAACGCCGGTGATTGCCTCAAGATCGGGATGGTCGATCCAGATGGCGCCAGGTTCGTCGAGGATGTCGAGGCCGCAGGCGACCACCTGCTCCTGGATCGCAGCAAGCGCCCGTCCCGCAGCCATGCTGCGTGCGATCTGCTCTCGTGGATTGGTACGCACGAAATTGGTGATCCGCGCTTCGATCGGAAGCTTGAGGAAGATATTGGCTTCGGGCGCGAACAGCGTGCGAACCGATGACGTTGGCTGCATCCATGCGCCGCTCGGCAAGGTGAGGATCGCGCGTCCCTGTGCTGCAAGATTGGCGAATGCCGTATTGCACTCCAGACGTTCCGCCTGCCAGGGATGGCTAGGAAGCAAAAGACGTTCCCCGATCGCCTTGTCGGACAAGCCCGCAAGGCCAGCGAGAATCTTGCGTGATCGCGCCTCTGCCTGTGCATCGCGCCACAAGGCAGCGCCCACATCGCGATCCGCGATGATCCAGCGCAATTGGAAAACAGCCGCCCGTTCCGGCGCATAATGCTCGACGTCATGCGCGGAAAAGCCATCTATGCTTTTGGCGAAGGGGTGAAAGGGATGGCCATGCCAAAGGCTCCGTTCCATCCCCATGGCAGAATTGTCGGCAGGCCGTGCAACGCAGGCCAGAGCATGATTTTCGCCGCCGTCGATAGCTATCTTGAGCCGCGTCTTGATCGTCGTCGCGGGGACGCCGCCCTCGTCGGCAAGAACGTCCGCCATCAGGCCGGCGACGACCGCCGCGTCATTTACGGCCCTTTCCGTCCCGTCGGCAGCTTCGATCCGGACCGGCAGGCGCCAGCGATGGAAGCCCCCCGGTGAGGCACGCAGGCACGAGACGCGGATGCGCTGTGCCCCCACTTGCAAGATGCAGGCTTCGCCCTCCACCGGCGCGAACCCGGTCACGCGTTCCCGCACCCAAGTATTGAGAAGGCGATCCATCGCGATGCCAGCACGCGTGATGGCTGCATCGGCAACTTCTGGAGGCACGGGGAGGGCTGTCGTCATCGGACGCGTTTCTCGATGCTAGTGAAGGTTTGGGGAATGAACAGGAAGGCATCCTAGAAGAGCGGCAGCACGGTGCCGATGCCCCTGTCCTCGGCCCGGTGGAGGATCGCTTTCGCGCAGGCGATGTCGTCGATCGCCATCCCCATCGGATTGAGCAGGATGATTTCATCATCCGTTTCGCGGCCCGGCTTGTCCCCGACGATGATCTCGCCAAGCTCGGCATGGAGGCGCTCGCGCGAGAATTCGCCCGCTTCCACGAGAAGATTGATGATCTTCTTCTCCCGGTTCGACTGGTCCCAATCATCGACGACGACCTTGTCGACCTTGAGGAACACGTCGCGCTCCACGTCCATGATCGAGACGTTGGCAAGAAACGCACCCCTGGCCAGCCAGTCGAAGGCGAGATAGGGCGTGTCCGTCACGGTACAGGTGATGACGACCGGACAGTCGCGAACCGCCGCCTCCGCGCTCTTGGCGATGATGACGCGGAGATCAGCGAAACGTTGGCGAAGCCGCGCGGAGAGAGCTTCCGACGCCTCTTCGCGCAGATCGAACAGGCGAAGCGTTCTGACCTTAGCGAACTGTTCAAGCAGCATCTGCGCTTGCCGTTCCGCGATCGGTCCGCAACCGATAATGGCTGCCTCGTCAAAGCCCTTTCGCGCCAGATGCTGCGTTGCAACGCCGGTCACGGCGGCAGTTCGCATCGCGCTTAGAAGGCCGCCCTCCATGATCGCCATGGGATAGTTGGTCTCGGGATCATTGAGGACTATGACGGCGCTTGCGCGTTCCATGCCCCTTTTTGCCGGATTGTCATGCTTGGATCCAATCCACTTGAGCCCCGCGACAGGCCGCTCACCGCCGATCCAGGCAGGCATGGCGATAATGCGATCCGCGATATGCCGCGCGCGGGGGCTGCGTAGGTACGGCTTGAGCGGCTGCACGAAGTCACCGGCGGCATGGGAGCGGAAGCCGTCCTCCACCGCGCGCATATAGAGGTCAGAATGTTCCCCGCCGAGCGCGGCGATGTCCGCCCGGGACAAATATCGCAAGGTAGCGCCGTTCATAGTGTCGCCCCTGCCGCCAGAATAGGAGGCCGTGGCATCCATGAGGAGGCCGCCGCGGTGCGACGTGTGGGCGCCCTTGCGACGGCTGATCGTTCGCCAAGACGGAGGAAGGACGCTTCGAACGGCTTGGTGAAGCGACGTTCCTGGCTCGGCCATTCGGGATCATAGACCGTATCGAGATAACGTTCGCCACGGTCGGGCAGCAGGGTAACGATGCATGACCCTTTGCCAAGATTGGGAATCAGCTTGGTAATCGCCGCCATCACCGTGCCCGATGAGCCGCCCGCCAATATCCCTTGGCTATCCGCGAGACGGCGACAGGCAAGGGTGGATTCCCAGTCCGTCGCGTAGATTACGGCATCCACTTCGGGCAGTGAGAGCTGCTCGGGAACCCTGCTGGCGCCGATTCCGGGAATCTGCCTGTTGCCGCCCTGTCCGCCGAAGATCACGGATCCCTCAAGGTCGACCGCGACCACCTCGATTTTCGGCCATCGCTCGCGCAAGCGGCGTGCCAGTCCCATCAAGGTTCCACAGGTTGAGACGGCAGCGACCACATGGGTGGGCTCGACCGGTATTTCCTGCACGATCTCTTCGCCAATGCCGTGATAATGGGCTCGCCAGTTGTCTGGATTGGCATATTGGTTCAGCCAGACGGCGCCGGGAATCGTGCGGACCAATTCATCCACCCGGCGAACGCGAGTATGGAGATAACCGCCCGCCTCGTCCTTCTCGGTCACGAGGTCGATGCGTCCGCCGAACGCCTCGATGAGGCAGCGATTGGCGGGAGCGAGATTGGGATCGACCACCGCCGTGAAGGGGATTCCCTCGCGCTTGGCGATCATGGCGAGAGCTATGGCGAGGTTACCGGACGAGCTTTCGACGAGGTGGCTTTCCGAAGTGATCCGGCCCGCGGCCAGCGCCTGCGACACCATGTAATGCGCGGTGCGATCCTTCACACTACCGCCGACATTCAGCATTTCCAGCTTGGCGAATACCGGAACCACATCCGGCGGAAACATGCGGTCAAGGGCGACGAGCGGCGTGTTGCCGACGGACAGTTCTGCTGAAGATTGCATGGCAGTTCCTTCCAAATCCGGATGGGCGCGCGGTGATATCACCGCTGCTCGTTATTCAGGCGCCTTCATTTTTTCTGAAGCGCTTCAAGGACATAAAATGATTCGCTATTGCGAGTCAATTGCATATATGATGTAATTCGTTCATCAGCTTTTCTGCTCGTGGAGAGCGGCGGACATGAAATCAGGAATATGAAAGAACTTGCCCAATGCCGACCTTGATCCTGCTTGCCCATGTACCGACGGACGCGGTCAACGAGGGTTTTCTCCCGGCAGCGCAACGCCTTGGCCTGAAGGTGATCCTGCTTACCGATCAGGCCGAAGCCCATCGCCGCCATTTCGAGGCTGCGGACCGGCCCGCCTGCCCCGACAGTATCGTCGAATGCGACGTTTTCAATCCCCTGGCGATCATCGACGAAATCAGCAGCCATGCCGAAAGGCCTGCGGCGATCTTCTCGAACAGCGACCATCTGCAAACCAGCACCGCGCTGGCGGCTGATTATTTCGGCCTGCCCGGCAAGGACTGGAAAACCACCTATCGGACCAAGAACAAGGCAGCGATGCGCAGCCATCTGCGGGATCAAGGCGTCGACACCCTGTGGCATGCCGTTGTCACTCATGAGAACGGCCTGGCGGAGCTTCCCGACGTGCCTTTCCCTTCCGTGGCGAAACCCCGCGAGGGGGTCGGCAGTCAGCTCGTCCGCTTCTGCGAAGACAAGAATGCCCTGATCGCGCATTGTCGGGAGGTCTGGCGCGTCGAGCCCGGTCGGGCTGTGTTGATCGAAGACTATATGGCTGGCGAACTCTATACCTTGGAGACCCTGGGCGACGGGAAAGACATCGCGATTCTGGGTGGTTTCCACGTGGCGCTCAGCCCGCCCCCCGACTTCGTCGAACTCGAAGGACGCTGGGGCAACTGGCTGACGGCGGACCAGAGGAATGCGGTACTATGCCAGATCCGGGCGGTCGGCGTTGGTTTCGGCTCGTGCCACACCGAATTCGTGCTGACGCCGCAGGGACCGCGCATCATCGAGATCAATTACCGAACCGTCGGCGACCATATGGAGTTCATGCTTGAGCATACGCTGGACATCGCATTGTTCGAGAAAATCCTTCGTCTTCACCTTGGCGAACCGCTCGGCACATTCCCGCTCGCGGACAGAGTGGCTGCAATCCGCTATTTTCCGACCGACAGTGCCGGAGAGATCATCTCCGCACCGGAAGGCTTCCTGCGGAAAGGCAACGATCTTTGGGTCGAATATCGCTCACTGCGCGCTCCCGGCGAGCGCATGGTGATAACCTGTTCCAACAAGGATTATTTGGGCGTGTTGAGTGCCAGCGCGCCGGATGCCAGGGCGCTGGCCACAGCCATGGCGCAGGCCAGCGCCGGATTGTCCTGGACAATTCAGCCCTAAGGCGAAATTTCGCTTCTGCGGCAGGCTCGTTGTGCAGGGTTCACAGCCCCATCGACACGTATGATCACGCGCTTTGCTGGAAGGCTGCTGGCCGCGGCCCTACGCGTCATTGAACGAGGCTTCGCTTCCCCGTCCCCAAAAATGCACCCGGCGTCACCAGTGCGCGACTGACGAACGGCTCACCATCCTGCGATATTGAGCCTGGCCAGCGGACGAGCTTGTCCGCCGCAGGAGGCTTGAATGACCCCGACAAAGCTTCTGATCGGACAGATAGTCGTTGTGCTTGCGATCATATCGCTGGGCATCTGGACCGCGACGCAATGGGCGGCGGCATCCCTTGCATACCAACCCGAACTCGGTCTTCCATGGTTCGCTCTGCTGGGCGTGGGGCTTCCGAGTGCGCCGTGGACCGGCACCTCGAATCCCTCCAGATGCTGGCCACCCCCGGTCATGCGATCAGCGCTCCGCCACCGAAGCTGAAGAAGCTGAGGAAAAAGCTGGAAGCGGCAAAGGCGATCGACAGGCCGAAGACGATCTGGATCAGCCGCCGGAAGCCCCCGGATGACTCCCCGAACCCGGCGACGCACGGCGGCATTATCCGGCAGCAGATTGTCGAAGACGGCGACCACCGGTTCGCCGGTGAATTGCGATTCGCGCAGGGGCAACGAAAGGGAGATTGGAAATGCGTGCTCCCAGGGAAGCCAGCTTTGGTCGTAGCGAAATTCGATGGCGCCGCTGGCCTGCTTGAGAAGGCGCCCAGCCAAACGGTTGTTGATGAATATGTTAAGCGGGGGGTGCGCTCTGCGCCGGCCCATCAGAAGATGTCCTCAATATCAGGCACCGATTTGCCGGACCTCTGATCGATGACCATCTCCAGGCCGAGAGCGGCAAACAACGCATAAATCGAGGATAACCGGGTGCCTTCTTGTCCGGTCTCGATCTTGGAGACCAGTTCCTGCCGCAGGCCTGCCAAGCGGGCCAGTTCCGTCTGGCTCATGCCTTTCTGCTTGCGCACACGCTGGATGGCGGCGCCAAGTTGCTTGGGCGATCGCGCAATATGAGCCATAAGCCAATCTCCTTGGCCAGCGCTATGTCTCAAATCACATAATTTCGCAATATGCTGTTTTGAGCATAAATTCTCTTTATGCCTTAATCTGCATAATATAATATTATGCGATTTTCCACATAGACTCTCGGCAGCGAAACCTGCGAAATATACTTGCAGGCTACCGGTGTCTGGGTTGGTCAGCCACTATGGTTGCGGCGACGGTAAGACACTTGCCGACCAAGTCAGGTCGTTCAACTGCGGCGCCGCAAACGTGCAGATCTGACGAAAGCCGCCGTTCGGCTGTCAGATTGCTCGGTAAGCGAACATGCTGGTCACATAAGGGAAGGCGACCTCCCGGCCTCCGCCCAGTTCCGGAGTTCCGTCAATCAAGTCCCGTACTTCCCGCTCGACCGCA
This sequence comes from Sphingobium sp. LMC3-1-1.1, assembly GCF_040676285.1. Lineage (NCBI taxonomy): Bacteria > Pseudomonadati > Pseudomonadota > Alphaproteobacteria > Sphingomonadales > Sphingobiaceae > Sphingobium > Sphingobium sp. LMC3-1-1.1. The sequence goes on along the minus strand of NZ_JBEGHQ010000067.1, from coordinate 29,974 downwards.
TGCCGTTCGATCGCGGGCAGACCGGCGATGAAGCTCACCGACATTGTGCGTTTGAGAACGACCTGTTCAGCCGAACCAATATGGTGGTTGCGCACGTGCCGATCACCGATGAACTCGAAGCCCGGAGCGGGGAACGCATTCCGCCAAGCGCCGGTGCGGTATCGCGGCGTATCGCCTTCACGGCGATCGGTGATCTGGGAGAGCGCAGCAACCCACGGAACGCTCTCGTCCCGCCCATTCCAGATGAGACCGAGCCTCCCGCCCGGCACCAGCACGCGACGCATCTCCGCGACCGCTTCGACGGTCGCAAACCAGTGAAATGCCTGCGCGCAGACGACTGCATCTACCGAGGCGTCCGGGAGGGGGATGGCGTCAGCCGACCCGGCCAAAGCTGTCACATCCGGAAAAGACTGGACTAGTTGCTCCCGCATCTCGGTGATCGGTTCAACCGCAATGATGGTCCCGCCCACTTCTTGCAGCGTCGGGATGAACTTGCCGGTTCCTGCTCCGATCTCGACGATCTTCCTGCCCGGAGCGGCGCCCAGGACGTCGCGCAACCACTCGATCGCTTCCGGCGGATATCCTGGCCGGCCGGCGACATAATCCCGGGCACCCGAATGGTAGCCTTGGGATTTCTCATGAACCGACATGGGGTATCGTCCCTCATCGTGAACCGCGGCCGACATCTGGAATAGCCCCTTCTGCACCCATGGAGCGAAGACGCGCAAGTCAGACTGACGTTACGCCGTGCCGGTGGCACGGGGCTACCCTCAACGCGCGCGGGAGAGCGCGACGGCGTCCGGACCCGCGGGGAAGTGGAGCTGGTTTCCGGTATCATGGATGGCGTTCCAGACGCCCTCAGCCACGTCACTTTCCTTGGTCGTCAGCGCGGGCTTTCCGAACGCCTCGATAATGGGGCCAGCGAAGTCGGCGTAGTCGGCGGGAATGAGCTGATCGAAAGGAATGATCGCATTGGCACCGAAATTCGTGGTCGGCGCGTAACCGGGTTCGACCAGTTTCGTGCGGATACCAAAATACGCGAGCTCATGTGCGAGCGATTCCGTGAACCCTTCGATCGCCTGCTTGCTGGCCGTGTAGGCAGCCGCCAAGGGGAACGCGCCAAGCGTGACGCTCGACGTGACGTTGACGATCGTGCCCGAACGACGCTCGCGCATTTGTGGTATGACCGCCTGGCACATGGCCATTACGCCGATCGTGTTGGTCTCGATGAGCTGCCGCACCAGCGACATCGGAGTCACCTCAAACGCCCCGACGGCGCCGACGCCGGCATTGTTAACGAGCACGTCGATCGGGCCAGCGACTTCGATCAACGCAGCGATACTTGTGTCGCTGGTGACGTCCAGCGGCGGCACGCGGAGCCGAGTGGTATCGCCACTGAAAGACGCATTGTCGGGGCGCCGCATCGTGGCGATAACGTTCCAGCCATGGGACAGGAAGTGCTCTGCGATGGCCTTGCCGTAGCCGGAAGAGGTGCCGGTGATGAGAATTGTCTTGGTCATAGCCTGTCTCCGCGTGGTGGATGACGATTTGATAGACGAGGCCAACCGGACGATATATAATCCGTAGTCCAATATTAGTTATGGATCGTCCAGATGGACCCATTGAGCGACGTCATTGCCCTGCTTCGCCCCGGTGCGGCCCTATCCAAGCCCATCTCGGGTAGAGGTCGGTGGGGCGTAGAGTATGCGGCGCATGACGCCCCTGGCTTCTCGATCATCCTTACTGGCGAAGTGTGGTTGACCCTGAATGGCCATGAACCACTGCAGCTAGGTCGGGGTGATTTTCTGCTGCTTCCGACGACGCCGGCCTTCTCTCTTAGCAGTGAGAAGGGGATGTCTTGCGCTCCGGTCGCACCGCGCAATGAAGCGGTGCGACATGGCGAACAAGAGGGCGAGCCAGACTTCGTTGCTCTGGGGGGCAGTTTCACGTTTGAACGCGTCAACGCGCCGCTGCTGCTCAGTTTGCTGCCCAAGCAAATCTACATTCCCGCGTCGCAGGGACGTGCGACCCGATTTGGTCGCTTGATTGAGTTGCTGGCCGAGGAGTGCGCAACAGACTATCCGGGGAAAGAGCTTATCATCCAGCGCATGCTGGAGGCACTCCTCGTAGAAGCGCTTCGCTGGCACAGCATTGAAGGCCAGGGAGTCACTGCAGGATTGCTTAATGGCATGAAGGATCCCTCCCTCACGCGTGCGATCCAGGCGATCCATTCTGACGTCCGTGCCAATTGGACAGTTGCCGGCCTCGCCAGCATCGCCGGCATGTCGCGGTCGGCATTCTCAGCCCGGTTTGGCGAAACGATCGGATGCGCGCCGATCGAATATCTGGCGCGCTGGAGAATGGCGCTCGCCAAAGATGCGTTGGCAAGCGGCGTCAAAACGCTCGATCGGATTGCTGCTGAGATCGGCTACGAGTCGGCCAGTGCATTCAGCACCGCCTTTCGCAAGCGCTTGGGATGCCCACCGGGCCAGTTTTCGCGAATGAGTGCATGATCACGAATTTCGCGATGTAGTGATTTGGCCTTGCCTGGCCCCCTCCGCTTGTGGCCCGAACCGACCACGTCCGGACGATCCCGAGCCCAACACCGAACGGCAGCTCAAAACGGAAGCCGTCATTCGCTTTTTTCCGAGCAGGCCAGCATCCTCGCGCTTCATCTCCGTCATTCTCCGCTGATGCGCGAAGACTCGAAAGCGGAATTCCGTGGTGGCCCACCGCCCAGCCGCCCTGAACGGCCTGACCGCAGTTGGCCCATGGTCTGATTGCGCAGACGCACAGTTCATACGCGGCATCTGGTCTATGAGAGTCGCCGGGATCGATGAAAATCGGCCCCGACAACCAATTTATCAGAAGGCCAAACGCAGGCCCGCGCGTGCGCTGCCGCGTCTGTCTGCGCTACCCGCTTCCCCGCTAACCGCACCGAACAGCGTCAGGCTTGCGCTTAGAGCGACGTCCGCTCCCAAAGTGGCGGTGGCCAAGACGGGCGCGCGCCGGGCGCCAGCTGCAGCAAGGCCGAAGTCTCCTCCGCCCATGGCAGCGATTGCGAACGGAGACCGGCCATCGACCTGGTAACGCACCCCGAGCGAAAGGTAAGGCCGTGTGGCGGCCTCCTTCATGCCGCCCTTGAACGTCAGGGCGCCATCGACAAATACGGCGCTGCCGCGATTGCGGGCCACTTGGAGCGCGTAGGGATTGCCACCCGTCTCTGTCACCGGATCTCGGCCTGTGCGAATGGCCGTTACCCCGATGCCTGGCTGTACGATCCAATTACCGTTGAGCGACATAGTGTAGCCGATGCTGAGGTCGCCGGTCCAGCCAGTCAGGTCATAGCCCCCCTTCGCCGAGCCACCAAGCACGCTGCGATGGGTCTCGGCGTTGCTGCCGTCGTAAGCCACCGTTGCCATGATGGCGAGGCTGCCACTGGTCCAGCGGCCATGGACACCCGCAACCACCGCATCGACCGAGGTCTTGGAGCCCAGCGACGACAGGGTCTGTTGGCTGTTAAGGTAACCGACGAAGCCGCCGATTGACCAGTCATTGCTTCCCCAGCCAATTCCGCCAAGGAAGCCGTAACCGCTGATCCGGGTCCGCGCTGTGCCTTGCAAACTGCTATCGAGCGTGCGGATGTTGCCTAGTGTGCTTGCGAACGTAAACGCTCCGGGCGTGTCGCGACGCGGCGCGAATGCAACGCTGCGCCCGACATCCGCCAGTTCCAGCCCCTGCTCCACCGTAACCTGACCGGCTGCCGCATAGGCCTCCGGCGTCAATTGCGCGAAGACGACTTGGTTTGAGGTGCTGGCGTTGGCGATCAATCCTGGAACCGCAGCCATGAACGCCGACGAGGCTTGGCCGCTGACCAAAAGGCCGTTGACGTAGTTGATGGAGCTTTGGACCTGCGGCGTAAAGGTCGGATCGTTTTCAAACTGACCCAGCAACAAAATGGTGCCGCCGGTTTGGGCGATGACGCCGAAAATCGAACCCGACCTGAGGATGTTCGTAAAGCTTCCGGTGATGCTGTCGGCGTCGATCAGATCCAGAGACTGGCCGGCGGTCACGATCCCGCTCGCCTCGATCTGAAGTGTAGCGCCCTGAGCGATCGACAGATTGCCATTGACGATCAGCTTGTCGAAGACAGTAGGCGTAATCTCGAAGATGGAGACTGAAGTACCGGCCAGTGCGACGTTGCCATTCACGGTCATCGTGCCGGGCGACGCGCCGGGGCTAAGCGTGCCTGCGACGGTTATGCTACCGGTGATAGTACCTGCCGAACCGAAGGTTGCCCCTTGCCCGACGGTGATTGTCGGCGCCGTGATCGTCGAGCCCGCAAGCCCGACTACTCGACCGCCGGTGAGCACTATGCTGCCAAGCGAGGCGTCACCGGTTATTTTGGCGAGCCCCGCGCTGATGCGCAGCGCCTCCACATCGGAAATCGCCGAGAAGGCAGCTTCGCCTCCGGTGATTTCCACGGTGTCGGCGCCTTCTCCGCCGTCGATGGAGCCGGCAAATGTGCCGCCGGCGAGGCGCAGGAGGTCGTCACCGCCACCGAAGGCAACGGAACCCATCGTGCCGCTGTTCTCAATCAGATCGTTGCCTTCGCCAAGCACCATTCCGCCCAGGATGGCCCCCGTGTTGCGAATGATGGCGGGAAGCGCCCCCGACACATGAATGGCCAGCGCGCCATCCCCGCTGGCCTCTATGCGGCCGGCGTTCTCGAGGGTGAACGAAGTGCCTTGCGTCTGGATCGCCGCGGCGCCGGCGCCGGTAGCGACGATCGTCCCCGTCTCGGCATTGGTGATCGTGCCATTTACGAGACCATATGTCGGGCTTTGCTGGCCGTATATTTGAGGAACGGCAAGGTCCAGACTCACCGCGATTGCGGCTTCACCATTCGCAGGCGCAATGGCACTGATCTCGCCGCTGTTGGAGAGTGACACGGTGCCGGGTATGCTGGCGTCATATGATCCAGCCACTAGCTGCAGGGCGGTACCGGCATCTCCATTAGTGATCGTACCACTGTTGGCGACGCTTACCGTGCCGGGCAGGCCGTCCTGCGAATTAGCCGCATAGGCTAGCAGGCCATCTTCGAACGTACCGGTATTGGCTATGTCGATGGCGTATGCATACAGAGTCGACGCTAGGCCTTCAGTCTGGCTTGCCGTCACAACACCGCTGTTTTCGAACGAGAGCGCACCACTGTTCCAGACCGCGACAGCGGGACCGGTAAAGTCGGCCGATCCGATTGTCCCGGTGTTGACAAGGCGCGTGACCGAACCGCTCACGTTACCCGCGATTGAGCTGTCGTTGATGAAGCCGCCCAGCGTCTCACCGAGGGTGGCAGCTTGTCCGGAGTAAGAAGGGCTGCCCAACACCACTTTGCCCAAGAACGCGATTTTGTTGACGACAGTGCCATCCCCCGCAGCATGGAAATTGGTGAGAGAGGCATCAAGCCCAGTCAGTGTCGCGACCGTATCCGCACCGAAGGCGGCGACTATCCCATCTTCGAAGCCGCTGCCCGGAGTTGCACCGACCGAAACAGTGCCACTGCTCATCAGCGCGATACCGTATGCGTCACGGCCTTCACCCGCGTCGATAGTGCCGCTCACCCCAGTGGCGTTTCCACTCTGGAGGAACACATCGTCGCCGTTGCCCAGCCTCAGGTTGCCCGTGAGGGTCCCACCGTTGGCGTAATAGGCGCTGCCGCTGCTATACCAATATCCGAGGTCCACATCGCCAATGATGGCGCCCGCGTTCGTCACGGCTCCGCCGTCCATGGTGATGGCCGTGCCGTTACCGCCGGTAATGGTACCTCCGGCGAGATTGGTGACTTGTCGGGCAAACGCGATCGCGGTGGACGCGGTGCTGGCGATCGTGCCGGAATTGACGACCACGGTGCCGTAACCACCCGAGATCGCGCTGCCTGCAGTTTGGATGGTGCCGCTGTTAGTCACACTGTAGGCATCATAGATTCCGTAGGAAGTACGTGTGCCCGTCTGCTCGATCGTGCCGGTGTTCACCACCGTGGCGACGCGATAAGCTCCATAGCTGCCGTCCAGTTCAATCCGCCCTTTGTTGATCAGGGTGTTAGCCCAGACAACGGCAGCGTTAAAGGAGTCACCGCCGTTGGTCGCGGTGTAAGCGGCCCTGATCGTGCCTTCATTCTGGATAGTGTCGGCCGATCCCGGGCTGACTACGCCAAAGGCGCCCGCGAAGTAATTGTCAATCGTGCCGGTCAGAGTGCCGCGGCTGATGATGGTCAGCGTGCCATCTTGTAAAGATCCCGGAACCAGGGCGGCCGCAGTGACTTCGATCGCTTCCTGGTTGGTGGTCGAGATGTCGGCGTTCAGGTCCACCGTGCCGCTGCCAGCGAGCACCAGCGGCAAGCTCTGGGCCATGTCTGCGGTGAGGGTCAGATGCGCGCCTTCAACTAGTTCATAGCCAGTAGTGGCGAACGGTCCCACCGCGCCGATTACGGCGCTCGCATCTCCGGAGACGCGGTAGCGCAGCAGGCCGTCCGTGGCGGTCACAGTTCCGTTGATGCCGGCGAACTGGCTCGTGCCGGTATTGACGAGATCGGTCACCAGCGTATCGCCCTTGCCCAGCGTCAGGTTACCGTTGAGGACACCGCCGGTGAGCGCGACATAGGTGTTGTGATTGCTGTAATAGGAGCTGTCGCGCGGAGAGACGAAGGTCACATCTCCGTTGATCGTTCCCGCATTGAAGACATAGGCATTGTACGTGCTGGTTGATCCGTAGGGATCGTGTCCGGTGATGGCCCAGGCCCCGCCTTTGATCACCCCGCCGGCAAGGTTGTTGAGCACGCCGTAGTTTCCAAGGCCCACTGCGGTGCCGTATTCGCTGGTGGAGATTGTGCCGCTATTGGTCAGAACATAGCCGGTGACGGCGCCGTAGGTCGCGCCCTCGATCGTGCCGCTGTTGACGGCCGGCGTATTGTCGGTGTTGCCGCTGAGATAGACGCCGATGCCTCCGGTCGATCGGATCATACCGCTGTTGTCCAGCGCGCCGTTGAACATCGAGAGCGCGGTATTGACGGCGGTGATGGTGCCGGAATTGACAACGTCGCCATATGTACTCACGCCGTTGCCGCTGGACGTGATCGTCCCGCTGTTGGTCAGCGTGCCATAGAAGCCCATGTCTACTGCGTAGTAACCTTGGGTCACTGTTGCATCAATGGAGCCGGTGTTGGTGAGGCTAGGATTTCCGGACACATGGTACGGCACGACGAAAGCCTGCCCCTGCGTCGTGATCGCCGCCGCGTTGACGACAGTGCCGGAGCCGCCCAACTCAATGGTACCGGGAGCCACGAAGCCCTGACCAAGCGTGAGCGTCGTATCGGCCGCAGGGGCAAGCCGCAGGTACTGAAAGCTGGTCGGCAATGCGATAGCGGTGGATACAGCCAGGTCCGCGTCGGGCGCGAGCACCAGGGAATTGGTGCCGTCGCCAGCATCGATCTTACCAGTTATCCCGGTCACCAGCGTCGCCGTGCCATCATAGAGGCCGTAAATGAGGTCGTTGCCGCTGCCCAGCGAGACGTCGCCTGCGATCGTTCCCTGGGTGGAATCGATGATGCTGTAGAAGTAAGTGCCGAAAGCAGGTTGTGTCACGATATCCCCGGTGACCGTGCCGCTGTTGGTGAGCGTCAGCGAGGTGGCGACGATCGCTTTGCTGCCCGCGGTGGAAATGGCCCCCCCGGCCAGATTGACGATCGAGATTCCCTGCCCCTGAATGGCTGCGCCGGTGCCAGTATTGGTGATCGTACCGCTGTTGGTCAGCGGGTTGAACACGGTGGACAGGTTCGCAATCGTCGCCGCGGAGGAGGTGGAGCGGATGGTGCCGGTGTTAGTCCAACCAGTAGGATAGGGGTGCGAATTGTAGGTGGTGGTCTGGTCGACCGCGCTGAGCGATCCTCCATCGATGATCCCGGCGTTGTTCAACTCCCCGATCGTGCCGACGATCGCGCCGATCGTGCCGCTCTGAGCGTTGTCGATGACCTCGAAAGCGCCGCGCGCAGGATCGGTTGCCAGCAGGGCGACACCGGAAGTCCCCGTAATGGTGCCGACATTCGTCACGCTAACGAGCGCGGGGGCATAATCGTTCCCGGACGAAGGCCCGGCGGTGATGCCCGTGGCTCCCGACACGGTAGCGCCCGCCTCAACTGTGACGTTCGCTGTTGTGCCATAGAAGTCGTAGCTATTCGCTGCCACCGGTCCGGACAGGACCGCGATGCCGCTCTGCGTGCCGCCGTCCACGCTGCCGCCCACGTTGATCGCGGCCGTGCGCGCCTCATAAGATCCAGGGACTTGCGCGATATCCACCGTTATCGCCGCACCGCCATCGCCAACGACGCTGGCCAAGGAAGCAACCTGCACCGTGCTGCCGCTGGTGGTTACGTGTAGGCCATCGGTATCTGTGCCTGTGCAATCCGTGGTGCTATCTGCCACCGTCGGGTCAGGGCTGCATTGCGCCCATGCCGGAGATGCCGATGCAACTGCTACTGTTGCAATGCTCGAACCGAGCGCAAAGAACCAGTGACGCGCGCGCGCCATCTGTCGGTCAGACATTGAAAAAATTCCCCCGCTTTTGAACACTGTGTATCCGCCAGATTTCAATCCTGTGGCACAAAGGGATAAGGTGTCCAGAAATTCCGGCGAGGTTACAAAATTTTTAATGCCACTGGGGTACCGGGAACATTCGCCTCAAGGCAGTCTCAAGAAATCAGAGGGTTAAACCGACAGTCGTTGATCTCGCGCGTCGCTGAGCATGGCTCTGGCCCGGGAAGATTGGCGGAAAGGCGATCGGCGGCTTCTTCGAATGTACCTGATCGACACGAACGGCAGTGACCTGCAAAACCACCTCTGAAACGCGATGGGCAGAAAACTGGCCAGCCTTGCTCGTTCAAGCGGGCAACGCCAATAATTTCGCGAATGCCCACTTCCTGCCAACAGCTGTCGTTCGCCATCGCCCGCCTGAAGGGCGGGAATGTCCCACAGTCAGCCTTAAGCCTCAATGCGGGCCAAGAACGCGCTGGCGGGCAGCGACCGCCAGCGCGTGGAGGTGTGTGGTCGGGATGCGCGTCGTGCCGCCGGGAAGCTGGGCCGGAGAATTTTGCCGCCGTCGCGCAGTTCGTCGAGATAGTCCGACCAGCGCTGCATCATCTGCACACGCTCGTCCCAATATTCGCCGCGGGCGTAGGCCCTTCGCACCTGGTTGGTATCGACGTGCGCGAGTTGCCGCTCGATCGCGTCGGGGTTCCATTCGCCCATCTCATTGAGAAGCGTGGCGGCCATTGCCCGGAAGCCATGCGCCGTCATCTCGTTCGTGGTGTAGCCGAGCCGACGCAGACCTTGGTTCACCGCATTCTCGGACATCGCCTTTCGCGGCTTACCCAGGCAGGGAAACAGATACTTCCACCAATGCGTGTGCTCGTGCAGTTCCTTCAACATCGCGATCACCTGCCGTGACAGTGGCACGCGGTGGGGGCGGCGCATCTTCATCCGTTCGGCAGGGATGAACCAGATGGCTTCATCGAAGTCGATGTCGGACCATTCTGCCTGCCTGAGCTCGCCAGGGCGCAGTAGAACGTGAGGAGACAGGCGCATGGCCATTACCGTCACCTTGTGCCCGGTATACTCGTCGATGGCCCGCAGTAGAGCGCCCACTTCGGACGGCTTGGTGATGGCGGCGAAGTGCTTGACCTTTGGCGCGGCGATTGCCCCGCGCAAATCGGCCGCGACATCCTCGTCGCATCGCACAGTTGCGACGCCGTAGCGAAAGACGCGGCTCAGGACGCTCCGCATGCGCCGAGCGCTTTCATAGGCACCGGTGGCTTCGACCTTGCGCAGGACGGCGAGTGCTTCATGGGGTGTGATTTGCGCGATGGGGGATGGTGCCGATCACTGGGTACGCCTTGGCGAGCAGCCAGCGGATTTTGTCGACGGTCACCGGCGCGAGGCCGTCCCGCTCGCATTTGACGAGCCATTCCTTGGCGACCGCTTCGAAGGTGTTGGCAGCGGCGTACTTGGCGGCGATCCTAGCGCGCTTTTTCTCAAGCGCTGGATCAATCCCCTCAGCAATCTTCTTCTTGGCTTCGTCGCGCCGGACACGCGCCTCCACGAGGCTGATGGTTGACCACCCACCGAGATGAAGCTTCTTCTGTTTGTCCAGAAAGCGGTCGTTGAAGCCCCATAGCTTCGAGCCGTTGGGCTGGATGATGAGATAGAGGCCTTGGGAATCGGAAAGGTTCCAAGCCTTCGCTCTCGGCTTGGCGGCATTGATCTGGATGTAGGTCAGCATGGTCGTTATCCCAGCAAGGCCGGGTCGATCCGAGGGCAACAAAAACGGCAACATTTTGTGGTCGCTGCTGTTGCCCTTAGCCGGATTTAGCCGGACGGTGTCTGGCGATTCTCGGTCAAGAAATGCTGTAAAACCAGCCGCTTGGTGGACGTTCCCGGACGTCCCCGGAAGAACAAATGGTGCCAGAAGAGGACTCGAAAATCGCGCTAGTAAGTTGAGAAATAATCATTTTTTCATGACATCATCAGCCGATACCCTCGTCGATACCCTACGACTTTTTGTTGATGAGGTTCGAGTCCCTTTGCCGCGCTTTTAGCTGTCGGCTGTTCCGTTGCATGGTGATTCGGGTGTCGCGCATCCGCACCAGCTCCGACCGCTTTCGCTTCGTCCGTTTGATATAGGCCGGCGCTGATCTCTCACAGCCGATGCGCATACTCCTGGATGCGTCCGAGGATATCGTCGAGGTTGGGCTGGCCACGATAATAGAGCGCAGACGTGGCGGCGTAGGCGCGGGCGAAGCGATCCCGCGTGGTCTGGTCCGAAAGATCGAACGCGAGATTTTCGCCGATCACCTTGTTATCTGCAGCCGGGAAGCGCGCGTCCTTATGGGCGAGATAGGCTTCGGTGCCGATGAACGCCTGAACGCCGGGATCGCCGAGGAGGCAGTAGACGTCGTAATAGTGGCGGAGGAAGTTCTGCGGCATGCTGCCATCCTCAAGGTGCCGCCGGAACTTCGTCGAAATCGTCTGGAGCTTCTCGACCAGCGTATAGCCAGATTCATAGCAGGGCACGTCGAACGCCCGGTTGTCAGTCAGATCAGGAAGGCCACTTGCCGCCGCCTTGTCATAGGCCCACGAACTGATCAGGCATGGCCGATTGGGTGCCACCTGATCGAAACCGGCCTCCAGCAAAATCCCATCCTTGATGCCCTCCGGTAACAGATTGCGGGAGGCATAATGCAGGCGGATGCCCGCGCTGCGCAGGCGCTGATCATCGAATGCTTCGTCGCGCTCGACCTCAGTTATGCCGGGGATCGTGATCTTGGCCGACAGGCCATCATAGAATGTACGGCGTGCCTCTATATGGGCGGGTTTGTTCTGGTTCTTGCCGATTGGGAGATCGTCCAAGTCGGGGTTAATCAGGATGTCGATGTCCTCGGAGAACCGATGGATAAGGCCATGCCCCTTCGAGAGCGACGTTCCGCCTTTGAGCTCAAAGCGAAAACCCGACTGCTGCAAGCCCCAGAGGGCGTGCATGATCCAATAATCCTTCTCGACCAGTCCCGGATCGATCGCTTGCTCGCGCGAGACGACCGCCAGGAGATCGTCGAAATCTGTATGATCGTGCAGCAACATTTCGTGCGCTGTCAGGCCTGTTCAAGAACAGGCGCGAGCAAGCGCTCAGCCCGGGCGGAGCCAAAGTCCTGGACGGCCTTGGCGAGGCGCGATCGGTCCATTTCTTTCGCCCGCTCGAGGGCGCGAGGAAGCACTGCCGATTTGTCTTCCGGCAGCCGATCGAGATTGTGCAGCAGATCGACCAGCAGGACTTCCTTGGACAGCCGCTTGGGGATCGAGGGTCGCATCCGGAAATCATAGACGCGCCCGTCGAGGGTGAACTTTCCGTGCCGCTTGCGGTTGTAGACGACCGGCTCGTTGTAAAGCTGCGTCGTACCGACCCCGAGCCCGTTGAACGCATTTGGCGAGACCATCAGAAAACGGTCGTCGCCGAGGAATGTCTCGACGAGCTTTTCGGGCTTGGCCGGCGCCGCCCCGAACCTGGTTTGACGCGGCGCCATATAGACACCTGCCGAAACCTTTTCGAGGCGCCCCTCCTCCACTAGTTGCCGGACATGACGATCGACCGCGTTGGACCAGCGCGCGAGATTCTTGCGACGGTAAACCTGTCCGGGGCGCAGGTGGCGCTTGAGTTCGCTGAGAGCCGACATGTCATATCTCCTGCGCCCCAGATAAGCGCTTGGAGTATGTGATGCAACGATTCTCATTAAAAACTCATGCAGATGAAGCCATGCGCGAACAGCATAGCGCGCAATCCTGTGCCCGCCGAACGAGCGTTGAGCCGCTTCGCCACCGTGGCGGATACCCCAAGGGGTTCAAAACGAACGACGCAGCAGCAGGGAAAGAGACTTGATCATATGGATTGGCGTACACTCGGAAGCGGTGAAGCCCGCAATAAGCACGGTACGCAAGGGAGGCAGGGCTATCACAGCCAGCGTCATTCAACCATAGCTGTCTTGCTCCATAGATGGGGGCGGGGGCTTCCCCCGCCACCCTCTTCAATCCCGCAGCGCGTGCTTCAGGTCGCGCATTTCGTCATGGCCTTCCTTGACCGATGCATAGGCGGTCTCGATCAGTGAGCGGACGGCGGGGGACAGTTCCCGATCCGCCAGCGCGTCCTCGAACTTAGCCTTGATATGGTCTTCTCCGGCCTCGACCTCGTTGACGATCGCCTTGTCGTCATGGCCGGTAACTGCCGCCTTGAGGTTGATGAAGAGGCGGTGGGCGCCCGCCGCGATGGTGCCGTCGTCTTCGGGCTTGCCACCCAGCGTCGCGACCTCCTGCTGCAGCCGTGTCGCGACTTGCTGGCGCTCGCTTGCGCGCGAAGTGAACAGCGCGCCGTAACGGCCGGTCTCGCTCTCCTTGGCGGCTTCACTATAGCCTTTCACGCTGTCGAGGGTGGTGGCGATGAGACCGTTGAGGGTGGAAATGTCGTGGCTGTTCTCGGACATGATAATTCCTGTCATTAAGGACGGCGCTGGGGCAACGCCGACACCCCTTAACGACGGGCGGCCGAGAAAAGTCCCATCGACATTGACCTGGATCAGCACGATTTGCGTGACGGTCCCGGCACCGAACAACATTGCCGAACATTATGCAGGCATGAACCCAACCATCGCCTTCGTCGGAGCCGGCCCGACGACGATCTATACGCTCAATGCGCTTATCGACCATGCGTCCGTACCTTTCAACCTCACCATCTTCGAGGAGCAGGCGGGCGTCGGTCGCGGCACGCCGTATCGACCGGGCTGGAACGATCCGGCCATGCTTTCGAACATATCCAGCGTGGAGATCCCGCCGCTCGCCGAAAGTCTGGTCGAATGGCTCGGTCGTCAGTCCAATGAGAGACTTGTCCGGCTGGGCATAGAACCATGCGAGATCGACGATCGCGCCTTCTACCCCCGCCTCGCCCTCGGCGAATATTTCGTCGATCAGCTCCACGCGCTCATCGACCGGGCCAGGAGGAAAGGGATCGACGTCACTGTCCGGACCAACTGCAAGGTGATCGACGCCTCAAGCGGCCCCGTCGGCATGACGCTGTCGGTCAGGCCGAAGCGAGGTCCGTCATTCGAACAGGCCTTTACCCATGTCGTGCTGGCCACCGGCCACCAGTGGCCGGCCGAGCCGGAGGTTCGCCCAGGCTATTTCCTCAGTCCCTGGCCAGCCTCCGCCCTTGCCGGCATCCCACCCGTCCCGGTCTGTATCCGGGGATCATCGCTCAGCGCTATCGACGCTGCGGTGGCTTTGGCGGTGATGCATGGGGAATTCGTCGAGGCGGCGGACGATATGCTGTCCTACACGCCGTTGCCGGGGACGGACGCCTTCGCCATCACCATGATTTCCCGCAAAGGCCTGCTGCCCGAAGCGGACTTCTATTTCCCCCTTCCCTACGAGCCGCTGGCCGTCTGCAACCGCGAGGCGATGGCAAGGTTGGCGGAGGACGGTGGCGGCGACCTTCTCAACCGGGCCTACATGCTCTTCAGGCAGGAGCTGACTGAGGCCGACCCGGACTATGCGCGGAGGCTGCAAGTGGCGCAGCTTGACCTTGAGGGGTTCGCCGAACGCTATTTCGCCGAGCGGATGGCCACGCCGACATTCGCGTGGGCGGAAAGCAACCTTCGCGAGGCCCAGGCCAATTACGAAGCCCGCTACACCGTCCCCTGGCGCTACGCGATCCTGCGCATGCACGAAGTGCTGGAAACGCTGGTCCCACATCTGAACGATGAGGAATTCGAACACTTCTCTCGATTCCTCGCTCCTGTGTTCATCGACGACTATGCGACAGTGCCTCACGAATCCGTCAAGCGGATGCTGGCGCTGCATCGCGCGGGAAAACTGGACGTGATCGCGGTGGGCGAGCAGTACCGCGTGGACAGCCACACCCTCGAAGGCGGCGCCACCCTCATAAAGGACGGCGAACGCACGCACTATCCCGTGTTCATCGAGGCCATGGGCCAGCGCGCGCTCCGCGCCAAGGATTTTCCCTTCCCTTCACTCCGCCGCCAGGGCGTGATCCGCGACGTCAATCCGGCGAATGGCGACAGTCCGTCGCGCGGCATCGTCATAGACGATGCGTTTCATCCGATTTCCGAAGACATTCCCGAGGACCAGATCTTCTGTCTCAGCCTGCCCTTCCTCATGGGCCGCCACCCTTTCATCCAGGGCATAACAAGCGCGCACGACATGGGCGAAGTGGTCGGGGAAAGGCTGGCCGCTGCCATTGGCCGTTGTCACGACGATAATGCCACGCTGGTGGAGCGGACTGCCGCTTGAAGCTGCTCGAAGATCCACACTGCCTCCCCACCCCGTCCGACAATGAGGGAACGGCATGGCAATCGACCTGGGTTCCGCTGATGCAGATCAGTCTGACCTGAGAATGATCCGCAACAGGGACGGACCTGCTTTTCGGACGTTTGGATGATCGAAGGCCGGTGTCCGCCGCGCCGACCAGACATCCCATCATGAAAAGGACGCCCGATGGCCAACCGCACTTCAAACACGTCGCCTTCACAGGGTGGAGAAACGCATCAGACGGCGGCCAGGGGCGTCGGCGCCGATGCCATCCTCACCACCAATCAGGGCATCGCCGTTTCCGACAATCAGAACAGCCTGCGATCGGGCACGCGCGGCCCTACCTTGCTGGAGGATTTCGTCCTCCGCGAAAAGATCTTCCACTTCGATCATGAGCGTATACCCGAACGCATCGTTCATGCCCGCGGGACGGGCGCGCACGGCTATTTCGAAGCAACCGACGATATTTCCGACCTCAGCAAGGCGGCGCTCTTTACCAAAGGCGAGAAGACCGAGGTCTTCGTGCGCTTTTCGACCGTGGCGGGCGGCGCGGGGTCAGTAGATACGCCGCGCGACGTGCGCGGCTTCGCGGTAAAATTCTACACGCGCGAAGGCAATTGGGATCTGGTCGGCAATAATATCCCCGTCTTCTTCATCCAGGATGCGATGAAATTCCCGGACTTGGTCCATGCCGTGAAGATGGAGGCCGACCGGGGCTATCCCCAGGCCGGCAGCGCGCACGACACCTTCTGGGACTGGGCGAGCCTGATGCCCGAGACCACGCACATGCTGATGTGGGCGATGTCCGACCGGACCCTGCCGCGCAGCCTGCGCATGATGGAGGGGTTCGGCGTCCACACCTTCCTGCTCGTCAACGCGGCCGGCAAGACGCATTTCGTCAAATTCCACTGGAAGCCGAAACTCGGCCTGCAATCGACCATTTGGGACGAGGCGCTGAAGCTGCAGGCGGCCGACAACGACTATCATCGCCGTGACCTGTTCGAATCGATCGATGCCGGCGATTTTCCCGAATGGGAACTTGGCATCCAGGTCTTCGACAAGGCCTTTGCCGACGCCCAGCCTTATGATGTGCTCGACGCGACCAAGTTGATCCCGGAGGAGGATGTGCCTGTGCGCATCATCGGCCGGCTGGTGCTGGATCGCAATGTCGACAATTTCTTTGCCGAAACCGAGCAGATCGCCTTCTGCCCCGGCAATATCGTACCGGGCATCGATTTTTCCAACGATCCGCTGCTTCAGGGACGGCTCTTCTCCTATCTCGATACGCAGAAGTCCCGGCTGGGCACGGCCAATTTCCACCAGATTCCGGTGAACGCGCCACGCTGCCCGTTCCAGAATTTCCAGCGCGACGGGCACATGCAGATGGCGGTGCCCCAAGGCCGGGCCAACTACGAACCCAACAGCCTTTCCGACCATGGCGAGAACGGCGGTCCTCGCGAAAGTCCGCAAAGCGGCTTTGCGACATCGACCGCATTTTCAGGTGAAGAGGAAGCTGGCGAGAAGCTGCGGGTGCGCGCGGAAAGCTTCGCCGATCATTATAGCCAGGCGCGGCTGTTCTACCTATCGCAGACCAAGAATGAACAGGCCCATATCGCCTCCTCCTTCGTATTCGAGCTGTCGAAGGTGGCCGATCTCGACCAGGTGCCAGCGCGCCTGGTCGCCAATTTGCGCAACGTCGATGAGGATCTGGCGAAGCGGGTCGCCGACGGACTGGGCATCGCACTGCCCAAGGCCGCGCCGGCGGCAAAGGCGCCGGTAGACATGGCGTCCTCCGATGCGCTTTCGATCCACAAGAATATGAAGACCACGCTGGAGGGCCGGGCGATCGGCATATTGATCGCGGATGGCACCGACGCGCAGGAACTGGACAGCCTGATCGCGGCGATCGGAAAGGCCGGGGGCAAGGCCCTGGTCGTCGCGCCCAAGGTTAGCGGCGCCAAACTGTCCGACGGCAAGATGCGCAAGGCCGATGGCCAGCTGGCCGGGTCGCCGAGCCAGATTTTCGACGCGGTCGCGATCATCCTGTCACAAGAAGGATGCGCCGCGCTGGTGAAGGAGGCGGCCGCCGTTCAGTTCGCGATGGATGCCTTCGGCCACCTCAAGGCGATCGGCGCGAGCGACGCCGCCAAGCCGCTGCTGGACAAGGCGGGCGTCGAGCCGGACGAAGGCGTGGTCGGAACAGGCGAGGCCTTCGTAAAGGCGGCAGCATTGCGATATTATGCACGCGAACCCGCGCTGCGGACGCTCGCATGAGCGCGCCGCAGACGACCTCACCGCTCGCGACCTGGTCGCAAATGTTCGTAATCGGCTTCGACCTGCAAAGGACATGGATGAAGGCGACGGAGACGCTCCTGACGTCGCAGCGTGTCATCGATGCCCGAACCATCCTTATTTGCAATGCCGGTCGGTCTCCCCTGACCGGCGATTATCGCGAACTGTCGCGCATGGTGCCGGAGAAGATCGAGGCCTTTACGCAAAGCGGGGCGGCGCTGACGCAGAACATAGCTGTCATGCATCAGGCGTTCCTGTCGCAAGGGCAAGCGATGGCGGCGGCGATGCTGTCAGGCAATCCCTTGTGGATGCTTCAGGGCCGCAGCCAGGCGCTGCGGTCGATCGATGCCGTTTCGCGCATGGCAGCAGTGACCTTGGCACCGATCCACAAGACGGCGACGGCTAATGCCCGGCGGCTGAAGAAACGCGAGAAACAATAGAACAGCGGATCCGCCTCAAATCAGCCGGATAACAGATGCCGTACCCTCATCAGGGCTTTTGGATCGGGATCGCGACCACGAAAAGCATGAAATGAGGCCATGGGGTCACGGCTGTCGCCCCGTTCCAGGATTTCCTGCTTGAAGCGATGCGCCAGGCCCGTGTCGAATATGTCGCCGGATTCAACAAAGGCCTCAAAGGCATCGGCGTCCAGCGCCTCGGACCAGGCATAACAGTAATAGGCGCTGGCGTAGCCGCCATCGAAGATATGCGTGAAACAGGGAAAGCGGTGCCGCAGGCCGATTTCCCGTGGCATGCCGAGCCTGTTCAGTTCCGCATCGATGAAGGCGCGGGGATCGGCGGCGGCATCCGGCGCGCGGTGGACTGCGAGATCGACCAGGGCGCAGCTGATCAGTTCGACCGTCGCAAATCCCTGGCCATAGGCTTCCGCTTCATGGATCGCCGCGATCAGTGCGTCGGGTACGCCAAATCCCGACAGTACCTCCCGGCTGACGATCCAGTTCTCCATGAACTTGCTGGGGAACTCGACGAAGTCCCGCGCGACGGCGGTGCCCGACTGGCTGGGATAGGTGACGCGGGACAGCAAGCCGTGCAAAGCATGGCCGAATTCGTGGAAGAGCGTGCGCGCCTCATCGATCGAGAGGCGAGTGGCGGCGGTGTCGGGCGGCGGCGCGGCGGCGAAATTGGCGACCAGATAGACGATCGGCCGCACGTCGCCGTCCATGTTTTCCTGCACGCGCAGGCTGCCCATCCAGGCGCCGCCATGCTTTTCCGGGCGGGCGAAATAGTCTGTGAAGAGCAGACCCACCGGCACATCCTCTTCGTTTTTCATCTCCCACGCCCAAACGTCGGGGTGATAGCCGACGATGTCGGCGCGGCGGATGAAGCGCAGGCCATAGAGCATTGCGGCCGTATCGAACGCCGCCTGCCGAATGGCGTCCAGACGCAGATGCTGCGCCACCGCCGCCCCGTCTAGCGCATAGCGGGACCGGCGCACCTTTTCCGCATAATAGCGCCAATCCCAGGGTGCGAGTGCAAAGCCGCCGCCTTCACGGTCGATCAGCGTCTGCAATCCAGCCACTTCTTCGGCAGCGCGGCGCTTGCCCGGCTTCCAAAGCTGCATCAGCAGCGCTTGGACGGCATCGGGCGTCTTCGCCATGCTGTCTTCCAGAGCATAGTGCGCGTGATCGGCATAGCCTAGCAGAGTGGCGCGCTCGCGCCGCAGAGCCAGCGTCTCGGCAATGACCGGCCAGTTATCGTGAGCGTCACCGTCGCAACGATCGGTGAAGGCGCGCCATAATCGCTCGCGAAGGTCGCGCCGCGCCGAGAAGGTCAGGAAGCTCTCATAGTCCGTGCGGTCGAGCGTAAAGTGATAGCGGCCTTGCGCACCGTTCGCCGTGGCGCGCCCGGCGGACGCCGCGCACAGCCCGGGCGACAGGCCGGCGAGATCATCCGAGTCCAGGTCCAGTATCCAGGCGCCGGTCGCGGCCATCACATTGTGCCCGAACTGCACGGCGAGAGCGGCAAGGCGTGCGTCGATGGCCGCGAAGCGCGCCTTTTGCGCCGGTTCCAGCATCGATCCGCTGCGAAGGAAACCGGCATGGGTCGTTTCGACCAACCGGATCTGCGCGTCATTCAGGCCGGCGTCATGCCGCCCCGCATGAGCCGCCGCGATCCGCGCGGCGAGCCTGTCATCATGGCCGATTTTGGTGGAATGAGCGCTCAGCCGCGCCGCAATGTCGCCCTCGATTGCACGAATGTCGGGCGTCGCTTGCGTGGAGGACAGTGTCCAGAAAAGCCGGCGCACGCGCGCTAGCGCCTCGCCCGACCGTTCCAGCGCGGCGATCGTGTTGTCAAAGTCCGGCGCGGCGGACTGGTCGGCGATCGCCGCGATCTCGGCACGATGCCACGCCATGGCCGTATCGAAAGCCGACGGGAAATCTTCGGGCCGCACCTGCGCGAAGGGCGGCGCGCCGAGCGGACCGTCCCATGGCCGCAACAGGACGGGGAGATCAGTCAATCGATTGCACCTCGTCACAATGGACCTCGAACAGGGTCAGCGTCGCCGGACCAAAGGCCGTGGTCAATGCGACATCGGTGGCGTCACGTCCGCGCGCCATCAGGATGCGGCCGATCCGGGGACGGTTGTGGCGGGCATCATGCGTATACCATTGGCCATCGATATAGACGTCGAACCAGGCGCTGAAATCCATCGGCGCGTCCACCGGCGCAATGCCGATATCGCCCAGATAGCCGGTGCAGTAACGGGCCGGAATGTTCATGCACCGGCACAACGTGATGGCGAGGTGGGCAAAATCGCGGCAGACGCCCTGCCGCTCCTGGTAGCCATTCCAGGCGGTTTTGTCAGGCCGTGCATGATGATAGCCGAACTCGATGTGATTGTGGACGAAATCGACGATCGCATCGACACGCTCGCTGGCCGTCCCATAATGGGCGAAATTGGCCCAGGCCACGTCCATCAGCCGGTCGGTCTCGCAATAGCGGCTGCCGAGCAGGAAGATCATCACATCGTCCGGCAGATCTTCCACCGGCATCTGCGGCCCCGTCGGCGCGCGGCGATCCGGCGCGCCGCTGTCCTCGATCACGAAATCGCAGGACAGTGTGACGCCGCCTGGCGGAACGGTGAGGCGCGTGGCCAGGTTCCCGAAACCGTCTTCATAATGATAGAGCGGAATGTCGGGGCTGATCGTCAGCCTCTGCGCCGTTTGCAGGTCCTGATGGCGCGAGGGATGCAGGCTCAGCATCGCCATCATCGCGGTTCGGGTCTCGGCCTGGAAGCTGATGTCATATCCGCAACGGATCAGCATGCATGTCACTTTCCTGAAGAGCCGACGGGTCGGCTGTTGATGGCGCCATGGGAAGAGCGCGGGAATTTGGCGGGATCGGCGCGAGAAACATCGACGGTGACGTCCATGCCCAGATAGCTGGCGGGCAAGCCGAACCAGGTGCCGGACAATGGCAAGGCCTGATAGGGATCGCGCGCGATGGCGACACGGATCAGGCCGCGATTGCCGATGATGCCGTTGGTCGGATCGAATTCGACCCAGCCCGAACCGGGCAGGAAGATCCGCACCCAGGCATGGGTGTTGCCGCCGCCCAGGACGTCTTCCTTGCGCGAGGGATTGTAGACATAGCCCGACACGAACCGCGCGGCGAAGCCGAGCGCGCGCACCGCCTCGATCATCAGTACGGCGAAGTCGCGGCAGGTGCCCTGCCGCTTCCTCAAGGTCTCGATCGGCGACTGGGTGCCCTTTTCGTGCCGGGGCACATAGGTGAAATCGCGCTTGATGCCGGTCGCGATGGCCGTCAACAGGGCGACGGTCTCCGTATCGCCATGATTGCTGACGAAACCGCGCGCCCAGTTGTCGACGATCCGTTCGGGGTCGTGATGCTGGCGCTCGATCGACCGGAGCAGATCGGGCATGTCCTCGGACGAATAGGTGAACGGAAACAGCCGCGCATAGGGTTCGACGTCGACCTGCCCTTGCGCCAGAGGCGCATGTTCCAGCGTCGTCTCGCTCGTGACGGTCAGTTTCGACGTCCGCCGCTCGAACAGGGCCATCGCCACCGAATTGCCGAACACATCATGCAGCCAACGCAATTCGCTGGGCTTGGGATCGATATCAAGGCGAGCAGACAGCAAATGCTGGTCAAACGCCTCGCGTGGGCGCATCATGATGCGATGTTCACCCAGCGATACCGGCGCCTTGTAGCGATAGTCAGTGACATGGCGGATCGTCAGCAATGGCATGGAATGGGATCCTGACGGTCGGGCGCGCAGTGGACGGACTGTTGGGCCCGGATGATCCGGCGCCGTTCACTCTGTTTAACGCAGGGGGCGCCGCGCCGTTCCTGCTGATCGGCGATCATGCCGGTTCGGCCATTCCCAACGCGCTCGGCGACCTGGGACTGGGGCCTGCCGATCGGACTCGCCACATTGCGCTGGATATCGGCGTGCTTGGCATGGGACGGAAACTGGCGCTGTTGCTCGATGCGCCTTTTCTGCATCAGACCTATTCGCGCCTCGTCATCGATTGCAACCGCGATCCAGATCGGCCGGACGCGATGCCGGCGGTGTCCGATGGCATCACTATCGCGGACAACGAAGGACTGGACGCGGTCGCGCGGCAGGCGCGGATCGAGGAGATTCATCGGCCCTATCACGCCGCGCTCGAAGCCATCATCGACGCGCGCCTCGCGGCCGGTCGCCAAACGATCCTGCTGTCACTGCACAGCTTTACGCCGATCATGAACGGTATGACCCGGCCCTGGGATATCGGTATCCTGTATTGGCATGGTCGCATCGACATGGCGGTGGCTATGCTGCATGCCCTGGCGCAACGGGGCGATATCACAGTCGGCGACAATGCGCCCTACGCAATGGACGACACCGACTATACCATACCCCGCCACGCCATTTCGCGCGCATTGCGCTATGCCGAGATCGAAGTCCGGCAGGACATGATCTCGACCCAAGCCGGCCAGTCTAGCTGGGCGCAACGACTGGCCGATACTATTCTGGCAGCGGCGAGCGCCTAGCGCCAACGATGTTGATGGCTATCTCGCGATCACGGGCGTTTAACCATAGTCGCTCGATGGACTGGAGCCCCCCCTCGCTGGCCATGGCAATCTGGATCGGTCGGCCCGAAAGATCGTCCAGGTGATCGTTTGAGAAAAGCGATAGCGGCCGATACGCCCAGCCTTTCCAGGGCGAGCTTTGTCACGCGGCTCTGGCGGCTGGCCTCCCCATCGGAAAGCTTCACCGCGCCACGCTGTGTAAACGTGTGTCGCATCATCAATTCTTCAATGTCACGATACCGACGACACCGGGCTTGGTCGATGGATTGGACGCATTAGTCTTGCCCGGTTTTTCGGCCTTGGGCTTGCGTACTTCGCGGTTCGATCTCTTCTGGCTCTTGGCCATTCGCAGTCTCCTGGCTGATTGAATATCAGGGCACAATATGCCCGAGGCGATCCTCGTCGGTGTAGATGTCGAAGCGCGTAAGCCTTGCAGTGCCGAAGGTCGTGGTCAGCGCCACGTCAGCCGCATCCCGCCCGCGGGCCATCAGGATGCGGCCACGCCGGGGACGGTTGTGGCGCGCATCGAACGTGTACCATGTGCCGTCGAGATAGACCTCGAACCAAGCCGAGAAGTCCATGTCGCCAACAAGGGCCGGCAAATCCATGTCGCCCATGTAGCCGGTACAGTATCGCGCGGGGATGTTCATGCAACGGCAGAGAGCCATGGCGAGGTGCGCATAGTCCCTGCAGACGCCGACGCGTTCTTCGTTTGTATCCCATGCCGTGCGTGTCGATCGCGCGGCCATATAGTCGAAGCGGATATGCTCATGCACATAATCGCAAATTGCTTGAACCCGTGACCAGCCGGGTGCCGTGCGGCCAAAAAGCGCCCAAGCCTGATCGGACAGGCGGTCCGTCTCGCAATAGCGGCTACCCAGCAGAAAGTGCAAAACATCGTCGGGAATTTGCTCCAACGGTACCTGCATGGCGCTCGATGCGATGACATCGGGCAGAAAGCTGTCCTCGATCACAAAGCCGCAGGATATGGCGATGCCACCCCGCGGCATCGTCAGCCGTGTGCAGATATTGCCGAACCCATCGACATAGTCATAGGCGGCCACATCGGGCTGGGTGAATATCCGCTGGGCGCTGCGAAGATCCCGGTTCCGGCTGGGGTGGATGCTGAGCATGGCCAGCATCGGCACGGCCTCTTCGGCCGCAAAGGCGATATCATATCCAGCCCGAATTAGCATTCATGATCCTTAGTCTGCCGGATCAAAAGCACCGGGTCGCGGCTGAAATATTGACGCCATGATCAGCGACAATTGCTCAAGAGGGCAATTGCGTCATATCTGGACGAGCCATCAGGTCGAAGAAGATATGAGATTAAATGGACCTTGCCTTCATGCATTTCAAGCCACCGCGTGGAATAAAACGGAATTAATTGGCCACCGATGCGACAAGCATAAGCCAAATGCCTCCACCTTGATCTGATCGATTGAAATGGCCTGGTACTCACAGCCCAATGAAGCCGCGACATCAGATGGACTTAAGACCACTCTGGAGCTTGTCAGCATCGACCGCCCGTTGCAGATCCTTGGGATCTATCGTGATGGTTTGAACCCAACTGGACTTGTAACGGTTTTGTGCCGGTCACTTGAGAGTTTAAGGCTCGTTCACATGACGGCATGCAATCGAGCCATCTATCCAAAACACCGCACGGGTGCGTTCTGGGAGTTAGGCGGACCGCGTTGGATAATGCGAGGCGAACCGTACGCCGCAGGCAGAGGCACGAGCAATTGCTTGGCTCTCCCCAGCTTTTTGGCGATCCAGCATGGGACATGCTCATTGAACTGAAGGCAGGTGCTGATGTGCGCCTGCTGTTGCCATCGCGCGCCCGATTATGCCTCAATATCCCGCCAACCACCTCCGAGGGATTTGAAAAGGTCGACACGCAACGATGACAGGCGCTGGAGCGAGGCCGCTTCCGCGGCCCGCGCGTCCAGCAGTGCCGTCTGCGCGACCAACACATCGAGAAGACCGACAGACCCCGCGCGATAACGCGCAGTGGCAAAATCGAAGGCGCGCTGGGAACGGGTCCGCGCTTCTCCTAGTATGGAGAGTCTTTCCTGTTCGCGCGCGGCATTGCTGAGCGCCTGCTCCACCTGCTTGAGCGCCGTGATGACGGCCCCGTCGAAGGCAGCCAATGAGGCGTCGCCCTGCGCCTCCGCCTGACGGATGCGGGCACGCGCGACGCTGACATTGGGGAAGCTCCAGCTGAGTAGTGGCCCGACCGAGAAGCTGAGACTATCATTGCCACGCACGCTATCGTTGCGGAAGAAATTCCCCGATCCGCCCAAGCTGATCTTGGGATAAAGCGCGGCCGTAGCCACACCGATCCGCGCGGTGTCTGCCGCCAGCTGCCGCTCAGCCTGCCGCAGGTCTGGGCGACGGCGCAACAGTGATGCGCCGTCGCCCACCGGTAATGCCACTGCGGCGGGTGGTTTCGTGCATTGCTGTGCAGCAAGGGGAATGTCGGCAGGCGTACTGCCCAGCAGCGCGGCGAGTTCGAACAGGGCAGCCTGATGCTGCGCCTCCAGCGACGGAATGGCTGCGCGGGCGGTCGCAGCAGCAGCAGCCCGCTCGACATCGAAGCGTCCGACGGATCCCGCCTTCTCCTGCGCTGTCACCAGACGCAGACTTTCATTGCTGGCGCGATAGCTGTCCTGCGCGACATTGAGCGCATGGGCGTAGGAACAGGCGTCGAGATAGGCGCGGGTCGTTTCCGCCGCCACCGTCACGCTTTGCGCAAGCAGGGCGAACTGAAGCGCACGCGGTATTTCTTGAACCTCGGTGAATGATGGCAGGAAGGTGACGGACGGTCTCGACCTATGGCCCCGCCGAAACCCACAACGGTCTGCACCTCTCTCCGCTCCCGAAACGACCATGCCATCGGCGATGACTCGTTTACGTATCTCATTGGTCGATATGATATGAAAAGGGATCACTGAATTTGACGTGCTGGCCGAAGAAAGATATGTAGACGCTTCATGTGATTTCATTTTGAATCGTATGGGGATCATAGTGAGTGCTCAATCCGAAACCCTGCGCGAACTAGGCGAACTCCTACGGCAGGCGAGGCTGGCCGCCGGATTGACGCAAGAGCAGGTGGCCGATCTGGCTGGCATATCCCGTCCACGCTATCGCGATATCGAAACGGGCATTGCTGCTGCGCGTGCCACGACGCTCATGAATGTCGCTCGTGCGCTTGGGCTGGAGATGATGCTGGTGCCGCAAGCGATGGTCCCGGCCGTCCGGGCGTTGTTACGTCCGCATGACGACGACGACCTGCCCGCCTTTGTCTCACACCCCGATTGAAGACGAATATCATGGCTCAAACGTCTCACACACCTCAGGCGATCCAGTCCCTAGATGTGTTCCTGAATGCGCTGAAGGTCGGTGTGATCGTCAGGACACCCGGTGACTTCAATGCGTTCAGCTTTGAAGAGGCCTATCGGACAACTGGCGGTGTACCGATTCTCAGCCTGTCCTTCCGCGCGGCCACCGGGGGCTTGCGCAAGGATCCAAAGCCGGTGAGCGGGGCATTGCCGCCCTTCTTTGCGAACCTGCTGCCAGAGGACAAGCTGCGCGAGGCGATGGAAAAGCATCATGCAGGCGCCGTCCGTCCGGGCAATGACTTCGACCTGTTGGCCGCGCTCGGCGCAGATCTACCGGGAGCCGTCCGGGTTCTACCCAGTGACGGCATGAAAGTAACGCCGCAGGACAGTGCAAAGGGAAAACCGAAGGCGCGTTTTTCGCTCGCCGGTGTGCAGATGAAGCTGTCGGTGATGAAGAACACAGGCAAGGGCGGCGGACTGACGCTTCCGCTCGATGACGGCCAAGGGCAATATATCGCGAAGTTCCCCTCCACGGCATTTCCGGGTGTGTCCGAGAACGAGTTTGCCAATCTCGCCTTGGCGGCCGCGATCGGCATGGATGTGCCCGAGCGCGAACTGGTCGAGAAATCCGATTTTGAAGGCATTCCGGAGGATTTCGACACGCTGTCGGAAGGCAAGGTTCTTCTCATCAGGCGTTTTGACCGTGGCCCACGGGGTGAGCGAATCCACATCGAGGACTTCGCTCAGGTGTTTGGCGTCTATCCCTCCCGTAAATATGAGGGGGCGGCCTATCACGATGTGGCCGCCGCCGTGAACGCGGCGGTTTCCCCTGCCGCCGCGCTCGAATTTGCACGCCGGCTCGCGCTGGCGATGGTGACCGGCAATGGCGACATGCACCTCAAGAACTGGTCGCTGATCTATCGTGATGAAGTCAGCACGCCTGCTCTCGCGCCGATCTACGACATGTTGTCGACCATCCCTTACATTCCCACAGACAGCATGGCGCTGTCGCTTGGTGGTGAGCGGTCGTTCAAGGCGCTATCGGCGCCGCGCTGGAAATCCTTCGCGAACCGAGCAAGGCTGCCCGAGCCGGCGGTTCTCCAAGCCGTGGTGGAGACGGTGGCTCGCGTCAACGAGCATTGGTGGCATTTGCCGGAGCGCGCCGTCGTCTCTGCGAAGGTGCTCGAGCGTATCGACGCGCATGTGAAAGTCATGACGCCGATCCTGAACTCCTGCGCGGAGAAATGAGCACGGAGGAAACTCGAACGACATTATTGTCATCGCAGGCGAAACAATCTTGTCGAGAGGGCGACTATCCATATTTCCGATCGGGAATATGGCGCTCCTCTCGATCTTCCGCCGCCGCAATGATTCCCGATCAGGAACATTTTTGCGCTGCGGGGCGTACCAACTCGACAATGTTCTGCTTCAGCCTTCAACCAGCCGCCTAAGGCAGCGATAGGGGATGAATGTCGATCTGCCGATCTTGACGGTTTCGATCTCGCCGGACTTGATTAACTCGTAAAGCGTCGATCGGGGGATGCCTGTGAGCTTCACCGCCGTGGAGACCCGCACGCTGATCGGCTCGGTCGGCAATGTCTCCAGAGCGGCGAGGGCTTCCTGCCTCGCCTGTCTGTGCTCTTCGATGGTCGGCGATCTCGTCATGGCCGTGATCGCAGGCAATTGAGCGTCATAGTGTGATCCTTCCTGCCAGCCAGCCCTCGACGTCAACCTGCCGCCGGGCAAGATCGAGCGGCGGCAGAGCGGATGCCAAGCGCGAGACGCCCGATCCGTCGAAGCTGTCGATGCCCGCCGCCGCACACAGGTGGATGCGCCGCGCACTGTTGACTCGGCCGACATGGCAGATCGCACCGTGCGCGTGCGCAAGGCGCGCCCACTGGGCCATTGTCGCCAACTTCCAGCGCGTGTCGCCGCCGACGAAGATTCCTACTTGCGGGTCTAGCATACCGCCGACATGCGCGGGCTTCATGCCGTTCTGGACTGCGATCAGAAAGGTCGCGCCAGACAGTGCCCGACGCCGCCGAAGACCCGCTCCGCTTAACGGAGCTGGAAACCAAGCTTCTCCGCGAGCGCCAATGTCTTCGAGGGCTGCGTGGCCGGATCCTAAGCGAGGCCGCTTGCGAGCAAATGTTTAAATCCCTTGAGCAGCCTCGCGCTGAAAAAGGGGGAGCGACAAATCTGGCCGATGGCTGCTGTGGTTGCTTCAGGCGGCGGGATCGCTCGCGATGTCGAACGCAGTGCTTGCCATGGTCAGTCCATTGATGATGAGTTCGACCTCGTGGCGGCCGGGATGATGGCGCCGCGTACTGAAATCCCCGATAGCTTGGCGTAGTCCAAGCTTCACGGATTGCCCGGCGGAAAGGTCAAATGTCCTCAGCTTGAAAACTTTGGCCGCAGTCTTGCCGCCGGCACGCGCATAGTGGACGCGATAATCGACGACCAGGCGTTGATTATCGGGGGAAGTCGACAGGAGTTCGGCATCGACAGCGATTGTTTCGCCCAGACGCACAACCTGAGGCTCAATCGAAAAGCGGCGTACCGTGACTGAGGCGCCGTGCTCAACGCCAATGAGAGCCAGCGCGCGCGGTTCGCCCTTCTTGATCAACGTGCGCAACGCATGACGGATGATCCAGACCGTTTGAGGGTTGTCGGTCGGCCACCCGGCAAGACGATCCAGTAGCCAGTCCGGGCGATCCTTTGCGATATCGTTGAGATGGTTGCCGACCGACTTGCGAACATAAGCGCTGGGATCAGCCTTGAGCGCTTCGAGGATTGAGGCTGCGAGCGTCGGGTCGTCCCGAAGAGCCGGGATGCGCGATGCCCATGGCAACCTTGGCCTGCTGCCTTCGCTGGCAAGCCTGCGGACATGCTCGTCAGCATGGCTGGCCCACCCTTCCATGACGGCAAGGGTTCGCCGGCTATCCTGAGCGAGAAATGGGCGAATGGCGAATTCGGCGGATCCGAAGCGGGTAAGATCGGTAAGCGCATCCAGCGATCTATCGAAATCGCCAAGCCCGTATCGCGCCACGAACTCGGTGACAGCGACCACCTGGAAACCATGATTGAGTTGTGGCGCCATGGCACGGATGATCTCAAGCGCATCCTCATATCGGGCCGGTAGTGCGACATGGAGGGCGTCAGCGATATGGCGCACGCGCTCCATGATCGACAGCGCATCGAGTCCTTCCGACGCGGCGCTGAGAAAGCTGGCGCGATCGAAGCGCGCCGATACTGAACCGCCAGCGTCGGCGATGATGGTCAGCGCCTGCGGACCGAGTATGTCCTTGAGCAAGGCAGGTGTGGTCTCGTCCGTCATCGCGAAGCGGTTTCCAATCTGATTGTCGCCAAATGACCTTTGAACAATGCGCCCGGCTTGCCGTCATCCGGCGATTTGACGGGCCATTCCGATCAAAGCCTTGAATGCAGCCGATGGATTGCGCCGGCTGGGATAGTAGAGACACAAAGGCACCAACGGCGGGGTCCAGTTTTCCAGAACGCGAACGAGACGCCCTGCCTCGATGTCTTCGCGGATGTCGGACTCCATGAAGTAGCCTATGCCGACATTGTCCAGCACCGCGATACGCGAGAGACTGGCCTCATCGAGCGTGATCGGGCCGTGCACGTCTATCTGAACAGGCTGCCCGTCTTTCTCGAATTGCCAGCGGTGCAGCGCACCGTTTGGGAGCCGGATGCGAAGGCACGCATGGCCCAGCAGGTCGGGAGGGACGCGAGGCCTTTCATTCGCCTTGAAGTAAGCAGGGGTCGCAACGACGGCAAAGCTGCGGGGTGGGCCGACGGGGATGGCGATCATGTCGCTGGGAACAAGGTCGGCACTCCTAAGGCCGAGATCGAAACCCTCGGCCACGATGTCCACGATCCGCCCCTCGGTGACGAGATCGACATGCACCTGGGGATAGCGACGCAGGAATTGTAAAAGGAGCGGCTCGAGGATTTCACGGGCTGCCGTTGGGAAGGCGTTGATACGGAGCGTTCCGGAGGGCGTCTCCTGTTGCGAACGCGCGATGTCCATCGCATCATGAATATTCCTAACTGCAGGGCCAACCTGATCGACAAACTTGCGTCCAGCGTCAGTCAGGGCAACGCTTCGGGTCGTGCGATTGAACAGGCGGACGCCGAGCTGCCGTTCCAGCTTTGCGATGGCATTACTCAGCGCGGTAGTCGACAGACCAAGCTCCAGCGCGGCCGCCCGGAACGATCCTCGCCGTGCGATGGCCAATACCGCATCAAACTCGACCAAACCGTCCTGGTGCATTGTCCTACTTTTCGCAACATCGCATGACGATCTATCCCGATTATCATCGCAAAGGTCCAGCCCTAAGTTGGCGT